>NZ_JBVJHB010000008.1:0-432562 GCF_055587045.1 Streptomyces sp. NPDC048671 | reverse complement strand
TCGCTACGAACGCAAGGCCGACCACTTCCTGGCCTTCACCAGCATCGCCTGCACCCTCATCTGCTACCGCAGGCTCGCCAAATGAGATGACTTCTAAGTATTCGCTCACGGCGTCACCACCTCAGCCCCTGACTCACACCCCGAGTCGAACTGTTCGGACACCCATCCGGTAAGTAGCCTGCCCCAAGAGGCGGCGCCACCTGACGCGGCCAGCTACCTGAGTCTTCTGGCTGGCGCCGGCAAGTGGAACGCAGCTGTCCAGAGTGCTACCCCCGTGCGATCCACCGTGATGCTTCACCGGACCCCACCGCTGGTGAAGCATCACGCTCCCCGAAGACGCCTGGGCTACATGGCTGCTGCCTTCTCGCGGGCGGCGCAGACGCGCGTGTCGATGCTGCTGGCGATCTCCTGCTGACGTCCGTCGTCAGAATGCTGATAGATCAGCGCCGCCTTCTCCGAGGACTGGCCGGCGCGGACCATCGTGTCCTTGAGCGTGGCGCCGGACTGAGTGGACAGGGTGTGGCCGGTGTGCCGGAGGTCGTAGAAGCGGAAGCCCTCCGGCAGGCCGACCTCGGTCCGGGCCCTGCGCCACTTGCGGCCGAAGGTGGACCGGCGGAAGGGGGCGCCCCTCTCCCCGACGAACAGGAGCCCGTCGGGTTCCTTCTCGGCGTACCAATCGAGGTGACGCTTCACCTCGATGTACAGGAAGGCCGGGAGGAAGACGGTTCGCCTTCCGGCGGCCGACTTGGTGTCGCCCTCGACGCGACGGCCGCTGGTCAGCTCGGGCGCGGCGTCACGGACCTTGACCGCGAGAGGTTCGAGAGTGACGTCGGGGCGCCGGAGGGCGGCCTGTTCTTCCGGGCGCATGGGCCCGTAGGCGCCGAAGTAGACCATCAGCCGCCACCTCGGTCCCATGGCGTCAGCGAGCGCGTCGACCTGTTCGACAGTGGCCGTCGGGCGTTCCTTGGCGTTCTCGCTGCCGGCGCCCCTGATCCGGCAGGGGTTGCGGCGGATCAGCTCGTCGTCGGCCGCCGTCTCCATGATGGCCTTGAGTAGGCGGTAGGACTTGGCGACGGTCGTCGCACCGGTAGTCCCTAGCCGCTCGACCCGCCAGGTGCGCACGCCCGGCGGCGTGATGTCATCCAGGTTCACCGAGGCGAACGCGGGCAGCAGGTGCAGGCGCAGGAGCCTGCGGTACAGCTCCTCCGTGGTGGCGGAGAGCCCGCGCTCCTCGACCCACTTCATGGCGTACGTCTCGAAATTGATCGAGCCAGCATCGGGATCAACCCAGTGCTTGCGCTCGATGTCGGCCTGGGTGAGCGTGAGCCAGGTCTGGGCCTCGGTGCGCGTCTCGAAGGTCTCCGGGGCGGTGCGACGGCTGCCGTCCGGAGCCCAGTAGCGGATCTGCCACCGCCCCGACGGGAGCTGACGGACGGTGCCGAATTCACGTCGCCGCTGCGGCTTCCGGGCGGCCATCAGGCGGCCTTCCCGAAGCGGGAACGCGCGTCGCCGAGAGTCGGAACGGTGCGCTCCTCGATGTACGCGCCGATGGCGCTCTCGGGGATGCGTACGGGCTTGCCGAGCTTGACGTAGCGGATGCGGCGCTCCTGGATGAGTCGCCGGATGAAGCGCACGCCGGTGCCGAGGCGTTCGGCAGCCTGTTCCACGGTGAGGAGGGTGTCGGTAGTGGTCACCTCCCCCTGCGGTCGCGGGTGCTTAACGGGGGCGTGCGGTATCGCCGAAGGGCGCAAGTGAGTGCTCCGGTTCTGGCCGGCGGATGGGGCGGCAACCCCGGGCCTGGCCTCATGTCGTTCAGGGATGGGATGGGCAGGAAGGCCACAGCGAGGGTTTGCGTTCCCGCTGCGCCAGGTGGAGTGGGCCGCTATGAGTCCGAGGCGGGCCCGTACTCTTCGTTGCTCTTCATCAGTTCGGTGGCGATGGCGTTGGAGACCATCACGTCAGCCTCTTCGCGGATGTCCGGGTGGTCGGCGAGATAGGCGTCGAGCTGGTCGCGGGCCTTGCGTGCCTCGTGGTTAGCACGGTTGGAGGCTCTGTAGGCGGCGACGACGTTGTCGATCAGCTCCATGGCACGGCCCATGGTCGCCAGGCTGGGCGGCCCGACGAAGTTGCTGAGCGGGATGCCGAAGATCTCGGCGAAGCCGATGGCCTCATCGAGGTTGATCCGGCGCTTGCGGTTCTCGATGCGCCAGACTGCAGACGGGTTCATGTCGAAGCCGACGTCGTTCATGCGGTCGGACAGCGTGGTGGTGCTCCAGCCGCGTTTCTCGCGCTCCAGTTTGACCCGCACAGCGGCGTTCTCCTCGCCGCTGAGGAGCACGCCCTCAAGGCTTTCCTCGTCATCCGGCATCGCTCCCTCCTCCCGTTCGCTGCGTGTACCGCCGGTTGTGCGGCATGGAACAAGATTAGCATCCGTTCTGCGGATCGCATAGCTCTATGCGATCCGCATAGTCCGTGGTACTGTAAAGCCCCCCAGCAGACCGCACCGATCCGCTGAGGCATGCCTTCAACCAGCCCCGACATACAAAAAGCCCCCCGGTGACCCAACACCGAGGGGCTCAGAGCGCAAACCTCATGCCGCCCATCCCTGAACGACTGACCTGCGAGGCCGGGATTGCCGTCCCATTGGCCCGCAAGCGGAGGAGCTACATGTCCAGTATGGACGATCCCGCCCAGGGCACGCCATCCCTTCCGAACACCGCCGCCGTATGGCCGCCGGTGGCCATACCCGGCCGCCCCGCCGAGCCCGTACCGCCGCCCGCAGAGGAGCCCGAACCCGCTCCGGCGTCCGAGGGCGAGGCGGTGCTCGCGGAGCTGCGGGAGCAGATTCGCCGCTACGTCGTACTGCCGAGCGGGGAGGCTTTCACAGCTGTGACCCTGTGGGTTGCGGCTACGCACTTGCAGACGGCGTGGCAGCACGCTCCGCGACTGGCCGTCGTGGGGCCGGCGAAGCGGTGCGGCAAGTCGCGGCTGCTGGACGTGATCACCGAGAGCGTTCACGATCCCTTGATCACGGTCAACGCGTCGGCCGCCGCGGTGTTCCGGTCGATCACCGCCACACCGCCCACCCTGCTGGTCGACGAGGCCGACACTCTCTTCGGCTCCGCGAAGGTCGCGGAGAAGAACGAGGAGATGCGCGGCCTGCTCAACGCGGGGCACCAGCGCAACCGCCCCACCCTGCGGGTTTCCGGACCCAACCACGAGGTCTCGAAGTTCCCCACGTTCGCCATGGCGGCCCTCGCCGGCATTGGCGACCTGCCGGACACGATCATGGACCGGTCGATCGTGATCCGGATGCGGCGCCGCAGGCCGGGCGAGAAGGTGGCGGAGTTCCGTACTTTCCGTGACACCCCGCCCCTCCACGCGCTGCGTGACCGGCTCGTCGCCTGGCTGACTCCCCTGCACACCGAGGCGATGGAGCTGACACCGGCCATGCCGGTCGAAGACCGGGCGGCCGACACATGGCAGCCGCTGGTGAGCGTTGCCGACCTCGCCGGCGGAGCATGGCCGGGCCTTGCCCGCACCGCCTGCCAGATCATGGCCAAGCACGAAGCCGAGCACGACCAGGACCGCAGCAGCCTGGGCATTCGCCTGCTGGCCGACATCCGCCGCGCCTTCACCACTGAAGGCAACCCGCCGGCGCTCCGCACCAGCCGACTCCTCGACATCCTCAACCAGGACGACGAGACGCCCTGGGCGGAGTACACCGCCAACGGCCTGACCCCTCGGGGCCTGCAACTCCTACTGAGGGAGTACGGCATCAGCTCGGCCACCCGCCGTTTCCACGGCAACGTCCAGGCCAAGGGCTTCACCCGCGTGCAGTTCACCGATTCCTGGGCCCGCTACTGCCCCGAGCCCACGCCCGAAACGACGACCAGGGCCTGACCCGGCACGACCCGTCGCGACTCGTCTCCGCGCAGGTCAGCGCGGTGACGAGTCGAGGTCCGGTGACGAGTCGACTCGTCATCACCGCCGCACTCGTACCGGTCCTGACCAGGCACGCGACGAGTCGCGACGGGTTGTCCCCGCCCTCAGGGCCACCTCAGCCACACCCCGCACCCTGCACTTCTGGAGTGTTTCCCTTTGTCCTCCCCCACCATCGCCGCAGCGCCATCCGCCCCACTGCCGCTGGCTACCGCGATCCGCACGGGTGTGTCGCTGCTGGCCGTGGCCGCCTTCGCACTGTCCTACGACGCGCTGCGTCAGATGGCCGCCGCCAGCCACATCCACCCGGCGCTCACCTACGCCTTCCCGCTCGTCATCGACGGGTTCATCGCCATCGGGATCGGCGCCCTGCTCGTCCTGCGGACCGCGCCTCTTTCCGCCCGCCTCTACGTCTCCGCCTTGGTCGGCGTCGCCACCGCCACAAGCATCTGGGCCAACGTCCTGCACGCCGTCCGCCTCAACCAGCAGACCCGCCACACCAGCCTCGCCCTCGACAACATCACCGTCGGAGTCATCTCCGCCATCGCCCCACTCGCCCTGGCCGGAGCCGTCCACTTCTACCTCCTCGTCGCCCGTCGCCCCACGGCCGCCGACCGCCACGAACCCGCCGCGGAACACACGATCGGCGAGCTCGCGCCGCCAGACGCCACGGACACCGATGTGCCGCAGCAGCCCGGTAAGCCGGGAGGCAAACAGTCAAGCGTTTCCCTGGAGCAGGCCGTGGCCATCGGCCGCACGGCTCCCCTCGGGCGAGCTGGCCGAGCCTCCCGGCGCAACATCGAGAAGGCCGTCAGGGACCAGGGTTTCGGGATTTCCCGGAGCCGCCTGGACGAGGTCAAGGACCTGCTGCAGGCCGAACTCGACGCCGTCACCACAAGCACCGGCTGAACCCCGCACCCACGTCACCCCAGCCCGTTCCTCCCGTGAATCAGCACGGGAGGAACGGGCCCTCTCCCTCCACCACCGCTTGCAGGAGCCCCCATGCACGGCCTCGACCCCGAACCCTCATCAGCGCAGCAACAGATGACCGCCACCCCGGCATCAGGCGGAGCAAGGTATGGCGTTGGACCGTCCACAGGCCGGTCCAACGCAGATGCATCCGCCCCAGGGGTGGCGGAGGAGCCCGGGCGCCAGGGGGCACCCGACCGGAACAAGCCCGTCGACACCGCCACCCGTACCGTGCTGCCTCAGCGTGCCGCCGAAGCCGCCGCACTGCACCGACTCTCCCGCCGCCGTCAGCGCAAAGAGACCCAGCGCAAAGAACGCGTCGACGTCCGCTACAGCACCGACGAGAAGACAGCGATCCTCGCCGTGGCCCGGTCGCTGAACATCGCCGCCGCCCACTACGTCGGCGCCGTCGTCATGGCCCACATCCACGGAGACCTCGCACTGCCCGGCCAGCGCACACAGCTCGACGACTACATCGACGAACTCACCGCCCTCCGAGGCGAGGTCGCCAAGATCGGCCACAACATCAACCAGATCGCCAAGAAGCTCAACTCCGGCGACCGCCCACACCCTGGGGACACCGCACTCCTCGACCATGCAGAGCGCGTCCTCGGCACGGCCGGCACCGCCGTCCGCCACATCGCAGCAGCCACCACCCAGGCCGCCGCCACAAAGGGGCCACGGTGATCGCGAAAATCAGCAGCGGCAAGAGCACCGCCGGCCTCATCCGTTACCTCTACGGCCCCGGCCGGGCCAACGAGCACACCGACCCGCACCTCGTCGCCTCCTGGGACGGCTTCGCACCCGACCCCGGCCGCACCGACGACACCGCCGCCACGAAGAAGCTCCTCGTGGCCGACCTCGACCTACGCGTCCAGCAGGCCAGGCGACTCCGCCGGGCCCCGAAGCAGCACGTGTGGCACTGCTCCGTCCGCGCCGCACCCGGCGACCGCACCCTCGACGACGCCGAATGGGCGGACATCGCCCGCCGTGTCGTCACAGCGACCGGCATCGCACCGACAGACGATCCGGACGGCTGCCGATGGGTCGCCGTCCGGCATGCCGACGACCACATCCACATCGCCGCCACCAAAATCCGAGGCGACCTGCGCACCGCACGCCACTGGAACGACTACCTCACCGCCGACCGCGAACTCGCAGCCAGCGAGAAGGAATACGGCCTCTTCCAAGTCGTACGCGGAGACCGCACCGCCGCGAAACGGCCCACCCGCGCCGAGCAGGAGAAGGCCTACCGGACCGGCCACGACAAGCCCGCCCGCGTACGCCTGCGCACCCTTGTCCGCACAGCAGCGGCTGCCGCCACCAACACCGAGGAGTTCCTCGCTCTACTCACCCGCACCAACGGCGTCCTCGTCGAGGTCCTGCACTTTCCCTCCGGAGAACCACGCGGCTACAAAGTCGCCCTGGAAGACGACACGAACACCGAAGGGGAACCGGTGTGGTTCTCCGACTCCACGCTGTCACCGGACCTCTCCCTCCCCAAGATCCAGAGCCGTCTCGCCGCAGCCGACGTCCCGGCCGGCAATCCCAACGGGCATCTCCAGCCGCACTCGTGGCACCAAGCCACCGCAGCCACAGAACGCATCCCCCACCACCTCGACCAACCCGACGCCGAAGCCTCCCAGGCCCACCTGGCCGCCCTCGGCGAAGCACTCGACGCCGTATCCCTCACCGCACCGCCCGACATCCGCGCCGAACTCCGTGCGGCAGCCTCCGCCTTCGAACGGGCAACCCGTTCACGTATCCACGCCGAACACAACCACGCCCGTGCCCTGCGCGGGGCAGTGAAATCTATGCTCCGCGAGCCATCACCCAAGGACGGAGCTCTCCTGGCGATGTTCCTCGATGCCGCGCTCCTGGCCGTCATCGCCGCCGCCCGCTGGCACGACCAACGACAGCACACCCAGCAGACCGCAGCCGCCCACCAGACTCTGCTCCACCTCCAGGCCGCCTACGAGCGAACCTCATCCGGGCACCTGCTTGCCGCCGGCCAGCGTCGACCGCCTCAGAAGGTCGCGGTCCGGTACGCCCAGCTCATCCGCCAGACTGCCCCCGCACACGCCGACGAAATCCTCGCCGACCCCGCCACCGATGCGCTGACCACCGCATTGGCCGCCGCGGAGACCGCAGGCCACGATCCCGGCCGGCTATTGCAGCAGGCAGCAGACGAACGCGCCCTCGACGACGCCCGCTCCCCAGCACGCACACTGGCCTGGCGCGTACAACGGCTCTCACAGAGGCCCGCTCCAAGCCGGCAAGCTCAGGCGGCACAGGCACGTAGCACCGTCCTACGCCCCGTAGCTCTCCCGCAGCCTGCGACACCGGCCGCACCCACCGCTACCTCTCGGCCTCGGCGTAGGTGATCAGCCCTGGGCAGGCACTCTCAGCGGGAGCAGGGGTCAAGCGGTTCTTCCCGACCGGAGCTGAGAGAGGACCTGCGCGACCGGCAAGTCGTACTGGTCCTTGTCCTGCTCCCAGAACGAAAGGGCCCGAGCCGTGGCCTCGGCCATGTCCGCGGGCAGGTCGGCCGCCCGGAGGGTATCGGCGACCTCTTCCATCTCGGGCGCCCAGCGCCAGGCCCTGGCAGCCACGCTCGGCAGGTATCCCGGATCGGAGAGGATCGCAGAGAACATGATCTCGGCTTCAGCCGTGAGCTGGTCGCCGACGCCATGAGCGTGTGCGAGCGCGTGGGAGACCCCTGCGAGAGTACGAGCGGCCTTCTGGTAACTGGCGAAGGCCATCTTCAGGGCGGAAGCGGAACCGATGGCCTCGCCTGCCCGGAGCACATCCAGCGAGGAGTTCGCGAACAGAGGCTCCACCAGGTCGACGGCGGGGCCGGCCCCAGCGAGATAGAGCCGTGCCGTACGCCCTTCACCTGGCGGCGGACCGAAGACGGCACCATCGACGACCTCAAATCCGGGACGGATGTCGTCGGCGATGCGCCGCACGCGCTGGGGACTGATGGCATTGACATCGACGTACACCCCCGCGAAGGCGTGCACAGCCACGGCCGCTGCCACGTCCTCCGCCGCCTGCGGTGGGCAGACCGAGAGAACGACCGCGCTACGGGACAGCGCTTCCGCGAGCGAGTCGCAAGGTGTGGCGCGGGCCTCCCTCGCGCGGCGCCACGTGTTCTCGCTGCGCTCCTTGGGTACCCACAGCACCTCATGGCCGCTGGCGACTAACTCCGCGATGACCGCCGCGCCCATCGATCCCGGGTGCAAGACGGTCACGACGGTCACTGGCTGCCTCCGGTGAAATGCGACGTGGTGTGTTCCTTATCAACATGATCCGCTGTCGTGGAGCAGTAACGGCGGAGGACTGGGCACCTGGCTCGGACCGGCCGGTCGCCGATAGGGCAAAAGTCCCCCTGCCTCGTGTTGGCCCTTCATGGCGAAGCGGGTAACACGGCTGTTGCAGCCCTGCCCCGGCCGCTCGTCTCACGCGCAAGCCGCGTCATGGGTACCGTGCTGGAGACGAACTCTGTACGGACAGACCGGCGATCGCGCCGGATCGTCCGGCGGCCGGGAGGTGTCCTGATGCTGGAGGAAGCCGAGGAGATCGGCAAGCGCGTTCGCAGGGCGAGGCTGCGGTTGGGCATACCGCAGGCCGACCTGGCGACAGCCCTGGGGAAGTCGCAGGGCTGGGTGTCGAAGATGGAACGTGGCCTGATCGAGCTGGACCGGGTCGGGCTGCTCAACCAGGTGGCCGCGGAACTGCACATCCATCCGAACGACCTGATCGGACGCCCGTACAGCAGCTCCCCCGACAACAACCAGTGGCAGGTCGCCGCCTCGTCGATCCTGCGCGAGCTGCGTCGCTACGACCTCGTCCCCGTCTTCGACGGGGCCCCGCGGCCCGCATCACAGCTGTGGAGTGAGGTGACCCGGCTTCACCGCCTGCGGGACACCGCTTCCAACGTGGCGATTCTCCGGGTTCTCCCAGACCTGTTCCGCGAGGCGCGCGCCCTGGCGGAGGAGTCGGAGGGGCACGAGCGGGAGGAGGCGTACGCCATCTACGCCGTGTGCTGCAAGTTCGCGCACACCGCCGCCCACTCCCTCGGACACCCCGAACTGGTCGCTATGGCCTGCGAGCGCGCCGCCTGGTCAGCCAGGTTGTCGGGAGATCCGGTGCTGCCTGCCGTCGCCGACTGGATGAGAGTCTGGGACATGTGGGCGACGGCTGACTGGGCCGACGCTCTGGCACTCTCGGACAAGGCGATCACCTCGGTGGAGCAGGAGTACGACCGTGGCGAGCAGCTGGCCGTGCGGGCCTGGGGCACGCTGCAGCTGCGGGCCGCGGTCTCTGCCGCCCGAGCCGGCCGCGCCTCGGAGGCCGAGGACCGGATCCGACACGCGAAGGCTGCTGCCGAGCGCATGGACGCGTATGTCGGGGCACCGGTGTACGACCGGCATTCGCTGACGTTCTCCGCCGGGAACGTGCAGATCCACGCGATCAGCGTGGCCCTGGAAATGGGTAAGCAGGGCAAGGCGCTGGAGATAAACCGCCGTACCAGCCCGGAACTGGTGGGAACGCTACCCAACTCCCGTCAGGGTCACCACCACATGGATGTCGCGCGAGCCTGGCTGTGGGACGGAAACCGGACCAAGGCCCTGGCTGAGCTGGAAACCGCCGAGCGGATCGCGCCCCAGCTCGTACGGAACCACCCCATCGCCCGTTCGACGCTTCGCAGCATCGTCTACGCGGAACGAGCAGCCACGCGGGAGAAGCTGCGGCGCATGTCCGACCGCTTCCACCTCGACGGATAGGGGTCGTATTCCTCCGGCTCATATTCGAGGGTTGTCCTGACCCTAACTTCAGGGCATGACGCCACGACGTTCTCCCCACCTCCCTTCCCAGGGAGCCGGGTTAGGTATCGCAACTCCCTTCGTTCCCCGGCTCGGCGACCTCGCCACCGACAGCGCCCGCGAGGGCCGTGTGGGAGTCGTGGTCGCCCTCCCTGGTGAGGGCGCCGCCACGACCTACCACCTGCGCCCGCCCGGGGGCGGGACCCAGTGGTCCGCGCCCGCCGACGGGACGACGCTCAGGCCCGTGCCGGTGGAGGCCACCCACGCCACGCTGCTGGCCGGCCGGGACGCGGTCTACGACCCGAGGGCCCGGCAAGGGTCGGTTCCCGTCGAGTTCCACTTCGATGACGGCTCGACCCTCGACGGCGCGCTCATCCTCACCTCTGCCGAGCTGGAGCGGTTGTACGCGCAGACCAGCCGCCTCCTCGACGCCCACGAACGCACCCTCGGCGGCACCTCGCGACCGTGGCTCGGCGCCGCCATGCTCGAAACGCCGCGTCCAGAACCGCACGGTCCGGCCAAGGAGGCCGAATCGCGCTCACGTTCCTGGCCGTAGCAGGCCTGGTCGGCCCGGCCTGGGCACTGCGTGAGCACGCCGGCCCGCTCCTCGAAGGCGCTGGCCACCGGCCCTCCGCCGCCGCACCGGACGCAAACCTGCCCTCTGACCGCTGAGGCCGCTCCCGGAACCAAGATCGTCTGCCTGCGCTCGGCCGCCGGGTCCCCCAACGCTGTTCTCTCGTCGAGCGGCGCTGAAGAACCGTCGCTCTCAGCGCGGCTTCGGCCGCCCGGAGCGGGACTGCCTGCACCCCGTCAGCCATCTGGAACATCCACGCGTGATTCTCCAGGGAGGGATCATGGACATCCCGTACGTCGTCATCGACCAGCTCGTACCCGACCAACAACAGGTCTGGAACACGTACTTCGGCAACGCCGATCGCCCCCGGTACATCGAGGAAGGTATCTGGCGCCGCACCCAGGAGAAGGCCACCGCCGGCCAGTCCGGCTGGGCGGCCTCCGACGATGCCCGGCGACGGATCATCCACTACCGCTACCGGTACGGCTTGGTGCCCACGACGGCTGCGCCGGCCATCGGCTTGACCGACCTGTACCTCTATCACTCCGCATCCGCCCCGGCCGACGAGATCGACGCACACCACGACGCCCTGGGGGATTCACTCGCCACGGGCGGCTGGAAGGAAGCCCCCGGTGGATTCCTATGGACACGGCGGGACCTGAAGTGCCGGATCACCGAGCACGACGTCCACCCCCAGGACGCCGCTGCGGGCCGCACCCTCCCAGCCGGCTATCGGAGCCTGGACGTACAGATCGCCTCTGTGTCCTACGCGCCGCCGCCCGCTGTCCGGCAACTGCCGTGGAACGTGCTCTCCACCGGAATCCGGTTCAAAGACCGCCCCGGCAGGCCGACCCGCGTGCCGGACCTATCCGTCCTCGCGGACCTGCGACCGTTCCAGGTGGAGATCGGATGCGGTACGTCGGTCGAAGCGGGCATCCCGCCCCTGCACCGGCTCCACGAGATCTACCGGGTCACCGACCGCCAAGGCCACGAACCGCGGGAGCACCGCTTCACCCTCTCCCCGACAGCGGACACACTCCTCCATGAGGTGCTGACGGAGCCGGAGGAAAAGACTGCGGAGTTCGTGGAGATGTTCCGTGCCTGCTTCCTGGCCGAGCCGACCCCGGCCATGCGGGCGCTGAAGGAACTGAAGGACGCTGGGCACCTCGTCGGTCCGGTCATCACCAACAACTTCGACGTGCTCGCCGCGCGCGCCGGGCTCGACGAGTGCTTCATGCGCCGCTACGACCAGGCCGTACCCGACGTCGAGTGGGTCGGTGGCGCCAAGGCCCTCCTCGTCGTCGGCCTGCACGCCGACCGACGCAAGGTCCAGGCCCGCGCCCGCGCTCGCGGCATGCAGGTTGTCTATCTGGACCCGGAGGGCTTCTGGCACGACGGCCAGTTCATGCCGTACCCGCTGGAGGGGCCGCAGGACGGCGATCTGGTGTGCCGGGCAACCGCCGCTGAGGCGTTGCCCGCACTCGTCAATCTCCTGAAGTAGCACGCTGGTTGATTCACCTGCACGAAGAGGGCCGCGCCGGGTGGTGGCGCTAGCGTGACGCACCCGGCTGGCCCGGATTCCCCGGGCCGGCGAGAGGCAAGGAAAGGAGCGTCGACCCCATGCGCGTATCCGTCATCGGCTGTGGTCACCTGGGTATCCCCCACGCCGCTGCCATGGCCGAGATCGGCCACGAGGTCATCGGCGTAGACCTGGACCAGGCGAAGATCGACCGCCTCAACGCCGGCGAGTGCCCCATCTACGAGGAGGGCCTCCCGGAACTCCTCGCCACCCACACCGCATCCGGGCGACTGCGGTTCACCACCAGCCTCGCCGAAGCCGCCGAGTTCGCCGACGTCCACTTCCTCGCCGTGGGCACGCCCATCGACGCGGACGGACGGAGCTACGACACCGGCCAGGTCTTCGGCGCCGCCCGCGCCCTCGCCCCGCACCTGACCCGCCCGACCGTGATCATCGGTAAGTCCACGGTCACCGTCGGCACCTCACGCGACCTCGGCGCTCTCCTCGCGCGTCTCTCCCCGGCCGGTGAGGACGTGGAGGTCGTCTGGAACCCGGAGTTCCTCCGCGAGGGCCACGCCATCGACGACACCCTGCGACCGGACCGGATCGTCGTCGGCGTCCCCTCGGCCCGCGCGGAGGACGCCGTTCGCCAGGTTTACGCGCCTCTCCTGGCGAACGGGATCCCGCTGTTCGTCACCGACCCCGTCACCGCCGAACTCATCAAGGGCGCCGCCAACGCCTACCTCGGCATGAAGATCTCCTTCAGCAACGGCGTCGCCGACATGTGTAACGCCACCGGAGCCGACGTCCAACAGCTCACCGAGGCCATCGGCCTCGACCCCCGTATCGGCCGCGGCGGCCTCAACGCCGGCCCCGGCTACGGCGGCGGCTGCCTCCCGAAGGACGTACGCGCCTTCACAGCCTCCGCCCGCACCCTCGGCGCCACCGAAGCAGCAACCCTTCTACGAGCCGCCGAGGAGGTCAACGAATCGCGCCCCACCGCCGCACTGAAGCTCATCGAGCAGACTCTCGGCCGATCCGTCGACGGCGTACGCATCACCGTCTGGGGCGCCTCCTTCAAGGCCGGAACCGACGACGTCCGCGAATCCCCGGCCCTGGCGATCGCCGCCCTCATGCACCAGCGCGGCGCGACCGTCACCGTCCACGACCCACACGCCGTGCCCACGGCACTGCGCCGCCACCCCGAACTCGACTACTGCGAAGACCTCGAAGGCTCCCTCGCGGCAGCCGAACTGATCGTCCTGGCCACCGAATGGCCTCACTTCCGCGAGGCCGACCCCAAGGCACTCGCCCCACTGGTCGCGGACCAAGTCCTCGTCGACCTCCGCAACCTCATCGACGCCGACGCCTGGCGCATGGCCGGATGGACCGTGCGCCAGCTCGGACGACCCGCACAGGAATAGCCGAAACCATCGATCGGAGGTCCGACGTGGACACCCTGTGGGACAACATCGAGAAGCTCTCCGCCGTCTGCCGAGCGGCCGGCGCCCATCTCCCCGACGAGGAACTCAAAGCCCTCCAGATCGGCAAGGTCGCCGAGGAAGCCGGCGAGGCCATGCACGCCCTCCACGGCCTGAAGGGCCTTACCACCTGCGGCGACGACCACACCTGGTCCGACGTCCAGAACGACCTGGTCGGCGCCGTCATCGCGGCCCTCCTGGCCATGCACTACATCGACCCCATCAGCGCCCGCGCCACCTTCGACGAAGTTCTCCACCACCGGACACGGAGGGGCCGCGAGGCCGCCACATCTGCCTGACAATCTCCGAATCCGCTGTCGGCCGCACTCACCAGGTGCGTCCGACAGCTGTGTGCGAGCACGAACCACGCCAAGCACCTGGCTCCAGCACCAAAAGAGCTCTGCGGCTTCATCAATGCACCCGGCTGCGCTCCCTCCTGCCTCCGGCCGGCTCGGCCCTGCCGTCGCCGACGCGAGCCCACAGCGGATAGGCCCGGAGGGCATGAGACGAGAACTAAGCCCGCGGCTTCACAACGACGCCTCGGCGGGGACCCTCAGACTCCGGAACGGACGGGGCACCGTCCGCGCGTGCCGGCCGGAGCGAGGCGAGCGTCGCGAGGACCCCATTGAAGTGGCAGGAGGTCGTTGTCCTCCAGTGGCCTGTAGCGCAAATGAGCTCTGCAGATGTACGGCACTGCGATCAGCTTTTCTCTGCAACGGGCACGCGCCCTGCCTTCATGGAGATCGGGATCTATCCGATGTCTGTGCCGTCGTGTAGCGTCCGGGAACCGGTCGAAGATGGGGGGAGCCGGTGATCGACTTTATAGATCACACAAACGGGCAAGATCATTTTCTCGCGCCTGGCAGGTACCAGTTGGACGCGGACGAGACGAGGGCCCTGCTCGTCGACAGCGAGCGCTTTGAGGCCTCGACGACTCGCCAACAGATCTGGAGCGGATTCGAGCTGTACATGGCCCGTTTCTTCCGTCTGGACGAGCACTTTAGTGAGACGCTGAAGGGCGAATCGCTTGTGCACTGTGTGTGGCTTGGCGGCAGCTTCGTTAGCTCGCGAATCAACCCTCGAAACGCCGACCTAACGGTTTTCATCAACGACACTGCTGCCCAAGCGATTAAGGGGAAACCTCGGTCGGGCTGGATGTCCAAGGCGTTCACGCGGGTACACACTGAAAGGGAGTACCTGCTCTCTGCTCTCGAGGTGCGCTATCACCCTATCCGCTCAGTCTTTGACCTCGATGTACTTGAGCACCAGCAACTCGAGTATCTGCGCCAGCGCGGCGCTTGGGATGACTGGTGGCAGCGCTGCAGGCCTGCCGGCCAGAAGGATGCACCTACTCTGGACAGTGCCGTTCCTAAGCGGGGCTACTTGGAGGTGACTCTATGACTGCGAGTTGGCGGCAACGCATGCTGAACAGTCATCGCGCCGACCTGGACGAGTGGCTGGAGCATGAGGACCCCAGCGAACGGGACGAGGATACGGTCGATTCGGAGCGTAGGGCCGAGTGGCTGTCCTCTGTGCGCGAGTGGGATCCGACGGCACGCCTTCGCGACGAGCTGACTATCCGACTAACCGGTGATGAGGCGGGCAAGGGCGGTCTGAGGTTCTCCGTCGGTAACGCCCTCCTTAAGCCTCTCCAGGACGGCGTTACAGCATCCACAGACGAGGACGTCGAGCTGGAGCTAGTAGGTATCTCGTCCGGCAGTACCGTCCTTCACGTGCGCCCAACGATGCGCAAAACGCATATCGAAGAAGATCTGTCAGGTGGCGGAGAGCCGCTAGGTGAGAATGTCACCGAAGTGACAGAACAAGCCATCGGCGTACTATTCGATGCGGTTAAGACGGTCGAAGCCAGAGAGGACGTTTCCGAGTGGACTCCCATGCTATCGAGTCTCTCTAAGCTGGTGAGCGCGCTCGATAGGTTCGACCTGTCAGTACAACTTCGGTGGTTTTCAGGCGATGGTTCTGTTCACAGTTCGAATCTTTCCGAATCCGGAAAACAATACGTTCGCGAACTGCGAAAGACTCACGCAGAGGCATTCACCCGTGTACAGCGCACTATTTCAGGGCGCGTAACTGAACTTAAACTTGCGGGCGTGGCCGTTATCAAACCACCCGCCAGTCCAGCTGTGTCGGTGAAGTTTGAGCCTGGCCAGATCACTGAAGTCACATGGAGCTTGGGCGACGAGGTGCACTTGATGGTCGAAGAGCGCCGCCGCCTCACCCGCAATGGCGGGCGGACTGTGACTGAATATCTCTTCCAACAGACTTACCGGGAGACTAATGAGGGCGACTTGGAGCCTTTCAACTCCCCTGACGCGGTTCCGATGGACATGCCGCTCCGCATTCGTCGTGCAATCGATGCAGATGATCAATAGATTGCTGGGGAATGCCTCAATGTGGGCCGCCAAACAACCTACTGGCGGCCCACATTCGCTCGTTAGCGTTAGCGCGCCCTTTCGGGGCAGCCGAATACCTTCACTGTTGCGGTGGTCCGGAATTGCTTCCGAAAATTCCCAGGGTTTCCAGTTTTTCCATCGCCTTACCGCGGAAGACGATTACGGCCGACACGACAATTGACGCTCCAATTGCCACCGGCTGCAGGCTTTCAGCCAATCCCAACAGACTGAGGAAGAACATTGATGCCCCGGACAGCACGAGAACCAGCACTGCCCCAAGGGCAAGACGAGTTGTTTCCCTCTCAGAAACATTGATTTGCTGTATTAGTTCTTCATCCAGAAGCGTCCTGTACCGACGGTCTGCCAGCCGCGTTGACATTTCCACCAGCGTTAAACCAAGAACCCTAATGTCCTGATCAGGCGCCTCCCCCAGACGCTCTTCAGCTTCTTTCAGGAAGAGCGAGACTCTCTGCACATGCCGACGCACAACACGTTTCCTGCCACGCCGACCCCCCTTAGGCCCAGCTTCCAGGCGGGCCAAGGAGCGCAAAGAACGGCGGAGAGCGACTATCGCTTCCACCGCTTCATGCAGTTTAGTGACACGTCGCTCTCCTGTTTTCCCGATCGGTGCAGAAATCGCAATAATTGCCAGAGAACACACGCGAACAACAGATGCATTTCGGTTCAGAACAATGACCCTACGACCGGGGAACTTGATTCCGGGATAACCAAAGGCCACCCTGAACGCAACAACCGTGGGGCCGAATGCAACCAATGTGTAGTAGGTTACCAATAGCACGAAACTAAGGGAGAGTCGAAGTAGTTGCGTGATCAAATCCCCTGAATTTTCGGAGTGCTCAGCCACCGAAGCCGCCGCACCGAAAAGAACCTCGGAAGTCTGCCTTAACGAGCCTTTTTGATCATCCAGAATAAAAATAAATGGTGCCAGCCACCAAACTCCCATGACAAAACCACACAGCTGACTTATAGCGCCCGCTCTACGTGCTGTCCGATCGTTTACGCGAAGCGCCAATCGCACTCTTAGCGGAATTGGGTATCCTGGACAGAGGCGTTCGATACTTTCGGTCAGCTGGGAGATTTCGTCACCAGCGGCTCGTCTGCGCCGACGTGCGCGAAGAGCCTGAACCCGGGCCAACATGCAGCGATCATGCCACCGAACCGCCTGGATAGCCGCAGGGTTCGCCGTATTGGCTGTCGTCATTGACGGGGCAAGGCTGCCGGATGGCGCGTACCTGGAAGAGGGGTTCCTGCCCGCCGTTCACCCGCAGCGACTTCCAAATTGGCTTCCAATGTGTTCAAATGGGATGAATTACTCCAGTGCGCGCGCTATGACGACTGGGTGGTGACTTCTGGGACCGTCTCGACCAGCTCCATGAGGCGAAGCCGCACCCATGCCCCATCCGTGCCCAGCAGAGCGGACAACAGCGGTCAGATGCGGTTCCCACGGACCATGGCCACGGAAGCCTCGCCACATGAAAGCGCAGGTCAGGCTCGCTTCGGCGGCCCAAGAACCGCTGATTCCCAAGCTCAGAGCGCGAGTTCGATTCTCGTCACCCGCTCCATGAAAAAGCCCCAGGCCAGCGGCCGGGGCTTTGTTGTTGTTCAAGCCCGATCGAGAGTGCCCTGTGTGCCCGTTATGCCCCCAACACGTCCGTCGGCCCCTTCGGGTCGCCAGCGCCTCTCAAGCGCATATGTCAACTATGATAGTTGTTATATGCTTCAGCGTATGGAGACGAAGACCTACACAACCATCGACTTGCGCAAGGGGATGGGCGAGATCCTGGATCGGACCCGGATCGCCGGCGAGGCCGCCGCCATCACCCGCAAGGGGAAGACGGTCGCCTACCTGGTGCCGGCCGAGTGGTTCGAGCAGATGGCCCGCGGGCGCCAGCCACACGAGGACCGACACGAGGCGGCCTGACCCACCCCCACACCAAGGAGCACGAACCATGCCCGCCCACGCACTCCACTTCGATGGGTACGAGGGGGAACCCCTTCGGTTGCCGCCCATGCCCGAACACACGCCTCAAGCACTTCGGTTGGCGATTCAGGAGCACACTCCGCACCTCCTCCCGGACTTTGAGGCGCACTGGAAGCGCGTCATCGGCGACGCCTTCAACATCACGCCCGTGCCCGCCTTCATGCGCCTGTGGTGGACGCAGTACGCCATCGCGCGGAATCCCGTCCTCGACTCGCACCTTCGCGACCTCGAAGCCCGCGCCGCCAAGTCCGAGGACCCCGAGGAGTCCCTCCGACTCCTGGAGGAGTACAGCCGCCTCCGGCACGAAGCCGCTGAGAGGAAGCCCGGGGAGTGATCGACGAACCACTCCGGCCGCCTTGGCAAATAGACTGGACGAAGCAGGCGCAGCACGACTTCCAGAACATGCCCGCCGAAGGCAGTGACCTGATCATGAGTGCTCGTGCGGAACTGATCACGGCCGAAGACCCGTACTTCCGGGGGATCGACGCCGATGCCTCGCTCCCGCACTGGATGACCGTCCGACCTCTGGCCTCCACAAGCCCCGGCGGCCCCCACATCGTGGACCTGGCCGGCGGACGCGGCTGGCTCATCTACACCTTCATGCGGCGCCACGCCGATCCCCAGATCGTCGTCACCGAAGCCTTCTGGGCCTGACGTCTACGCCACCGGAGCGTCTGCAGCACAGGTGGCTCCCGTTCCAATTTCCGTCACCCGCTCCAGCACAGAACCTCAGACTGATGCCCCACAGTCGACGTGCCCCATCCGTGCCCAGCAGAGCGGACAACAGTGGTCAGATAGGGCTCCCAGAGACCGGGAGCCATCCACCTGCCCAATCCGAAATCGCAGGTCAGAGCCCCTGCAACAACCTAAGAACCGTTGATTCCCAAGCTCAGAGCGCGAGTTCGATTCTCGTCACCCGCTCCACGAAAGAGCCCCAGGCCAGCCGCCCGGGGCTTTCTTGTTGGCCCGGAGCGGAATCCGGATGTCGCCGACTGGCTTCGGTCAGCCAGGCCGGGGTGTACATCAGCTCAAAATGGGTCGTGCCGCGTCGCCCCGCCCTCGTGCTGTACCAGCGACCTACTCACGGCATTGTCGCGTCCGATGCCGTGCGGTCCACCGGGTGACGTGCAGCCGATCCCTAGGGCGCGCACCCGGTGCGGGTGGCGGGCTGCGAGTTGCTGGGCCAGGCGTCCGCCCATGGACGTGCCGTAGACGTCGGCCCCGTCGATACCGAGGTAGTCAAGCACCGCGACCACGTCCAGGGCGAAGAGCTCGGTGCCGTAGGGCTTGTGGGGCTTCTCGATCTCCCCCTGTCGCGGAGATCGAGGGTGAGGGTGCTGCGAGCCACGGGCCGCGTG
The DNA here is from genome assembly GCF_055587045.1 of Streptomyces sp. NPDC048671. Taxonomy (NCBI): domain Bacteria; kingdom Bacillati; phylum Actinomycetota; class Actinomycetes; order Kitasatosporales; family Streptomycetaceae; genus Streptomyces; species Streptomyces sp. NPDC048671. The sequence goes on along the minus strand of NZ_JBVJHB010000008.1, from coordinate 413,474 downwards.
GAAGTCGTCGCGTACCCCGTCCCGTCAATGGTGGTTGTTCGCCTGGCCCGCCGGCAGCACCAGCGGTGTCCCCTCGCACTGGACCTGGTAGGCGATCCGGACCCCGTCAGGCGTCGTCATGTGCGGCATTCGACTTCTTCCTTCTCACAGGCCGGATTCAGCACGCGTCACGGCGCCGAGAGCGTCCGGCCGGCCCTTTGCCGATCGGGGCCACCCATCATTCGAATCGGCAGGCACTGTGTCATCAGAGCGTTCACCGCGGTGCTTCACTTCTCCGTGCCGTTTGCGGAGCAATCGAGGAGCGACCCGGCGGTGCAGCCGTACAGAGTGCTGCTCCACCCGGTCTTCCTGAAGTCATAGTCCACCTCGTCGCCCTTCTCACCTGGCGTGGCTTGTCGTGGAAGCCGGAGAGAAGCTCCCACTCAGTTGCTGTCCGGCGTGCGCTCACCAAGCTGTGGGACCCGGGCAGCGGGGAAACTCCACTGGCCGAGTAGGCCGTCGTGTCGCAGCAGTGACGTCATCAAGGGCTTGAGGTGCGGCCGGGGAGTCAGGCGGCGATGAGGTCCTGCTCACGGTCCGGCGTTCCGACCTTGGGCTGCTTGTTCGGCAGCGCGAGCCGGAAGACCTTGTGCCACGCGGAGAACACCTGCTTGGGCAGCGGGCCGGTGATGTACTCCAGCTCGTACTTCTCGAACAGCGCGCGCACCTTCACCGCGACCTCGGCGTACCGGTTGCTCGGCAGGTCCGGGAACAGGTGGTGCTCGATCTGGTGCGACAGGTTGCCGGTCATGAAGTGCATGGCCTTGCTGCCGCTGATGTTCGCCGAGCCCATCATCTGGCGCAGGTACCACTGGCCGCGTGTCTCGCCCGTGATCGACTGGCGTTCGAAGACCTGTACGCCCTCGGGGAAGTGCCCGCACATGATCACTGAGTGGGTCCAGATGTTGCGGACCAGGTTCGCGGTGAACGTGGCGCCGAGTGTGGTGAGGAATGAGGGGCCCGACAGCAACGGGTGGATCACGTAGTCCTTGAGCACCTGCTTGCGGATCTTACGGCCCACGGCCTTGGCCCGCGCGCGGAACTCCGGGTTCTTGCGGCGGCGCTTGGTGAGGTTCTTGCCGAGCTCCAGGTCGTACGCTGCGATGCCGTACTCGAAGAAACAGGCGTTGAGGAAGTTCCACAGCGGCTGGCCGAGGTGGAAGGGGTGCCACTTCTGGTCCTCGTCGACGCGCATGATGCCGTAGCCGAGGTCGTTGTCCTTGCCGATCACGTTGGTGTACGTGTGGTGCAGCTCGTTGTGCGAGTGCTTCCACTGATCGGACGGCGAGACGTGATCCCACTCCCAGGTGGTGGAGTGGATCTTCGGGTCTCGCATCCAGTCCCACTGGCCGTGCAGGACGTTGTGGCCGATCTCCATGTTGTCCATGATCTTCGCCACGGACAGCCCGGCGGTGCCGAGCACCCACGCGGGCGGGAAGATCGAGAACAGCAGCACACCCCTGCTGACCAGTTCGAGCTTGCGCTGTACCGAGATGACCTTACGGATGTAGGCGGCGTCCTTCTCACCGCGGCCGGCGATCACCTCGTCGCGGATCGCGTCCAGCTCGCGGCCCAGCTCCTCGATCTGCTCCGCGGTCAGGTGGGCGGTGGGGTCGATGGCGGTCAAGGTGTTCCTACCGTTCGATGTCGCAGGGGCCCGCCGCGGCGGACACGCAGGTCTGGATGAGGACGCCCGGCTCGGCCTCGGTGATCTCGCCGGTGCGCAGGTCGCGGACAGCGCCGGCCTTGAGCGGCGTGACGCAGCCGAAGCAGATGCCCATACGGCACCCGGAGGGCATGAGCACGCCGGCCTCCTCGCCGATGTCGAGCAACGGCGTGGCGCCGTCCGCGTCGATGGTCTTGCCGGTGGCGCTGAACGTGACCTCGCCGCCGTCGCCGACGACGACGATGCCGGGGCGGAACCGTTCGGTGTGCAGGCGTTCTTGGACGCCCTCTTCGGTCCAGTGCTCTTCGGCGGCGTCGAGCAGACCTGCGGGCCCGCAGGCCCAGGTCTCGCGCTGGACCCAGTCGGGCACGAGTTCTTGGAGACGGGCGATGTCGAGCTTGCCGTCCGTGTCGGTGTGCACCTCGGTGAGCCGAAGCTTCTTGTCCGCGACCAGACTGTGCAGTTCCTTGCGGAAGATCACGTCCTGAGGCTGTGGCGCGCAGTGGACCATGACGACGTCGTCGAGTTCGATGTCGCGCAGCATGCCCATCACGGGCGTGATGCCGCTGCCGGCCGTCAGGTAGAGCACCTTGGCGGGCTTGGCCTGCGGCAGGACGAAGTCACCGGTCGGCTGGTCGAGCTGGATCAGCGTGCCCGGTTTCGCCCTGCGGACCAGGTGGTTGCTGACCTTTCCGTCCGGGATCGCCTTCACGGTGATCGTTACACGGCCGTCCCGGCGGTTTGTCGGCGAGGTGATGGAGTAGGCACGCCACAAGCGCACTCCGTCGACGTCGACTCCAATCCTCACGTACTGGCCGGCTGTGTGGCCGCGCCAGCCCCGCCCCGGCCTGATCACGACAGTCGCGGCGTTATCGGTCTCGGAGTGCACGGCCTCGATGCGCCCACACAGGTCAGCGCCCGCACGCAGCGGGCTGACCAGGTCGAGGTAGTCCGACGGCAGCAGCGGCGTCGTGACCATCTCCAGCAGTTTCCACGCCCTACTGCGGAGGGCTCCACTCGTCATGACTCCAGCTTGCTGCGCCTCTAGGCGTAAAGTCCTGACCACAGGACGTAAATCTGGTCGACTGAATTGTTCGCAGGGAACAAAAATGAGCTATGCAATCCGGAGGGCCAGCGAACTGAGCCTGGATGAGACGACGGTCACCGCCCTTCGGGCCGCACTGAAGACCACCGCCGACGAAGTCGTCCAGGCGATCATCGACGAGGTTCCTCCCTACGCCCATGCCTTGTCGGGCCGCATGGGCGCCACCATCCGCAGAGCCGTCCGCACCGCCCTGGCGCACTACCTGGACCTTGCGAGCGGGAACGCCACAGGCGGCGACGCCGGGGACGCCGCCTACGAGCTGGGCCGCGGCGAGGTGCGCGACGGCCGTTCGATGGACGCCCTGCTCAGCGCCTACCGCGTCGGCGCCCGGGTCGCCTGGCGATGTCTGGCAGCGGGTGCCGTACCCGCAGGTCTGCCCGCCGCCGAGGTCGCAAAGTTCGCCGAGCTGACCTTCGCCTACATCGACGAGCTCTCCGCCGCGAGCGCCGCGGGCCACGCCGACGAACTGGCCGCCCGGGGCAGAGCCCACGAGCGCCACCTGGAACACCTGGCCCGCGACCTCCTCGCCGGCGCGAGCCCGGACGTGCTGCTGGCCTCCGGCCAACGGGCCAGGTGGCAGCCCCCGGTTTCGCTGACCGCCGTCCTGCTGCCCGCCGCCCAGGCCCGGCCTGCCTACCGGACACTCGACCCGAGCACCCTCGTCCTCGACGATTTGCCGGATGCCACCGGTGTGCTCCTCGTCCCCGATGCCGACCGATCACGTCTCCTACGGCAGCTGACCGACCGCGCCGCCGTGGTCGGCCCGGCCCGGCCATGGACCCACGCGTCCGCCTCGTACGCACGAGCCCTACGCGCACGCTCCCTTTCCTCTGACATTCGCGACACCGAGGACCACCTGCCCGACCTGGTGCTCAGCGCCGACGAGGACGCGTTCGCGGACCTGCGCGCCCGAGCCCTCGCACCGTTGCAGACCTTGCCTGCCGCAACCGCACGACGGCTGGAGGAGACGTTGCGAGCGTGGCTGCTGCACCAGGGCAGGCGGGACGAGGTCGCGGCGGCATTGTTCGTCCATCCCCAGACGGTTCGATACCGGATGTCGCAACTGCGGGAGCTGTTTCCCGATCTCGCATCACCACACCGGGTCCTTGAACTGACGCTGGCGGTCGGTCTCCGGGTCCGCTGACGCGTCACCCGTCTACCGCCGCGTCCGCGAGCGTCCAGAAATCGTGCTCGTTCCCGGTGCCAAGCCGCTATGACCCTGGAAAACGGCTTTCCGGTCGTCGCGACAAGGGGCCGGGCCGCTCGTCCCAGGGACCACCGCCGTCCTGCGGTGGCCCGTATCTCCCTCCCGGCAGCCGGCCGGACGACCGGCCGGGGCCGACCTGGCACACCGCGCGAGGGATGATGGGATGGAGTACGAAACGTGAGGTCAGGAGCTCCCATGACAAAGCTGGTTCACCGACCTCGTGAGGACGCGGAGTTCGATTTCGTCCTCGGGAGAAGCAAGGTTCCGGTCCTCGCATACTTCACCGGGGCATGGCCCAAGGCAATCGAGCCTTGTCGGGTGATGGATTTCGTCGTGGGCGACATCGCCGCCGCCTACACGGGCCGCCTGACGGTCGTCCGCACCGACATCACGCGTTGCCCGGCGGCAACCGAGCGATACGGGATCACCGGAGCCCCGTCCTGCCTCCTGCTGAAGGAGGGAGCGGCGGTGGCGCACGGCACGGGGCCTATGACCATCGACGAGGTACGGAAGTTCCTGGACGGTCACCTCTGAGCGGCCGCTGCGGCGCCCGGACCGCCGCTTCTCGTCGCGTTCGAAACGGACGCGGGCGGTTGGCAGCCCATCGCCCGCCTTACCACCGCAGGGCGGTTCGAGACCGTGCGCGAGACCGTGCTCAGGTACTGGCGGGACAATGCGGCCCCCGGTCAGAGCTTCGCTTCGTGGGTGCGGCCTCCGATGTAACCCCCGAGACCGCCAGGCACGGTCTCCTCGTCCAGCGCCGCATGCAGACCGGCGGGTCGGCCCGGCGCCGGTTCCGCCGGTCATCGGGTTGGGCGGGTGGTGGCGAGTTCGGAGGCGCATTCAGGGCCAGTATCCGCTGTACGGCCGATCTTCGACCCCGTTGCCCGAGTCTCTGGGGCAGGACTCGACATCGAATTCGAATTCGTCGTGGCGGCGCTCCGCGATCTGCTCCCGAGAACCCTCTTCACGACGTCCACCCCTACATCTACATCCCGTCTGGAGACTGTCACGGACGCGGCCGTCGCGGAGGTCTCGCTGGAGGACTGCCCAACTCGGCCGTTGAAGCCTTTGGCCGCCGCCTCCACTCGTGCCCCATCCGTGCCCAGCAGAACGGGCACCAGCGGTCAGGTACGGTGCATCGAGGCCGCCCCGACCCTGTGCGTCTCGGCCAACCGTGCAGGTCAAAGCAGGAACGACCGCTCAAGAACCGTTGATTCCCAAGCTCAGAGCGCGAGTTCGATTCTCGTCACCCGCTCTTTGATTAAGGCCCTGGTCAATGACTGGAGCCTTTTGCTTGACGTCCAGCGGCACCGACCCGGAGCCTCACTCGCTACGGACGGCCGGAGAGCGACCGACCCCATGTCTCCACCCGGAGCATGCGACCGCCGGCGTCAAGGCTGGGGTCCTGAGACCCGAGCCAGCATGTGCATACTCCAGTATGCTTTGACTTATGTCCTCAACGACTCGCATCACCGTCACGCTCCCCAGCGACCAGGTGGCGGAGCTCCGCAAGCTCACTGACAACGTCTCCGGCTATGTAGCGGAGGCTGTGGCCCGCCAGATCAGGCACCAGCTTCTGGGCGACGACCTCCGCCGCCACGAGGAAGAACACGGACACTTCAGCGACGAGGAACTCGCCGAGGCCCGTTCGAAGATCTTCGGTGCCATCGGCTCCTCCAAGGACGCGGACGCCGCGTGAGCGAGCGCATCGAAACCGTCGTCCTGGACTCGGAAGGACTCTCCGCCTGGATCGCGCAGGACCGCAAGCTCCTCGCCATGCTGCAGGTCTTCCACGACATGGGGGCCGACCTCGTGATCGGGGCCAACACCATCGTGGAAGTCACCCACTCCCGCACCAACATGCCTCGCCTCAACTGGGCCCTGTCCCGTGTCAAGGTGGAGCCCGTCACCGAGCAGGCGGCGAAAACGGCGGCTGAGCTCCTCAAAGGCGCCGGGCTGCACGGGCACAAGTACGCCATCGACGCGACCGTCGCCGAGGTCGCGCTCCGCCAGCCGAAACCCGTCGCCCTGCTGACCTCCGACAGCGACGACATGACCAAGCTCTGCGGCAAGCAAGTCCGCATCATTCCCCTCTGACCAGCCGACCCGCCCGGAGCGCGCACTTCGGCGGGTTCCGTCCGTCGCACTGTCAGCCCTCGTGCCCCATCCGTGTCCAGCAGAGCGGACAGCAGCGGTCAGATACGGCTCCCAGAGACCGGGAGCCATCCACCTGCCCGTTCCGAAATCGCAGGTCAGAGCCCCTCCAACAACGTAAGAACCGTTGATTCCCAAGCTCAGGGCGCGAGTTCGATTCTCGTCACCCGCTCCATGAAAAAGCCCCAGGCCAACGGTCGGGGGCTTCTTTGCTGTCTAGACCGCGCCAGGCGTTCCGTGCCCGTTGCGTCCCGATTGCACTTCGACCTGCTCAGCACTCTCCCTCAGCCGTGCGGCGCGTACGTGCGCATCGATGCCGCCGGCCACTTCCTTCTGCCGCTCGCTGTCGGAGTGCTGATACTTCATGGCCGCCTCTCCGAGGACTGGCCGGCTCGCACCATCGTGTCCTTGAGCGTGGCCCACGACCGAGTCGAGAGGGTGTGCCCAGTGTGACGAGCTCGTAGAAGCGGAAGTTGTCAGGCAAGCCGACTTCGGCACGGTCCTTTCGCCATTAGCGGCCGAAGGTGGACCGGCGGAATGGCTTGCCGCGCGTCCAGCCCTGTCCGGGGCCGTCTGGACCTCGGGCACGGCCAGCTCCGCAGCAGGTGCAGGATGGCCTGCGTCCGCCCCCGGCCGACTGGTGGTCTCGGCGGCCGAACCCCCTTGCCCCTTCGGTGTTAGCGTCGTGTCCATGTCCAAGACCGAGATCGATGCAGTGACCGCCGAGTTCTTCGGCGCCTTTGACAATCGGGGCGGTAAGGCTGCCGACGTGGCCCGGATCCGGCGGCTGGTTCTTCCGAGCGGCGTGATCGTCAAAACCGCCCCGGAGTTCACGGTCTACACCGTGGACGAGTTCGTCGAGCCTCGCCGGCGGCTGCTGTCCGACGGTCGGCTGGTCGAGTTCTCCGAGTGGGAGACCTCCGAGCGGACCGAGGTCTCGGGCGATATCGCGTCGCGGTTCAGCGAATACCGCAAGTCCGGGGTCTTGGACGGTGAGCCGTTCGAGGGTGCCGGGACCAAGACCATCCAGTTCGTCCGTACCTCGGACGGCTGGCGGATCACGGCATTCGCCTGGTACGACCGCCCCTGATTCGTCGGGCGCCCCGCCGGGGGGGCGGGATGGCCGGCAGAGATACACGCTCTGGCCGCCAGGGGAGGGCGCGTGCCACTACGTGCCAGTCGGGGCGGTGAACGGCGGTCAACAGGCGGCTTCCCGCAACCCACTGACGTACCACCCAAAAGCACGTTTCCGCAGCTCAGATCCGTGTTCGGGGCCCAAGTCCCGAGTGATTCCCAAGCTTAGAGCGTGAGTTCGACTCTCGTCGCCCGCTCTGCGAAGAAGGCCCAAGTCAGAGACCTGGGCCTTGTTTGCTTCCGGCTGCTACGGCTCCGTGTCGAGGAGTCGGGCGGCCTCGCGAGGGTCCATCAGGTTGGACCAGGCTTGTTCGGCGGGGAGCAGGTCCCGCTCCGGCAGGGCGTATTCGGGGTACCAGCCGTCGGCCTCGCAGCCGGGGACGTTGCGCAAGATCAAAGTGGTGGGGTTCGGCGGGACCGAGCCCGTGATCCGCACTGCGAGGTAGGTTTCGTGGCCGTCGTCGGCGCGGATCTGAAGGCCGACGGTGAAGGTGTCGAAATCCACCGTGTGCTCCTCGCCTTCCCGGAGGGTGGCACGGCTCAGGGTCAGAACCGTGGTCCGGAGCCGCCGGACGAGACGGCGATCTCCACCCGTCGTTCCACCCATGGGTCCAGGTGCGCGAGGCCCTGCGCCAGCACTCTTGAGGGCATGACAACGACCGAGTGGATCACCGACATCGCCCTCGTCCTGATCGTCTTCCGGCAACTGCGGGAAGGCCGTCTCGACCTCAAGTCCTTCCTGATCCCGCTGGGGATCGTGGCCTTCGTGGCCCACACGTACCTCGACAGCGTGCCCACCGCGGGCAACAACCTGGTGCTGATCGGCGCGCTCATGGCCGTCGGCGCGGCGCTCGGCATCGCTGGCGGCGTCTACACCCGCATCCGGGTGGCGGGCGAGCACCTGCTGATCAAGGCCGGCGCGGTCTCCGCGATCCTTTGGGTGCTCGGCATGGGCGCCCGCATGGGCTTCCAGTTCTGGGTCTCGCACGGCGGCGCCGACAACGTCGCGCGGTTCAGCATCGCCCACCACATCACCAGCGACCAGGCCTGGGTCGCGGCCTTCGTCCTGATGGCACTCACCGAGGTCGTCACGCGACTCGCGACGATCTTTGTCCGGAGCCGGATGGTGAACGGCAGGCAGGCGCAGACGACCGCATCGACGCACCCGGCGCCCTCTCTCGACCGCGCGGCCTGACCGTGGACTATGGTCACGCCGTGCCCGAAGCACAGAGCGTCCCAGAAAAGCAGAGCACTCCTACAGAGCAGAGCGCGCCCGGTACGGGCTCGGCCCCGTACCGGGCATCCGGCCTCCTGACCCTCACAGGTCACGATCCTCGCGTGGGCTGGGTCCTGACCCTCTGCGTCATCGGCTCCGCGTTCATCACGGTGCGGCCGGTCGGTCTCGACGGCCGGGGCCTCGTGGTCGCCGCGCTCATCGTCGTCAACTCCCTCGCCCTCCTCGCCCGGCACCTGCCCGAGCACAGGGTCCCGCCCCGCGTCGCCCTGGTCTGGCTGACCCTCGGCATCCTCGCCGCGGCCGCCCTGATCGCCGTGAGCCGCAGCGGATCGAGCTACCTCTTCGCGTTCTTCATCGTCGGCCACGCCGGATACCGGCTGCAGCCCAAGCCGGCCCTGGTCCTCGCGGCGTTCTGCAGCCTGCTGTGCGGCGGGATCCTGTACTTGCGCATCGGCCCCGGCCACCACCTGCTGCCCTGGGCCGTCGGTCTGGCCACCGGCGGCCCGGTCGTCCTCGGCATCATCAACCGCAGCCGCCGGCGCGCCGTCCAGGCGGTGATCGAGGCCGCGGAGTCCGCGGAGCGGGCTGCCCGCGCCGAGGCCCAGGCCGCCGTCCTCACCGAGCGGGGACGGATCGCCCGCGACGTGCACGACGTCCTGGCCCACTCCCTCGCGGGCATCAACATGCAGCTGGAACTGGCGGACGCCCTGATCGAAACCGGTGACCTGGAGAAAGTCCGCGAGGCGAACCAGAAGGCGCACGGCATGGTCAAGGAGAGCCTGAAGCAGGCCCAGTGGACCGTGCACGCGCTGCGTGAGGACTCCCTGCCGCTGGTGGGCAGCCTGACCGCGATGCTCGACTCGTCCGGCCACCGCGACGCCCTCACCCTCACCGGCACCGCGCGCGAAGTGCCGTCCCGGGTCACGCAGAACCTGCTGCGGATCGCGCAGGAGTCGCTGACCAACGCCGTCCGGCACGCACCCGGCGGCGAAGTCCACGTGGAGCTGACGTTCGATGCCGCATCAACGACACTGAGGATCCGTAACAGCGCGGCGACCCGTGCGGCGCGCGCCGGCATCGGCAGCGGAATGGGGCTGATCGGCATGCGGGAACGGGGCGCCCTGCTGGGTGGCACGATCACTGCGGGCCCGGTCACCGAAGGACCGGACGAAGGCGGCTGGCAAGTGGAGGCAGTGATACCGGGATGAGTGAACCGACGCAGAATCCTCAGCGGCTGCGTGTGATCGTCGCCGACGACCAGGCTGCCGTACGGGAGCCGCTGGCCGCGGTCCTCGGGCTGGCCGACGACATCGACGTCGTCGCCTCGGCCGCCGACGGCACCGAAGTACTCGCCGCAGTCGCCGCGGGCCCGGTCGACGTGGTCCTCATGGACCTGCGGATGCCGGTGATGGACGGCACCGAGGCGACCCGGCGGCTCACCGAGGAGCACCCCGAGGTCGCCGTGGTCATCTTGACCACGTTCGCCGACGACGACTCCATCCTGGCCGCGCTGAGCGCCGGCGCCATCGGCTACCTCACCAAGAACGCGGGACGCCAGGACATCACCCGCGCCATCCGCGCCGCCGCCGCCGGGCAGTCCGTCCTCGACCGCGAAGTCCAGAACCGCCTCCTGGAGACGGCCCGCACCAGGCCCCCGGCCCCCGGACAGCCACTGCCCGGCGACATCACCCCGCGCGAGCGCGAGGTCCTCACCCTGATCGGCCAGGGCCTGCCGAACCGTGCCATCGCCGAGAAGCTCTTCATCAGCGAGGCCACGGTGAAAACGCACATCAACAACCTCTTCGCCAAGGCGGACATCAAGGACCGCGCCGACGCCGTGCGCCGCGCCCTCGGGGCAGGCCTGGCCTGAGTCGTCGAGACTCTGCGGCCTCCACCTCGCGCGGCGATACCCTCTGCGCATCTCAGCAGATCAGGAGGGGCGTCATGCTGGTTGGGCTGTGGACTTCTAACCACATCATCCGGTGCTCCTCACTGGATCCACCGATCCTCCGGAGCTGGACTGGGACAACGCGCCGGCTTGTAGCGACGGCAAACACCTCGTCGTCCGGACTCGCGGGCAGACCGCGCTCACTCGGGTATCGAGCTGGAACCGCGCTATGCCTGTCATGGGAGACGACGTCTTCGACGGGGTGCTGAACGTAGAGGGGTCGCGGGTATGCGTGGCCGACGTGGAGAACCTCGCCCGGTGGGTCACGGGCTTGGTGTCGTCAGGCTCGCAACGTGTCGTCATGTGCGTTGACGATCCCGGCCGTGCTTCGCGCGTACATGTTGTCGTCGGTTCGAGCGATCGGAGCCTCCCGGTGACCGCGGTCGCGGAGCATCCGCTGACACGAGTCCGCATCGCTCCAGAGGGCCGGTTGCTCCGGCCGGATGACTCGGGCTGATCTTGGACGGCCACGACTCTCCGCTCGCCGGCCTGGCCGCAGCGATCAAAGTTCTGGCTTTGCCGGTCGAGGACAGGTGAACCTGTGACCTGCCGCACCATTACGTTCTATTACGTGCCATTACGTGTCATTCGGAGCGGTGAAGAGCGGTCATCACAGGTGCCGCTACGACACTCGGATCCGGGAAGCATCAGCCTGTTCCCGCAGGACAGGTCGGACGTTGGCGCCCGAGCACCGGGTGATTCCCTAACTCAGAGCGCGAGTTCGATCCTCGTCACCCGCTCCATGATGAGGGCCCAGGCCAGCGACCTGGGCCCTCGCGCTGTTGGGATCACGTCGGAGAGACGCGCCCCGAGTCGGTTGCTGCCGAGCCACATCCGGCCGGGCCGGCCACCGGGGCCGGCGCTTCCGACACGTCGGCGTCGGCCCACCGCCGTGTGCCAGTCGCTCGGCGCCTCCGAAGTGCCCCGGAGCGCGCCCTTCCCAGGACGTGCTCCGGTGGTACCTGTGCCTCAGGTCAGAGCGCCGAGGTGTAGGCGGCGAAGAACGGCGTCTTCACCGGCGCTCCGCCGGGGTCGAAGCACGCCACGTAGAGCCGGACGGAACCACTGGTCCTGTCCCAGGGCCTGTACAGGCCGCAGTAGTCGGCGCTGTGTCCGTAGGCGGTGACATGGGCGGTGTCCGACGGGACGGCCACCGACGGCATGGTGACCGTGAAGGGCGCTCCCGAGCCACCGAGGGTGTTGGTGGCTCCGCTGGAGTTGTAGTTGGTCAGGGCGGGCAGCGATCCGTTGTACCAGAGATAACCGAAGGACTTCGGCGGAAAGGCCGGCCCGTGTACCGCTCGCAGATAGGAGTAACTCAGAGTCCACTCGGTGTCGTACGGGTTGTTGGACGCGTCGTAGCAGGCAACGATCACGGTCTGGCCTGCCGTCCCCGGCGTCCAGTCGGACACCTTGCACCGCGCTCCCTGCTGCGGGTCGACCGCGGTGACCTGGAGATCGCCTGCGTAGCTGGACAGCCCGAGAGAGGGAAGCCACGCCTTCCAGATGCCGGTCGAGCCCTTGCTCACCGCATTGGCGGAGCCCGCGGAGTTGTACTGGGTGAGTACTGTGCCGCTGCTGTCCGAGTTCAGGTAGCCGTACGAACCGGAGGGCGTGGCGGGCAGGCCGCTGCTGCTCGTGTAGAGGACCGTGAAGGTGGAGTTGTCCGGAGCGCCGCTGGGGCGGTAGCAGTTCACGTACACGTCCTGACCGGGCCCCACGGTCTTCCAGTCGGCGATCTGACACCAGTGGGCAACGCTGTTCACCGCAGTGGCGTGGGCGATGCCACCCGGTCCGCCGATCAGCGGGAAGTGCACCACGTACGAACCAAGGCCGATCTGGTCGACCTTGACGGGATTGGCGGACGGTGAGGCCCAACTGCCCCACTGCCGTGAGGGGTCGGGCGCGTAGCCGGGAGGCGGAGTCGCGTTGTCCAGGTACGCGAATCCCCAGCGGTCGGGTACGGCGGCGTGTGCCGGGCCAGCGACGGGAAGAGCTGTGGCCAGAAGAGCGGCCACCATGCTCAGGACGAGCGTCACGGCCCGGACGGGTCTGCTCGACAGGTGTGAGGTGCGGACGTGCATGGGCGTGCCTCCTGTTGATGAGGTCGGTACTGCCAGCGCGATCCGGTGCTTGAGTGCGATTGCCCGACACGTGCCGCGAGGGGCCTCGTCTCAGTCCTCCTGCGGCTTTTCAGAACGGCAGGGCTTGCGCCCCGACGGCGTGCCGTGGGTTCGGAATCCGATTCTCACTGTCCCAGAAGGACGGCTCGGCAGAACGCTCTCGGTCAGCCGTTTCGGTGCTCGCCTCACCTGCCGCTGGGGCACGGGGGGTCACTCTGCCCGCTTGATGCGCAGCGCGGGCCAGCAGTTACGGCCGCTGCCTTGCCATCTGCTCTTTCTCCCTGCCCCTCCCACCCCACCCGCCGCTGTGCGCACCGCCGCCGGGCCTGTCCGGAACACGCCTGCATCTGCTCGACGCCTCCACCGCAACCGCCGCCGCCCGTAGGGGCCCCGGTAGCGGACGTACCGCCCCGAACGATGCCCCACGTTCATTCGCCCGATAGCCGCAAGGTGATCACTAGCTTTTTACCCGCGCCGGGTTGTTACAGGCCTCTCTTCCTCGTCAAGGCTCCCGGATGCGCTTCGGCCTTCGGCGCGCGCTCCGGCAAAACGAAGAGGAGCCCGTCAGCAAGCTGACGGGCTACCGCGAAAGATCGAGACTAACGTGCCATCCGATCAGATCGTCGGTGTGTCATCGACGACCTCCTTGTGTGGTTCGACAATGAACTTCCAGCCATCGCTGGGCTTCAGGAACCGCACTCGGGTCGGGTAGATATCCAAGGCGCGGCGGTCACGGAGCTGGCTGCTCGTGTTCTTCCGCGCCTTGGCCGGCTCCTCGAAGAGGTCGACCTTGACATCAGGCACCACGGCGACTTCTTCGCTCCAGCGCTGAACGATCCCCGCGCCGAAGGCCTCCCGGGCGGCGGAGTAGAGCGAGTCCAGAGACTCCTGGTTCCCGTCGGGTACGAAGAGGGCGAGATTCAGGAGGACGCCGGCACTCTGAAGAACCTCGATTTCCTCCCCTGCCTTGTCGGCAACCCAGACCCCGCGCTCTTCGGCGTTTCCCGGAAGAACGTGGACCTCCTCACCAAAGATTGTCTTCGCGACAAAGGACCCGCCCTCGAAATTCTTACCCGGCTCCGTAAGGAAAGCCGGAGCGTAACAGTCGAGAGAGAGTCCATCCATACCCGCCGAGACGAAGATTCCGTCCTGGAGACCCAACTCCGAAACCTCTTCGGCCGTAAGCCGTCGAGCCGTGACCTTCTCGGTATTCACGTCGTTCCCCTTTTTTCGTGGCGCTCTGCAAATTCATTGAAACTCTACCACGAAAACGATCACCCAGACCTCACTCAATTCCTCCTGAGAGAACAGGAGAAGAGCCCTCCCCGCGCCGCAGGTAAATAGCGGCAAGCACACGGAGGTGCTACACGAATCACGAGACCGCTCACTGACTTCAGCGGTGTTTTTTTCGACAATCAAGTCGGTCACAAAATGGAATGCGCGCAAATTTAGCAGAATGGGAAAAACAGGCAAGAGGTGCCTTGGTCCCGGGAATCGCGCTGCGCTTGTCATCCCATCGCCCTGGGCCAGATTCCCGCGACCCGACCGAGCGATCCGCGGCGGCCCCTCTCCGGTCGGGCCCTGCGCACCCTGATCCGGCGCTGCATGAACCTCACCGATGTGCACCGTCGCTTACGGGATCCCAGCGGCCAGGGCGAGGGTCTGCGTGACGGGTCGGGTCCCCCAAGAACCGGTCCGACACCGACACCGGCCCTGGCGACCGCTCCGGCCAAGGCGGCAGCAGCGGCAACAGCGGCTCGATCGCCGCCCACAACTCGTCATCCACGACCTGCGGTCGAGTACCCACACCCTCACGAGCGGCCGGATCGGCACACCGTCAACGCCCCACCAGGGCAGCTCGACAAGATCGTGTTACGAGCTCTTCGCAACGAGTCGCTGAAGCGGGCGAGCTGACACCGGCTGGTTTCCACGCCTCGCGCGGTAAGGACTTCTCTCGCCGGAGCCAGCCACCCCAAGTGGCCCAACCCCATGACAGCGCCCATTTCGCCGCGCCGAGGGAACAGGTGGACCGCTTGCCTCCTGCCCCGGACCCGGACTGGCCGAGACGAACTGAGGCCGAGCGGAACTGGTGTGTCCGACAGGGAACCCGGGGCATCCGAATCCCTTCATAGTCGATGCCGTAGACCGGCAACTCCCTCTCCCTGAAGGCGCAATGACTCAACTCGCACGCACTTTCCGCAGCACTGTCCGCACCGCGTCACTGGCCGCGGCGGCGCTCGGCACCACTGTCGGGCTCATCGGTGGCTTCATGGCTCCGGCTGCCTCTGCTGCCGAGTCGGCCCAGCCGACGTACGACAACTACGTGGCGCTCGGCGACTCGTACGCCTCCGGTGCTGGTCTCAGCTTGGTGGATGACGCCGGCTGCGACCGCACCAGAGAGAGTTACCCCGCGGTGATTGCCGGGGCGGTGAAGGCGAAGTCCTTCAAGAACGTCACCTGCAGTGGTGCCACCACGGCCGAGATGGCCAAGGCTCAGGGCGCCAACCCGGCCCAGCTCAGCGCCCTGTCGACCGACACCGATCTGGTCACGCTGACCATCGGGGGCAATGACATCGGGTTCACCGAGATCATCACCAACTGCGTCGTCGGCAGCTTCAGCGATCCGACCGGCAGCCCCTGCAAGACGCACTACAACGCGTCCGGCAGCGATGCCATCACCACTCGCATCAACTCCGCGGCGGCAAAGCTCACGGTTACCCTTCAGTACATACACGCCCTCGCGCCCAAGGCCCGGGTCCTGGTGGTCGGTTATCCGTCGCTCGTTCCGGCTGACGGCAAGGCCTGCCGTCCCGGCGTCCCGTTCGCGGACGGCGACGTGCCGTACCTCCGCGATGTGAACAAGAAGCTCAACCAGGCCCTCGCCGACCGGGCCAGGAGCGCCGGCGTGGAGTACGCCGACACGTACACGATGACCACCGGCCATGACATGTGCCAGAACGAAACAGACCGGTGGATCGAGCCCCTCGAAACGAAGCTCGCACCGGCGCACCCGAACAGGTGGGGCCAGTACGCGATGGCCTACGGCGCCTACAACCAGCTCCGCAACTAGGACACGGGCTCCGCGCACTTCGAAGGGCGGAGGTCTCTGTCTCGTCACCCGCTCCAACGGCAGAGCCCCGGGCCACTGGCCCGGGCTCTGCCGTTCTCCACGCACCTCCCGGCTTCCCGCGCCCGCTGGTGGACGGGGTCGATCGGGCACCTGCCTAGGCCGCTCCCCGCCAGATCGTCAGGTCGCCCTGGAGGAAGGCCATTTCAGGTACCGCGGTCGACTTCGTCGTGATCACGAACAGCGCGATGTCCCCCGTGGGGCCCTTGATGCAGATTTCGCTGCCGTTCGCCGAGCCGGCGAGCAGGACGCGGTGGTTCTTTCCGTGCTTGAGCAGCCGGCGGCACTCCTCGACGGTGCCGCCCAGCTTGCCGTACAGGGGGACGAACACGCTCGTGTCGCTATCCAGTTGGCAACCGGCCGACTGGCAGCCGAAACGGATGTCCCCCGTGCGGCCCTTCGCCTCCGCGTCCGGGTCTTTGAGGTTCACCGAGTTCTTCGCGTCCAGCGTTACCAGGGTGTACGGCTCGGGCCTCGGCTCCCGGGGCGAGGCCGACGACGACGATGAAGTCCCGGCCTCAAGGCCACCGGCGCCCGAGTCCGAGGAGCCTGAGGAGTCGGAGGAGTCGGAGGAGTCCGGCGAGGACCGCCGTGTGGAATCCGGCGACCGTGCGGCCGGTCCCGTGGCGGACACCGACGGGCCGGCCGTGTCCCGGTGATCGCCCCGGCTCCTCGCGTCCATGACGCGCCAGGCCAGGGCCGTCAGCAGTAGCGCGCCGCCCGCCAAACCGACGACCATGATCCGCGCGGCGCGCCGCCTGCGAACCTCCCCCTCCGCCCGCATCGGCCGCAGCACCCCGGTCGGGGATTGCGGATACGCGATCAGCGGCTGCGGCTGCGCCGGGGTGGGGTCGGGCACCGGTGGCGGGACCACGACCTCAGGACCGCTGACCTCCCGCCACACGGCCGGCGCCCCGCCCGCGTCGGCCTCCGCTCCCAGCCGCTGCCGACACCACTCCACGACCTCCGCCGGAGTGGCCCGCTCCGCCGGATCGGCGGCCAGGCAACGGGCGAACAGGGGCCGCAAGGGTTCGGGCAACAGGGACAGTTCGGGTTCGGAGTGCACAATCCGGTACAGCACGTAGACACCTGGGCCGTCGCCGTAGAGCGGCCTGCCCAGCGCCGCGAACGCCGCCGTCTGGGCAAGGGCGAAGACATCGGTCGCCGCCGTGACCTCTTGGCCGGACGCCTGCTCCGGGGCCATGTACGCGGGCGTGCCGACCGTTTGTCCCGTCGCCGTGTACGAAGTTCCGTCGGCGGCCAGCGCGATGCCGAAGTCGATCACGCGCGGCCCGTCTGCGGCCAGCAGCACGTTCGCCGGCTTGAGGTCCCGGTGCACGATGCCCTCGGCATGGATGGCCTGCAACGCCTCGGCCATCCCCGCCATCAGCCACAGCACGGCGGTCACCGACAGCGGACCGCGGCGGGCCACGGCCTCCGACAGGGACGGCCCGGGTACGTACAACGTGGCCAGCCAGGGCGGGACGCCATCCGCGTCGGCGTCGATCAACTCGGCGGTGTACGCCCCTCGGACCCGCTGGGCCGCCCTGATCTCCCGGCCGAACCGCCGCCGGAAGTCCGGATCGTCCGCCAGTTCCGGCCGCACGACCTTGATCGCCACGGGCCGGCCGCCCGGGGTGTGCGAGAGGTAGACCCGGCCCATGCCTCCCGCCCCCAGCCGGGCGGCGAGCCGGTAGCCCGCCACCATGGACGGGTCGGCCGCCTGAAGCGGCTGGAAGACATCCGTCACATCATTCATCGGCCCGCTCCCCCACTTTGCTGCATTGGCCAACGGCAGCAGCCTAAGGGGCGGGGCAGGGACATGACCTTGTGGATTCGGGGCGGGGGCCGGGATGGTGGTGATCCGGCGGTATGTCCCCGAGGCGACGGGTGGCCCCTGAGATGTAGTGGCGGGAGCGCGGCCGTCCCCGCCGCGGAGACCGCCCAGCACGACAAGGACGTCGCGATCAGCCCGCGCGCATGGCCGCTTCGGCCCCCGCCTGTCGCTGCTTGTGTCCGCGATGGGTTCCGGACGGCGTCCTTCCAGGTCCCCGAACGCCTTGCCGCCGCCCGCCGTGGGCGGTACTCCGAACTCGACGAGTGGTCACCGTTGAAGGACCGCGAGATGAACGGTCCGGCCCAGTCGTTGCTGCAACGTCCGCAGCACTGCCCCCAGTACGACGGAGTCCTCGGGCAGCACTCGCGCGGCCATCGCCTGCAACCGTCAACCGTCCACCGGCGGGGTGACGGTGGCCAACGCCGTCGACTGGCTGACGGCGGGCGCCTTCACGGCCAGTGTGGGCAGCGACCTCTACCGGGGCCGCCGGTATCGGGGCCAACGTCGCGCGCCTGCGCGCGGCCCTCGACGACCAGGAGGCCCTGTCCGGCGGATGACCGGGACTGTACAGCTTCCCGCAGGGCTTCGATCGCGTGCGTGTCAGCACACCGGCCGGTCCGGGAGTGGACCAGTTCTCCCGGAAGGGTGGTGCCGGGGGCACGGCGCCGGGACGATGGGGCCGCGGGTATCCCCCGCCACGCTTCGTTCCGCGAGGCACCGGCACTGACCTGAGGGGGGCCATGCGCAGCTACGGGCGTGTGGTGATCGGCAACCTCGGCTGCGCCGTGATCGTCTGTTTTCCGGTGCCGCTCGCCCTCCTCGTGGGATACGGCGCCTGGCGTGCGGGCGACGACTGGGCTTGGATCGCGTTCGCCATCGGAGGGGCCGGCTCGGCCGCGATCCCTCCGCTGACCCTCCGGTTCACGCGCCAGGCATTCCCCCGGATCACGCGCGGGGACCAGCTGAAGGACCGAAGCGTCTCGTACGGGGACGACACCTTCGTGCTGTGGGCCCCCCGGTCGGAACGGGGCTCGGCACAGGCGCGAGTGGTGCGGGCGGACGTCCTGGAGGCGTCGCTCGTACGCTACGACCCCGAGGGCGGTGGGACCTTCACCACCTACGGCGGCAACCTGGCCCCCGACGAGTTCACACCGTTGATCAGGATGCGGCTGCACGTGCGCGACGGCGAAGAGACCGGGGCCTCCGGGCCGTTCGACGTCACGGTCCGGTGGCGGGTGCCGTCCTTGTGCCTGTCGGCGGTCACCGCGGGCCGGCTGGCCGTGCTGATCGATCCGGGCCGTCCTGCCGACCCGGCCGATCCGCGGGTCCCCGGACGGATCACCCCCCTCTGGCCGCGCAGCGCCCTGCTGGCGGGCACGAGAACCTGCCGAGTGATCGACCTCGACGGCCGGGTGACCCAGGTGACCCGGCACCCCGTGCGCCAGTTGCGCCAGATGCGGATCTCCCGGGAGGCCGGGGGCATCGAGATGGCCGGCGACACGATCGATCTGCGCCGCCTGGACCCGGCCGTCGCGGCGCGCTACACCGCAGTGGCCGAACAGGCCCGCGCCGCCCCCGAGGACCGGGCGCCGGTGACCGAGCCGGGCGAGGAGTCCCGGTGGCTCGTGGACAGCCTTCCGGGTGAGGCGGCGGGGTTCGGTTCCGTCAGCCGCCGGTGGTCGCGCCGCGGGGGTGTGCTGGTGCGGGCCCGGTTCCTGCAGATGACCGCCACCCACACCTTCCAGCACCACGGGCCGGTCCTCGACACGGTGCTTCGCGTCCATCCCGCCGACGGCACACCCCCGTTCGACGCCGCCCGGCGGCTGACAGTGCCGATGAGCTACCTCGCCGTCCTGCACCGCACCCGGACGGTGGTCCTGTACGCCGCTCCGAACGGCCGGTCGTTCGTCGTCGACTGGGCCCGCACGGGCCTCCTCGCCGGCACCACCACGGCCACGGTCATCACCCCCGACGGCCGGGAACTCCCCGTCACGGGAGGCCCTGAGGTGATCCCTGAGGTGATCTGGGCCCTGATGAACCTGCTGGCATCCCGGGGCCTGTCGAACCCGGCTCCCGTCCTGGACCTCCGCAAGCGGCGCATGAGCGGGGCGGCCGGGGCGGTGATGGACGCGCTACGGAACAGCGCCTCCACGGTGGGTACGCAAGACCGGTAACGGCGCTGCCAGGCACGTGTCCTGTGCGGGGACCGGTCCCGCAGCCGCCGTACGAGTGTGAACCACGGCACGTGCGCCGCGACCGCCCCTCGAAGACAGCGCCCACAGCGCTGTCGGCTGCCACGCAGAACGCTGCAAGGTTCTCGCAAGGGTCCGTCGAGCCTTCCGTCCCCCCTGCCGGGCATCCCGTTGACAGAAGCAGTTCGTGTCACTCGGAGAGAAGTCAACAGGGGGGACGCCATGACGGCGTTGAGTACGACGGGATCGAGCACGACCGGACCGAGTACGACCGAGGCGAACAGGTTCGAAACAGGCACCATCGAGACGGACGTGGCCGAGTCACGGCAGTGGCTGACCCTGGTGGGGCGCAAGAAGGTGCTCGCCGTCATCCACACAGTGACGTACGGGAAACGACTGCTCGACGTCCTTTCCCTGCTGGAGGCCGACTTCCGGCTCCAGGTCGTCTTCACGGCACCGCCGCACGCCTTCGGCGACGACGTGCCCGCCTTCCTCGCGAGGCTGGGGAGCGTGGTGCTGCCGTGGGACCAGGCGACCCGCATGACCTTCGATCTCGCGCTCGCCGCCGGGCCGCGCGGCGTGCAGTACATAGACGCGCCGCTGATCACGCTGCCGCACGGGGCCAACTACCTGAAGCGGGTGATCGGCGGTGCGAACGCGGGCGTGGCAGGGCTGCGCAGGCAGGATCTCCTGCCCGGTGGGCGGCTGCCGGCCGCCGTGGTCGTGCCGCACCACGCCGAGCTGAGCGAGCTGGCGCGCGACTGCCCGGAGGCGCTCCCGCTGGCACACGTGATCGGCGATCCCGTTCACGACCGGATCACCGCCAGCCTGCCGCTGCGTGCCGCGTACCGCCGCGCGCTCGGGCTCGCCGAAGGACAGAAACTCGTCGTCGCGGTCTCGACCTGGGGAGCGCAGTCGTCCTTCGGCCGGTTCGACGCGCTGCTGCCCCGGCTGATCGGCGAGCTGCCGGCGGCGCGCTACCGTACGGCACTGCTCGTCCACCCCAATGTGTGGGCCGGGCACGGCGCTTATCAGGTCAGGTCGTGGCTGGCGCGGTGCGGTCAACTGGGAATCGCGGTCGTGCCGCCCGAGGCGGACTGGCGCAGCGTCCTGATCGCGGCGGACTGGATCATCGGTGATCACGGCTCGGTGACGCTCTACGGCACGCTCACCGGGGCGCCGATGCTGCTGGCCACCTCACCGGAGCGGGAGATCAATCCCTCGTCGCCCGCCGCGACCCTCGCCGCCCGCACGCCGACGCTGTCCCCCACCCACCCCTTACTGGACCAACTCGACTACGTGGCACGGGAGTACCGGCCGGAGGAGCAGGCCTCGATCAGGTCGCGCATCACCTCGGAGCCCGGCCGGTTCAACCGGAACATGCGCAGGCTGATGTACGCGATCCTGGGGATGGGCCAGCCCGCGCACGAGCCGGTGACCGTCCCGCTGCCGGAGCCGGAGCCGCTTCCGTCGGCCGCGTGGGCGCCGGGACGCGGGGAGGCGTCGGCATGAAGCGCTTCGTCGTGGTCGAGGCGAGCCCCTTTCCGGATGTGCTGCGCGCCCGTTGCGCCGACGCGTCGTTCAGCGTGCGGCTGAGCCCTGCGGACCGTGTCCACAGCCCATCGGTCATTGACGAACACCTCGTCGTGGACGTGGACGCCTGCCGGGACGGCTCCCTGCTGGACTGCGCGGACGTACTCCAGGGCAGCCGGGCCCACTCGGTCGCCGACGCACTGCGCCGGTTGGCGCAGCTCACCTCGGCCCACCCGGCGTGCGGGATCGCCGCGGTGCCCGTGACCGGTGCCGGAGGCGGAGGCAGAGGCGGAGGCGCGGGCGGCTGGGCCCTGGCCGGCGGCTCCGACCGGTCCGTGATCCTCGTCCCGTACGGCCCCTACCGGCCGTATCAGCCGACCGCGGAGCCGTCGTTGCTGCCGTCGTGCCTGCACGCCTGGCTGGTGGCGGGGCGCTCGCTGCGGGAATGGCCGTACGCCCACGACGCACCCTCCGGCTGAGCGGCACAGGCACCCCTCACCCACCGGGACCGGGCCGTCGACCACGGCCCGGTCCCACGGTCCCACCTTGCCGGATCACCCGCCCCCGCCGACGCCCCCGCCGAGCCGGAGCGCGTCGGCGGGGCTCGTGGTCTCGAACAGGGCGAGGGCCCGCGCGAGGAAATCCTCCGCCG
The DNA here is from genome assembly GCF_055587045.1 of Streptomyces sp. NPDC048671. Lineage (NCBI taxonomy): Bacteria > Bacillati > Actinomycetota > Actinomycetes > Kitasatosporales > Streptomycetaceae > Streptomyces > Streptomyces sp. NPDC048671. Next base: position 391,517 of record NZ_JBVJHB010000008.1, on the reverse strand, counting down.
CCGTCGCGTCCCCGTGCTCCGCGGCGCTCTCGCCCAGCATCTCCAGGGTGCGCGCCTGCCAGAAGGCCGCTCCGGACCCGGTGAAGACCGCCAGAGCCTCGTTCATCCTGGCCACACCCTCCGCGTACGCGCCCGCCACGACACCGGCGCGCCCCAGCAGGGCCAGGGCCCGCGCGGCGTCGTGCGGGTCGTTCACCGCCACCATCGCGGCATGGGCGCGGGTGAAGCAGTCGACCGCCTCGTCCGGGGCGCCCGTCGCGAGTGCGATCTCGCCGAGGGTGGTACGGGCGAGCGCCGCGCCTCGCGGGTAACCGCAGCCCTCCCACACGGATATCGCCTGGTTCAGGTAGGTCACGGCGTCGGCGGTCCGCCCGGCCTCGCGGTGGCACGCGCCGAGGCCCAGCAGCGCCTGGCCCTCGTCCCGTACGTCACCGGCCTCGCGCGCGGCCCGCAGGGAGTCCCGGTACCAGGTGGTGGCCTCCTCGGTGCGGCCGGCGGCGCCCAGGCCGATGGCCCCGGAGTTGAGCATCTGGCGCTCGGCCGTCTTGTTCCCGGCCTGTCGGGCTGCCTCCAGGCCGATCTTGTGGGCCTCGATCCAGTCGGCGTAGTGGCGCAGCCGTAGGAAGAGCGGCCACAGGGCGTCCACGAGCATCCAACTCGTGTCGTACCAGCCGCTGTCCGCCGCGAGTCGTACGGCACTCAGCAGCTGCGTCCGATGGGAGTCGAGCCAGTCGAGCGCGGCGACGTCGTCGGCGAACGGCAGCGGGAGATCCGGCCGGTGAACGTAGGTTCTGGGGAGCGTGAACTGCACCGGCGTCAGTCGTTCCTGCGCCGCCGTCGCCGTGTGCAGGCTCCAGTCGCAGAATCGCCGCAGCGCCTCCTCGCGGGCGGCGCTCGTGTCGTCCTCCAGGGCGCGGTCGTGCGCGTGGATCCGTAAGAGGTCGTGGAAGCGGCAGCTCTCCGGGCCGACGTCCTCCACGAGATTCGCCTCGACCAGCTCGTCGAGCCGGCGCTCCGCCCAGTCCAGCGACTCACCGCAGGACGCGGCGGCGGTCATCGCGTCGAAGGTACGCACGGGCAGCAGACCGAGCGTCCTGTACAGGCGCGCGGCATCGCGGCTCAGCACCGCGTACGACGCGTCCAGAGCTTTGCGCACTGAGGTCTCCCCTTCCACTTCGAGCGCGGCCAGCCGGCCACCGCCCGCGTTCCTGGCGAGGGCGTCGGCAAGCGCCCCCACCGACTGTCTCGGCCGGGTCGCGAGCCGGGCGGACGCCAGGCAGACGGCGAGCGGGAGGCCCGCGCAGAGGGCCACGAGCCGGTGGACCGAGGAGAGTTCGCCCGCCACGCGGTCCGCGCCGATCCCACGGGTGAGCAGTTCGACACCGGCGGCCGTACCGAGCGCGTCGAGCTGATGAAAGCCCGCTCCCTGCATGCGCAGGCCGGTCAGCCTGCGGCGGCTGGTGACGACGACGAGGCCGCCCGGCCCGCCGAGCAGCAAGGGCCGGATCTGGGCGGCCGTGAACGAGTTGTCCAGCATGATCGCTATCCGCCGGTCGGCGGTGAGGGACCGCCACGTGGAGGCCAGTTCGACCGCGTCCGTGGACGGTGGTCCGGAGCCCAGCGCCCGGAGGAACTGGCCGAGGACCTCCGCGGGCCCCACCGGCTCGCCCGCCGAGTGCCCCCGCAGGTCCGCGTACAGCTGCCCGTCGGGAAATTCGGTGCTCAGCGAACGGAGCCATTTGGACACCAGGGTCGTCTTGCCGATTCCGGCCGGACCGCTGACGACGATCAGCGGCGACCCCGTGCCGCGAAGGCCGTCCAGCGAGGCGAGATCCCGCTCCCGGTCGGTGAAGTGGGCCGGGACGGGCAGCAGTTGGCGCGGGGGCGGGGGCCGCGTGGGCGCCGCCGGCGCGGGGTGGACATGAATGCCGCCGTGCACCTCACGGGCCTGGACGGTGGGACCGTACAGTCTGGCCTCGCCACCGATCTCATTCCTGTGAGGCCCTTGCGAAGCCGTACTCGAATCACTCATCCATCCGCCCCCCGCAGATCGATTGCCAATGACGCGAACCCTTTCGAGTCCTACCCCGGCGCGACTTGGAATGACCATCAGGAATAAGAACGGATCGCGCCAAGTATGGCAACGGTGTATGGCGATATTCGCCGTGTGATGTCATGCTCGTGATCCATCCGACGGACCAGCGGGGGCGCTGGTGGAATTCCAGATTCTCGGACCGGTGGGGCTGCGGCTGAACGGGCACTGGCTGACCCTCGGATCGGACAAAGAACGGGTGTTACTGGCCGCGCTCGCTCTTGATGTGGGCCGTCCTGTCGCGATCGGCCAGCTGATGGACCGGCTCTGGGACGGCGACCCTCCCGCACGCGCACGCGAGAACGCGCACACCTACGTCTCGCGCATCCGCCGACGGCTGCGGGCGGCCGGTACGGGGCCGGGCGCACCGACCATCGTCGGCAGGGCGCACACCTACACCCTGCGGACCGCGCGTGACTCCGTGGACCGGCAGCGCTTCCAGCACTTCGTCGATTCGGCGTTCACCGGTGACGGTGACGCACGGACGGTGGAACTGCTCTCCCGCGCGGAGGAGTTGTGGCAGGGCGAGGCACTGGCGGGGCTGCCCGGGTTCTGGGCGGCGACCGTACGACGGGCGCTCGCGGAGACACGGCTGAGCGCCAGCGCGTCACGCATCGCGGCCGGACTGAGGCTGGGGCGCTTCGCCGAACAGATCGGCGAACTGTCCGCGCTGGTCGAGCGGTACCCCGGGGACGAGACCCTGCTGGGGCAGCTGATGCTCGCGTACTACGGCGGCGGACGGTACGCGGACGCGCTCCGGGTCCACCAGCGGGCCCGGCAGTCGCTGATGACGGAGTACGGGGCACTCCCCGGCGTCGAGTTGGACATGATCCACCAGGGCGTGCTGGCCCGCGCACCGGCACGGGAGCTGGCGCACGGGGGCGGTGGTACGGGGCGGACGGCCGGTCCGCTCGCGGCTGCTGGTGGTGCTGCGGCTGCTGCGGCTGCTACCGGTGCTGCCGGTGCTCCTCCAGTGCCCGCGCCCGAGGCGCCCGAGTCTGCGGCGCCCGTCTCTGAGCCGCCCGTGCCTGCCGGGCTCCCGCCCGATGTGCCGCCGCGCCGGAATCTGCCCCAGCAACCGCCGCTCGTGGGGCGTCGGTCGGAGTTACGGGCCCTGACCTCGATGATCGTCGACAAGGGCGCGCAGGGCGGATCGGTCGTCGCCGTGGAAGCGGTCAGCGGCATGGCTGGGGTAGGAAAGACTGCGCTGGTCATCGCCACTTCCCACCTGCTCGCCGAGAGGTACCCGGACGGTCAGCTGTACATCGATCTGCGCGGGCATTCTCCCGCCCAGGAACCGCTCACCGCGAGGGCGGCGCTGGCGACGCTGCTGAGGCTGCTCGGTGCGCCGGCCTTCTCCATTCCGGCGGAGCTGGAAGGGCGTACGGCCCTGTGGCGGACCATGCTGGCCGAGCGCCGCATGGTCATCATCCTGGACGACGCGACCGGACCCGAACAGGTCGGCCCGCTGCTGCCGAGCGGTTCGCCGTCCCTGACGATCATCGCCAGCCGCCGGCATCTGACCGGCATCCCCCAGGCGCTGTCGGTCCCGCTCGACGTCCTGTCGAAGGAGGACGCCATCACCCTCTTCCGCGGCTTCGCGGGAGAGGAACGCACCCGCGACATCGCGGAGACCGCGCGGATCGTCGGTCTGTGCGGGTACCTCCCCCTCGCGATCGAACTGGTGGCACATCGGTTCCGGGCCCGTACGTCCTGGACGCTGGGCGTCCTCGCCGAGCGCCTCGCCCGAAGTCCCGGGCGGCTGGCGGAGATTCGCACGGCGGATCAGGAACAGGAGATGACACGGGCGTTCGCTCTCTCCTACCGGACTCTCACCGCGCAGCAACGGACCGCGTTCCGCTGTCTCGGGCTGTATCCCGGACCCGATTTCACCGCCGATGCCGCAGCCGCCCTGCTGGGTCTGCCGCAGGACACGACGGAGCGATTACTCGAAGGCCTGCTGGCGTGTCACCTACTCCGGGAGCCCGTGCCGGATCGCTATCGCTACCACGACCTGCTGCATGAATATGCCTATGGTCTATCCAGCTCGGAGGACAGCGAGCAGGACCGCCATCAGGCCGTCGCCCGCCTGACGGATTTCTACGTCACGACGGCCGACCTCGCGGATCGGTTGGCATATCCCTGGCGCATACGACTGGATTCATCGACGCCGATCCTGCCGACGCCTCGGCCGCCTCTGCCGGACGCCGCGGCCGCACGGTCCTGGCTGACCGCGGAACGCGCCAACCTCCTGGCCACCGAGGACCACGTCCGCCGCAACGGCGACCCCGCGCTCGCCGCCCAACTCGCCTGCACCCTGGCGGGGTTCCTTCAGGCGGAGTGCTACTGGCAGGACGCCAAGAAGCTCCTGCGGCACGCCGTCGCCCACTGGGACCGGACGAACGACAACGAGCCGGCGCTCTGCCGTGCCCTCATCGACCTCTGCGCGGCGGACTCGACCCTCGGGGACTACGCGGAGGCCGCGGAGGCGGGAGAACGGGCGCTGGAACTCGCGCGGGAGCTGGGCGACGGACCTGCCGAGGCCGAGGCGCTACGCGTTCTCGGCACGCTGAACTGGCATCTCGGCGAGAATCGCAAGGCTGTCGTCCTGCTGCAGAAATCCCTCGCCATCAAGTCACTCTCGGGCGACATCTGGGACAAGGCGCGCAGCCGAAACAATATAGCGGTGGCCATGCTGTTCCTCGGGGAACGCGCTCAGGCGCTCGTGCATTTCCGCGCCGCGTTATTCGGTTTCCGAGAGGCGGCCGACAAGAACGCAGTCGCCAAGACGCTCAACACCATGGGAGAATTACACATGCAGGCGGGTGAATTGATTGCAGCCCGTCGTTCGTTCGAGGAATGCCTGTCGTTTCTGGAAGTCGACGGAAGCCGGCACGAGCGCGCAACCGTACGCACTATTCTGGCCGAATCCCTGACGGAGGCGGGTGATTCCGCGGCGGCCCTTGTCAGGTTCAGGACGGCTCTTTCGGAGTTCCGGTCGCTCGGTGACCGGAAGGGCCAGGCCGAGGCCCTGGTCGGGATCGGCGAGGCGTACTGGCGGCTGGGGAGTGCCGAGGAATCCGGTCGGCACCTCCTCGAAGCACTGAAGATCGCACAGAACATGGGAACGGCCCACCAGGAGGTCCAGGCCCTGCGCCGCCTCGGGCGGGCGGACTTGGCCGAAGGCCGCCTGGCCGTCGCGACGGACCGGCTGCGAGCAGCGGTGGCTGTCGCCGCCCGCACGCATGACGTCGACGAGGAGACCGCCGCGCGGACGCTGCTGGCGGAGGTGCGACTCGCGGCGGGAGATGTCGATGAAGCGCGCATGACATTGCGACAGGCATTCGAACTAATTCGACATCGAGGCAATGTCGATGCACGCAGAATCAGCCACCGCCTGAATGACATCGAACGAATATTTGATGATGGCCCGAATGCCCGCTCTGTGGCGCACGACGAATAAGGAACAATCTCGCACTCACATCCGGATGCCTTTCTCACGTTCGCTCTTTGGCACCCTTCCGGCCCCCGGACGTAACCAGCTCCTGAAGGAAGGCTCAGGTCAGCGACCTGGGCCTTTTTGGTTGCCCAGGCACGCCTTGACAGGACGTCAGCTACGACCGGCCGAGTGCACCGACGCCTCGGCGGTCCGAAAGATCCGGTCCAGATGGTGACGGAGCACCGCGAGGGCCGACTCCGGACTTCGCTGGCCCACGAGGATGCTGGTGCCCATGGTCGCCGTCATGGCGAGCAGGCTGATCGCCTCCGTACGCGCGGCGGCACCAGGATCGGCCAGGCCTGACGCCTGAGCCTGTTCGAGCAGCCCGGTCAGGGCGTCCTCCGCGGCGTCGGGTTTGTCGATGAAGGGCTGGGCGGCCAGCGCCTCGTCGGTCACGGACAGGATCGAGTAGGAGCTGTACAGGAGGTGGAAGGTGCGCCCCTCCTCGTCGGTCGGAAGGGAGGCCAGCAGCAGCGCCTCGATCGTCGCGCGCGGGCCCGGGTCCGTACCGGCGGCGCGGAGGCGGGCAGCCACCCGTGCGGTGAAGCGGTCGGTCAGGTGCTGGAGCCCGTAGAAGAGCAGTTTCTCCTTGGTCTCGAAGTAGTACTGCACGAGCCGGAGTGACACGCCGGCCTCGGCGGCCACATCCCGCATACCGACAGCGTGCAGCCCTCGCCGTCCCGCGACCCGGATGAGCGCCTCGGCGATCTGGTCGCGCCGTTCCTCGTGGTCCACGCGCTTCGGCATGTTCTCGTGTCTCCGCCGGTCGGTGATGGGTCGGTGGGCTCTTTTCATGGTACCGCCGTATCATCATGATGGTACGGTCGTATCACGAAGAACGGATCTTCCAGGAGGTGCCACCGTGCCCGACAACACGACCCGTGTACGCCGCGACGTCGGCCACTACGTCAACGACACCCTGCGCGACCGGTACTTCGCCGCCTGCGACGCGCTCTACGCGAAGGGCGCGCCCGCCCGCTCCGAGGCGGACGTGGAGACGAGCTTCGGCACCACGCACGTCTACCGGTACGGCCCCGCGGACCCCGCCGCCGAGTCCCGTACGCCGGTGGTACTGATCCACGGTGCGGGCGGCTGCTCGGCCCAGTGGTACCCCAACACCCATGCGCTCAGCGCCGAACGCCCCGTCTACGCGCTCGACACCCCCGGTGACCCCGGCCGCAGTGTCCACCGCGAACCCATGTGGCAGCCCGAGCACGCGGCCCAATGGATGGACGAGGCCCTCGACGCGCTCGGCCTCGACCGGGTCCATCTCGTCGGCTCCTCCTACGGAGGCTGGCTGGTCATCAACCAGGTGCACCTCCGCCCCGGCCGGATCGCCTCCGTCACCGCCCTCGACCCCGGCGGCCTGGAGAAGGTGGGCCTGCGCTTCTTCGTGTGGATCTTCGCCGGCCTGTTCGCGACCTTCGCCCCCAAGGCGCTGCGCCCGCGCCTCGCCTCCTGGCTGGAACAGCCGGTACTCGTCGTTCCCGAACTGCGCGCGATGGTCCGGGCGAGCGTCCGTGCCTTCCGGATACGCCGCCCCGCCCCGCTGCCCCTGTCGGACGAGGAACTGGGCTCGATCCGGACGCCGTTCTACCTCGTCATGGGCAGGCGCAGCCTGCTCGTGCACCCGAAGCGGCAGCTGGAGCGCGTACCGCGTGTCGTCCCCGGCGCCCGCGCCGAAATCGTCGCGGCGACCGGCCACGTACCGCAGATCGACCACCCCGACCTGGTCAACACCCGGATGCTGAGCTTCATGGACGAGGCCGACCCGACTCCCTAGAGAGCGGTGCCGGGCGGCCGTAGCCGGTCGTGGAGGACCGCGAAGGCCGTGCAGGTGAGGGGGCAGACCACCGCAGCGGTGACCAGGATGCCGATGAGCACGGGGGCGAGGATGCCGGCGTAATACGCGGCGAAGAAGTTGCCCGTGGCCTGTTCGAGGAGGTCGCGTACGAGCGGGCGCAGAGGCAGGGCGAGTTGCACCACCAGCCGGAGCATCCCCGCGGTGAGCGCGGTCAGCGGCAGTGCGAGGGCGAGGACGCGGGCCGCTCCGGCACGCGTCCACGTCAGCGACCAGGATCGGCGCAGGGCCGCGCGGGCGCCGAGGCCGTCCGCCGCGGCGGCCGGGGCGAGGGTGAGCGCCAGGCGCAGCAGCACAGCGGCGAACCCGGCGACCACGGGTGAGGCCTTGACGAGTGTGTAGGCCCACGAGCCGCGCTCCAGGGGCAACGGGGTGTCGAGCTGGTAGCCGGTGAGACGGTGCGCCACGACTCCGGCGAGCAGCGGCAGGGACCATGCGATCAGGCCGCGCAGCGCGTACACGGCGAGCACCGGTCGCAGCCGCGCGGAGACCGCGGCACGGGCCGGGTCCCCTTCCAGCGGATCTCCAGCCCCTGCCGCCACCGCTCGGGAGGACACGGCCTGCAGAGCGGCGCTGCCGGTGCCGAGGAGGAGCAGGAAGAGCGGGAGCGTCCAGAGGGCGACCCGTACCAGGTCGGTGAGGTCGTGCAGGTAGGGGTCCTCAAGGTAGTGGTACCAGATGCGTTGGTTCCGCATACGCGTGAAGACGGGCCAGGCGAGCGCGAATATGGCGGTCGTCATCAGGAGTGCGGCCAGTCCGGACAGGCCGACGACCCGGATCGTCGCACCCCCCAGCGTGCCTCGGTGCCGCCGCAGGACGGCAAACGCCGTTGCCGTGATCCCGCGTTGCGGGCTGCCGCTCGTCGGTGGCAGCGTGCGGTCGTGCTGCGTGGTGCGCGTCATGGGGCGAGCCTTCTGTACGTTCCGGATCCGTTCCTGCGTCCCTGGCAAGGACGCAGGACGGGCGGGGTGCCGTTCTCCGGTCCGGAGGGCGATACCGCGTTTCGAGCCGCCGGTCGCGGACCCACGCGGAAGCGCCCTCTCCCCCGCGGAGCAGGGGAGAGGGCGCTTCGGGCAGAGCGGAGGGCTCAGAAGATGCCGTTGTAGATGTCCCAGCCGTAGCCGATCTTCACGCGCTTGTCGACCTTCCCGGTGCCGGTGGACGTGTAGCGGTACACGTCGCCCTTGCCGTCGACGCCGACCAGATCGGCCTTGCCGTCACCGTTGAAGTCACCCGGCGCGGCGAACAACTTGTAGATGTTGTACCCGGTACCGATCTTCACCCGTGCCTTGAAGGGCGCGGACGCCTTGCCCGTGCCCCGGTACAGGTACAGATCGCCCTTGGTGTCGCGGGCCACTATGTCGGAGAGCCCGTCGCCACTGAGGTCACCGGCGCCGACGATCATGTTGTACGTGTCCCAGCCGTAGCCGACCTTGAGCTTGGTCGCGAACTTGGAGCCGAGACCGTTGCCCTGGTACAGGTACACGTCGCCCTTGCGGTCGCGCGCCAGCAGGTCTCCCTTGCCGTCACCGCTGAGGTCGCCCGGACCGGTCAGGCTGGCGTAGACGTCCCAGCCGAGGCCGATGAAGTGGGGCCCGGTGAACAGCTGCCCCTGGTACAGCAAGGTCTGATCGGGCAGGCCGTCGTTGTCGAGCGACGAGGCCAGCCCCCGCGACCCCGTGTTCCCGCCGCCGCTGGGCTCGCCGCTCTCGTTGCCGGTGGCTCGGGGGAAGAACTGTCCGTTGTTCCTGGACTCGTACCCCCAGAGGTAGCCCGCGTTGGTCCGGGCCTCGATCTCGTGCTTGCCGAAGTCCGGGTTGCCGCCCGCGCCGACGAGCAGCGACGCCTTGCTCCACCCGGTGCCGGCGGAGACGGGCGTCGTGAGGCTGCCGTACCCGGTGGACCGGTAGACGGAGATGTCGCCGTTCTGCTTGCGGGCGATGACGTCACCGAGACCGTCCCCGTCGACATCGTCGACACCGACGAGCTGGTTGAAGGCGTCGAAGCGGTAACCGGTCTTCCAGCGGGCCTTGAAGGGCTTCGTGATGTCGCCCGTACCGGCGTAGAAGTACAGGTCACCGGCCGGGGTCCGGGCGAAGATGTCACCGATGCCGTCGTTGTTCGAATCGTTGACAGCCACGATCTGGTCGTAGGCGTCCCAGCCGTAGCCCACCTTGACGCCGGCCTTGAAGGGCGCGCTGTCGACTTCTCCGGTGGACTGGTACGCGTAAATGTCGCCCGAGGGCGTACGCGCCAGCAGGTCGCCGCGGCCGTCACCGCTCAGGTCGCCGGTGGCCACGACCTTGTTGTACTTCTGCCAGCCGTCGCCGGACCAGGTGGATTTGCTGGTTCCGTATGCGTCCAGGCTCCGGTGCAGCGACAGCTTGCCCACCGCGGACAGCGTGAGGATTTCGGGCTTGCCGTTGCCGTCGAGGTCGCCCGGCGTGATGATGTCCTTGGCCAGCTCGTGGTAGTCGTCGCGGTGGATCGTGTACCGGAAGGCACCGTTCCAGTAGTTCCGGATGACGTTCAGTTCGCCGTCCGCGCTCCGGTACATGAGGTCGCTGTGCCCGTCGCCGTCGACATCGAAGCGCGGCTTTGCCGGAAAGACCGCAGCCTCGGCGCCCGCGGCCGCCCCGGGCTTCTTCGCGGTCCGCTTCGGCAGGACGAGGGTCGGCTGCGAACCCTGGTCAGGGGTGAAACGCGGTGCGGTGCCACGCGGTGCGGGCGCCGAGTCGTCGGCCGAGGCCGGAGCCGGAGCCGCCAGCAGCATGCCGGCGGAGAGAACGAGCGCGGTGCAGGCCGCGGTCCGCCGCGCGCGCTTCGAGCGCGCGGGAACGGAACGGCCGGGTTCCACAGAAGACAAAGCCCCCCCAGGGGTACGTGGTGGAACCGGGAGAAACGCGGTCACGGACGCATGACATGCACGTCGTGCGTGGTGAAGGGTTCCCAGGATGTTCACAGACTCTACAACTGTGACTCCCGGGATCAGGGTCGTTTGTGACGAATCGGGTTGCGCCCCGGCCGCGCCACCGGACGCGTCACCACCGGAGGCATCACCTCCACGGCGGGAAGGCCCGCCTGTTGAGACCGGGTGCCGGCGTCAGAGTGCTCTGACATCATGCGGCCGTGATCTCCGCGGACGGCGACCTGCTGACCGGCCTCGACGAAGTGGACTGGGCGCACCTGAACCACGTCTACGGGACGGCCGCCGACATCCCCGGCCAACTGCGCGCCCTGTGCGGGGACGACATCGCCGCGTGGCGCGCTGAGGCCGCCGAGAACTTCTCCGACAGGCTTCTTACCCTGCACGACGAGGAGTTGGCGTCCGAGCAGGACGAACAGCGACGCCGGAACCTGCGGGACACCCGGGACTGGTTGGCGGCCGGCAACCCGATCGATCCGCGTGACTCCCCAATGCGTTCGTACGACGCCGTACGTGCCGAACTCCCTGCCCTGCGCCCCTTCCTGGACGCCCAGGACGGCCTCGTACGCTGGGCCGCCGCCACGGCCCTCGCGCAGACCGCCCGCAGCGGCGGCGCCGCACTCGACGACCGGGCCGTCGCCGTACTCGCTGCCACGGCCCCCGCGCCCGTACCCGCGACCGACTTCGGCGGGGGCGACTTCCACGGTCACACCGCCGACGTTCTGCTCGCCCTTCCGCCCTCCCCCACCGCACGCGCCGCGGTCGCCGCCTGTCCGCCGTCCGTCAGCGCGTCACAACGGGCGTCCATGGCGAAGGCGGTTCTGCCGGACCTGTTCCGCGGCCGGTCCCGGCTGTCAGTGCCCTCTGCTGTGATGGCGGACGGAAACGACGACGCACGACGCGGAGGCGGAACAGTGGGCACGTGGGGCGCGGGCAACTTCGACAGCGACACGGCGGCCGATCATCTCGCGGAGCTGGCCGACCGGCTGGTGACCGAGGTGACGGAGGCGATGGCCGGCGATCCGGTGGAGCTCGAACCGGACGAGTACTGGGGCGTGACCGTCCCCTGCAACCTGGAGCTGCTCCTCCTCCTGGACCGGCAGGGATGGGTGGGCCCGGCCCTCCCGCCGCCCGAGGTGATCCGGACCTGGCAGAAGACGTTCCTGGCGGTGTGGGAGCGGACGATCGACGGCCTGGAGCCGAATCCCGCGTACAAGGACGAGCGCAGGGCGGTACTCAACCAGACGTTCGAGCGCCTGGCCGAGGCGTCGGCGGCAACGGCTGCGGCGGAGTAGAGGCGTCCGGACACTGCACGGGGCGAACGCGACCCAACAGCTCCGCCGCGCCGGTCCGCTGAGTCCGCCGCACCATATCGGCGTCAGCCCCAACGCCGTGCTGAACGACGTGACCATGCCGTGAAGAGGGGCAGGCCCTCTTCGGCGACCTCCACCGTGCCGCGTCCGGTGGTGGAGGAGAGCCTCGCTTACCGCACGGGGAAGCCGAAGGAGTATCCCTGCTGCCTCAGCCAGGGCAGTACCTGGCGCAGAGCGGCCAGGGTCTGGGAGCGGTCCCCGCCCGCGTCGTGGAAGAGGACGGTCGGCCCGTTGGAGATCTCGCTCTTGACGGTGGCGACCATGGTGTCCACACCGGGATGCTCGAAGTCCTTGGTGTCGACGTTCCAGCCCAGCGGCCGCATCCCCCGGGACGCGGCGAGGTGCCGGCTGTACGGGGTGAAGGCGCCGCCCGGAGCCCGGTAGTACTGCGGCCGGACGCCACCGGACGCCTTGGTGATCATGCGTTCGGCGTCCAGGATCTCCTGGGACTGGTACGCCTCGGACTTGGTGTCCATGGCGGTGTCGTGCGAAACGGTGTGGTTGCACAGCCGGTGGCCACCCGCCACGACCGCCTTGACCAGGTCCGGGTACGCCTGGGCCTGCGTGCCCACCATGCAGAACGTGGCCTTCACACCGCTGTCCTTCAGCAGTTGCAGCACCTGCGGCGTCCAGGTCGGGTCCGGTCCGTCGTCGATGGTGATGTTGACGCCCTTGGCGCCGCGGTCCGAGGCGTGCGCGATGTCCTCCGCCACCTTGGCCGCCTTCCCGTCCTGGGCCCGGCCGTCCGGCGAGGAGACACGCGCCTGCGGCTGCCGCCCTCCGGCGGTCTCGGCCTGCGCGGTCCACACCGAGGTCGCGGCGGCCAGCGCCGTCACTCCGAGTGCCGCCCCCAGAAGCCGGCTGTGCCATCCCCTTCCCTTGTGCTTCGCCATGTCCGCCCGCCCCTTTTGCCGTCTCCGCCGATGCCGTGCACCCATCAAGACACACGAACGCCCCCACAAGATCCCTCGGTTACCGATCGCGGACAAATCTGCAGGGGGCCGGCGACATTCGGAGGAGTTCCGCGACAGGGAGACAGGGACGGGCATCAACCAGCTAGCCGCTGTCCGGACGCGGATGGCCACGCGGGTCTGATCGCCGCGTCCGGGACGCCCTGTTCCGCGCGACGGCCCTCAGTCCTCGGGCTGCGCCGTCATAACGGTCTGCGTCTCGGGTGAACGCGTCTCGGGTGAACGCGTCGCGGATGTCGGTGTCTCGGGTGATTGCTTTACGCCCGGTGCTCGCCGCACCACGGCGATGGATACCGCCCCCAGCGCACAGGCGATGCCGGCCACGAGGTAGGCGAGGTGGTAGCCGGTGAGCCGGCCGTCGCTGGTCGCCGCCACGAGGACCATGACCGCCACTCCGACGCTGGCGCCGATCTGCTGTGCCACGACATTCACCGCGCCGGCGACCGCGTGCCGTTCCGGCTGGACGCCGATAAGCGCGGCGGACATCATCGAGGGGAAGTTCAGCCCCTGGCCGATACCGCTGATGACGAGGCCGGGCAGCACGTACAGCGCATAGCCGCCGTGGTGCGGTGTGGCCATCCACAGCGCTGTTCCCCCGCCGATCAGGACGAGCCCGACAGACGGGCCCTCGCCCCGGCTTCGTCCGGTCGTCCGGGGTGCGCGGCCCCGGCGGTGGCCACGGTGCGTAAGCCGGACGCGTGGGCGTCGGCCAACTCCCCTTTGTGGTTCATGCATTTCATGCCGAGCAGCTTGCGATGCCACTCGCCCACTGTCCAGGCCACCCCGACTTACCGGCCATGGCGTCCGGACCGTCGCGCTCCCGGAGAAGCGCAAGACAGCGAACCAGTCACTCGGGGTGGGGTGTAGCCCTGGCCGCGCCGTGCGGGTCTATGCGTTCGCGTCCCGTGGGCAGGGGGCGCCGGTGTGCATGTTGGAAGAGGCTCCGCCGATAACGGAGTCGAGCCTGTCCCGGGTATGGGTGAGATCCGCGATGCGCCGGTCGAGGTGGTCGCGTTCCGTGGCCAGGCGCTGGAGGAGTTCAGGGGTGGCCTTGCCGTCGATGACGCAGGGCGTCAGCTCGGCGATGGCCTTGCTGCTCAGTCCGGCGGCGTACAGCCGGCGGATGAGGCGGATCCGGTCCACGGCGGTTTCTGCGTAGTGGCGCTGGCCGCTGCCGCTGCGCTCGGCGGTGAGCAGGTTCTGTTCCTCGTAGTACCGCAGGGCCCGGGTGGTGACGCCCGTACGGCGGGCGAGTTCCCCGATCCGCATGCCCACCCCTTTCCGCGTGTTCCGCATCACACGCCCTTGCCCTTCACGTCAACGTCAGGTTTTACCGTAGCCCAGGTGCCCCGATGGCGGGCGAATGATCCCGTTAGATCCCGTATCGGGATGAGTCACACGACGAACGGAGTGTCCATGAGTCAGGACACCGCACCGGCCCGGCGGGTGATCGGCGTCGAGGAGCACGCCCGGACCCCGGAACCGCGTCGCGTCCTTCTCCGGTGGGGCGGTGACGCGGTGCGCCGCCACCCCGACCGCTTCGCGGCTTTCGCCACGCTGCCCGTCAACCCCTGAAAGGCAGACACACACATGACCACGCACCACATCACCGGCCTCACCGGCCTCACCGGCCTCACCGGCCCCGCCCCCACTGCGACGGTATCCGTCAGGCCGCTCGTGCTGAGCGCACCGCAGCGCGGCGAGGACCTGCACGTCCGCATCACCGCCCCCACCGCCGGCACGCGCCTGCCCGTCGTGCTCTTCGCCCACGGCTTCGGCTCGGACCTGGACGGCTACGCCCCGCTGGTCGACCACTGGGCGTCCGGCGGCTTTGTCGTCATCCAGGCCACCCACCTGGACTCCAAGCGGCTCGGCCTGCCGGCCGATGACCCTCGCCGGCCCCGGATGTGGCGCTACCGCGTACAGGACATGCGGCACATCCTCGACGAACTCAACACCCTGGAGGCGGGCGTGCCGGGCCTGGAAGGCCGCGTCGACCACAGCCGCGTCGTCGCGGCCGGGCACTCCTTCGGCGGCCAGACCGCCGGCATCCTGGTAGGCCTGCGCGTCATGGACCCGCAGACCGGTGCCGCCGAGGACCTGTCCGATTCCCGGGTCATGGCCAGCGTCCAACTGGCCACCGCGGGCAAGGGCGGCGACGAACTGACCCCCTTCGCTCACGACAACCTTCCCTGGTTGCGCGATCAGGACTTCTCCCATATCACCGCCCCCGGCCTCGTCGTCGCCGGAGACAAGGACGACCTCCCGCTCTCCACCCGGGGACCGGCCTGGACGGCCGACCCCTACACCCTCAGCCGCGGCGACAAGAGCCTCCTGACCGTCCACGGCGGCGAGCACTTCCTCGGCGGCATCTCCGGCTACCAGGCAACGGAGACCACCGACGAGAACCCCGACCGGGTCGCCCTCGTCCAGCAGGTCACCCTCGCCTACCTGCGCCACGTCACCGGAATCGACCTCACTGGCTGGAAGAACGCCCAGACGGTTCTCACGGGCGGCCACCCGCTGGGACGCCTCCAATCCAAGTGACCCCGCCACCCGCAGCCGCGTGTCCTCCTTGAGCGAGCGCGACGGGTGCAGGGCGCCGGCAGGCGGGGCGGCCGGGCGCCCCTTCCCTCAGGATGATTCCGGGCGCGGAGCCGTCTTCGTCAGGGGGCTCTTCCGGATCGCTGTGATCCTCCACTTCCCGTCCTGCTTGGCCAGGCTCACGCTGCGGTGCTGGGTGTACGGGGTGTTCAGGGCGAAGCCGCCCTTCTTCAGGTAGCCGGGGGTGGCGGCCGTGAACTCCATGACCGTGTCCATTTCGGCCTTGGCCGTCGCCCGGTCCTTGTAGAGCGTGGAGCGGTACCAGGCGGTCTTCACCTGGTGGGTGGTCAGCCGGTTGGTGCGGTAGAGGGCCGTCAGCTGCCGGTCGTACCCCTGGGCCTTGAGCTGCTTGGTGAACTCCGGCGTGTAGAAGGCGAATTCATTGTCGGCGCTGCTCGTGCCGTCCGCGAGGGTCCGGTGGTCGCGGTTGTCGGTGGCCGCCGAGTGCAGGGCGACGGTCCTGCGGACGGCGGTGACATCCGGGTCGTCGTCCGGCAGCGACCTGATGGTGTCGCCCCGGTCGTCGATGAGCGCCCAGAGGGAGCGGCCCGCCGGGCCCGTGGGCGGACCCCCTTGCGGGGTGCGGGCGGCCGGGGCGGTGGCGCCGGCGGGGGTCGGCGCGTGTGCCGGGGCGGAATCGCAGCCGCTCAGCACGAGGACCAGGGCGGCGGCGAGGGCGGCCGGGAGAGCGGCACGGGAAGCAGCGGGGGCGGGGGCTGTGGGCTGGCGCATCGGGTCGCTTCCAGGAGGGAGGCGGGCGCGCCCCACGGCGGGGCGCGCCCGGAGGTCAGGCGGGGGTCAGAGGGCGGGTTCGCGCGTCCACTGGCTGGCCCAGTACGTCGCGGGCACGGAGCCGTACTGGACGGATCCGGTGGCGCCTTCCGTGTGCATGTACTGGCCGGTCTGACGGTTCTTGAAGCGGATGCGGCCGTCGGCGTTCTCCTCGGTCCACTGGCCGCTCCACCAGGTGGCCGGGAACGTCCCGTACTGGACGGTGCCGGTGGCGTCCTCCGTGTTCAGGTACTCCCCGGTGGCCCGGTTCTTGTAGCGGTAGTGGCCGTCGGTGGATTCCCGGGCCCACTGCGAGGTCAGGTCGGTGGCCGGCACGTCGCCGTACTGGAGCCGGCCGGTGCTGTCCTTGATGTGCATGTACTGGCCGGTCTCGCGGTTCTTGTACCGGTCGTACGTCTGCGGGTAGCCGCCGTCCTTCTTCCAGACCCGCAGGTAGTCGACGTTCCACGACTTGGGCCAGACGTCGTTGTGCTGGCCGGACCCGGCGTCGGTGTACAGGCCGAGGATCATGCCCATGGGCATGTTGGGTGCGTCGTTGATGGTCTTGAAGAGCTGGTTGTCGTAGTAGAACTTCAGCTCGGTCGGGGTCCACTCCATGCCGTAGACGTGGTATTCCTGCGTCGGCTTCCCGCTGGGCACCGGGTCCTCGGAGGAGTTCCAGGAGCCGAGGAAGTCGGGGTCTCCCCAGCCGTAGGCGGCGATCCGCCAGGTTTCGGGCTTGCTGAAGAACGTCTCGATGAAGTCGATCTCGGAGTTGGCCGAGGCGCTGGAGGTGTCGTCGGTGCCGACCAGCCAGAGCGCCTGATGGCCCCCGCCGCCGACGTTCGAGAACTTCGCCCGCGTCTCGAAGTAGCCGTACTGGGTGGAGTATCCGTCGAACTTCGGCTCGTGGTGGTCGTTCGGCATGTCGTAGTTGAAGCGGTGCCACCAGTCCTGGTTGAAGGTCTGGATGCTGGAGATCTTCACCGTGCCGTCGTACTGGGGGTTCCAGGCCGGGGTGTCCGGGTCCAGGCGCTCGGTGAGCACGCCGTCG
Source organism: Streptomyces sp. NPDC048671 (assembly GCF_055587045.1). Taxonomy (NCBI): domain Bacteria; kingdom Bacillati; phylum Actinomycetota; class Actinomycetes; order Kitasatosporales; family Streptomycetaceae; genus Streptomyces; species Streptomyces sp. NPDC048671. The sequence continues at coordinate 374,366 of NZ_JBVJHB010000008.1, read as the reverse complement.
GCGACGGTGTAGCGCGCCTTGGCGTTCTCCCGCTCCGGGGTCCAGTGGGGCAGGTAGTACGGCAGCCACTTGTCCTCGTCGAGCGAGGTGCCGTCGAACTCCTCCTGGAAGTCCATGGTGTAGCCCGGCTTCGCGACCGGGCTGGGCGGGAAGTCGGCTGCGTGGGCGCTCTGTCCGCTCAGCGCGGTGCCCATGAGGCAGAGTGCGGAGGCCATTACGCCGGTGAGCAGGGTCCGCAGGGGACGACGTCTCACAGTTGCTCCTTAGGGGATCTTTCATGGCTCTTTCGAAGGTAACTTTCCTTCGAAAGCGTGCCCGCAATGTGCCGGTGAGCCCCGGGGGCTGTCAATGCCTTGCCCACGCCTCGCGCCATGCCTCGGGTCAGAGGTGACCTCGGGTCAGGAGTGCAGGACCCGGTCGACGGTCACCCGCATGCCGGCGCGCACCAGATCGCGCGCGGCCTCCACCCCTCCGACGCTCACCACGTCGTCCACCAGGGCCGTCAGGGCGAGCGGGGGCGCCTCGTAACAGATCTCCGCCAGCCGGCTCCGGATCGGATCGAGCACCACGGCACCGGACTTGGCCAGGCCGCCGCCCAGCACGATCAGCCGAGGGTCGACGGCCAGCACCATGGCGCCGATGCCGTTCGCGAGGGTGCGGGCGTAGGCGTCGACCGCGGCCCGCGCCGCCGGGTCCCCGTGCGCCGCGCGGGCGAAGGCGAGCGCCCCCGCCTCCTCCTCGCTGTCGCGCGGCGAGCCGGACGCCGCGAAGAGCTTCGCAGGGGCGTCCTGCCAGCCCAGCTCGGGGTGGCGCCCGATCTCGCCCGCCGCCCCGGTCCGCCCGGTGAACGGGAGCCCGTCGACCAGTACGCCCACGCCGAGCCGGCTGCCCATCTGCACGTAGAGGATGTCGGGGGTGCCCTGGGCCGCGCCGATCCGGTGCTCGGCGAGTGCGGCCAGGTTGGTGTCCTTCGCCGTCACCGCCGGACAGCCCAGCCGGTCGCTCAGTTCACGGGTGAGCTCGACACCCGTCCAGCCGGGGATGGCGACGCTCAGGCGTACGGTTCCGGCGCTGTCGACGATGCCCGGCGTACCAGCGCCCACGGCCCACAACGGGGTTTGCGGCGTGGGGAGTTGCTCGCGAACGAGCGCCACCGCCGCGTCGATGCGCCGTTCCGGGGTGTCCTCGGCGAGCAGCGGCGCGTGCGCCGTCACGGCCGATTCCCCGGCGAGGTCCGTCACCCGCGCCCAGACGCCGTCCACGTCGAAGCGGAGTCCGGCGAGGCGGCCCGCGTTCCGGTCGAAGGCGTAGCGCTGGGCGGGCCGCCCCCCGGTGCGGACCGTGTCCTGCCCGTCCGGCTTGAGCAGCCCGGCCTCCAGCAGGGCGGTCGCGATGCCACGCACGGTCGGCCGGGAGAGCCCGGTCACCCGCGAGAGCGCGTTGATCGTCAACGGGACGCCGTCGTACAGGAGATGAAGCACCCGGCTGGTGTTCAGATGCCGGAGGGAGCTCTGGTCGCCGCCGGGCGGGACCTCTGCGTCGCTCATCGAATCCCCTTGCCGGTCCCTGCGTGCCGGGACGGACTCTGTGTGACTTGCGCCACTTTGATAGAAAACTTTCTTACTAAACCTCGGATACACGGCTAGTGTCCCGACTCGTCATCCTGCCACATGGCGCCTGCGCCTTACCCGAAAGCGATCAACCCGATGAAGCTCAGAACAATGCTGGCCGGGACCGTGTTCGTGGTGCTCTCCGCGACCTCCTGCGCGCCGGGCGCCGGCAGCGACGCTCCGGCCGAATCCACCGGCCCCGTCAAGACCGGCGTGCCCAAGGAGAACGTGACCCTGAGGCTGGTCTCCACCCCGGAATCGGGTGCGGCCGTCAAGACGATCATCGAGGCGTTCGAGGCCAAGCACCCCAACGTGCAGGTCAACTACCAGGACACCAACTACGACGACTACAACAAGAGCCTCAACCTCTCCCTCTCCTCCGACCAGTCGCCGGACATCGCGCTGCTGAACTCCGTGGGCACCACCGTCAAGGACCACCTCGTCCGCGACCTCTCGCCCTACGCGAAGGCGTACGGCTGGGACACGACGTACGCGAGCACCCAGCTCAACCAGTGGCGGGTGGCCGCCGACGGTTCCACGCTCGGCGAGGGCAAGCTCTACGCGGCGCCCGCCGGATTCTCGCTCGTCGGCGTCTACTACAACAAGGCGAAGGCCGCGGAGCTCGGCATCTCCAAGCCCCCGGCCACGATGGAGGAGTTCGAGGCCGCGCTCGCCAAGGCCAAGAAGGCGGGTGAGACGCCGCTCCAGCTGGGCAACGCCGAGGGCCACGCCTCCTTCCCGATCCAGCTCGCCGGCCAGTCCGCGGACGGGGCCGAGGCCGCCGCGAAGTGGACCTTCGGGCACAAGGACACCACCTTCGACACCGCGGGCAACCGGGCCGCCGTCACCAAGGTCGGCGAGTGGGCGAAGAAGGGCTACCTGCCCAAGAGCGCCAACGGCACCGACCTGCAGACCGCGACCGACAAGTTCTCCAAGGGCGAGGGCCTGTTCTTCGTCGACGGGAACTGGGACGCCGCGAAGATCGGCGCGAAGCTGGGCAAGGACGCCGGGTTCTTCACCTTCCCCGGTGAGCACGCCACCGCCATCGGCACGTCCGTCGCGTACGCCGTCTCCACCCGTTCCAAGCACCCCGACGCGGCCGCGGCCTTCCTGGACTTCCTGCACTCGCCCGAGGCGTCCGCCGCGCAGTTCAAGGCCGGCTTCATGCCCGCGGACATCAAGGCGGCCAAGCCCGAGAAGGGCACCGTGATGACCGACATCGTCGCCGCCTGGGCGAAGGTCAACGCCGAGAACGGCCTCGTGGGCTTCAACAACAACGCCACCGCCACCATGAACGACAAGCTCACCGCCGGCACCCAGGAACTCCTCGCCGGCAAGACCGACACCCCCGGCTTCATCAAGGCCATCCAGGGCGAGTGGGCCGCCACCCATGGCTGATGTACTCGTCGGCGGCGGGCGGGTGGCCAAGGACGCCACCCGCCCGGTGCACGCGGCGAGGCCGTCCGCCAACCGCGCGGGGCGGCACCGTCTCGTCCCGCTCCTGTACGTCCTGCCGGCCTTCGCCTTCTACGGCGCCTTCGTCATCGCACCCTGGGCGCACAGCGTGTGGCTCTCGTTCTGGAACTGGAACGGCGTCGGCGTCGCCACCTGGGCGGGCCTCGACAACTACACGGCGGTCTTCAGCGAACCCGCCCTGCGCAGCGCCCTGCTCCACGCGTTCGTCTTCATCCTCTTCTACACCCTGATCCCGGTGAGCCTCGGGCTCGTGCTGGCCGCGCTGGTGGCCTCCGTGCCCTGGCGGGCGATGCCGGTGATCCGTACCGTCATCTTCCTCCCCCAGGTCCTCCCGCTCGTCGCCGTAGGCGTCGTCTGGAAGTGGATCTACAGCGAGGACGGGCCGCTCAACCAGCTCCTGCGCGCCGTCGGCCTCGGCGACTTCACCCGGGCCTGGCTCGGGGACTTCTCCTGGGCCCTGCCGACCGTGGGCCTCATCGGCACCTGGGTCTCCACCGGCCTCTGCTTCCTGCTGCTGCTCTCCGGCATCGGCAAGATCGACCCGTCGCTCTACGAGGCGGCCTCCCTCGACGGCGCCGGCCGGCTGCGCCAGTTCTGGCACATCACGGTGCCGGGCCTGCGCAAGGAGATCGGCGTCGCCTGCACCGTCACGGTCATCGCCGCCCTCGCGGGCTTCGACGTCGTGTACGTCATGACGGGCGGCGGACCCGGCTACTCGACCATGGTCCCCGGCGTCCAGGTCTACCAACTCGTCTTCACCGCGGGCCGGGTGGGCACCGCCTGCGCGCTCGCCACCGTGCTGTCCGTACTCACCTGCGCGGTCATGTACGTCCTGAACAGGCTCACCCGGGAGCGATGAAATGTCCAAGCACCTGCCCCGGCTCGTCCTGATCCTGGCCGCCGCGTCGGTTCTCTTCCCCTTCCTCGCGCTCTTCAGCGCCGCCCTCCAGCCCCAGACCGAGCTGTCACCGGGGCTGAAATGGCCGTCCGACCCCCAGTGGGGGAACTTCGCCACCGCCTGGACCACCGCGGGCTTCGGCTCGCTGCTGAAGTCGAGCGCCTTGATCGCGCTCGGAGTCGTACCGATCGCCCTGATCCTCGCGACGCTCGCCGGATACGGCCTGGCGGCCATGCGGCTGCGCGTCAAGGGACCCCTGTTCGCGATCCTGATGCTGGGCATGGCGCTGCCGTACGAGGCGATCGTCATCCCGCTCTACTACGACCTGCGGTCCGTGGGCCTGCTGAACACCTACTGGGCGGTGATCCTGCCGCTCATCGGTCTGTTCATGCCCTTCGGCGTCTACTGGATGCGCACCCACTTCGAGTCCCTGCCGCAGGAGCTCACCGAGGCCGCGGCGGTCGACGGCGCGGGCAGCTGGCGGACGCTGACCAAGGTGCTGCTGCCGACCGCGGGACCGGCGCTCACCACGCTCGGCCTGCTGTATTTCATGTGGTCCTGGAACCAGTTCCTGCTCGCCCTTGTCCTGATCCAGGATCCGGCGATGCGCACCGCGCCATCCGGACTCGGCAAGTTCGTCCAGCAGTTCGGCCAGAACATCCCGCTGCTGTCCGCCGGCACCATCATCGTGATCACGCCGATCGTCCTGCTCTACCTCTTCTTCCAGCGCCACTTCATCAAGGGCATCCTCCAGGGTGCCGTCAAGTAATGAGGACTTTTCCGTGACCGTCACTCTGGCGATCGTCGGCGCCGGGGCCCGGGGGGCCTCGTACGCACGCATCGCAGTCTCCGAGGGCCTGGCGACCGTCACCGCCGTGGCCGACCCCGACCCCGTCCGACGACAGGCCCTGGCCGAGGAGTTCGGCCTCCCGGAGGCCAACGTCTTCCAGGACTGGGCCGCGCTCGCCGCCCGGCCCAGGCTCGCCGACGCCGCCGTCGTCGCCACCCCCGACCGGCTGCACGCCGACCCGGCCGTGGCGCTGGCCGACCTCGGGTACGCCCTCCTGCTCGAAAAGCCGATGGCACCGTCCGAGGCGGACGCCCGCCGCATCGTCGAGGCCTCCGTACGCAACGACATCCTGCTCGGCGTCTGCCATGTGCTGCGCTACACCGCGTACTCGGTGAAGCTGAAGCAACTGATCACCGAGGGCCGGATCGGCGACATCGTCAGCGTCGAGCATCTGGAGCCGGTCGGCTGGTGGCACCAGGCCCACTCCTACGTACGCGGTCAGTGGGCGGTCGAGGCGCAGTCGTCCTCCATGCTGCTGGCCAAGTCGAGCCATGACATCGACTGGCTCGGCCACCTCGTCGGCCGCCCCGTCGAACGGGTCTCCTCCTTCGGCGGCCTGCACCACTTCCGGCCCGAGAACAAGCCCGAGGGCGCGGGCGACCGCTGTGTCAGCTGCCCCGTCGAACGCACCTGTGTGTACTCCGCGGTCCGTATCTACGAGCGGTTCCTCGGGGACCCGGTGTACGAGCAGTGGCCGCTCGGCGTGCTCACCGACGACGTCTCCCCGGCCGGACTGCACACCGCGCTCGCGGAAGGGCCCTACGGCACCTGCGTCTACGCGGGGCACAACGACGTGGTGGACCACCAGGTCGTGAACCTGGAGTACGAGGGCGGGGTCACCGCCTCGTTCACCATGACCGCCTTCACGGCCCTCGACTTCCGCAAGACCCGGATCTTCGGCACCCACGGCTCGATCGAGGGCGACGGGCGCCGGATCACGCTGCACGACTTCCTCACCGACACCCAGGAGACCTTCGACCTGGACCCGGACGGCGGGGCGTCGGCCGCCGACGGACACGGCGGCGCCGACACCGAGCTCCTGCGGGCCTTCGTCGCGGCGGTCGCCAGCGGGGACCGTTCACTGGTGGGTTCGGGGCCGTACGAGACCCTGGAGTCCCACCTGGTCGTCTGGGCCGCGGAACGGGCCCGGCGGGACCGGACGGTCGTGCGGATGGAACCGGCCGCCACCCGGTCCTGACCCGCCTCCCGCTCAGCGCCGCCCCGGTACGCCCCGAAGGCGTACCGGGGCGGGCGTCATTCCGGCCGTCGCGCAGTGTGCACGGTCCGCCGTCACCAGGTCACCGGCAGGGTGCGCGGGGCCCTGGTGGTCTGCCCGGTCCGCCAGCGCGGCGGACCGGCGGCGCGCAGGCCCGGCAGGCGCCCGGCAGAAAGTGACCCACCGGAAGCGTCTTCCCCCAGCGGGCGGTCCACTCCCTGTCGAGGTCCGGCAGGGCGCGGCCAGCCGGTGACGCCATGGGCAGCTCCCGAGGACGGCCCCGGTCCCGGGTCATCAGTACAGGCCCTTGTAGGCGCTCCAGCCACTCGTGCCGATGGTCACCGGGCCGGCGAGGGTGCCGGCCGCGGTGCTGCTGTGGCGGTACAGCTTGCCCGTGGTGTCCCGGGCCACGATGTCGGGGCGGCCGTCACCGGTGATGTCGCCCATGCCGACCACCGTCGTGTACGAGGCGCCCCAACCGGAGGCGATCCGCACGCGGGAGGTGACGGCGCCGGCGGCCTTGCCGTAATAGCGCCACAGGCCACCGGACTTGTCGACGCCGAGCAGATCGCCCCTGCCGTCACCGTTGAGGTCGCCGGCTCCGACGATCTTCGAGTACAGCTTCCAGTTCGTTCCGATCCGGACCTTGGTCGCCAGCCGGTGGGTGGCCGTTCCGGCGTAGAAGTACATGTCCCCGGTGGTCGTCTGACGGGCGATCATGTCGATGAATCCGTCACCGTTCACATCGCCGGGTGAGGTGAGGACGTCGTACTGCGCCCAGCCCGAGCCGATGACCGTGTACGGCGACGAGGCGGACACGGTCACGCCGCAGCCCGGCCGGTACGCGCGCAGCTCGTTGCCCTGGCGCACGAGCACGTCGTCGCAGCCATCCCCGTCCGTGTCCCCGAACGGGACGAGCAGCGCGGTGGCCGGGAACTTGGCACCCGTCGCCGCCTGCCGCGCGCGCAGGCCCCCGGTACCGGTGCCCTGGTAGGAGTACACGAGTCCGGCGGAGTTCAGGGCCAGCAGCTCGCCGAAGCCGTCGTCCCCGATGAGGTCCCGCCACACGTCCGCCCCGCCCTTGAGCCGCACCGTGCCGGTGACGGACAGGGGGGCGCCCAGCCCGTCCTGCGGTGCGACGGAGAGCGACCAGTCGTAGCGCCCGTTCGGGAAGAACGCGTTGCCGGGGCGGGACGGGTCGACGCCGTGCCAGCCGGCCCGGAGTGCGCCCTGCGCGGCGCCGCCCCGCACCGTGTCGACGACCTTGCCCGTGATCCCGCTGCGCACGGTGAGAGTCCACTGCGCGGAGGGCTTCGACAGCAGGACGTCCGTGAGCGCGCCCGGGGTGGCGTCCGGCCCGGTCGCCGTCACGGACGTGGCGTTCTCCGCCCGCGTCAGGAGCCGCAGAGGCTGCGCGGTCGCCCCGGACGGCACCAGGTGCACCCGCTCCTGGGTGTCCACGTACGCGGCGTTCGTACCGGACTTGTCCACGGTCCAGCGGACATCACGCTGCGAGACCCCGGTGTCGGGCAGCGCCCCGATGTCACGGCCGACGGCCTTGCCGCCCGTGACCGTGGTCAGGGTCAGCCGGCCCGCCGCCTTGTCGTGCGTGACGACGAAGCCGTCACCGAGGCCCGCCTCGCCGGACGGCACCGGCAGCGACTTCTTCGCCGTCCGGTCGTACACCCCGGCCCTGCCGCCGGGTCCGCAGCTCCAGTACAGCCAGCGGCCGACCGCCTGCAGTTCCTCCGGGACGCAGCCCGCGTCGGTGGTGAGGGCCGCCGTCGCCTTCCTCGTACTCAGGTCGAAGCCCGTGATGCTGCCCGGAGTGCTTCCGGCGGTCAGCAGCACGTCGTCCCACAGGGCGGCCGCGCCCTTCGGGCGGGTCACGGGGCCGGCGGAGTCGTCGAGCCGGTACACGTACTGCTGGTCGGTACCCGCGTAGATCACGTAGTCACCGGACACGTCGGTGATCCGGCCGCCGGCGGGGACGGCGCGGTCGTGGAACCCGTTCGGGCCGTGGACCCGGAGCCGGTCGTCGTCCGACGGCTGCCCCCGTTCCAGCCAGGCGATCCGCCCGTCGGCCGTGCCCCGGACCGTGGAGCAGCCGGCATCCGGGTCCGGGCATTGAGCCATGACCACGTCGGGCTTCGTGAACGTGGAACGTGCGCCGAACTCGGGGATGCCGGTGGTGGCGACGGTCCGCAGATAGGCGCCCCGCCGGCCGCTGCTGGGGTCGGCCACGACGAGCCTGCCCTGTTCCAGGGACAGGCCCTGGATCCCGACGACCGGCTTGGGGAGCGGCTTGACCTGGGTGACGACGGGCCTGCCGTCGGCGCCGGGAGCAAGGCGCTGGATGCCCCAGTCCTCAGCGGTCGTGCGGCCCACCACCACCGCGGATCCGTCGGGCGCCGAGGAGACGCCGGGGTTCGACGAGGCGACGACGGTGACGCTCTCGCCGCCGGTCAACGGCTGGGCCAGGATCGCCGTACCGGGACGGTGGACCAGCCATTCACCGACGAGGGCCAGGTCGTTGGCGGGGTTCCTGACGTCGGGGCCGCCCAGCGTCAGCTCGGCCGGGGTCGCCGACAGGTCGGAGCGCGGCAGCACCAGCACCTTCGGGTTGCTGGGGAAGTACAGGACGACATGGTCCTTGGACATTCTCGCCAGGACGTTCGCCACGGGGATCGGCTGCGTCCAGCTCTGGACCCGGCCGGTCTCCCGGTCGACGGCCACCATCCGGCGCGTGTCGTCCCACTGGGCGACGAACAGCAGACTGCGGGCGTCCGCCGCGCGGGGCAGCGCCAGCCTCAGGCCTGCGGGCATGCCGCTGACCGTCACGTCACGCGTGGTGCCATCGGGATTCGGGGTGAGCAGGTGGATGACCCGCATCGACAGCCCGTCGTCCGAGGTGCCGTGCCTGAAGGCGACGACCGTGGTGCCGTAGACATCCATCAACTGCAGGCCGTCCGGCACCTGGACCGTTTCCGTGGTGCCGCCGGCCGCGTCCCACAGCACGATCCGGTCGCCGTCGTCGCGCGCCAGGACATCGGTGCCCGTCCCCCGGCCCCGCACGGGAACCGGGCCTGCGGGCACGGGGGTGGAGCTGCCGTCCGCGTAACGCGTCCAGACCAGGCCCGTGCGGCCTTCCAGCTGGTGGAAGACCCCCTCGGCCCCGGCCCCGTCGGTCCCCGACTGCGTGCCGGCGTAGAACATCGACGCCGACTCATGGGTATCGCGCGTGGCAGCCGGCACCACGGTCTCCTGCGGTGTGTCAGCCGCCGAGGCCGACTGCGGCATCGGCCCCACCGACAGACCCGTCGCCACCACGACCGCGACCCACGCCCCGACCGTCCTGCGTGGACGCACGAAAACACGACGACTCATCTACCAGACCCTCCCCAGGACCCACGAGGGAATGCGCACCGTCACACGTGCCGACCCGGCCCCCAGCCGGCGCATCTCCCCCAGAGGTCGCCCATCGTATAGCCGTTCCCCCGGGGCTCGGCAGGCGTGCGTCGCACCGTTGGACCAACGACATCGCCCGGCCGTCGCGGCACTCCCGGGAGACCTTGACCACATCGGGACCGGAACGGGGATGCCACGGCCGCGCCCCGATGTTGGCGACCGGTGGACTCCCCGAGCCTATGAACCCGAGCCTATGAAGAGGACATGAAGTGACAGACGTGACCGCCGGCCGTGCAACGGACACCCTCGCGCGCCCCTTCTCGGCGCGCGGGCTCACCTCGCGCAACAGGATCGCCATGGCGCCGATGACCCGGCAGTTCTCCCCGGGCGGTGTCCCGGACCAGGACGTGGCGGACTACTACGAGCGGCGGGCCGCCGGCGGTGTGGGGCTGATCATCACCGAGGGCACCTACGTCGACCACGCGTCCGCGGGCACCAGCGACCGGGTCCCTCGGTTCCACGGCGAGGACGCGCTCGCGGGCTGGGCGGACGTCGCGGACTCCGTGCACCGGGCGGGCGGCGCGATCATCCCGCAGCTGTGGCACGTGGGTGTCACGCGCGCCGAGGGGGCCCCGCCGGTGGTGGACGCGGAGCCGGTCGGGCCCTCGGGCGTGTCCCTGGCGGGTGAGCCCAAGGGCCGCGCCATGACGCAGCAGGACCTCGACGACGTCATCGCCGCGTTCGCCGGCGCCGCGGCCGCCGCCGAGCGCCTCGGCTTCGACGGTGTCGAACTGCACGGGGCGCACGGCTACTTGATCGACCAGTTCCTGTGGTCCGGCAGCAACCGCCGCACCGACGCGTACGGCGGCGACATCGTCGCGCGGACCCGGTTCGCGGCGGAGATCGTGGCGGCCTGCCGCGCGGCCGTGTCGGACGCCTTCCCTCTCTTCTTCCGGATGTCCCAGTGGAAGATGGACGCCTACGAGGCGAAGCTCGCACAGACCCCGGAGGAACTGGACACCCTGCTCACGCCGTTGGCCGAGGCCGGTGTCGACGTCTTCCACGCGTCCACCCGCCGCTACTGGCTGCCCGAGTTCGACGGCTCCGACCTGAACCTCGCCGGCTGGGTGAGGAAGATCAGCGGCAGGCCCACGGTCACCGTCGGATCGGTCGGCCTGGACGGTGACTTCTTCAGCGCCTTCCAGGGCAACAGCTCCGAGGTCACCGGCATCGACCAGCTGCTGGACCGGATGGAGCGCGACGAGTTCGACATGGTCGCCGTCGGCCGTGCGCTGATCGCCGACCCCGAGTGGGCCGCGAAGACCCTCGACGGGCGCACCGGTGACATCACGCCGTTCGGCGCGGAGATGCTGAAGACCCTGCGCTGACCCGGCGGCCGCCTCGGCCCTTGTCCGGCATGGTGCAAACGGGAGGCCCTAGGGTTGCCGGGTGGGTGTCAGCGGGGAAGTGCGAGCGAGTACGAATGACGTCGGCGATCGGCTGAGGGGCGACCGGGACGGGGAACCGGCCGCCCCGCCGTGGTGGCGGCGGCAACGCGTGCCGCTCGTCGCCGTGGGTGTCGTGGTCCCGCTGTACGTCGTGTGGGCGCTCGTCCTGGCCACCGGCGGCGGCGACCTGGCCGCGCAGCTCGCCTGGTCGGGATTCACCGCGCGCCACCCGGGTTCGGCGTACAACCTCTCCTGGTACGGCGGGATCCACACCGCCGGCTACAGCGTCTTCTCCTCCTACCTGATGGCCTTCCTCGGCGTCCGGACGGTCTCCGTGGCCGCCGGGATCGCCGGCTCGTGGCTCATCGCCGTGCTGTTCGTACGCACCGGGATGCGCCGGCCGCTCGCCCCCGCGGTCCTCGCCTCGCTCGCCCTGTGGTGCAACGTCGCGTCGGGGCGTACGACGTTCGCGCTCGGCGTCGCGATCGGGCTCGTCGCCTGCCTGTACGCCCACCGCGTCGTGGTCCCCGTCGTGGCGGGGGCGCTGGCGGCGATGGCCAGTCCGGTCGCGGGGCTGTTCCTCGTGGTGGCGGGGGCGGCGTACCTCCTCGACCGGCAGTGGCGGAGGGGCGTCGTCCTGATCGTCCCGTTCTTCGCCGTCGTGGGGACCGTCGCGCTGCTCTTCCCCGGCGGCGGCGAGCAGCCCATGCACAGCGGCCGGCTGTGGATGCCGCTCGTCGTCTGCGCCGCGCTGGCCGTCGCGGCGCCGCCGGGGCGCGAATGGCGCGTGCCGCGTTACGGCGCCGTGGTGTACGCCGTCGGCGTGCTCCTCGTCTTCTTCGTCGCCTCCCCGATCGGCACGAATGTCGAGCGGCTCCTCGGTCTCGTCGCCGTCCCGGTGCTGCTCGCGGCGCTCCTGGCGCTCGTCCGGGAGAAGGACTGGACGCGCACCGTCGTGATCGCCGTGGCTCTCGGGCTGTCCGCGAACTGGCTGGCCGACAAGACCCTGGACGACCTGAGGGTCTCCGACCACAAGCCGTCCTGGGCCGCCCGCACGGACGGCGTCGTCGGCGAACTGCGCCGCCTGAACGCCGATCTCACCCGTGTGGAGGTCGTCCCCGCCCGCAACCACCGGGAGGCGACCGTCCTGGCCCGCCACGTGAACATGGCGCGCGGCTGGAACCGCCAGCTCGACGTGGAGCGGGGGCGGCTCTTCTACGACGGGACGCTGTCCCCGGCCACCTACCGTGCCTGGCTGGACCGTTGGGCCGTGGGGTACGTCGTGCTGCACCACGGGAAGCCCGACGGCCCCGCCGAGGCGGAGGCGGCCCTGGTGCGGAGCGGGCTGCCCTGGCTGCGGCGGGTGTGGCGGGACGACGGCTGGAGCGTCTACCGGGTGCGGAACGCGGTGCCTCTGGTGCCGGCGCCGGCCTCGGTCGTGAGCGGCAGCGAGGCCGATCTGGTGGTCCGGGTGCCGGAGGCGGGCTCGGTGACCGTACGGCTCGCGTACTCGCCGTGGCTGCGCGCGCGCCAGGTCGGCGGGCGCGGCACCGGTGGCTGCCTGCGGCAGGACGGCGACTGGACCCGGCTCACCGTGCCGAGGGGCGGCACCTACCGGCTGGACTCGGCCTACGGGCTGTCGCGCGACGGCGGCGGCTGCTGAGCCGGGGCCGGACACTCACTGGGCAGGCTCCGCGGGCTCGTGGGTGATCAGGTCGCCCGGCCGGCAGTCGAGGACGTCGCAGATCTTCGACAGGGTCGAGAAGCGGATGGCCTTGGCCCGCCCGTTCTTGAGCACGGACAGGTTGACGACGGTGATGCCCACCCGCGCGGACAGTTCGGTGAGTGTCATACCGCGCTCGACCAGGAGCCGGTCGAGGTGGATGCGGATCGAGTGGAGTTCCTCTTCCGGCATCAGATGGTCCCTTCGAGGTCCTCTCGCATGCGTACACCCTCGCGCATGATCTTCCCAAGGATCACACCGGCGAGGCCGGCGAGCACGAGCACCAGCGGTCCGGAGACCGCCGGCCCGGAACCCACGACCGGCGCCATGCTCCCGACGAGCCAGGACTGCGACCACCCGACGACGAGCCCGGCCAGCGGTGTGCCCACGGTGACGAACCAGCCCAGAGCGGTGAGCCGTCGGGCCACCGCCTCGGTGAACGGCCCCTGCCGCAGCACGGCCGTCAGCAGCCGGGAGAAGAGCAGCAGCGCGAGGGCGCCGAACAGCAGCCAGGGCAGTTCGCCGCCCAGGTCGGCCGCGCGCTGCCCCACGGAGGGGCTGTCCTGGCAGAGCCGCGTGAGGCTGCCCGACGCGTCCACCCCCTTCGCGACCGGCAGGCCGTCCGGCGCCAGCCGGGCATTGGCCCAGAAGCCCGTCTCCACGCAGACCGCCCCGTCGTCGAGCATGCGCGTGATGCCCGTACCGAGGAAGGCGAGTCCGCTGAGGATGGCCAGCCCGAAGGTCACCGAGGCCAGTGCGCTCGTGAGTCGCGTGTTCATCGCACCCCTATCCATCGATTATCGATATGCTCACCCTAGAGGAGCATATCGATAATCGACAAGTACACGGTCGCGGCGCGATCACGGCACCTTCACCTCCGCCCACACCGCCTTGCCGAACGGGATGTCCTCGACTCCCCAGGCGCCGGGGCACAGTGCGTCAAGGATGATCAGGCCGCGCCCACGATCGCGCTGATGGGACACGGGCCGGAGCCGGGGGTGTCGGCGTACCGGGTCGTGCACCTCGACGCGCGTCCGGTTCTCGTCGGCGTCGAGCACGACGCGCACGGAGTCGCCGGGTTCGGTGCCGTAGCGGATTGAGTTGGTGACCAGTTCGCACGCGACCAGGGTGACTCCCTCGACGTAGTCCTCGGATACCCCCGGAACGTGGTACGAGACGAACGCACGCACGAAGTCCCGGGCAGCTTTGGCGGATTGGGGCTCGCCTGCGAGTAACAGAACGGGCGGCGGCCCAACGGGCGGTGCACAACATGCAGGCGAATCAGTCCACCACTGTTCGATCATGCGTGTCCCCTCACGGGTGGCCTTCGAAGCGCGCACGAGCGTTGTCGCACACTCCAAGAAGTTGCGATCTTTCGTCACAGCAGAGTGCCCGCTCGGCTACGTATTGTGCAAGCTTAATCGCAGCACTGTAGAAATTTACATCTATCGATAGGAGCTGAAACATCAGTGCGAAGTGCGCAGGTGACAGGCGATGAGCCGTCACGGCAGACTGTCGAGCACACCAGCAAAGGGGAGGGCAAAGAAGTGAGTGCGCCTACAGTGCGCCGTCGGCGCCTCGGTGCGAAGCTGCGCGCACTGCGCGGCGAACTCACCCTCGAAGAGGTCGCCGAGCGATCCAAGGGCCAGTTCGTCTACTCGAAGCTTTCGAGAATCGAGACGGCTCGCAGCGCGTCCAAGGCCAAGGACATCGACGCCCTGCTCGATCTGTACGCCGAGGTCGGTCGCGAGGTGAGTGACGAACTGCGTGCTGCCCTGCTGACGCTCACCAAAGAGGGCGCCCAGCGCGGCTGGTGGCACTCGTACCGGGGCGTTCTCACGCCCGTGTACGAGGATCTGATCAGCCTGGAGACCGAGGCGGAATCGATCTCGTCGTGGCAGCTCGGTGTGATCCCCGGCCTGCTCCAGACCGGCGAGTACGCTCGCGACATCATCCGGGCAACGGCCATGTCCGAGGCGGTCGAAGCGCGCGTCGACGCCCTGGTAGAGGTACGACTCGCGCGACAGGCAGTACTCACCCGCGAGGAGCCGCTCGCCCTGTGGACGATCATCGCCGAGCAGTCGCTGCGCTCCACCTCCGATACTGACGGCCTCATGCGTGAGCAGCTTGGCCGGCTCCTCACCGTGGGGAAGCGGCCGAGCATCAACATCCAGGTACTGCCCGCCAATGCTCCTTTGCACGTGGGGCAGTTGGGGAGCTTCACCGTTCTGGGCTTTGGCCCTCACGCAGACCTCGACGTGGTTCACACGGAGGGGCTGACCTCAGCCCTGTATGTCGAGGAACGCGAGCAGGTCGCCGCTCACCGGGATGCCTGGCAACGGCTGAGTGCCACCGCGCTTTCCGTTGAGGCGTCGGCGGACCTCATCACAGAGATAAGGAAAAGCACATGAGTCACATCCACGACGCCTCCCCCCTGCCTGTGACCTGGTGGAAGTCCTCGTACAGCGACAGCGGGGCGCAGTGCGTCGAGTGCGGCATCGTCGATTCCGGGACCGTGGCCGTCCGCGACAGCAAGGACCCGCACGGCCCCGCGCTGCTGTTCTCGCGCACGGCCCTGTCGTCGTTCGCCGCGGCCGCCGGCGCGGGCCGGTTCGACGCTGCGGAGTAGCGCGGGGGGCGGCGCTTTACATGGCAGCGCCCGGCTGGGACCAACCGGCCGGGCGCTTCCATGTACGGCGACGGCTCACCGTCAGAGCCACCCCGCCAGCCGGGCCTTCGCCTCCGGCCACTCGTCGGCGAGCAGCGAGAAGTAGACCGTGTCACGCCAACTGCCGTCGTGGCGGCGGCGGTGCCGCCGCAGCACTCCTTCGCGCCGGGCCCCGAGGCGTGCGATCGCCGCCTGGGAGCGCTCGTTGAGCTGGTCGGTCTTCAACTGCACGCGCCCCATGCCCAGTTCCTCGAAGGCGTGGGTGAGCAGGAGCAGCTTGGTCTCGGTGTTGACCGCCGACCGCCAGTGCGCACGGCCGTACCAGGTCCGGCCGATCTCCAGGCGCTCGTTGGCCACGTCGACGTCCATGTACGTGGTCCAGCCGACAGCCTGGCCGCTCGCGCGGTGGATCACGGCGAACGGGACGTACGCGCCCCGCCGTGCCGCCGCGAGCAGGGCCGCCAGCTTCTCGCCGAGCTCTTCCCTGGTGCGGGGCGTCGGTCCGCCCTGCCAGCGCCAGACCTCGTCGTCACCGCCGCCCGCGGCGAAGAGGCCGTCGAGATGGTCCGGGGCCAGCGGCTCCAGGCGGACGTGGTGGCCGGTCAGGGTCACGGGAAGCGGGGGCGCGGCAGACATGCCGGAACCCTAGCCCATTTCGAACTAGGCAGAAAATGAGTACGTACTAGTGCAATGATCCCCGGCGGGGGTGGCCCGGCCGTTCACCGCCCCTTGCGCAGAGCCGCCGTCGCGGCCCGGATCGCGGGCAGCGTGGCGTACAGCGCCTCGCCCGGACAGTCGGTCTGGTACGCGTCACGGTGGCCCGATATGACGTGCAGTACGGCGGCCGTGCCCTTCGGGAACCTGCTCGCGTCGTTCGTCGAGACCAGCCGCACCGTCCCGCGCGGATCGACGCCCGGCATCAGCTTCCACGCGGCCACCTTCGCCAGGGCCCGCACGAGGACCGGCGGCACCGTGGCCCCGCTTCCGTAGTCGCCCAGCACCGCGATGCCCACGCTGTCGGCGTTGAAGCCCGTGGTGTGCGCGCCGCGGACCGAGCGCCGGATGCCGCCCGCCCGGCCCTCGTAGATCGTCCCGCACCGGTCGACGAGGAAGTTGTAGCCGATGTCGTCCCAGCCGTTGCCCTCGATGTGGGACTCCTCCACCGCCCGCAGCATCCGCGGCACGTCCGCGCAGTCGTAGTCGTTGGACTCCCCGGTGTGGTGGATGAAGACCGCCCGCACCGGGCCCGTGTACACCGCCGGCTCCCTGACCATGCGCTCGTCCGCACGCCAGACCGCCCGGCTGACGATCGCCGGCTGCCGCGCCCCGTGCGGCACCGGGCGCGGCCGCCCGTGGGCGGCCGCCGACGCGGGCAGCGCGAGCCGCACCGGGGCGTCCCGCGGCACCAGCAGGGCGAGCGGGAGGACCGCGGCACCCAGCACGACTCGACGGGGCCACATGGGACCACCCTGCGGCCTCGCCGCCGGGCCCGCAGATGCGGTGGCCGATCGGGTGAACGGCCGGAGGTCAGCCCTTGTGCCGGCCCAGGAGCAGCTTCCACGGGGCGATCGCGGACTCGATCTGCACCCGCAGACCGAGCTTCGACTCACCGCTGACCCGCTCCTCGAACCGGATCGGGACCTCGACGATCCGCAGCCCGCGCCGGACCACGCGGTGGTTCATCTCCACCTGGAACGAGTACCCGTTGCTGCGCACCGAGGGGACGTCGATCGCGTTCAGCGCCGAGGCCCGCCACGCCTTGAACCCGGCGGTGGCGTCCTTCACCCCCAGCCGCAGGATCGCGTTGACGTAGAAATTCGCCCACGCGGACAGCGCCTTGCGGTGCCAGGGCCACTCCGTGGCGAGCGAGCCGCCCTCGACATAGCGCGAGCCGATCACCACCGCGGCGTCCTCGGCGAACAGCGTGTCGACCATGGCCGGCACCCTGGACACCGGATGGGAGAGGTCCGCGTCCATCTGGATCACCACGTCCGCGCCCTCGGCGAGCGCCCGCGCCATCCCCGCCACATAGGCCCGGCCGATCCCGTCCTTCTCCGTCCGGTGCAGCACCCCCACGACGCCCCCGGTCTCCGCGGCGAGCCGGTCGGCCACCTCGCCCGTGCCGTCCGGGGAGTTGTCGTCCACCACGAGAACGCGCAGACCGGGCAGGCCCAGGTCCGTCAGCAGGCCGACGAGGACCGGCAGGTTCGCCCGCTCGTCATAGGTGGGTACGACCACCACGATCCTCGGAGGCGTCTTCTCCACGGCCATTCCCTCGTGTCGGTCCTGTCGGTCCCTCGTGACACCGCGATCCGCGCGGACGGCCGCGCGAGCCTAACACCGGGGCCCTCCCCGCTCCGGGAGCCGCAACGGGCCCGGCACGCCCCATCGGGGACCGCGCGATAATCTGGAGGAAGCGGGGGCCGGTGACGGCCGCCGCGCGGCGGTGGGGCCCGCCGTACCCGAACCGCGGCCGCGATCGCGCCGCCAACGGTCCCTACTTGCGCACGAGCGCGCCCGCGTCCGGCGGGCGCCCCGGCAGGTAGGAGACGTGTGCCCACGAAGTCCCTGAACCCGCAGGCCCCGGTCGTCGCGGTGATCGCGCTCGGCGGGGCGACCGGCGCGTCCGCGCGCTACGGGGCGTCGCTGCTGTGGCCCACGGCGGGTGACGGGTTCCCGTGGACGACCCTCGTGGTGAACGTCATCGGCTGCGCGGTGATCGGCGTGTTCATGGTGGTGATCAGCGAGGTGTGGGCGGCCCACCGGCTGGTGCGGCCGTTCTTCGGCACCGGGGTGCTGGGCGGGTTCACCACCTTCTCCACCTACGCCGTGGACATCGAGCGCCTCGTCGACGGGGACCGGGCCCGCAGCGGCCTGGCGTATCTGGGACTGACACTGCTCGCGGCCCTCGCGGCGGTGTGGAGCGCGGTGTGGCTGACACGCCGCGTGCTGGCGTGGAGGCAGGCATGACGACACCGAGGACCGAACGCGCCCTGCGGCTGACCGTCCTGGTCGGGGAGTCCGACGGCTGGCACCACCGGCCGGTCTACGCCGAGATCGTGCACCGGGCGCACGCGGCGGGGCTGGCGGGCGCCAGCGTGTTCCGCGGGATCGAGGGGTTCGGCGCCTCCTCGATGATCCACACCCAGCGGCTGCTCTCGCTGAGCGAGGACCTGCCGGTGGCGGTGGTGATCGTGGACACCGAGGAGAAGGTGCGCGCGTTCCTGCCGCTGATCGAGGAGCTGACCGGCGACAGCCCGGTCGTCCTGGACGCCTGCGAGCTGGTGCGGCGGGGCGAACCGGAGGAGCCCCGGTGAACTGGCTGCTGGTGATCGCCGGCGCGGCGGTCGGCGCCCCGCTGCGGTACCTGACCGACCGGGCGGTGCAGTCCCGGCACGACACCGTGTTCCCCTGGGGAACGTTCACGGTGAACGTCACGGGCTGCCTGGTGCTGGGGCTGCTGACCGGTGCGGTGACGGCCGGCGCCGCCTCCTCGCACGTACAGCTGCTGCTCGGCACCGGGCTCTGCGGGGCGCTGACCACGTACTCGACCTTCAGCTACGAGACGCTGCGGCTGGCCGAGGACGGCGCACGGTTCTACGCGGCGGCCAACGTGGTCGCGAGCGTGGTGGCGGGCCTCGGCGCGGTGTTCGTCGGCGTCACGCTCGCCGAGGCGCTCTGGAGCTGACCGCCGCGGGACGTACGACGCACCGAGGCCCGGCTCCCCCGAGGGGGAGCCGGGCCTCGGCAGGTGGTGCGGTGGTTCAGGCGTCCTGTCCGGGGGTCCCCAGCGCGGCCGAAGCGGCCTCCATGGGGCTGAGCTCCACCGGAGCGGACGGGGCCGGTACGGACCGGCAGGTGAAGCCGAGACGCCCCAGCGCCCTGGTCACCTCACCGGCCGTGAAGTCGCGGCGGTCCTGCCGGGTGATCACTTCACCCACCTGCTTGACCGGATAGACACGACGGCTGATGATCACCGATTCCCCGGTGACGGGTTCGGGCTTGATGCCCTTCATCGAAGCCTCGACCTCATGCTTGAACAGGTCGAAGGGGAAGCGGGCGATGACGCAGCGCATAGTGCCTCAACGGGGTCGGGGGACGGAACCGGACGGGAACGCGGGCGAGGTCAGGCGGCACGGTTGCCGGATGACCGGCGCTGCGCACCGCCACCCCGCGGCTGGGACGACGAGGACGAGGACGACGAGGACGAGGACGAGGTGCGCCGGGCCTGGGCCGGACGGCTGCGGCGGCCGCGGGACGACGATCCGCCCTTGGGCCGCTCCGACACCGGCGAGGTGATGATAACCGGCACGCCCGAGGGCGCCTGCGCACCAGTGATCCGGCTCAGCTCGGCCTCACCCGAGCGTACCTGGGCGATCTGCGGGGTGATCCCGGCGTCGGCCATCAGGCGCGTCATCTCGCGGCGCTGGTTGGGCAGCACCAGCGTGACGACACTGCCGGACTCCCCGGCACGGGCGGTACGGCCGCCGCGGTGCAGGTAGTCCTTGTGGTCGCTCGGCGGGTCGACGTTGACGACCAGGTCGAGGTTGTCGACGTGGATGCCGCGGGCCGCGACATTGGTGGCGACGAGCACCGTGACGTGCCCGGTCTTGAACCGGGTCAGGGTGCGGGTGCGCTGCGGCTGCGACTTCCCGCCGTGCAGCGCCGCCGCCCGGACCCCGCTGTTGAGCAGGTGGTCGGTGAGCTTGTCCACGGCGTGCTTGGTGTCCAGGAACATGATCACGCGGCCGTCGCGGGCGGCGATCTCCGTCGTGGTGGCGTACTTGTCGGCGCCGTGGACGTAGAGCACGTGGTGCTCCATCGTCGTCACCGCACCGGCGGCCGGGTCGACCGAGTGGACGACCGGGTCGTGCAGGTAGCGGCGCACCAGCAGGTCGACGTTGCGGTCCAGGGTGGCCGAGAACAGCATCCGCTGGCCCTCCGCCTGCACCTGGTCGAGCAGCTCGGTGACCTGCGGCATGAAGCCCATGTCGGCCATCTGGTCGGCCTCGTCCAGGACGGTGATGGAGACCCGGTCCAGCGAGCAGTCGCCGCGCTCGATCAGGTCCTTCAGCCGGCCCGGAGTGGCGACGACGACCTCGGAGCCGCCGCGCAGCGCGGCCGACTGCCGGCCGATCGACATGCCGCCGACGACCGTGGCCATCCGCAGCTTGAGCGAGCGGGCGTACGGGGTGAGCGCGTCGGTGACCTGCTGCGCCAGTTCCCGGGTGGGGACGAGCACCAGGGCCAGCGGGCGGCGGGCCTCGGCGCGCCGTCCCTCGATACGGGCCAGCAGGGCCAGACCGAAGGCGAGCGTCTTGCCCGATCCGGTACGGCCGCGGCCCAGTACGTCACGGCCGGCCAGCGAGTTCGGCAGCGTGGCCGCCTGGATCGGGAACGGCACCGTGACGCCCTCGTTGGCGAGCGCCGACAGCAGCGGCGAGGGCATGTCCAGATCGGCGAAGGCCTCCACGGCGGGCAGCCCCGGGGTGATGGTCTTCGGCAGGGCGAACTCGCCCTGCTTGGCGGCGGGCCGGCGGCCGTAGCCACCGCCGCCACCGGAGCGCTGGGCCGGGGCGCCGAAGCGGCCCTGGCCGCCCTGGCGGGCCGGGGCCTGCGAGCGGAAGCCGCCGCCGCCCGAACGGGAGCCGCCGGAGGCGCGGGAATAACGGTCACTGGAGCGGGCTGTGCGGTCGCGGTTCATACGGAACCCTTCCTCGATATGGCGCGTATCGAGGAATTCATTGCGGCGACGAGCGGCACAAGAATCGCAAGAACGGGCCGTTGGCATACGTGAACGAAGCCCGGCAGCCGGTCTTGAGCCGATACGGGCCCGGCCGAACCGGGTCCGGTGCTTCGCAATGACACGACGAGCGGGCCCGCGGAGCGGTCCTACAGGTCACGTCACGGGGCTCCGGCGGGCCGGTGTTCCGGTCCGGGAGCCATGGCGGATCGTCCGCCGCACGGTGAAGATCTTGGTACGGGGCGCCTGCCCGGCAGCTCGTGGCGGTGGTGCACCGGCACGGCATCGCTCGGGGGCGGGCCCGTAAAAGCAACGAGCTGGGGCCCGCACCCCAAGGTGCGGGCCCCAGCTGCGCGAAAGCATCTCAGCGCGTGAGCGCCGGAGCGATCAGGTTACGCGGGGGTGATGTTCTCCGCCTGCGGGCCCTTCTGGCCCTGCGTGACGTCGAAGTTCACCTTCTGGCCCTCCTGCAGCTCACGGAAGCCGCTGGCGGCGATGTTCGAGTAGTGGGCGAAGACGTCAGCGCCGCCACCATCCTGCTCGATGAAGCCGAAGCCCTTTTCCGCGTTGAACCACTTGACGGTGCCAGTAGCCATGTTTTATCTCCTTCTGGGGCAGAGCCCGGGGACTCGCACTGTGCCAGTCCCACGTCGCCGCGATGATTACCCCATCCGGATAATGAACCGGAAATACAAAAGTGCACCCACTCAGCCCATTTAGCTGAGGAGAGCACTTGGAGTCTTTGGGAACCACAACTGCAACTGAGATCTACAGTAGCACAATGAATGCGGCCGGGCGCGGCAAGTAATTACACTCCACCCGGCGTGCCATAAACCCTCATCGCACATTGCGTAAAATTCTGTGCTTGTCGCTGTAGATATTCGCCGCCGTACGGGGCAGTGCTCCGGCCCCCCGTGCGGCGATCTCCCCCCTGATTCAGGACCAGGGGGGAGATTGCGGACAGGTCCGCCGCTCGCGACGGCCGCGAGTCCGGCCTCGGGCTCAGCCGCGGGCGAACCTCAGCGTGATCAGCTCGAACGGCCGCAGCGACAGCTGGACACCGCCGTCAGCGAGCTCGGGCACCACCGCGTCGGCCAGCGGCCGCTCCAGCAGATCGGTCACCGCGACGCCGGCGGCCTCGAATCCGGCCGCGAGCCGGACCCTGGCGCGGCCGCCCGCCGACTCGTAGAGCCGCACGACCAGGTCGCCGCTCGCGTCGTCCGCCAGCTTGACCGCGCTGACCACGACCGCGTCGTTGTCGACGGCCACCAGCGCAGCCACCTCGCGGTCACCGGTCACCCGGCGCTCCGGCAGGTTGATGCGGAAGCCCTCACGGACCGCGTCGACGACCGCGGCGCCCGGCGCGAGCGCGTGCCGGAAGCGGTGCACGCCCTGGTCGGTCTCCGGGTCGGGGAAGCGCGGGGCGCGCAGCAGCGACACCCGCACGGTGGTGGTCGTGCCCGCGTCGCTGTCGCGGACCGTGCGGCTCACGTCGTGCCCGTACGTCGAGTCGTTGACCAGGGCCACGCCCCAGCCCGGCTCCTCCAGGTGGACGAAGCGGTGGTTGCAGGCCTCGAACTTGGCGGCCTCCCAGCTGGTGTTGGTGTGGGTGGCCCGGTAGAAGTGCCCGAACTGCGTCTCGGAGGCGTACCGCTCGGCGTGGATGTCCAGCGGGAACGCCGCCTTGAGGAACTTCTCCGTCTCGTGCCAGTCGACCTCGGTGTCGATGTCGAGCCGCTTGACGCCCGGCGCGAGGGTCAGCAGCTGGGTGACCTTCGAGTCTCCGAAGCCGCGGACGATCCGTACGGACACGGCGCCCCGGTCCTCGACGGGGGTGAGCTCGTCGAGGTCCGTCAGGTCGGTGACGGTGTTGCGGTAGAACTCGTCCACGTCCCACGCGTCCCACATGTTCGGGAAGTCCGGGTGGATCTGGAGCAGGTTCGCGGCCTGGCCCGGGGCCACCGTCTCGCGCCCGGCGCCGATGTCGTACGCCGAGACGACCAGTCCGCGGGCGTCGATCTCCACCCGGAGCAGGCCGTTGTCCAGGACGAACCCGCCGCCCCCGCGCGGTGCGAGCGTGCCGCCGTCGGCAGCCGTGACGGGCGCCGCCGCACCGGCCGGGACGCCGCCGCGGGTGTGCGGGGCGGAGTTGAAGAGCAGGGTCGCCCCCGCCGCGGAGTCACCGGCCAGGGCGCGCTGCGCGGTGTCGACGATGCCGTTCAGCTCCTCGGCGACGGCCGCGTACGTCTTCTCCGCCTCGCGGTGCACCCAGGCGATCGACGAGCCGGGCAGGATGTCGTGGAACTGGTGCAGCAGCACCGTCTTCCAGATCCGGTCCAGCTGCTCGTACGGGTAGGCGGAGCCGGTCCGCACTGCGGCGGTGGCGGCCCACAGCTCGGCCTCCCGCAGCAGGTGCTCGCTGCGGCGGTTGCCCTGCTTCGTCTTCGCCTGGCTGGTCAGGGTGGCGCGGTGCAGCTCCAGGTAGAGCTCCCCGACCCACACCGGTGCGTTCGGGTACTCCGCCTCCGCCTTGGTGAAGAAGTCGGTGGGCGTCTCCCAGGTGACCGTCGCGGACCCTTCCAGGCTGCGCATCCTGGCCGCCTTCGCGATCATCTCGCGGGTGGTGCCACCGCCCCCGTCGCCCCAGCCGGTCGGCGCGAGGGAGTGCCGCGCGACTCCCTTGTCCTTGAAGTTCTTCGCCGCGTGGGCGATCTCGCTGCCCTTCATGGAGCAGTTGTAGGTGTCGACGGGCGGGAAGTGCGTGAAGATCCGGGTGCCGTCGATGCCCTCCCACTGGAAGGTGTGGTGCGGGAACTTGTTGGTCTGGCTCCACGAGATCTTCTGGGTCAGGAGCCACTTGGAACCGGCGGCCTTGATGATCTGCGGCAGACCGGCCGCGAAGCCGAAGGTGTCGGGCAGCCACGCCTCGTCGTTCTCGATGCCGAACTCGTCGAGGAAGAACCGCTTGCCGTGCACGAACTGGCGGGCCATCGCCTCGGAGCCCGGCATGTTCGTGTCGGACTCGACCCACATCCCGCCGGACGGCACGAACCGCCCGTCCGCCACGGCCTGCTTGACCTTGGCGTAGACCTCGGGGCGGTGCTCCTTGATCCAGGCGAACTGCTGGGCCTGCGACATCGCGAAGACGAAGTCGGGCTCGTCCTCCAGCAGGGCCGTCATGTTGGACGTCGTACGGGCGACCTTGCGGACGGTCTCGCGCAGCGGCCACAGCCAGGCCGAGTCGATGTGGGCGTGGCCGACGGCGCTGATGCGGTGCGCGGACGGCTGCGCGGGCGTCGCGAGGACACCGGCGAGCTGCTCGCGGGCGGCGGCCGCGGTGCCGTTGACGTCCTGGAGGTCGACCGCGTCGAGCGAGCGGCCGATGGCGCGCAGGATGTCCCAGCGGCGGGCGCCGTCCACCGGCAGCTCCTGCATCAGCTCACCCAGCACCTCCAGGTCCTGGACGAGGTTCCACACGTTCTCGTCGAAGAGGGCGAGGTCCATCCGGGCGAGGGTGTACTGCGGTTCGCCGCCCGCGGTCTCCTTGTCACCCAGCCGGGTCGGCAGGAAGGGGTGGTAGTCGAGGATGACCGGGTTGGACGCCGCCTCGATGTGCAGCAGCACCTCCTCGCCGCCCTCGGCGGGGGCGCCGACGCGCACCCACTGGTTGCGCGGGTTGAGGCCCTTCACCGGGGTGCCGTCGGGGCGGTAGACGAGGCCCTCGCACTGGAAGCCCGGCATGTTCTCGTCGAAGCCGAGGTCGAGCAGCGCCTCGACGGTCCGGCCCGCCCAGGCCTCGGGGACCGTCCCGGAGACCCGGAACCAGCAGGTGCCCCACGGGGCGCCCCACCGGTCGCCGACCGCGATCGGTTCGGTGGCACCCGCCAGACCCTCGGCGACCGGGACGGGCTCACCCGGTGCGTTCCAGACGGCTACGTCCAGCGGTACGGATTGCGGGTATACGGCCGGCCGGATGCGCTCGTCCAGGACGCGCTTCAGACGGGCTTCGACCAGGCTGCGGTCGTCGTGCATGAGGGTGGCTCCGATTGGGGTGGGGTGCGGGTGGGGTGGTTACCAGCGGTGCGCGACGGCGGCGGGGGTCCCGGCGCCCGCGCGGACCGTGGCGCGGTGGGCGGCCGCGGACCGGGACGCCGTCATCGGACCTGGCCGGGTGCGACGACCTCGGTGATGCCGCGCGCGGCCAGGTGCTCCGCGTCGCCGGCCTTGCTCGCGAGGACGGTCGTGGGGCGTACCCCGTCCGCGGTGAGCCGGGCGAAGGCCTCGAAGACCTCGCCGCCCGGGGCGCAGGCGGAGCGGCGGGGCGCGGTCGTGTCGTCCCCGGTGTCGACGACGAGGGCCGTGGTCCGGGGCGCGGGCCGGCGGGTCCTGCCGCGCTGTTCCCCGACGATCCGGGCGATGGCCCGGCCGGCCGGTTTGACCTGCCGGTCGTTGGTCAACAGGCCGAGCCCGTATTCGAGTTCGGGGAAGTCGGCCAGCGAGCGGGACACGTCGTGGGAGCACCACCAGGTGACGCCCCAGACGTCCTCGCAGTCCAGCGCGTTCTCGACGGTCGCCGCGGTGAACCCGGCGGCGTGCTCGGCCGGGATGAGCGGGGCGGGGGCGCCGACCTCCTGGAGCCAGACCGGCCGGTGCGGGTCGAGGGCCCAGGCCTTGGAGAGCTCGATCAGGTAGGCGGCGTGGTGCTCGGTGGCGGTGCCGGTGCGGCCGTGCCGCTGGGCGGTGCCGTTGAAGACCCAGGAGTGCACGGCGGTGACGGCCCCGGTCCGGGCCGCGTGCGCGGGGGTGAAGGCGTGGTCGTCCTGGTACCAGGAGGCGTCGTACTCGGCGTGCAGGTGGAGCTTTCCGGGCGCCCCCTCCTCGCAGGCCTCCAGCATCCGGGTCAGCCAGTCGCCCGCCTGCTCGGGGGTGACGCGGTCCGGGTCGGGGTGCGGCTCGCCCGAGAACTGGTTGATCTCGTTGCCGAGCGTCATCCCGATGAAGTGGGGCCGGTCGGCGAGGGCGGCGGCCAGCGTCCGCAGGTACTCGGCCTGCCCGGAGACCACGTCGGGGTCGGTGAAGATGTTGCGCCGGTGCCAGGTCCGGGTCCAGGCGGGCAGGAAGTCGAAGCTCGACAGATGGCCCTGGAGCCCGTCCACGCTGACGTCGAGCCCGCGTTCGGCGGCGGCGTCGGCCAGCTCGACGAGCTGCTCGACGGCGCGCGGGCGGATCAGGGTGCGGTTGGGCTGGAAGAGCGGCCAGAGCGGGAAGACCCGGATGTGGTCGAGGCCGAGACCGGCGATCGAGTCCAGGTCGGCGCGCACGGCGTCGAGGTCGAAGTCCAGCCAGTGGTGGAACCAGCCCTGACTGGGCGTGTAGTTGGCGCCGAAACGCAGCGGGGAGGAGCTCATACGGAACAGGGGTCCTGGTTCTGTGGTGCGGGGCGGCGGTCGGTCGCGGCCTGTGCGGCGGATCGGGGTCGGGCGGGTCAGCCCTTGACGGCGCCTTCGCCGACACCCCGGAAGAAGAAGCGCTGCAGACCGGCGAAGAGCACGATGAGCGGGAGCACGGCGATGATCGTGCCCGCGGCGACGAGCCGTTCGTCGTTGGCGAAGGTGCCGTGCAGATAGTTCAGCCCGATGGTCAGGGTGAAGTTCTCCGGGTCGCTGAGGACGATCAGCGGCCACAGGAAGTCGTCCCACGAGCCCATGAAGGCGAAGATCGCGACGACGGCGAGGGTGCCCTTGACCGAGGGCAGCGCGATCCGCAGGAAGCGCTGCCAGACATTGGCGCCGTCCACGAAGGCCGCCTCCTCCACCTCCTGGGGGAGGTTCAGGAAGGCGTTGCGCATCAGCAGGACGTTCATCGCCCCGATGGAACCCGGCAGCAGCACCCCGAGCAGGGTGTTGTTCAGCCCGAGATCACGCATGGTGGTGAACTGGGCGATGATGATGCCCTCGACGGGCACGAGCATGGCGAGGATGAACGCCAGCGTCGCGGCCCTGCGCCCCCGGTAGCGCAGCCGGGCCAGCGCGTAGCCCGCCAGTGCGGCGCCGACGCAGTTGGTGACCACGTTGGCGGCGGCGACCTTGACGGAGTTGAAGGCGTAGTCCCACACCGGGATGGTGTCGGCGACCCTGCTGTAGTTGTCCAGGGTCGGATCGCTGGGGAAGAACTTCGGCGGCGAGCTGAAGATGTCCTCGCCCGGACCCTTCAGCGAGGTCGAGAGCTGCCACAGGAACGGTCCTACGGTCAGCACCAGTACGGCGAGCAGCAGCACGTACCGCAGGACGAGCTGCCAGGGCGCGATGCGGCGCCCCTCGGCATCGGTGGTCTTCAGGAAGCTCACGCGTCCTCCTTGCGGTCGGCGCGCAGCACCAGGAGCATCAGGCCGACGGTGACGACGAAGATGACGACCGAGATGGCGGAGGCGTACCCGACCCGCCCGGTCAGACCGGTGCCGACCCGCTGGACGAGCATCACCAGGGTGGTGTCCTCGCCCGCCGGGCCGCCGGAGGGGCCGGCCATCAGATAGACCTCGGAGAAGACCTTGAAGGCGGAGACCGAGGACAGCGCCGCGACCAGCACCATGGTGGAGCGGATGGCGGGGACGGTGACGGTGAAGAAGCGGCGCACGACCCCGGCACCGTCCACGGACGCGGCCTCGTGCAGCTCCCTCGGTACGTTCGACAGCGCGGCCAGATAAATGATCATGTAGTAGCCGAGGCCCTTCCAGACCGTGACCGCCATCGCGCTGCCCAGCAGCAGCCACTGGTCGCTGAGGAAGCCGACCTTGCCGATGCCCACGGCCTCCAGGAGCGAGTTGATCAGCCCCCGGTCGTCGAGCATCCACACCCAGATCAGGCCGACGACGACGATGGACGCGACGACCGGGGTGTAGAAGGCGGAGCGGAAGAAGGTGATGCCGGGGATGTGCCGCTGGACGAGCATCGCCAGCAGCAGCGGCAGGATGACGAGGGCCGGGACGACGACCAGTACGTACAACGCGCTGTTGCGCAGCCCGGTCCAGAACATCTCGTCGTGCAGCAGCTCACGGAAGTTCGCCAGGCCGACGAACTTCCCCGGCACCAGGGTCCGCCGGTCCGTGAAGGCGTTGACCAGGGTGCTGAAGAACGGGTAGAGGCTGAAGGCGCCGACCACGATCAGTCCGGGAGCCGCGAACAGCCAGGGGCTGAGGGGCAGATGGCGGCTGATCCGGCGGGCGGGAGCGGGGCTGGAGGCAGGGGCAGGGGTAGTCACCAGGGCTCAGCTCTGCTGCAACAGCCGGTCACAGGCCTTGACAGCGTTGTCAAGGGCTTCCTTGGGGCTCTGCTTCCCTTGCAGCGCCTTGGCGATCTGGTTGCGCAGCTCGGTCTTCATCTGCTCGCTGAACAGCACCGGCGTGTAATTGACGGCCGTCTTCAGGGACTTGGCGGCGGCGACCCGGACGCGGGTCTCGTCGGTGCCGTCCTCCTCGGTGAAGTACGGGTCGTCGAGCGATCCTGCGGTGCTGGGGAAGATGGCGACCTTCTTCGCGAACTCCATCTGCCGGGTCGCGTCGGTCATGTAGTGGGCGAAGGCCACGGCGGCGGGCTGCCGCTTGGTCTGCGCGTTCACCATGATGCCCATGACGTACATGTTGGCCTTGCCGGTGCTGCTGACCTGGTCGGTGATCCCGATGTTCTTGTAGAGGCTCGGGGCCTGCTTCTTGAAGTTGGCCAGGTCCAGCGCGCTGCCGGGGTTCATCGCCACGGACTCGGTGAGGAACTTGTGGCCGGACGACTCCGGGGTCGCGGTCAGGGCCTGCGCGTCGAGCGCCTTGGCGTCGTACAACTCCTTGTAGTGGGTGAGGAGTTCGATGCCCTTGGCGTCGTTGAAGGCGAAGGCGGTGCCTTCCTTGTTCATCAGCTGTCCGCCGTAGCGGCCGAAGTCCTCGATGGTGGGCACGTTCGCGAGGGTGGCGACCTTGCCCTTGCTCTTCTCGGCCAGCTTCAGGCCGTCGGAGAAGACCTCGTCGTAGGTGGACGGCGGGTTCTTCGGGTCGAGTCCGGCGTCCTTGAGGAGGCGCTTGTTGTAGAACATCGGCCCGGTGTTGAGGTACCAGGGGAAGGCGAACGTCCCTTCCGTGCCCGGTATCTGGTGGCTCTGCCAGGCGCCCGGCAGGTACTCCTCGCGGTACTTCGGCGCCGCCTTGTCGAGGTCCAGTGCGATGCCCGCCTTGGCGAGCGGGGCCACCAGGTCGGGCGACACGTTGACGACGTCCGGCAGGGTGCCGCCGGCCGCGTCCGCGCTGATCTTGTCCGCGTAGCCCTCGCCGGGCCGGTCGACCCACTTGACCTCGGTGTCCGGGTACTTCTTCTCGAAGTCCGCGATCACGCCGTTGAAGTAGTCCTTGAAGTTCGCCTGGAGGTTCCAGGTCTGGAAGGTGATCTTGCCTTCGACCTTGCCCGAGGCGTCGGACGAGCCCGTCCCCGATCCACCTCCACAGGCACTCAACGGCAGGACAGTGGCGAGGACGGCGGCAGTGGCGACTGCTCTGCGAGAGATGCGCACGGTGAACGGCTCCTTTGCTCGGACCAGGCGTGCGGACGGCGAACCGGAGGTCGCGGACCGGCCGGATGCGTTCGCCCAGCAGACCCTGCAATGCGCGTGACGGAAAGTCAATACATTCCCCGCAATTAAGTCGATACTTTCGGCATACTCACAGGTCAGAGCGGTGTGACGGCACTTTGAAGATCGATGACTAATGCGCTTTAGGTGCTCTCAGCTCAAGCGCATTAGTTGCTGGAGCGCTTCGCTCGACCAATGGACCGGGAAGCCCTACGATGCCCCCGGGGGAAGCGCGAACCCGATGACCCACGCGAGCCACAGGGAACGCAGGAGAGAGGCACTCGGTGACACCGAAGCGGCCGCCGGCCGGGGACACCTCGCCGGCCAGACGCACGCCGGCACGACGGCCGACCATGAAGGACATCGCCCAGCGGGCCGGCGTGTCGGAGAGCGCGGTCTCCTTCGCGCTCAACGACCGCCCTGGGGTCTCGGCGATCACCAGGGACCGAATCCGGC
The DNA here is from genome assembly GCF_055587045.1 of Streptomyces sp. NPDC048671. Lineage (NCBI taxonomy): Bacteria > Bacillati > Actinomycetota > Actinomycetes > Kitasatosporales > Streptomycetaceae > Streptomyces > Streptomyces sp. NPDC048671. The sequence goes on along the minus strand of NZ_JBVJHB010000008.1, from coordinate 344,263 downwards.
GCGTGGCCGAGCAGTTGGGCTGGCATCCGAGCACCGCCGCCCGTGCGCTGTCGGGCGAGGGCTCGGCCACCGTGGGCCTTGTGGTGGCGCGTCCGGCGGCGAACCTGGGCGTTGACTCCTTCTTCCTCCAGCTGATCTCCGGCATCCAGGAGGTCCTGGCCGAGCGACGGCTCGGGCTGCTCTTCCAGGTGGTGGAGGACGTGACGGCCGAATGCGCGGTCTACCGGCGCTGGTGGGCCGAGCGGCGGGTCGACGGCGTACTCGTCGTCGATCCCCGAATCGATGACCCACGCGTCGGCCTGCTGGACGAACTGGGCCTGCCCGGCGTCGTCATCGGCGCCCTTCCCGGCAGCGACACCGGTCCCCACCCGGGCCTCTCGCAGATCCGCGCCGACGACGCGGGAGCGATGGCGGCCGTCGTCGGCCGGCTGCACGAACTGGGCCACCGGCGCATCGTGCACATCGCCGGACTGCCCTCACTCGCGCACACCGACCGGCGCATCCGGTCCCTGCGCATCGAGGCCGACCGGCGCGGACTGACCGAGGCCCACTCGGTGACCACGGACTACTCGGACACCGAGGGCGCGGCCGTGACCCGCCGGGTGCTGGAGCAGGACACCCCGCCGACCGCGATCGTCTACGACAACGACGTGATGGCCGCGGCCGGGGTGGCGGTCATCGCGGGCCTCGGCTTCCGGGTCCCGGCCGATGTGTCGGTGGTGTCGTGGGAGGACTCCGCGCTGTGCCGGCTGACCGCGCCGTGGCTGACCGCGCTGTCCAGGGACACGGTCGCGTTCGGGCGGCTCGCGGCGCGGGAGCTGACCGCGCTGCTCGACGGCGGCACGGCGCACACCATCCGGGTGCCGCTGCCCCGGCTCATCGAACGGGGCAGCACGGCGGCGGCAGTGGTGGAGGCGGAGGAGGAAGAGGCGGCGGCGAAAAGCCGGAAGGCGGCGCCCTGAAACGCGGCCCTCAGGGGCCGGGGGCCGGCGCTCAGGGGCCAGGAGTCGGCCTGCGCAGCTCCTCGTTGAGCCGGAGCGCCTCTTCGAGCTGGTCCTCCAGGATCACGATGCGGCAGGCGGCCTCGACCGGCGTGCCCCCGTCGACGAGCTCCCGGGCGCGGGCGGCGACGCGGAGCTGGTAGCGGGAGTAGCGGCGGTGGCCGCCCTCGGACCGCAGGGGGGTGATCAGCCTGGCCTCGCCGATCGCGCGGAGGAATCCGGGCGTGGCGCCGATCATCTCCGCGGCGCGGCCCATGGTGTAGGCGGGGTAGTCGTCGTCGTCGAGACGGTCGGTGGAATGCGGAGGGGTTTCGGGGGGCATGGGCACCTGCCGCGTGTCGCCGACTTCGTTGACCGTTGAAGAAAATCTCGTTGTGCGAGCCATCGTCTCTATCATAGCCGCGACAGATTTCCCTGGCCGGACGGGGGAAGTTATCTGAGCGGGCCGCCCTCGGGGCCGCCGGTCCGGCGCACGCTCCCGCCCTCTTCGGCCGCGCCCGCGGGGCCCGGACACCGCAACTGCCAAGAACACTGACCGGCGGGTCAGTTGATGACTGCGTGACCTCGGGCCATAATGCAGATGTAGCCCTTCACGCATCCCCCGTCGTGAAGGGCTACACCCCTGTGCACACCCTGCCCCCTGTGTGCACCCTCTCCCCGTCACGGGAGGCCCCGTTCGCGCAGGCGTCGCCGCCGAACTCACGGGCAAGGGGCTCCCCTCGTGGTCCCCTGCCCGTGTTTTTTTGAGTTAACAGTGACGTAGAGTATTTGCGCAACCCTGCTCCTGTACACAGTCGCAGGATGTGCCACTACGTCCCTGTTCGGAATGCGCTCACGCGCATCCGCGATGCGCTCATGGGCTCCCGCGCCGGGGGCGACGGGCCGGAGTTCGTTACAGTACGAGCCCGTTGACCGAATCGGGCACCGCGCGGCGCCGGACAGGCACCGGTGCGGGGGACGGACACGTGGGGGACCGGATGGACAGCGGCGAAGAACGCGCGCCGGAACTGCGGACGTTGCGGCAGAAGGTCGAGTACATGGTCGAGAAGACCTTCCCCGGCCGGAAGATCTCGGGGCGGGTCTTCGCGGACCTGGTCAAGGAGCGCGGCGGATCGCTCTCGCACAGCTACTTCTCCAACATCCTGGCCGGCAAGGTCACCCAGCCGTCCGAGGACATCCTCAAGGCGCTCGGCCTCGGCTTCGGCGTGGACTGGCGCTTCTTCAAGGAGGAGTCCGAGGTCGTCGACGACGTCGTCGACGGTCTGCAGTTCCTGGCCAAGCGGCGCACCGGGGAGATCAGCGGGCTGGCCGGACGGGGACTGGACGAGGAGGGACTGCCCCCGGAGCTGCTGCAGTTCGCGCTCGCCCTGCTGGAGGACGCGAAGAACCGGCAGCGCCCGGCCACCGGCGGACCACGGAGTTAGTCCCATGTCCCTGCGCAGACTGCGCAAAGAGTGCGAGGCCGGACTCGCCGGGCTCCCCCTGCCCGCGCCCTTCTCGATCGCCGGACTGGTGGCGAACATGGAGACGGCCGGCGGCCGCACCATCGTGCTGCACGAGATGCCCGACCGGCTGGCGCGCGTCAACGGCGCCTGCGGACTGCGGCTGAAGGCCGGCGGGACCAGCTTCGTGCTCTACCGCCGGCGCCCCACCGCGTACCAGACCCAGCACGTCATCCTGCACGAGCTGTGCCACGAGTGGTTCGACCACGGCACCTCGCTGGACGCCGAGCAGCTCCAGCGGCTGCTGCCCGTCTTCGACACCTCGCTGATCTCCCGGGTCGTCGGCGCCGACGCGCTCCGGACCCCCGACGCCGTGCAGGCCCGCGCGCAGTACGACACCCACGACGAACGCATGGCCGAATTCGGTGCCTCGCTCATCCCCCGGATGGCCAGGGAGGTGACGAGCGATGACATGGTGGGGCGGCTCGCCGACTCGCTCTCCCTCCCGGTCGCCCACCGCCGCCGCGGCCTGTTCCGCCGCACGTAGCACCGGACCCGGCCCCCGTCTCGCAGCCGAACCCGTCCCCCCACCCCGAGGACTTCCGCCGTGACACCGCTCGACCTCGCCGGCTACCTGATAGCCGGCCTGATGACAGCCGTCGCCCTGTGGCGCATGCCGGCCGCCCTCTGGGGCGACGAGGACGACCGCCGCCGCCGGGCCCTGTGGGGCTGTTACGCGGGATTCGCCGCCGCCCTGTGGACCAAGACCCGGGTCGTGCGCATCGGGCTCAACGACAGCTCCGTCACCGATCTCTCGGTACTGATCAAGCACTACACGGCGACCGTCGCGATCCTCGCCATCCTCAGCTACATCGTCGCCATCTACGGCCAGTACGCCGACGCCGGGGACGTCCCGCGGCACGTACGGTTCGCCCGGCTGATCCAGCAGGTGGCCGCGAAGGCGTCGGTCGCCACGCTGGTGCTGCTGACGGTGCTGTTCTTCACGGTCGTCGACCGTTCCGTCCCCTCGGACCGCTTCGTCGCCGACCACGCCGGACAGTGGGGCGCGACGCTCTACATGAGCGTGTTCTACCTCTACCTCGGCACCGCGTCCGCCGTCTGCGCCTACCAGTGGGCGCTGGCCACCGCGAGCGCCGGGCTCCGCCGGCTGCGGATCGGCCTCGGCATGATGACGTTCGCGATGTTCATCGGGGTCGGATACACCGTCAGCCGGACGCTGTTCCTCTGGGTGAGCGTGATCGACCCGCCGAGCGAGGCCTTCGCGCTGGACTTCGACCAGATCACCGAGGCCTCGCAGGTGGTGCTGTTCGCCTTCTTCGCGGTCGGCGCCTCCATCCCCGCCCTGAGCAACGTCCGCCGCCGGGCGAAGCTCTGGCGCGCCCAGGTGCGACTGCACGCGCTCTGGTACGAGTTGATGGCGGCCTTCCCCGACCAGCCCTTCGACCCCCCGGCCTCGCTGGTCCGCGAGCTGACCCGGTTCGGCACCCCGGCGGACCTGCGGATCGACCGCTGGGCGGCGGACATCGCCGACGCGGTGGAGAAGCTGCGCCACTACGCCCCCGACACCCTTCTCGCGGCAGCCGAAGCCGCCGCCGAAGCCGCGGCCGAGGCCACCGCCGCCGACCGGGAGCGGACGGGACCGCTCACCGACGCGTACTGGATCAAGGCGGCCCTCGCGGCCCACGGCGACGGCGCGGTTCCGGGGGACGCGGCGGCCGTCGGCACCCAGCACGCGACCGACCAGGACGGCGAGGTCGCCTGGCTGGTCCGGGTAGCCGCCGCGTACCGGACGGTCACGGCACAACGGGCCCGGCAGGTCCTGGAATCCTCCGCGGCGGCGGCAACAGCGGCAGCGGCAGCGGCAGCGGCAGCGGCAAAGGAGCAGACGGCATGAGCACCACCGGCATCGCGGAGACCTCCCGCACCACCTCCACCGCCCGTACGGTGACCGATGTCTTCCAGCCACGTAATCTCCTGCTCGCCGGGATGCTCGCGACCGGATACGCGGCGGCGGGCGAGTGGACGGGACTGCTGTGGGGACTGCTCGGCGCCCTGTGCGCCGGGATCGTCCCGGCCGGCTACATCGAGTGGGAGCGCGGACGCGGCACCTGGGGCGACCGCCATGTCGTCGACCGCACCAAGCGGGCCCCGATCTTCCTCGTCATCCTCGGCTCCATCGGCACCGGTTCGGCGGTCATGGTGCTGGGCGGCGCCCCCACCGGCATCCTGACCGCGATGCTCGCGCTCTGGGCGATGACGGTCGTCCTGCTGGCCGTGAACACGGTCTGGAAGATCTCGGTGGACGCCTCGGTCGCCTCGGCCGTCGTCGCCCTGCTCGCCGTGGTCCACTCGCCGTGGTGGCTGTTCGGGTACCTGATGACGGCCGCCGTGTGCTGGTCACGGGTCACGCTCGGCTACCACACGGTCGGCCAGGTGACCGCGGGGACCGCGCTGGGCGCGGCCACGGCAGGCGCGTTCCTGTTCGGCTGAGCCGTCCGGGTGGGGCCGCCGAACGGGTCCGGTTCTTACGGTCCCCTGACGTGCCGCCCGCGCAACCCCGCCCACCGGCCGCGGCGCCCTAGCGTGAGCGTCATGCGCGTACTGGTCACCGGCGGAGCCGGGTTCATCGGGTCGGAGATCGTCCGGACCCTCACATCGGCCGGGCACGAGGCGGTGGTGCTCGACGCCCTGCTCCCCTCGGCGCACGGCGAGGGAGCGGACCGGCGGGCCGACAGCCGGCTGATCGTGGCGGACGTGCGCGACCGTGAGGCCGTGGACCGCGCGCTGCGCGGCATCGACGCCGTGTGCCACCAGGCGGCGATGGTCGGCCTGGGCAAGGACTTCGCGGACGCCCCGCGGTACGTCGGGTGCAACGACCTCGGGACGGCCGTGCTGCTCGCCGCCGCGGCCGGGGCCGGGGTGCGGAGCCTGGTGCTCGCCGGATCGATGGTCGTCTACGGCGAGGGCCGCTACGACTGCCGGCTCCACGGCCCGGTCCGGCCGGGGCCCAGGGCGGAAACCGATCTGGCCGCGGGCCGGTTCGAGCCGCTCTGCCCCTCCTGCGGTACGGAGCTGACCCCGGGGCTCGTCGGCGAGGACGCGCCGGTGGACCCGCGCAATGTGTACGCGAGCACCAAGCTCGCCCAGGAACACCTCGCGTCCTCCTGGGCGCGCGCGACCGGCGGGCGGGCGCTGTCGCTGCGCTACCACAACGTGTACGGGCCGGGGATGCCGCGCGACACCCCGTACGCCGGGGTCGCCTCGTTCTTCCGCTCGTCGCTGGCCCGGGGCGAGTCGCCGCAGGTCTTCGAGGACGGGGCGCAGCGGCGGGACTTCGTCCATGTGCGGGACGTGGCGTCCGCGAACGCGGTGGCGCTGGAGGCCGTCTCCGGGCTCCGGCCGGGCGGCTTCGCCGCGTACAACACCGGGAGCGGGGAGCCGCACACCATCGGCGAGATGGCCGCGGCCCTGGCCCGCGCCCACGGCGGCCCGGCGCCGGCGGTCACCGGTGAGTACCGGCTCGGGGACGTACGCCATGTCACGGCCGACTCCCGGCGGCTCCGCGAGGAGCTGGGCTGGAAGCCGGCGGTGGGCTTCGCGGAGGGGATGGCGGAGTTCGCGGCGGCCCCGCAGCGGGACATGGCGGCGAGCCCGGCCCGCTGACCCGGCTGCCCGCCGGGTCGGCGGGGCCCGCCCCGCTCACGCTCACGCCACCGGCAGGGTGACCTCGAAGCAGCAGCCGCCGGTGACGTTGCGGACCTCGGCCCGGCCCGCGTGCGCCTCGACGATCCCGCGCACGATGGCGAGCCCGAGGCCCGCGCCGGCCGGGGGCGTACGGGCGTGGGTGCCGCGCCATCCGGTGTCGAAGACCCTGGCCAGGTCCTCTTCCGGGATGCCGCCGCAGCCGTCGGTCACCGACAGGACCACACCGCCGCCCGTGCGTTGCGCGGCCACCGCCACGGTGCCGTCGGCGGGGGTGCGGCGGATCGCGTTGATCAGGAGGTTGCCCAGGACCCGGCTCATCTCCTTGCCGTCGACCTCGACCGGCACCGCCTCGATCCGGTCACCGACCAGCCGTACGCCGTGCTCGCGGGCCAGCGGGTCGGCGCCGGCGAGCGCGTCGCCCACCAGGTCGTACACGGAGATCCGGGTGGGGGTCAGGGTGAGCGAACCGGCATGGATGCGGGAGAGCTCGAAGAGGTCACCGACCATGTCGTTCATCCGCTCCACCTCGGTACGTATCTGGCGCAGATAGCGCGGCGAGTCGACGGCCACGCCGTCCTCCAGCGCCTCCGACATGGCCCGCAGCCCGGCGAGCGGGGTGCGCAGATCGTGCGAGATCCAGGCGACGAGCTCCCGCCGCGAGGTCTCCAGGGCGCGTTCGCGCTCACGTGAACTGTCGAGCTTGGCACTGGTGGCGGCCAGTTCCCGGGTGAGGGCGGCGAGTTCGGCGGTGGCCGGGGCGGCGGGCGCCGCGAAGGTGCCGCCGTCACCGAAGGAGCGGGCGGCGAGGGTCAGATCGCGGCTCCGCGCCGCCACCCAGCGGCCGAGCAGCATCGCGGTGACGAGCGAGACGACGGCGGCCATCGCGACGACGGTCGTGACCACGGACAGGTCGTGCGGCGACAGGAACATCGCCCAGGCGACGGCCAGCGTCCCCGCGAGCATCGCGGTCACGGCGACCGCGGCGACCACGGTCAGCGAGACGACGAGCGAGCGGTGCCGGAAGAGCCGCAGGACGAATGCGCCGAGCAGCCCGGCCGCGGCGGCGCCGAGGAACGCGAACAGCGCGATGAGGAGTATGTCGGTCATGACGGCGCTCCGGAGGGGCCCGGAGTGGGAGTTACCGGCGGACCGGACGGCAGGTCCACTGCGCCGTCCGTCGGGCCGGACGGCAGGTCCAGGCGGTAGCCCACACCCCAGACCGTACGGATCAGCTCCGGCCGGGCCGGGTCCGCCTCGACCTTGCCGCGCAGCCTTCGCACATGGACCGTCACCGTCGACAGGTCACCGAAGTCCCAGCCCCACACCTCGCTCATCAGCTCCTCCCGGGTGAAGACCCGGCCCGGGTGGCGCAGCAGGAAGGCCAGCAGGTCGAACTCGCGCAGGGTGAGGGCCAGCGCCCGGCCGTCCCGGCTCGCCCGCCTGGCCGCCGGGTCGAGGACGAGGCCCGCGCCTTCGAGCAGCGCCGAGCGCCCGGCGGGTACGGCGGACCCACCGGCGCGGCGCAGCACGGAATCGACGCGCAGGACGAGTTCGCGCGGGCTGAACGGCTTGGTGACGTAGTCGTCCGCCCCCGTCTCCAGGCCGAGGACGCGGTCGTCCTCGTCGCCGCGCGCGGTCAGCATGATGACGGGCACCCGCCCGTGCGCCCGCATCAGGCGGCAGACCTCGAAGCCGTCCATGCCGGGCAGCATCAGGTCCAGCACCACCAGGTCGGGGCGGCGGCGGGCGAAACACTCCAGCGCGGCCGGGCCGTCCGCCGCGCGGGCCACGTCGTAGCCGGCAGCGGTCAGGTATCCGGCGACGACCTCGGAGACGGTCGGGTCGTCGTCCACGACGAGAACATGGCCGGGGGCGGGGACGGGGGCCGGGGCACGGACGGGGGTGGGGCCGGGACCGGAGGCCTCGCCCCCGGCTCCCCGGCCCCCCGGCGCCGGACGGGCGGGAATGGCGGGCTGCATGACCCCACCCTGGCACCCGCTCCCCGCGCGCCGGGCGCGTGGACACCGCCACCCGGTCGATGTCCACGTTTCGTAAGAATCCGTGGCCCGAATTGTCGGATTACGCTCCGTAGGGTGAGCCGGGTGACCGACTCCTCCGATAACTCCGGCCCCCGCGCCGACATCGTGCTGCCCTGCCTGGACGAGGCCGCCGCCCTGCCCGGGGTGCTCGGCGCGATCCCGCGCGGCTGGCGCGCCATCGTCGTGGACAACGGCTCCACCGACGGCTCGGCCGAACTGGCGCGCTCGCTCGGCGCGACGGTGGTGCACGAGCCGCGCCGCGGCTTCGGCTCCGCCTGCCACGCCGGGCTGCTCGCCGCCGAGGCGGAGTTCGTCTGCTTCTGCGACTGCGACGGGTCCCTGGACCCCGGGCTGCTCCCCGGCTTCGTCCGCCGGATCGCGGACGGCGAGAGCGATCTGCTGCTCGGCCGCCGTCGCCCCGACCGGCTCGGCGCCTGGCCCCTGCACGCCCGTGCGGGCAATCTGGCGCTGTCCCGGCTGCTGCGCAGACGTACCGGGCTTCGGCTGCACGACCTGGGGCCGATGCGCGCCGGGCGCCGGGCCGACCTGCTGGCGCTCGGCCTCACCGACCGGCGCAGCGGATACCCGTTGCAGATGGTGGTGCGGGCGGCGGACGCGGGGCTGCGGGTGGCCGAGACGGATGTCCCCTACCTCTCGCGCACCGGGAAGTCGAAGGTCACCGGCACCTGGCGGGGCACCTGGCACGCGGTGCGCGACATGCGCGCGGTGCTGGGCGAGGCGCCGGTCGCGGTGGGGGCGTCCCGGTGAACCCGGCCGCCCGTACCGGCGCGGGAACCGGAGCGACCGGGACGACGAACCGCGCCGGAACCGGAGCGCCCGGCGGGACGAACCGCGCCGGAACCGGAGCCGGAGCCGAGGCCGAAGCCGTCTGCGGGACCCCGCCCGTAGGGCCCGTGACCCTGCTGGTCATCGCCAAGGAACCGCTGCCCGGCCGGGTCAAGACCCGGCTGACGCCTCCCTTCACCCCGCAGGAGGCCGCACGGCTCGCCGAGGCCTCGCTCGCCGACACCCTGCGCACCGTCCTCGCGCTGCCCGCCGCGCGGCGGGTGCTCGTCCTCGACGGGGCGCCCGGACCCTGGCTGCCGCCGGGCATCGAGGTGGTGGGCCAGTGCGCGGGCGGCCTCGACGAACGGCTGGCCGCCGCGTTCGGCGGCAGCACGGGGCCGGCGCTCCTCATCGGCATGGACACCCCGCAGATCACCGCCGCCGATCTGGCGCCCGCGCTCTCCCCCGGTTCCTGGGACGGCTGCGACGCCTGGTTCGGCCCGGCCGAGGACGGCGGCTTCTGGGCGCTGGGCCTGGCCGAGCCGGAGCCGGAGCTGCTGCGCGGGGTGCCGATGTCCGTGCCGGAGACCGGCGCGGTGCAGCGCCGGCGGCTGGTCGGCGCCGGACTGACGGTGCGTGACCTGCCCAGGCTGCGGGACGTGGACACGGCCGCCGACGCCGTGGACGTCGCCGCCCTGGCGCCGCATGGCCGGTTCGCCTCCGTACTCGCCGGACTGACCGGGGCGGTGGCCCGATGAGGCGGACGGCTCCCCGGCACGGAACGGTCCGCCCGCCCCACCCGGACACCACCACCTCCTGGAGCACCGACCCGTACGCCAACGCCCTGCGCAACGGCCGCGGTCCGCTGTTCCTGCGCCGTACGGACGGCTGGCTGCTGCCGCTGGACGTGGAACGCTGGTGCGCGGGCGCGGACGCCGCGGACCTGTCCGCGCTGCACCGCTGCGAGGGGCCCGTCCTGGACATCGGGTGTGGGCCCGGCCGGCTGGTCGCGGCGCTGGCGGCCCGCGGCCACCGTGCGCTCGGCATCGACGTGAGCGAGGCGGCGGTGGCCCGCACCCTGCGGCTCGGCGGCTCCGCGCTGCACCGCTCGGTCTTCGAGCCCCTTCCGGGCGAGGGCCGTTGGGGCACCGTCCTGCTCGTCGACGGCAACATCGGCATCGGCGGCGACCCGCGCCGGCTCCTGCGCCGGACGGCGGCCGTGCTCGCCCCCGGCGGGCTGCTCATCGCGGAGACCGCGCCGCAGGACATCGACGAGCGGGTCCGGGTCCGGCTGGACGACGGACGCGCCGACCGGGCCGCGCCCGCCGCGCCCTTCCCGTGGGCCCGGCTCGGCACACCTGCACTGCTGCGCTGCGCCGGGCTCCTCGGCTGGATCGCCGTCGATCAGTGGGAGGCGGACGGCCGCACTTTCGTCTCCCTGCGCCGCGACCGCAGCGTCCTGACGACCAGCCAGAGCCCCGACAGCACGAACAGCGCGGCCGTAATCAGCAGCCAGTTGCCCAGGAACACATCGGGGGAGAGCCCGCTCGCCGGCTCGTAGCGCTTCGTGTGCCGGGTGATCAGCGGCCACCACATCAGCAGCAGCAGGCCGGATAGGAAGACCGGCACCCGGACGAAGTTGACCAGCCCCGGTCGCGGGCCGAGCGAGCGCCGCAGCAGCCGGTCCGCGCCCGCGTACAGCGGCACCAGCACCAGGTCGTGCACCAGGGCCGCGCCGACGAACCAGACGACGACGCCGAACGCGTCCCCGGCCAGCAGCCGCACCCCCGCGTATCCCGCCAGGGCGAAGGAGGCGGCCATCAGCAGGAGGTGCAGCGGGCCCTCCCCGTACCAGCGCCGTACGAGGTCACGGGGGTTCAGCCTGTTCACGGCTCTCCTCACGGCTCTCCTCACAGCTCCCCTCACAGCTCTCCGAAGGTCAGCCGGGACACCCATTTGGTGTTGAGCACGCCGGGCGCGGCCGGGACGATGATCCGTGCCGGGTATCCGTGGTCGGGGGACAGGTCATCGCCGTTGACCCGCAACGCCAGCAGCGAGCGGGGGTCGCGGACCTGGTTGTCGCGGAGCGCCGCCCGGCGGAACGGCCCGCTGCGCTGGACGGACTCCACCAGCACTCCGGGCGGGTTGTGCGGGTACCCGGCGAGCTCCGCCAGGTCCTTCAGGCGTACGCCGCGCCACCACTGGTCCGAGGTGGACCAGCCCTCCACACAGGCGATCGGGAGCGCCGCGCTGTACTGGTCCATGGCGAGCAGCTGCTCACGGGTGAACCGGAGGTCCCCGGCGTTCCCGCTGACGGTCAGCCACCAGCCCTCCCCCGTCTCAGCGGCGGTGATCCCGACAGCGGCGGCGGTCTTGTTGATCTGGAATCCGTTGGGGCCCGGACCGGGTTCGGCGGCGCCGCGCGGGGTGAGCAGCGCGATCTGCCGCAGCGGCCCGTCGAAGCTCCGGCCGGCCGAGGTGATCAGCAGGACCAGCGAACCGGCACCCACCATGGACAGCGCCCCGCGCCGGGAGAGCGTCGGCGCGGCCGGGGCCGGGGAGGCCAGCGGGTCCCCCGGCACGTTCCCGCTCAGCCCGCCCGACCTCAGCACCCGTACGGCCTGCGGCACCCGCAGCCCGGCATGGGCGAGGAACGCGGCGAAGAACACCCACGCCCCGTAGAAGTGCAGCGGGTAGAAGGAGCCCGGGAACAGGTACTCCAGCTGGATGTTGAGGAGTCCGGTGACGAACTCGAACAGCGCCCCGCCCACCAGGAGCAGCAGCGAGAGCCGCTCCAGCGCATGGCCCACCGACCGGGCCGGCGGCAGCGCGAAGAGCTTCGGCACCACCGACCAGAGCTTGGCCAGCAGGACCGGGACGAGCACGATGCCGACGGTGACGTGCAGCCCCTGCGTCAGCCGGTACAGCCAGTGCGGACCGGTCGGCCAGGCGAAGAGGTAGAAGCCCAGCAGGCCCTTGTCCGGGGTCTTGTCGTTGACCGGATTCAGGTCCGGGTTGTACGCGGCGTACGACAGCAGACCGGTCACGAACAGCAGCGTGATCCCGCCGAGCAGGACGAGCCCGAGCACCGCGGTGAACCGGACCCCGCGCACCGGGCTGCGCCAGAAGCCGGGCGCGGAGGGGGTCCGTTCGAGGAGTCCGGCGGCGCGGCCGGAGGAGAGGCCGGGCAGGGATGCGGGAAGTCTGAAGCGTCGGAACCGACGTCTGTCGCCCATGCCCCGACGCTATGCCCGGGGTGCCGGGGCAGGGCGCGTACGACTCCTGACGAAACGCTGACGTCATCCGACTGCGGTCCGCGGCGGCCCCGGCGGCCCCGGCCGGGTGCGGAATCTGACGGTTCGGTGACGCGCCCCGTCAGCACCCGCCCACGCCGCCCCGGCGTGCGTACCGTGCGTGGGTGAAGACCGAGGACCGCACGGAGCGGCGCACCGAACCGGAGAGCGACCGCCGCACCGGCCACCGCCCCGACCTGGCCGCGGCCGGCGCGGGCGTACTGCTCGTCGTCGCCGCCGCGCTCGTCGGCCGGGCCGTCAAGGACTTCGACCGCGTCCTGTACGTCCACTGGCCACCGCTGCTCGCGACCTGGGACCCGCACATCGGGCCGGGGACCGCCGCCGCGCCCGCGGTGGCCCTGGCCGTGATCGCGTACGGTCCCGCCCTGGCGGACCGGCTGCGCTGGCGGGCCCTGCTGCCGATCTGCTGGGGCGCCTCGCTCGCCTGGGTCTTCTCGCTGGCGCTGATCGACGGCTGGGGCCGCGGCATCGCGGAACGCCTCACCACCAAGCACGAGTACCTCAGGGCCATAGGCCGCTTCGACGACATCGGCGCCGCCCTGCGCGGCTTCAACGACCACATCCTGATCGGCCCGCCGGGCAACTGGCCCACCCATGTCGCCGGACACCCGCCGGGCGCCACCCTCACCTTCGTCCTGCTGGACCGCATCGGGCTCGGCGGCGGCGCCTGGGCCGGGGTCTGGTGCATCGTGACCGGCACCACCGCCGCGGTGGCCGCGCTGGTCGCCGTCCGCGTGCTGGCCGACGAGCGCACCGCCCGCCGCGCCGCGCCCTTCCTCGTCCTCGCACCGGTCGCGGTCTGGGCCGGCACCTCGGCGGACGGCTACTTCGCCGCCGTCGCCGCCTGGTCCGTCGCGCTGCTGGCCCTGGCCGCGACCGGCAAGGTCCGCAGCCCCGCGGCGGCCGCCCTCGGCTCGGGGCTGCTGTACGGCCTGACCTGCTACCTCAGTTACGGTCTGGCGCTCGTCGCGCTGCTGCTCCTGGCCGTTCTCCTGCTCGCCCGGACCGCCCGGCCGGTCCCGCTCTTCGTCGTGGGGGCCCTGGTCGTGCCGGCCGCCTTCACACTGGCGGGCTTCAACTGGTGGGAGGCGTACCACCTGCTGGTCGAGCGCTACTACCAGGCGGCGGGCGGATTCCGCCCGTACTGGTACTGGGTCTGGGCCAACCTCGCCTGCACCGTGATCGCCGTCGGACCGGCGACGGTCGCGGGCCTGCGCCGGAGCGCGGCAGCCGCGCCCGGGGCCGTGGGCGCGCTGCGGACGGGGACCGCGGCCGCGCCGCGGCGGCTGGTCCTGCTGGTGCTCGCCGCGTTCCTCGCACTGCTGGCCGCCGACCTGTCCGGGATGAGCAAGGCGGAGACCGAACGGATCTGGCAGCCCTTCATGCTCTGGCTGCTGCCCGCCACCGCTCTGCTGCCCACGCCTGGCCGCCGCGGCTGGCTGGCCGCCCAGGCCGTCGTCGCCCTGCTCGTCAACCACCTGCTCTGGACCGGGTGGTAACGACCTGGTGCACTGTCGTGGAACGGCCGGCACCCGGGTATGGCTTGTCCGTGCCGACATTCGAGATCACCACAGCAAGCGCGGACGACATCAGGATGATGGCGGACTGGGCCCATGCCGAGGGCTGGAACCCGGGCCTGACCGACGGCCAGGCCTTCTTCGCCGCCGATCCCTGCGGCTTCCTGATCGGCAGGCTCGACGGTGTGCCCGTCTCCTGCGTCTCCGTGATCCGCTACGGCGCGGACCACGGCTTCCTGGGCTTCTACCTCACCCGCCCGGAGCTGCGCGGCCAGGGCTACGGCAGCCGGCTCTGGGCCACCGGGACGGCCCGGCTGGACGGGCGGAACACCGGCCTCGACGGGGTGGTGGAGCAGCAGGCCAACTACCGCAGATCCGGCTTCCGCCCCGTCTGGACGAACATGCGGTACGAGGGCCTGGTGCCGGTGGACATCGCGCCGCCGCCCGGCGTCACCCTGGCCGACGCCCGCACCCTGCCCTTCGGCCAGGTCACCGCGTACGACCGCCGCTTCTTCCCGGCGGAGCGCGACGGCTTCCTGGCGGCCTGGACCACCACCCCCGGCCGCACCGCGCTGGTCGCGCTGCGCGAGGGGGAGGTACAAGGGCTCGCCGTGCTGCGCGCCTGCCGTACGTCCTCGCGCATCGGCCCGCTGTACGCGGCCACGCCGGAGACGGCCGCCGCCCTGGTGAGCGCGCTCGCGGCGACCGACCCGTCCACCCCGGTCGCCGTGGACGTACCCGACGTCAACCCGGCCGCGGTACGGCTCGCCGGACAGCTCGGGCTCACCCCGTCGTTCGAGACGGCCCGCATGTACACCGGGCCGGCGCCGGACGTCGATCACACCGGGCTGTTCGGTATCACCAGCCTCGAACTGGGCTGACCGCCGGCCCGGTCCTCATCCGGTGCGGCGCTCCCGTGGAGCAGCCCCAGGACCCGGTTCCGGAGCAGCTCGTACTCCTCGCGCAGGCGGACGATCTCCGGGGGCCGGGGAACCGCCGTGCCCTCGGTGACGATCTCGTCGGGGGAGAACTGCTCGCGGGTGAGGTCGATCTCCGTACCCGGACCCAGCCGGTTCCACCAGTGGTAGTCCGTGCGCACCCCGGCGACCCGGACCTCACCGCGTACGAGGTCACCGCCCAGCAGGTCGTGCAGGACCAGGGCGGTGACCCCGCACTGGTCGCGGGCGGGGTTGGCGGGGGTCCAGTGCGGCCGGTAACCGGGCGTGGTGGTGTCGGGGCCCCAGCTGCTGCGGACCGCGGCTTCGATGTCGGCGAGGAGGAAGGGCTTCATGACACCGATCCTCGCAGCCGCCACTGACAACGCACCCGGACTCACCTCTTTCCGGGCCCGCCGCCCAGGGCCCGGCGGGTGCGCGAGGCCATCACCGCGATGTCGTCCTCGGCGCCCGGACCGAAGCGGTCGAGCACCTCGTCGAGCAGCTCCTCCAGATCCCCGCTCGCCGGCAGCTTCAGTTCCCGGAGCCGGCCTACGGACACGTCGATGTCCTCTCCGCGCCGCTCCACCAGGCCGTCGGTGTACATGAACAGCACCGTTCCCGGGGTGCACCGCACCTGCGTCGTCCGGTAGCCGCCGTACCCGGTGCCGAGCGGCGGCCCCGCCGGTACGTCGCCCAGCCGGGTACCCGTTGCCCCGGGGTCGATGAAGACCGGCGGCAGATGGCCCGCGCTCGACACCTGGCACATCCCGCCGGACCGGTCGACCACCGCGAGCAGACAGGTCGCCGCCCGGTCGAGACCGGACCGCTCGACCATCCGGTCGAGCTGTTCCAGGATGCGGTGCGGCGGCAGCTTCTCGTCGGCGAGCAGCCGCAGCAGCGAGCGGTAGTGGCTCATCGCGACGGCCGCCTCCACCCCGTGCCCCATCACATCGCCCATCGCCTTCAGGTGGCGTCCGTCGGGCAGCGGGATGATGTCGAACCAGTCGCCGCCCACCAGCACGCTCCGGTCGGCCGGCAGATAGCGGGTGGCGACCTCGATGTGCGGGTGCGGCCGGCGCGGTTCGGAGAGCAGGGAGCGCTGGAGCTCCAGGGCGATGGTGTGCTCGTGGGTGAAACGGCGCGCGTGGTCGAGGTCGACGGCGGCCCGTCCGGCGAGCTCCCGGGCCACCACCACGTCCTGCTCGGTGAAGGTCGGCGAGTCCCCGGCCCTGACCAGGGCGAGCACACCGATCGGCCCGCCGCGCACGGATACCGGCATGATGACCGCGGAGTGCATCCCGAGGGCCCGGTAGGCGGCGACCCGCTCGGGGGAGGGTGCCAGGCGGCCCAGCTGCTGGTCGCCGGTGAGGTTCTCCACGACCGGCTGGTTGGTGGCCAGGCAGCGCGTCACGGCCGCGTCCTCCTGGTAGTCGACGTAGTCGCCGGCCACCCCGAACCGCGCGAGCCGCTCGCGCAGCTCCGGCACCGCCGTGAGCGCCGCCCGCCTCAGCCGGGTCACCCCGGGCGGTGCGGGGCGCACCGGCGGGGCGACGTCCCGCGGGAAGACCTCGATCGTGGCGAGGTCGGCGAGCCCCGGTACGACGAGGTCGACCAGCTCGGCGCAGGTGGTGTCCATGTCGAGCGTGGTGCCGACGCGGGTGTTCGCGGCATCCAGGAGGCTCAGATGGCGGCGGGCCTGGGCCAGCTGTCGCTGCTCCGCGTCGGAGGCCATGACTTCCATCAGGACGGCGGCGACGCCCACCACCCGGCCGGCCACCTCCAGCCGGTGGTACGCGCCGTGCCAGTAGCGCCGGAGGGAGCCGGAAGCGGCGGGCGTCTGGCCGCTCGATGCGATCTCGCGCGTCCGGCCGTCGGCGAGCACCGCCAGCATCAGGTCCTCGCGGGCGTCGATCTCGGGCAGTAGCTCGGCGACCGTACGGCCCAGGTGCGCGGCGGCCGGGATGCCGTTGATCCGTTCGAGGGCCGGGTTCACGTAGAGGTAGCGCAGCTCGGTGTCGAGGACGCCCACCGCTGCCGTGGTACCGGCGATCACGGCCGCGAGCGCCACGGAGTCGAGCGGCGTCGGACTGTCGGCGTGCTCATCGGCGTGCTCATCGGCCTGCAAGTCAACCTCCTGGGGCAGGGCGCGGGCCGCCCGACTGCCCGGCCCTTCATCGTCGACTGCCCGCACCGCCCCCGCATCCCCAGACCGCCCGCCGCTGATCAGCGCGGGCGGACCGGAGGCGCCGCCCGGCTCACCGCGCTCTGCGCGCCGTCGGCGCCGTCGGCGCGCAGCCGGTCCAGATCGACCGTCCCGTCCTCGGCCGGGGCCTCCGGCGGCAGCAGCAGGGCCTCGGCGACGGGGCCGGGGAACGACGCCCGCCCCAGCAGCCCCCCGGCCAGGGCCGCGGTCAGCCGGTGCCAGGCGGGGGCGCGGCGGAGCATCGCGTGGCCGCTGCCGTGCACGGTGACCAGACAGGTACGGGCCCCGGCCCGGCGGGCCCGTGCGGTGAGCGTGCCGGAGGCCACCGGGCTGGTGACCCGGTCGCGGGTGCTGTGCACGAGGACGACGTCCCGCCCGGCGAGCTGCTCGACCGGATCCCCCTCCGGGCACCACGGGGCGAGGCCGACCACACCCCGTACCAGCGGGTGCCCGGCGGCGTGCAGTGCGGCGCGGCCGCCCATCGAGTGCCCCACCAGCACCACCGGGACCTCCCCCGCCGCCCGCCGCAGCTCGTCCAGGGCGCGCACGGCATCGCGCAGCGGGTCCGCCCTGGACCCGTTCCAGCCCTGGTACCCGTACCGGACGGCGTGCACCAGGACGTCCCCCGGCAGCGCCCGCCCCAGCGCGTGCGCGAACGGCCGCATCCGCACCGCGGGCAGGTTGAACGGTCCGGGCGGCGGCGCCCCGAGCCCGGTCTCCCGTCCGCCGTGCAGCAGGAGTACCGCCGCCCCGGGCGGTCGTCGTGGCGTCATGCGTACCTCCGGTGCGAATGGCTGGAGCCGTACCGAGCATGCTGTACGGAGCAGGGGCGGCACCACCGCCGCGGCGCCGGACACCGAAGGACACGCCATGGGATCTTCACCACAGCTCGGCAGCACCGTCCAGGACTTCACACTCGCCGGCGGGGCGCTCGACGGTGACACGTTCGCACGCCGCGACTACACGCTCTCCGCCGCCCGCGGCCGGGCCGTGGTCCTCGCCTTCTACCCCGGCGACAACACGGCCGTGTGCACCAAGCAGCTCTGCTCGTACTCCTCAGGCATGGAGACCTTCGAGGGACTCGACGCCGAGGTCTGGGGGATCAGCCCGCAGGATGTGGACAGCCACGAGTCCTTCGCCCGCGCCCACAGCCTGCGGATGCCGCTGCTGGCGGACACCGGCCGTGACCTCGCGCGGGCGTACGGGGTGGCGGCGCCGGGCATCGGAGTGCGCCGGGCGGTGTTCCTTATCGACGCCGAAGGGGTGCTGCGCTGGAAGCACGTGGCGCTCCTCGGGGCCACGTTCCAGTCACTGGACACACTGGCGGGCCACCTCTCCGGCATTCAGAACACTTAGAAGACTGCCGGGACCCGGCAGTGTCGCCGGACTGGTATGTATGGGACCATCCAGCCAGTTCGACGGATAATGTCCGGGGGATTCCGCAGACCGGGAGGGGTGATTAACGTGACCTTGTTTCTCGGTCTCGGCATTGCGGGGGTTGTGCTGCTCGCACTTTCCCTGATCTTCGACGGAATACTCGAAGGCCTCTTCGGGGGCGTGCTGGACGGCCTCTTCGACGGGCTGCTCTCCCTTCCGGTGATCGCCGGTTTCATCTCGATGCTCGGTTTCGGCGGCGCCATAGTGCTCGGCACGACCGGCGTCGGTACGTTCGCGGCCGTCGGGGCCGGTATCGTCGCCGGTCTGGTCGCCGCCTGGCTGACCTGGAAGTTCAGCCAGGCCCTGATGCGGGACCAGACCAACGCCACGCCGCGGGAAGCGGACCTCGTCGGCTCCGCCGGCTCCGTGGTCACGGCCATTCCGGCCGAGGGCTACGGAGAGGTACTACTGCGGCTGGGGGGTCAGGTCGTGAAGTTGTCGGCCAAGAGCCCGGTGCCGGTCGCACGCGGCACCGAGATCTGGGTCGAGGCGACGCTCTCGACCACCTCGGTCTCGGTCCGCCCCGTCGAACGCTGAGCCGGCAAACCGGCCGCCCCACCACCGCTCGCAACAGAACTGCCGTCCCCGTCGGGAGGCAGAGGGGGACACCCTTATGAGTCCAGTACTGATCGCCATCGTCGGAGTCGTCGTACTCCTCGTCCTGCTGGCCCTCGTGGTCATCTCCCGCTACAAGGTGGCCGGGCCCAGCGAGGCGTTCATCATCACCGGCCGCCGCGGCAAGAAGTCCGTCGACCCGGTGACCGGGCGGGCCAGCATCGACAACAGCGGCCAGAAGGTCGTCGTCGGCGGCGGCGTCTTCGTCGTCCCGTTCGTCCAGCAGAAGTTCACCCTGGACCTGTCCAGCCGGCACATCCCGATCGCCGTGCGCGGGGCCGTCACGCTGCGTGGCGTGAAGTCCAACCTGGAAGGCGTCGCGATCGTCAAGGTCGGCGGCAGCGAGGACGCGATCCGGGCCGCCGCCCAGCGCTTCCTGCAGCAGCAGGACGGCATCGTCGGCTTCACCCAGGAAGTGCTCTCCGGCGCACTGCGTGCCATCGTCGGCCGGATGTCGGTCGAGGACATCATCCGTGACCGGGCCGCGTTCGCCGGCCAGGTGGCGGAGGAGGCCGAAGCCAGCCTGTCCGGCCAGGGCCTGATCCTGGACGCCTTCCAGATCCAGGACATCACCACCGAGGGCTCCTACCTGGAGGACCTCGGCCGCCCCGAGGCCGCCCGCGCCAAGCAGGAGGCGGACATCGCCGAGGCGATCGCCCGCCGCGCCTCGGAGCAGGCCCGGCTGAAGGCCGCCGAGGAAATCGCCATCGCCGAGCGGACGTACTACCTCAAGCAGGCCGAGATCAAGGCCGAGACGGAAGCGGCCGCCGCCAAGGCGAACGCCGCCGGTCCCCTCGCCGAGGCCGCCCGCCAGCAGGAAGTCCTCCAGGAGCAGGAGAAGGTCGCCGAGCGCCAGGCCGCACTGACGGACCGCGAACTCGACACCAAGGTCCGCAAGCCCGCCGACGCCGCCCGCTACCAGGCCGAGCAGGAGGCGGAGGCCCGCCGCATCGCCCAGGTCAAGGAGGCCGAGGCGGAAGCCGAGCGCTCCCGCCTGACCGGCCAGGGCGAGAAGCTCCACCGCTCCGCACTCGCCGACGCCGTACGCATCGAGGGCGAGGCCGAGGGCGCCGCCATCGCCGCGAGGGGTTCGGCCGAGGCCGAGGCCATGCAGAAGAAGGCGGACGCCTTCGCCCAGTACGGCGACGCGGCCGTGCTCCAGATGCTCGTCGAGGTACTCCCGCAGGTCGTCGCCAAGGCGTCCGAGCCGCTGAGCGCCATCGACAAGCTGACCGTGATCTCGACGGACGGCGCGAGCCAGCTGTCGCGCACCGTCACGGACAACGTCGCCCAGGGCATGGAGCTCCTCAGCTCCACCACGGGCGTCGACCTCACCGCCCTGCTCAAGAACCTCAGGGGCGCCACCCCGAAGTCGGAGATCCCGCCCCAGCCGGAAACGGCCGCGGCCTCCACCGCACAGAACGGCAAGATCGAGGTCACGGACTGACCCCGCCCCGTCCTCAGCAACACCCACGTGCCCGGCCGGTCCCACACCGTCCGGGCACGCGCGCGTCGGGGGCCGGCGCGCGAGCGCGGCGAGCGCGGCAAGCGCGGCGGGGGGCGCGGCGCCCGGCCGGGCCGGCTTTGACGGTGGAGGGGCACCGTAAAAACGGAGTCATCCCCGCATGCGCGGGGAGCAGGACCTCGGCGACCTTCCAGGTGCAGAGAAGCAGGGTTCATCCCCGCATGCGCGGGGAGCAGCGCCGCCATTGACGGTGATCTCGTCGATGCTGGGGTTCATCCCCGCATGCGCGGGGAGCAGACTCAGTGACCTGCGGGTTTATCCAGCGGAGTGCCGGAATTCAAGCAGCTTCACCGAATCGGACATTTCACCGTTCTCGTCGCCGTCCGACCGATCGCCGACCCGCAGCCTCTCCCAACCGTTCGCAGACACGGCCGGAGCAGACGCACGGCCCTCCTGGCAGGGCATCAACGTCAGGCTCTCACGGTCCACCGAATGCCACCCCGCGCTCATGATGTGATCGATTCCCCCCTGCAAAACCAGAACCTCGGTGCGAAGCAGGCGAGGTACAACGACTATCCGCAAGGCCACCTGCCCTTGCGGGTGTTGGTCGTCATCCGTGCGGCCGACGCTGCCCGATGTGAGTTTCACTCACGAGTGACGCACTCAGCAAGCTACGGGTGATTGTGTCCACCCCACCAACCAAACACGTCATCCATCTGTCAGCCCAACTGGCCACGGAATGCCCTCTATCCCGAGGGGGGCGCCACGCAGAGAGTGCCAATACCCCGAACCGGCAGTCAGGCCTTCATGGCGGCTACCAGGCGAATCTGTTCGCTCATCCCTCGAACCGTACGGGACGTCCGGTGCTTGGCGAGACTCTTTCGCAGCGTCTCGAAATGCTCGTCTCCCCGAGCCGTAGAGAGCACCATGTAGTCGTTGAGGAAGGTCCCCCACGAGGCACACGATTCCTCGATATGCCCGAACTCGAACTGCCGCTGGGCCAAAACAGCATTCGCATGCAGCCGCCCCTGCCTCTCCTGAAGCGGCATGGCCTTGATCGACTGCTTCATGGCCGTGATGGACTCGGCCAAGTCCCGGTTCTCGTAGTGAACGTGGGACACGTGAAATAGGTACGCGGCCTGGTCATATCCGCCGATCGCCTCACGACGAGAGTCCGCCTTCGAGAGCGCCGTCTCAGTCTCTCGAAGCCGCGTGACAGCCGCACGCTTGTCTCCCACCATCGCCGAGGCATGGGCCTGTTGCCCCCGGAGGAACGCAACCAGCCTGGGGCCCGCCTGCGGAGCGGCTTCGGCTGCCGAGTCAGCGAGTTGCAGGGCCCTACTGCCGTGGCGCAGGTTCGTCGCTTGCAAGCTCATACCCCGAAGCGTCCGGCAGTACGTGACCTGGTCACGGGACTCCCCCGCAAGCTTGAGCGCTTCGAGGTAGTACTTCTGACCGAGCCCGTGGGCCCGCTCATACATGGACATCCAGCCGATCAAGTAGGTGAGATCGGAGGCCGCAGACAGCATGTCAGCGTGCACTTTCTCAGTACCACCAGCCTTGAGGTACAAGGCCACCGTGTTGACGAGGAATGCCGCGGCCATGGGCCTCGCGTGGCCGCCGCCCAGTTCGTCAAGGATGTCCGCGATTCTCTCCGTCATCCTGCGGACGGTCTCGACCTCACCTTGACCGATCCGCCCGGTGGGCTTCGTGGCCCGCTCTCCGTCGTCGGCATGGGCAACGTCGGCGAACAGCGGGACGGAGAGCGCCGCCGAGTAGAGGCCCGCGGCAAGTACGCCGCGGCGTGATGGGTCCATGTCCGCTTTCCCAAGTCGCAGCAGAGCTTCGCCCCTGTCACCCGGCTCAACGCCCCCCTCCGACCTCGGCCGGTTGAGCCCGGCTTCGTCGTAGGGAACGGGCCGTCCGAGCTTGCGTTCGAGCGCCTCAATGATCAGTGGCCTGACTCGCTCGGTCGGCTGTGTCCCTCTGATCCAGTGCGCCACCGTGGACTGGCTGTACGTGAGCGCCATCCCTGCCTCGGTGCCGATCCGGTTCACGGCCTGAGCAAGTTGTGTCTCGGACCATTGCGCCTGGCCAAGGAGGTTCTTCAGCCCGATGTTGCGCTGCTTCTCGGACGCTGTAGCCACATCAACTCCCGTTGCATTCATGGGATTCATGCTTTGCCCTCCCCTCCAAGGTACCCGCCCCGGCACTCTGCGCGGTTAGCTGTTCACGCACCGCCGCCAAGCGGCCCGGAAGGGACATGTGGTGACCACCGTGACGAGAAAGCACGACGTTCCAACCGTCGATGTCACCGCTGACAGGCTGCCGATCGACGTGGAATCCATTCACGACGGCTTGGCCCACGCGCTGGCGTTGCCGCTGGCCACCACAACCCGAGAGGACATCAACGCGAGCGTCCAACAAGTCTTGGGACACCTCAACCTATTGATGGCGGAGGAGTTGGGATACGACTCGGACGCGGACGTGCGCGGTCTGTTCAGACAGGCATACGCCCTGCTCGATCTCAGTCGGCGTCCCACCGAAGAGACTGCCGTCTTCGAGGTGTTCACCTATCTCGGCGATACGGCTCATGTGGCCATGCGCTTCCTGAGCGCCTTCGAGTCATCCCTGAGAACCCCTGCTGAACGACCCACCTTGCAGTCCACCCGGGGCCGCATGCCGGGCTGTGTCCTTCCCGAGCAGTCGCCGGGAAGTTGGATGTGAAACCACCATGAAGAAACCGATGACCACTGCCACCATCCCGTTCGCCACCCGTGCCGCCGAGCCGCCCTGCCTGGTCGCGATGTCGATCGTCGGCGTCACCTGGGACGAGGGCCGCCAGCTCAACGTCCGGGCGGACGGCTCGCCCTGGCACACGGCCGACCACGCGGCCTCGACCACCGACACCAACCAGGACGGCAAGGGTGACGACGTGAACGACCCCTACTTCGCCCCCGCCTCCTGATGGGCGCCGCCCGGCCGGTGCTCGTCGTCGCCGAACGGCTCGATGCCTCGGCCGACATGGTGGTCGACCAGCTCAATCAACGCGGCGTAGCGGTCATGCGATTCGACTCAGCCGACTTCCCCCAGCACGTCACCCTGACCGCCGACGTCGGGGGACGTCGCGAGTTCACCCCCGCACGCGCGGGGAGCAGACTCCGTGACCTGCAGACTTGCCCGGCCGGCTGGCTGAATTCGAGCAACTTCAGCGACTCAGACATTTCGCCACCCTCAGCCTCCGGCGAACCGCCGCCTCTTCGCCGCCTTGCTCCAGCCCTTGGCGGGTGGCGCCGCAGCAGACGACGGTCTGTCCTTCGGGCGGAGGATCAATGTCGGCCTGCGGCGGGGGCCCCTCGTCGTGTCCGGGGTCAGCCCCGTCGTGCCGCTCCATCCGGCCACACCACATCTACCGGCACTCCAGCAGCTCGGGCCTCCTCCACCGTGTCCGCTGTACCCCCGCCCTTCCCTGAAGGAGGAAGGCCGTCCCAGACGGCGACGAGCCGATCGGCACGCTGCAAGAGCTCGGCGTTAGCCGCTTCGTAAGCGCTGCGGCTGGCAGTCTCATGCGGCAGCGTAAACACCTCGACGGCGGTCTCGACCAGGTGATCGAAGACTGCCACGTACTCTGGCTTGACCTTCCGGGCGCGGTAGTCCTGAGAGGGGATCACGACCACCAAACGTCCGCCCACGGCAGTAACCTCTTCGGCGAAGATGCTGTCCGATCCCGCTGCAATGCAGGAGACCCCAGTCAGGTCCTCGCTGTAGCCGGCCAGCAGACTGCGAAGAGCCTCGCGCACGAGCGGCACGCTCTCGTCTGTCAGGTCCATATGCCCGGTCACGGCCAATGTCGTCATGCGCCCGTCCCTCAGCTCGACAGCAGATCGCGGATACTATCGCGCGCCTCCCGCACCGGACGCGAGGCGCTGTGCCCCACGGTGTAGGGGTACAACTGCCCGAGCTGCGCACGGACACGCCCCGACTGCGTCCCTCGTGCGGCCTGCACCGCGAGGGTTGCTTCGGCGGCAGCCGACCGGATATCGCCAGCGAGGAACTGGCATTCCGCCAGGCCGATACGGTCGAGCGCGTGGGAACGCCCGGCCTCCCGGCCGCGGTGTGCCAGGGCGGTCCGGATCTCGGCAGCTGCCTGGGCGGCGTGTCGGCGCGGGTCGGTGCGGGCGAGGTCGAGAAGCCGCCCCCCGGTGACGCCCGCGAGCTCTGCCTCGTCGAAGTACGCAATCCAGTAGGGCTCTTCATCGCTGCCTGCTGCTGACAGCGCCTCGACTGCTCGCGCCGTCGCCCGTTGGAACCCCACGTGTCTGCCCTGGGTTGCGTATGCCCACGCCTCTCGCGTGTGGAGCATGGCACGGACTCGGGGCCCCATGACATCGCGGGCGCCTTCCTGGGCAAGGTGGATGAGCTGGAGCGCGTCATCGGCCCGGTCGCGGTAGAGCATCTGGCGGGCCATTCCGGCGAGCACGTTGGCCCCGAAGATGATGTCACCTCCGGCGTGCGCGGCACGGAGCGCGAGGCGGTAGTAGTCCTGGGCCCGCCGTTGCAGACCGGAGTCCCATGCCATCGTTGCGGCGGTGCCGGCCAGCTGGGCCATGACGCGGTACAGCCGGTCCGCAACAGCGGGTGCCTGGTGGTCGTCGAGGGCGCCGGAGACCTCGGCGAGCTGGCCGAGCACTGCCTTCCTCCGGAGTCCGCCGCCATACTGGTGGTCCCACTGGCGGAAGGCCCGCGCGGTGGTCTCCAGCGCCGCGACATCACCCATGCCGAGTCGACCGGGACGGCGGTGCTCCGGCACGATGGCGGCCGGCACGAGCCAGCCTTCGAGGCTGTCGAGGAGCGCAGCGCCGGTTACAGCGGCACCGGCGAGGGCGCGAGTGAGGGCCCTTCGGTCCATCACGAGATCACTCCTGGTGAGGTGGGTGGCCAGGTCCACAGTGGCGTCGGGCCGCCACGGGATCTCGTCTGTGTCTGGCCGTTCACCTGGAACGTCTGGCTGATCGTGCTGTGCTGAAGTGCGATCGCCCTCCCAAGGCCGCGGAGCGAGCCCGAGCAGGATGCCCGGGATGCGGAGACCGTCAGCGATTCGGCAGACGACGTCAAAGCTGGTGACGCGTTGGGCCCCGCTGATGATCGTGGATACCTTGCCCGGGGTGAACTGGCAGGCGGACGCGATGCGGTTCTGGGAGAGGCCGCCCCATTTCTTGATCAGGGTGAAGACGGCTGCGAAGTCGTGCTCGATGAGCGCCGCCCGAACGTCAGCTCTGTCGAGCACGTCCGGGGTGAGCAGGCCGGGGGTGGTGGCATCCATGGTGACTTCCGTTGCGATCCTATGCACGCGCAGGCGCCTTGCTGGAGGAGCAACGAGTGTATTACCGCCTCGGTAACCCCCTCTGGTCATACCGTAGTTAGCCCCACCAGTCGATGCTGTTGAGGCGATGACAACCGACGGCTGGGGCACTCCATGGGAATGACGCTCAAGGTGTACGAAGTGGACAGGGCGGGGATCACCCGCGTCTTACGGCCGGAGGCCGAGGTTGTTCCGGTCACGACAGTGGACCCCAGCGCCGCGTTCCCTGACTGCGAATGTCCTCGCCACCGCTCCGTCGGCACTGATGGCGCGTACCGCGTGTTCCTCGGGCACACCGCCCAGTGCGCCGCCTGCCGCGCCGGAGCACCCTGCCCCACGGCCGCCCGCCTCGGCCGCGCCTGGCGGGAGACCCGCCGATGACCCCCCGGTCGGTGATGCGGTTCACGGAGTGGCCGATCGGCGCTCCCCGCGGCGAGGCACCGCAGACCTTCATCCTGATCCGCTGCCTCACCCCGGGCTGCGGCGAGGAGTCCGAGCCGAGCCGCTCACACATCACCCCTGACACCTGGGCGCTGAAGCACGCCGGGCGGATGGGCACACCGAGTACGAAGAGGTCGCGCGCTGCCGCCTCGTCGCCACCCCTATGGAGGACCGGTGATCTGTGATCGCTGCGAGCAGCTGATGTGGCCGGACGAAGCCGAGCAGATCCATATTGACGCGGCCTCGGGCGCCGGGGTCACGGTCAACGTCCACAGGGTGCTGTGCGCCAGGCCCCGAACGCACCCACAGTCGTACCCGCAGCGCCCGGCTCGCTGATCTCCCGCCCGTACCCGAGGCCGGCAGCGGACCAGGTGCGGGCGGGCATACTCCCGAACGAGGTGTCGGCAAGGGTTCATCCCCGCGTGCGCGGGGAGCAGAACGACCAGGCCGCCTTCCGCCTCCTCGCCGAGGGTTCATCCCCGCACGCGCGGGGAGCAGTTCGTCACGGTCCGCTTCGGAACCCGGTGGGAGGGTTCATCCCCGCACGCGCGGGGAGCAGGTGAGGTAGCAGGTGAAGTAGGCGGGTTCGTCGGGTTCATCCCCGCACGCGCGGGGAGCAGACTGCCTGACCTCGGGTTCGCTGGACGCATCCTGCCATTTCGAAGCAGCTTCACGAAGTCCGGCATAAATGGTCAAATCACCCATCACTAAAACCCGGGCCCGCACTGATCACCGCCCGAACCCCGTAAGCCGCGCCGCTCGTCCGTGGCGCCGGAGAGCAAGGCGTACCGGAGAGAGCCGCCCGCCCCACAACACAAGGCGCACCGAGGGAGCCGTCCACCCACGGGCGAAACGCAAACCCGAAGACCCCAGCAAGGGTCCGGTTAGGGTAATGCGGGACTAAAGAGATCACCAAGTGCGTTCAGCAAGCGTCGCACTCCTCGGGAGGAAGCCATGGGAACCCACCGCACCACGCTGCCCGGAGTCGGAGTGCAGTACGACTACACCACCGAATCGGGGCAGCACATCTCCGTCGTCGTGCACCACGACGGGCGTCGGTTCATCGGGTTCTACGACCAGGACGATCCTGATTCGTGCCGGCTCTCCGTACCCCTAACTCCACAGGAGGCGACCGGGCTCGCGCACCTCATCGACGCTGCGCCGATCGACGCCGTACGGACCGATGGCATTGATCTGGTCACCGAGCACATCCCGCTCGGGACGCGTTCCCCGTACGGCGGCCGGCTGCTCGGGGACACCCGGGCGCGGACCCGGACCGGGGCCTCGATCGTGGCCGTGTTGCGTACGCACAGTGCGCATCCGTCACCGGGACCGGACTTCCGGCTGGCCATCGGGGACACGCTCGTTGTCGTCGGTACGCGCGAGGGCGTGGACACGCTCTCCGAAATCATTGCGGAGGGCTGATCGTGCACGACACGACCGCACTACTGGTGGAGCTCGGCTCCGTCATTCTGGGGCTGGGCATCATCGGGCGGTTCGCGGGCCGAATAGGGCTCTCGCCGATCCCCCTCTACCTGATCGCCGGACTCGCGTTCGGAGAGGGCGGGCTGGTGCCGCTCAGGGCCAGTGAGGAGTTCACCGCCGTCGGCGCCGAGATCGGTGTCATCCTGCTGCTGCTCCTGCTGGGGCTGGAGTACAGCGCCAGTGAGCTCGTCACCAGTCTGAAGACGCAGTACCCGTCCGGTGCCGTGGACTTCGTGCTCAACGCGACGCCGGGGGCCGTCGCCGCGCTGCTGCTCGGTTGGGGGCCCGTGGGGGCCGTGGCGCTGGCCGGGGTCACCTGGATCTCGTCGTCCGGGGTGATCGCCAAAGTGATGGCTGATCTGGGGCGGCTCGGCAACCGGGAGACGCCCGTCATCCTCGGGGTGCTGGTCATCGAGGACCTGTCGATGGCCGTCTATCTGCCGCTGCTCACCGCGATGCTCGCGGGCGTGGGCTTCGCCGGGGGGAGCATCGCGCTCCTCGTCGCGCTCGGCACCGTCGGATTCGTGCTCTATCTCGCGCTGCGGCACGGACGGCTGATCAGCCGGGCCGTGTCCTCCGACAATCCCGAGATGCTGCTGCTCGTCGTGCTCGGGCTGACCGTGCTGGTCGCCGGGGTGGCCCAGCAGTTGCAGGTCTCGGCGGCCGTCGGAGCGTTCCTCGTCGGCATCGCGCTCTCCGGAGAGGTCGCGGAGGGGGCGCGCAAGCTGCTGACCCCGTTGCGGGATCTCTTCGCCGCCGTCTTCTTCGTGTTCTTCGGGCTCTCCACCATTCCCTCGGACATCCCGCCGGTGCTGCTCCCGGCCGCGCTGCTGGCCGTCGTCACCGTCTTCACCAAGATCGCCACCGGCTGGTACGCCGCCCGGCGGGCCGGCATCGGGTCGCGCGGGCGCTGGCGGGCCGGCGGCACGCTCGTCGCCCGCGGCGAGTTCTCCATCGTCATCGCCGGTCTGGCCGTGGCGACCGAGCCCCGCATCGGCCCCCTCGCCACCGCGTACGTCCTGATCCTGGTCATCGTCGGCCCGCTCACCGCGCGCTGGACCCAGCCCGCCGCCGAGCTGGTCAAGAAGTGGCGCGGCCAGGACGGCGGCCCGGCTCCCGGAGCCGGCAGCGGTACGGCTCCCGCCGCGCGGGTGCCCGCGCCGCAGGAGGAGCTGGCTCCGACCTCCGACTGAACGTCAGCCGTCCTGGGCGGCCGGCAGGTCGGGCACCCAGCCCAGGGGGTACGCGTCCGTGCCGCCCCCGGGCACGGCCGGCTCGCCGCCCGCCGCGGTGAACGCCGTCAGCGCCTCGATCAGCGCGGCCCGCTGCTCCGGCGCGAGGCGTTCGACGATCGAGGCGATCTCGCGGCGGCGGCCGGCCGTGACGTCCTCGACCAGTTGGAGGCCCTCCGGGGTCACCCGCAGTGCCGTCTCCCGGCGGTTGGCCGGGTTGACCTGCCGTTCGGCCAGACCGGCGACGATCAGCCGGTCCAGCATGCGCATCGCGGTCGACGGATTGACGCCCAGCCGCTCGGCCAGCGACACGAGCTTGGCGTCCCCGTGCGTGGCGAGGACCACCAGCAGCCGGAACTGCGGCAGCGTCACCCGGTCCTCGACCGCCGCCAGCGACCGTGCGGAGACGGCCACCAGCAGTCTCGACGCCGTCAGCACGGCCCGCGTCACCGCATCGACGTCGTCCCTGCCCTGGGCGGACGGTCGTTTCTCAGATGCCTGTTCGTGTGCCTGTTCGTGCGCGGCCATGCCCCTTTGTACCGTGCCGGACGGCCGTACTCGAACCGGGGCACGACCGTGACCGAAAGATGTCGTACCGGTACCCGGCCCCCTGCGTGCGACGGTGGCGCACATCTTTGGATTGTGCAAAATTTGCACCGTGACGCATCACTCCGAAGCTTCGCCCGAACCCCGGCACCCGGCCCCTCCGGCCGGCTGGCGGCGTACCGCTGTCCGGCTGCCCGTCCATATGTTCCGGGCCGGGCTCGGACCACTGTTCCGAGGGCGCCTGCTGCTCCTCGTCCACACCGGGCGCACCTCGGGACAGCCGCGCCGGACCGCCGTCGAGGTCGTCGAGTCCGCGACGGTGGACGGCCGGCGGAGCTGGACCGTGGCGTCCGGATTCGGGACGGCCACCGACTGGTACCGCAATCTGAAACACACGCCGCAGGCCACCGTGCAGGTCGGCCGCCGGTTCCACGCGGTGACGGCGGCCGATCTGCCGGCCGAGGAGGGCGGCGAGCTGATGGCGCGGTACGCGCCCCGGCACCCCCGGATCGCGCGGCGGCTCTGCGCGTACATGGGGTTCACGGTCGACGGCAGCGAGGCGGACTACCGGACCGTGGGCGAGGCCATCGCGTTCGTACGTCTCACCGAGGGCGCCCGGACCGCCGGAAACGACCGCTGAGGGGCGGGGTCAGTCCGGGCCCGTACGCAGGAGAGGGTCAGGACCGTACGGAGTCAGGACCGTACGGAGTCAGGACCGTACGGAGTCAGGACCGTACACGTGCGGGTTCCTCCACCGGGTGGGGCTGCGGCACGCCCCGGCGGTAGAGGATCACCGTGATCAGGAGCCCGACGGCGAAGAAGCCGGCGGACCACCAGTACGCGGTGGAGTAGCTCTCCAGCTGGGACTGGGCGACGGCGGCCGGGGTCGGGCGGCGGCCGACCAGATAGTTGGCGGCCGCGCTGGTGGCGAGCGTGTTCAGCAGCGCCGTACCGATGGAACCGCCCACCTGCTGGCTGGTGTTGACCATCGCGGAGGCGACCCCGGCGTCCCGGGCGGAGACCCCGGCGGTGGCCAGGTTCATCGCCGTGGCGAAGATCATGCCCAGTCCGAGCCCCAGGCAGATCAGCGGGGGCAGCACATGGGCGAGATAGGTGCTGTTCAGGTCCAGGGTGGTCAGCCACACCATGCCGCCCGCCGCGAGGCCCATGCCGAGCGGAACGATCGGTTTGGCGCCGAGCCTCGGCACCAGGACGTTCGTCGTCGTCACGGACGTCATGATCATGACGGCGATCATCGGCAGGAAGGCCAGACCGGTGCTGACCGGCGAGTAGAACAGGCTCTTCTGCAGGAAGTACGTGAGGAACAGGAACACCCCGAACAGGCCGCCGCCGGAGATGAACATCGCGAAGTACGACGCGGCCCGGTCCCGGTCGAGCACCACCCGCATCGGCAGCAGCGGATGCGCGGCCCTGGTCTGCCACCACGCGAACGCCGCCACGAGCACCGCCCCGGCCATCAGGAACCCCCAGGTGTCGGGTGAACTCCACGGGTGCGTCTCGGCCCTGGAGAACCCGAACACGATGCAGAAGAGTCCGGCCGAGACCAGCACGGTCCCCGGGATGTCGAGCTTCGGGCGGTCGGCGGGCGCACCCGCGTCCAGCAGGCGCCAGCCGCCGAAGAAGGCGACGAGCGCGAACAGCAGGTTCACGTACAGGCACCAGCGCCAGTCCAGGTACTCCGTCAGCACCCCGCCGAGCAGCAGCCCCACCGCACCGCCCGCGCCCGCGATGGCCCCGTAGATACCGAAGGCCTTCGCGCGCTCCTTCGGGACGGTGAACGTCGTGGTGAGCAGGGAGAGCGCGGCCGGGGCCAGCAGCGCGCCGAACATGCCCTGGAGGGCGCGGGCCAGCACCAGGACCTCGAAGCTCGGGGCGCCACCGCCGATCGCCGAGGCCACCGCGAAGCCGACCAGTCCGGTCAGGAACACCACCCGGCGGCCGACCAGGTCGGCGATCCGGCCGCCGAGCAGCAGCAGCGAGCCGAAGGCGAGGGCGTACGCCGTCACGATCCACTGGCGGTTGCCGTTGCTGAAGCCGAGGGCCTGCTGGGCGGAGGGCAGCGCGATGTTCACGATCGTCGCGTCGAGCACCACCATCAACTGGGCGAGCCCGATCACCCCCAGCACCCACCACCGGTGGGACGGGCCGCGCTCCTTCCCGCCCTCGGCCGACTCCCGTGGCTGACGCGCGTGTCGGGCCATGGTGCGGATCTCCCTCGTAGCGCACACCGCCGAATTCCCCCGACTGATCACGCTAGGCGGAGGTCGGCTCGCCCGCATTCGGGGAGCGCCACCGGCGCACGCTCCTGCCGGGACCCGGCAGGACCGGGGAGGACTGGGGAGAGGAGGGCTGGGGAGAGGAGGGCTGGGGAGAGGAGGACCGGGGAACAGCGGCGGGCGGGTCGCTCACACCTCCTTCGCAGGCCAGTCCAGCAGCCGGGCCCCGATCACCGCCGTCTGGAGTGTGTAGCGGTGCATCGGGTCGGACGGGTCGGAGCCGGTCAGCTGGTGGATCCGCTCCAGCCGGTAGGTGAGGGCGCGCACGCTCAGCGCGAGCCGGCGGGCCGTCTCGGCCGCGACACAGCCCGACTCGAAGTACACGGACAGCGTCTTGAGGAGCGGTTCCGCACCGCCCCGCGCCTCCTGGAGCGGGCCCAGCTCGCTGCGCACCAGATCGGACATCGCCTGCCGGTCCCGGGTCAGCACCGGGTAGACCAGCAGATCGGCGGAGTACAGCACCGGATCGTCCAGGTCCATCCGGTCGGCCAGATCGAGCGCGTCGAGTGCCTCGTCGTACGACTGGACGACACCGCCGGGGCCCCGGTGGGCACGGCCGACGGCGACCCGGCCGCCGTCCGTCGCCGCGTGCGCCTGCTTGGCGAAGTACCTCAGGACGTCGGGCTGGCTGCCGGGCGCGATGCATATCAGCCGCCCGTCCTTCGTCGTGATGAGGATCTTCCGGCCGCTGAACCGGGCCAGCAGCGCCGACTCCACATGCCTGGGTACGGAATCCGTCTCGGTGTACGCCTCGGGGCCCGCCGCCACCGCCACCGCGTGGGCGCGCGAGAGCCGCAGCCCGAAGCGCGTGGCCCGCTCGGCGAGCCGGCCCAGGTCGCTGCGCCCGTACAGCAGATCGTCGATGAACTCCCGGCGGGCCGCCTCCTCGCGCCGCACGGTGAGCCGCTGCGCCCGCTCGAAGCCCTCGGCGAACGCGTCGACCGCCTGCTCGGCCGCCGCCAGCACGCTCTCCGCGACCGCGGCCACGGCGGCCGGCGTGGCGCCGGGGGCGGCGGCCGGCCAGGAGGCGCGGGTCTCGGTCAGGTGCATACGGACCAGGGCGCGCAGCTGGTGTCCGGCCTCGGCGGCCTGCCTGCCCAAAGTGCGACGGGTCTCCAGCTCCTCCCGGGTGAGCCGGCGTCCGGTGACGGCGACCTCGCCCAGGACGTGGGCGTAGCCCTCCAGAAAGCTGTCGGGGATCTCCGGCTCAGGCACGCGCCCGCCTCCAGTGCTCATTCGTTGCTGACATTGGCACAACGCTTACGGTCCGGTGCCGGTGCCCGGCACCGAGGACAGAGAAAGATTGCCGTATTCCGGCAGTGCGACGGGCCGGCCCCGGATGACACGATCCGGTCAGCACCAACCGGGGGACCACGGGGGAAACACGGGGGTGCAACGGGGTACGGGGGAAGGCCCGGCTGCTGCGGTACCGCTCAGGGCGGTACCGCAGCACCTGGGTCACCGCCGGACCGCGCGCAGACGCCGGCAGTGCTGTCGGCGGGACGGCAGGGGGTGGAACCGATGCGGGAGTTCCTGACAGCGACATTGTCCTTCCCGGCCGTTCTCTTCGCCGCGGCGCTCGTCGTCGTGATCGCGTTCTGGCTGCTCGTCCTGGCCGGCGCGGCCGACCACCACTCGTTCGACGCGGACCTCGACGCCGATCTGGCCGGGGTCGGCGGTGTGCCGGTCACCGTCTCGGTGTCCGTCATGGTGACCGTCGCCTGGTTCACCTCGCTGACCGGTTCGGTCCTGCTGCACCGCAGCGCCGCCACCGGCACCACCCGGGCCCTGCTCGCCGTCGGCATCCTCGCCGGCGCGCTGCTGATCGCCTGGGCCGTGGTGCGGGTGCTCGTGCGCCACTTCCGCCGCTTCTTCCCGGACCAGCCTCCGCCATCCCGCCAGGACTTCCTGGGCCGGGTCTGCACGGTCCGTACCGGCTCGGTCGGCCCGGACTTCGGCCAGGCCGAGGTCGCCGCGGCCGACGGGTCCACCGCGATCGTCCAGGTCCGGCAGTTGCGGGCGGACGACGCGGAGCTGACCTCGGGGAGTTCGGGACTGCTGTACGCGTACGACGACGCGGGCGAGTTCTTCTGGGTCTCGCCGTACGACAGGGCACTCGACCCCGGACCACCGCAGCCGCTGCCCACGCACCGGCGCGCGGACCCCGGCCACACCGTCTGAGCCCCACGCCCACCGCACCGCCGCGCGCGGTACCGGTCCGCACGGCCGCGCCCGGACACGGCGCGGCGCCCGGACCCGGAGCCGTGCCCCCTCCACCTCTCATTCTCCGTACCACCAGCCGCCAAGGACTGTCATGGAAGCCATCTCCTTGGGCCTCGGCCTGCTCATCGCCGTGGTCCTGCTCATCGCGATCGCCCTGCTGCTGATCGTCACCCGGCTCTTCCACAAGGTGGAGCAGGGCAAGGCCCTGATCATCTCCAAGACCAAGAAGGTCGATGTGACCTTCACCGGTGCCGTCGTCCTGCCGGTGCTGCACAAGGCCGAGTCGATGGACATCTCGGTGAAGACCATCGAGATCCGGCGCACCGGGCGCGAGGGCCTGATCTGCCAGGACAACATCCGCGCCGATATCCACATCACGTTCTTCGTACGGGTCAACAAGACCGTCGAGGACGTCATCAAGGTCGCCCAGGCCATCGGTACGGAGCGGGCCAGCGACAAGATCGCGATCCAGGAGTTCTTCGCCGCGAAGTTCTCCGAGGCGCTCAAGACCGTCGGCAAGCAGCTGGACTTCGTCGATCTGTACACCAAGCGCGAGGAGTTCCGGGACCGGATCATCCGCGTCATCGGCACCGATCTGAACGGCTACCACCTGGACGACGCCGCGATCGACTTCCTTGAGCAGACCCCGATGGTGCAGCTCGACGGCGCCAACATCCTCGACGCGCAGGGCATTCGGAAGATCACCGAGCTGACCGCGATCGAGCACGTGCGGACCAACGAGTTCCAGCGCACCGAGCAGAAGGAGATCACCCGGCAGGACGTCGACGCCCGGGAGACCATCCTTGAGCTGGAGCGCCGGCAGGCCGAGGCCGAGATCAAGCAGCGCCGCGAGGTCGAGACGCTGCGGGCCCGCGAGGAGGCGGTGACCGCCCGGGTCCAGGAGGAGGAACGCCTCGGCGCGCAGGGCGCGTTCATCAAGACCGAGGAGCAGCTCGGCATCCAGCGGGAGAACCAGGCCCGGGAGATCGCCGTCGCGCAGAAGAACCGCGAGCGGGTCATCGCGGTGGAGAACGAGCGCATCGAGAAGGACCGGATGATCGAGGTCATCGGGCGCGAGCGGCAGACCGAGCTGAACCGGATCGCCGCGACGAAGGAGGTCGAGGCCGAGCGCCGCGACGTCGCCGATGTGATCCGGGAGCGGATCGCGGTGGACCGTACGGTCGCCGAGCAGGAGGAGTCCATCAAGACGCTGCGCTCCGTCGAGGAGTCCGAGCGCACCCGCAAGTCGGTGATCATCGCCGCCGAGGCGGAGGCCCAGGAACAGCTGGTCAAGGACATCAAGGCCGCGGAGGCCGCCGAGGTTTCGGCCACCCACCGGGCGGCCGAGCAGCTCACGCTCGCCGAGGCCCGGCTGAAGACCGCGGACCTGGACGCCCGCGCGAAGCTGCGGCTGGCCGAGGGTGTGCAGGCGGAGTCGGCCGCGGCCGGCCTCGCGGAGGTGCAGGTGCAGGACGCGGCGGCCGAGGTCATCGAGAAGACCGGCCTGGCCGAGGCCGAGGCGACGTCCGCCCGGCTCAGGGCCGAGGCGGAGGGCTCCAGGCTGAAGGCGCTGGCGGCGGCGGAGGGTACGCAGGCCCAGGCGACGGCCGACGCGGCGATGATCGGCGAGAAGCTGAAGGCCGAGGCGGCGGGGCTCACCGACAAGGCGGCCGCGATGGCCGCCCTGGACGACGCGTCGCGCGGCCACGAGGAGTACCGGCTGCGGCTGGAGGCGGAGAAGGAGATCCGGCTCGCCGGTCTCGATGTGCAGCGGCAGGTCGCCGAGGCGCAGGCGACGATCGTGGCCGCCGGGCTGGAGAACGCCGACATCGACATCGTCGGCGGGGAGTCGGTCTTCTTCGACCGGCTGGTCTCGTCCATCTCCATGGGCAAGAGCCTCGACGGCTTCGTCGAGAACTCGGACACGGCGAAGGCGCTCGCCGGGCCGTGGCTGAACGGCACGTCGTCGTTCACGGACGACCTGACCAAGGTGCTGGGGTCGGTGTCGTCGGGCGATGTGCAGAACCTGACGGTGTCGGCGCTCCTGATGCGGATGATGGCCGCTCCGGGGGCGGGGGGCGCGGGGGCGGACCAGGTCCGCCGGCTCCTGGACCACGCACATGAGCTCGGCCTCGCGGACCTGCCCGTGAGCGCGGTCGCCGGCCCGTCCCGGAACGGCACGCCGGTGTCGTGACCGGCGCGGTGTCCTCAATCGTCGGACGGGCTCGGTCTGCCCGCCGCGGGCGGCAATTCCAGCCCGCCCGGCGATTGAGGACGGACGGTGCCGGGGTCACACCCGAACCTTCCTCGCGCCCGTCCCTCACGCACCCGAACCCCTCACGCACCCGTCCCTCTCACGCCCGCCCCTCTCTTAAGCCCGTCCGGCGATTGAGGACGGACGGTGCCGAGGTCGCACCCGAACCTTTCTCGCGCCCGTCCCTCACGCACCCGCCCCTCTCAAGCCCGTCCCTCACGCACCCGCCCCTCTCAAGCCCGCCCCTCTCAAGCCCGTCCGGCGCTTGAGGACACCGCCGCCCGCCCGGCAGCCCAGACCTCACGCCGCCCCCCCCCCCCCCCCCCCCCCCCCCCCCCCCCCCCCCCCCCCCCCCCCCCCCCCCCACCCCCCCCCCCCCCCCCCCCCCCCGCGCGGGCGCCCCCCCCCACCGCCGCCCGCCCGGCAGCCCAGACCTCACGCACCCACCCGGCCGCCCCCACCCCACGCATCCGCCCACCCGTAAGGAGCCGCACCGCATGGACACCGGAACCCCGCCGCCCCCGGGCGGCCCCGTGGAGGCCGGGGCCTACGACGTGCTGCGCCGCCGGCTCTCCGCCCAGGCCGCGGAGCTCACCCGCCGGGCCGAGGCGCTCAACTCCCGCCGCACGGAGGAGTTCGGCTCCACCGGGCTGCGGCTGCTCGGCAGCGAGCAGATCCGTACCGAGCAGCCCGCCACCCCCCGCGACCTCGTCGCGATCGGCGGCCGGCTGCTGTTCGGCTTCGAACGCGGCCCCGGCCGGCGCGACGAGCCCGCCGTGGACGACGTACTCGCGCTGTACGACGCCGAGCTGGCCCCCGGCACCGGTCCGCTCCTCACCGACGAGGCGTTCGTCCGCGAGTTCGACGGGCTGCACCGCTACTACCGCGACGCCCGGCTGCTGCGGCTGCGCCGTACCGACGGCCGGCTCCTCGCCGTGTTCCGGACCGGCGAGAGCGCCGAGGACATCCGCGTCCTGCGCTGGGCCCTCAACGCCGACGGCACACCCGGCGCGTTCCTCGACGCCCGCGGCGAGCGCGACCACGTGTTCCCGCCGTCGCACGATTTCGCCTGGACCGTCGCCGGACGCGAGTCCCACATCCCGGGCCGGCACCCGCACATCGCCATCGGGGGAACGGGCGACGGAAGCGACGCGCGGCTCTTCGTCACCACCCTCGGCGGCCACCTCACCGTCAAGGCCGTCAACGACACGGACACCCCGGACGGGATCTACCGGGAGCCGGTCACCGAGCCCCTCCAGTCGCTCGCCGACGCCGAGGTCGAATACGCGGAGCTCGGCCCGCTGGTGCTGCTCCGCGTCCGTCCGTACAAGGAGGAGGCCGCCCGCCACCTCGTGTTCAACTCGCTCCTGGGCACGGTGCTGCGGCTGGACGCCATCGGCCCGGCCTGCCACCGGCTCCCCGAGGACCAGGGGATCATCTTCCCCGGCGGCTTCTACCTGACCACCGGCACCGCCAAGACCTTCGACATCGCGCAGCCGCTCACCGAGCCCGCCTTCGAGGGGGCCGTGCGCTCCCCCAACGGCGAGGACGTGCTCTACGCGTTCCGCTCCCGGGACGACGGCCGCAGCCTGCTGCTCCCCTACAACGTGATCCGCCAGGAAGTGGCCACCCCGCTCCAGGGCCGCGGCCACGCCCTGCTCGACGACGGGACCCTCGTACTCCTGCGGGACCCGGTGGAGGGCCCGGACGCCGGAGCGGCACGTGTTCACCCGGTGCAGCGCTGGCAGACGCCGTACGTCTCCGACACCTACGCCGCCTCCCGCCCCGCCGGCACCGGCCCGCTTGCCCGGATCGGCAACGCCGACCTGGTGCGCGGCATCTCCGACTGCCTCGCGCTCGCGCACAGCGCGGACGGGACCACCCCGACCGGCGCGGTCTACGCGCGGCTGGTGGCCGACTGCACCCGCGCCACCGACCGCTACCACTGGCTGGGCGACAGCGAACTGGGCGCCCTCGCCGTCCCGTTGACCGAGCTCCGCGAGACCGCGCAGCAGGTGCTGGCCGAGTTCGAGGGCGTCCAGGAGCTGACCCGGCAGGCCGCCGACGCGCTCGCGGAGAGCGCGGACCGGATCACCGCGCTGGTGCGCCGGGTCCGCGGCGAGGCCCCGCAGTCCGCCGCCGAGTGGGTCACCCGGCTCACCGAACTCCGCGGCGCGCACGGCCGCCTGGCGACGCTCGGTGAGATGCGGTACGCCGACACCGCGCGGATCGACGAGCTCACCGCAGCCACCGCCGACGACCTGGCCTCGGCAGGCCGGCGCGCGGTCGCGTTCCTGGCCAGGGATGACGCGTTCGCCGGCTACCACGAGGACATCGCCCGCCTCACCGAGGAGGCGTCCGCGCTCGCCACCGTCACGGACGCCGCCGCGCTCGGTGAGCGGCTGACGGGGATGACGGACGGGCTGAGCACCGTCACGGACGTCGTCGCCGGGCTCGACATCGGCGACGGCGTGGTCCGCACCTCGATCCTGGAGCGGATCGCCGAGGTGCTCGGCGGGGTGAACCGGGTCCGCGCCACCCTCGACGCCCGCCGCCGCGAACTCCTCGACCACGAGGGCCGGGCCGAGTTCGCCGCCGAGTTCGCCCTGCTGGGACAGGCGGTGACGGGTGCGCTGGCCGCCGCCGCCACCCCCGACGCCTGCGACGAGCAGCTCGCGCGGCTGCTGCTCCAGCTGGAGAACCTGGAGGCGCGGTTCGCGGAGTTCGACGACTTCCTGACCGCGCTCGGCGAGCGGCGGACGGAGGTGTACGAGGCGTTCTCGGCCCGCAGGCAGACCCTTCAGGACGCCCTCGCCCGCCGTACCGAACGCCTCGCCCAGTCCGCCGCCCGGGTGCTGGAGACGGTCTCCCGCCGCAGCGCCGCACTGCCCGACGCGGACGCCGTCCACACCTACTTCGCCTCCGACCCGATGGTCGCCAAGGTCCGCCGCACGGCGGCCGAGCTGCGCGAACTCGGGGACGC
Organism: Streptomyces sp. NPDC048671; assembly: GCF_055587045.1. Lineage (NCBI taxonomy): Bacteria > Bacillati > Actinomycetota > Actinomycetes > Kitasatosporales > Streptomycetaceae > Streptomyces > Streptomyces sp. NPDC048671. Next base: position 304,957 of record NZ_JBVJHB010000008.1, on the reverse strand, counting down.
GGTACGGGCGGAGGAGCTGGACGGGCAGCTGCTCGCGGCCCGCCAGGAGGCCGGGCGGGCGCTGCGCGACCGCAGCGAGCTGTACGCGGACGGCGGGGCCACCATCCGGCTGGGCCGTCACCGGTTCGCGGTGAACACCCAGCCGTTCGATCTGACGCTGGTCCCCCAGGGGGACGGGCTCGCGTTCGCCGTCACCGGTACCGACTACCGGATGCCGGTCAGCGACCCGGGCTTCGGTGAGACCCGCCCGTACTGGGACCAGCAGCTGCCCTCCGAGTCCCCTGCCGTCTACCGCGGCGAGCACCTGGCGGCCCGGCTCCTGGCCGAGCAGGGCCCGGACCGGCTGGCCGCCCTGGATTCGGCCGAACTCGCCTCCCTGGTACGGGAGTCGGCGGCCGGGGCGTACGACGAGGGGTATCAGCGCGGCGTCCACGACGAGGACGCCGGCGCGATCCTGACCGTACTGCTGCGGCTGCACGCCGGGGCCGGACTCCTGCGCTGCCCGCCCGCCGTCCGGGCCGCCGCCCAGCTCTTCTGGGCGCACCGGGCGGATGACGCCCTGCGGACCTCCTGGACGCGCCGGGCCCGCTCACTGGCCCGCGCCCGTGACACCTTCGGGCTCGCCCCGGCCGTCGCCGCACTCCAGGAGGAGTGGGCCGGCGTCATCGCGGGCGAGGACGCGCGGGCCGTCGCCGGGTATCTCTTCGAGGAGCTGACGAGCGGCCCCGAGGGGTTCGTCACCAGTGCCGGGGTCCGCACCTTCCTGGACAAGTTCCGCCGCACCACCGGGACTTCGGCGTACGACGAGGATCTCGCGGCCCTCGGGGACGATCTGCCGGCCCGCCGCCAGCTCGTCGAGGGGTGGCTCACCTCGTACTCCCGCGCGAGCGGCTCGGACCTCAACGACGGCGATCTCGCGGAGGCCGTCGCCGTCGAGCTCTGCCCGCAGCCGGCCGTCCGCCGGTACGAGGGCGAGGCGCCGCTTACCGCGACCGTGGAGGGGCTCCTCGGCGTCCACCCGCGCATCGACCGGGGCAGGCTGCCCGTGCGGATCGACGAACTCCTCTTCCGTACCGAGGAGTTCCGCACGGTCACGGTGCCCGGCTTCCGCGCCTACCAGCGCCGGCGCACCGCGCTGGCCGCCGCCGAGCGCACCCGGCTGCGGCTGGACGACCACCGGCCGCGCGTGATGTCGGCGTTCGTCCGCAACCGGCTGCTCGACGAGGTGTACCTGCCGCTGATCGGCGACAGCCTCGCCAAGCAGCTCGGCACCGCCGACGCCGACCGGCGCACCGACTCGCAGGGCCTGCTGCTGCTCGTTTCGCCGCCCGGCTACGGCAAGACGACACTGATGGAGTACGTCGCGGAGCGGCTCGGCATGGTCCTCGTCAAGATCAGCGGACCCAACCTCGGCCACGACGTGACCTCACTGGACCCGGCGCAGGCGCGCAGCGCGACCGCGCGCCAGGAGATCGAGAAGATCAACTTCGCGCTGGAGGCGGGCAACAACACCCTCCTCTACCTCGACGACATCCAGCACACCTCGCCGGAACTGCTCCAGAAGTTCATCCCGCTCTGCGACGCCACCCGCCGGATCGAGGGGGTGCGGGACGGCGAGCCGCGCAGCTACGACCTGCGGGGCAAGCGGTTCGCGGTGTGCATGGCGGGCAACCCGTACACCGAGTCCGGGGAGCAGTTCCGGATTCCCGACATGCTCGCCAACCGGGCCGACGTCTGGAATCTGGGCGAGGTGCTGAGCGGCCGGGAGGACGTCTTCGCGCTGAGCTTCGTGGAGAACGCGCTGACCGCCAACCCGGTGCTGGCCCCGCTCGCCGGCCGGTCCCGCGACGACCTGGCAACTCTGCTGCGGCTCGCCGCCGGCACGGAACCCGCCTCCGGCGCGAACCGGCTGGAGCACCCGTACGCCCCCGCCGAGGTGGAACGCATCGTCGCCGTGCTGCGCCATCTGCTCACCGCCCGCGACACCGTTCTCGCGGTGAACGCCGCGTACATCGCCTCGGCGGCGCAGACGGACGCGACGCGCACCGAACCGCCGTTCCGGCTGCAGGGCTCGTACCGGAACATGAACCGGATCGCCGAGCGGATCGTGCCCGTGATGAACGACGCCGAACTGTCCGACGTCATCGACGACCACTACGCGGGCGAGGCCCAGACGCTCACCACGGGCGCGGAGGCCGCCCTGCTGAAGCTCGCCGCGCTGCGCGGAACACTCGGTCCGGAGCAGGCCGCCCGCTGGTCCGCCGTCACCGCCGCCTACGTCCGCACCCAGGCGCTCGGCGGCCCGGACGGCGACCCCATGACCCGTGCGGTCGCCGCGCTCGGCCTGCTCGCGGACCGGATCGCGGCGGTCGAATCGGCCATCAGCCGGGCGGCGGACCCCCGCCAACTCCTGGCCCGGCCACCGTCGGTGACACCGGGGACTCCCGGGGCCACTGACCCCGGCGATCACCAGTAGCGCTTGGTCGTGTTGGTGCGGGGTCTGGAATGTCGCGGTGACAGGTGGGACAGGGGCCGGTCCAGATCGCGAGGAGAGTCTGCGGTTCGCGGACGACTCGGTAGAGGCTCAGGCCGACGCCGTCTCCTTTCGCCTCGTCCCACAGGCTGGAAGTGCCGAAGCGGGCCAGGGCCTGCCGGTTTCCGGGTGTGTCTGCACCGGATCAGCCGGAACGGGACGTTATGGGTGCGGGTTGCCAGTAGCGTGCGCCGGATGAACAGTCCTTCCACCAGTCCTCGCGCCTTCCGTCTGATCGTCACGGGCGGAGGTACGGGCGGCCATACGTATCCCGCCCTGACAGCGATCCGTGCGTTGCAGGAGCGGCTGGCCGGTGACGGCCGGTCGCTCGATGTGCTGTGGATCGGGACGCCTGACGGCCTGGAGGCGCGGGTGGCACCGGCGGAGGGCATTGCCTTCACCACGGTTGCCACCGGCAAGATCCGGCGCTCCAGCAATCCGCTGAAGATGCTGAGCCCGGCCAATGCCCGGGACATGGCGCGCGTGCCGCTGGGCGTGGCCCAGGCCCGGAAGATCATCGCGGAGTTCCGGCCCGATGTGGTGCTCGCGACGGGCGGGTATGTGGCCGTCCCCGCTGGGCTGGGCGCCCGACTGTGCCGACGCCCTCTCGTGCTCCACGAGCAGACCGTGCGCCTGGGACTGGCGAACCGGAAGCTGGCGGGCTCGGCGACGAGGATCGCGGTGTCGTCGGAGTCGACGGTGGCGTTGCTGCCGGAGTCGGTCCGGGGCGCTGCCGTCGTGACGGGTAACCCGGTGCGCCCGGATGTGTTGTCGGGGCATCCGGACAAAGCCGTGGAGGCCCTGGGGCTGACGGCCTTCGACCGGCGGCTGCCGACCGTGTATGTCACGGGCGGGGCGCAGGGGTCGCAGCAGATCAACGGCGTCGTTCGGGATGCTCTGCCGTGGCTGCTGGAGCGGGCCAATGTGGTGCACCAGTGCGGGCCGGCGAACGAGGAGGAGCTGCGGCGCCACGTGGCCGGGCTTCCGGCGGAGTTGGCGAGCCGGTACTACCTCGCCGGGTTCGTGGGTGCGGAGCTTCCTGACGTGCTGGCGCTGGCCGACGTCGTCGTCTCGCGCAGCGGGGCCGGGACGCTGGCCGAGCTCACCGCGCTGGGCAAGCCGGCCGTGTTCATCCCGCTCGCGACCTCGGCCGGGAACGAACAGGCACATAACGCCCAGCACTTGGCGGAGGCCGGGGCGGCTGTCGCACTGCTCGGCGAGGTGACGGAGGCGACTCTCCGTGAGGCGGTGGGCCCGCTCCTCACGGACCCCGGCCGGCGGGATGCGATGGCGGAGCGGGCGCGGGCGCACGGAAGGCCGGACGCGGCGGCCAGGCTCGTGGACGTGATCCTGTCCGCCGCGTCCGGCTGACCGGGGCGGGGTCTTACGCGAGGCGGCCGATGTGCCGCTCAGCCCTCACCGTCTCGATGGCCTGGCCGAGGACAGCGACCACGTGGGCGATGTCGTCTTCGGTCAGGTGCTGGTGGAAGGGCAGGCTCAGAATTTCCTGCCCGGCCTTCTCAGTGACGGGCAGTGCCCGCCGCCAGGGCGCGAACGCGGGCTGGAGGTGGTTGGGCGGGTAGTGGACGCCGACGCCGATCCCCTGGGATCGCATCTCCTGGAACACCTGGTCGCGCGGGGGGACGCGGACCTGGCACAGGTGCGGTACTGCCGTCTGCGGGCCGACGTCGACGAGCGTCACACCCTCCAGAGGGCCCAGGGCGTCCCGGTAGATGCACCACAGGCGTCGCCGGGTCTCTACGGCCGTGTCGAAGTTGTCGAGTTGGGCCAGACCGATGGCCGCGTTGAGGGCCGACAGCTGGTAGCGCAGCCCGAATGAGTCGACCTGGTAGGTCGTGGTGTTCGCGCGTTCGGTCTGGGACTGGGTGACGCCGAGGAGCCGGAGCCGGCGGATCGTGTCGGCTTGCTCCGAGGTGCGCGGGATGACCACACCGCCCTGGCCGCCAGGTGAGGTTCTTGATCGGCCCGAACGAGAAGCAGGTCAGGGCCGCTCCGGTGGCGCCGACATGTCGGGTGCCGTTGTAGGACCCGAAGGCGTGGGCTGCGTCTTCGATGACGGCGATCCCTCGCTCTTCCAGTTCACAGTGGATGGGGCCGAGGTTTACGGCTCGGCCGCCGAACAGGACCGGGATGACGGCGGCCGTGTCCGCGGTGACTGCCTCCAGGACGAGCTGGTGGTCCACGCACAGGGTGACGGGGTTGATCTCGATGAACCGCGGGGTGGCGCCGACGGCCAGGATCGCCTGGACCGTCGCGCAGAACGTCATCGAGGGGACGATCACCTCGTCTCCGGGACCGACCCCGGCGGCGAGCAGCGCGGTGTGCAGAGCCGCGGTGCCGGAGGTGACGGCCACGGCGTCGTCGACGCCGAGGAACGCGGCGATCCGGCGCTCGAACTCCTCGGTGACCCCGGTGTGCCCGTACTGGCCGGACTCCAGGACCTGGGCGACCGCCGACGCCTCCCGTCCGTAGAGGTAGGGGCTGGCGTTGCGCCGGGCATCCGGCCTTGACGAGTTCATCATGACTCTCCCTTCGCCACCGTGACCGGTCGGACGATCGGTCGAACCAGTGCGCCGGCCGTCTCCAGAGCCAAGGACACGTCCGCAACGGACGGCCCGGCAGCGACGACCATGCCGATCTTGTGGCCGGACTGGTCATGCGGCCGTACAAGGTCACCCGGCTCGGCGTACAGCACGACGTCGGTGATTCCGGGAACATTGCGGGCTGCGACGACGCCGTCCCACGCGACCAGCTCGCCGTCCGTGACGAGCGGTGATCCGATCAGTTCTACCGCCGCATGCTCGTTGCGCGTCGGCAGCAGGTGGCCGTCGAACGGCTCGCCGAGCGTAAGTGCGACGAGCGCGCCCACCACGTTCACGCCATGGGCGGCGGCGTGCAATCGCGGGATGCTGTCGCCGCTGAGACGCGGATTGGCTTCGATGATCCGCGCCTGACCATCTGCACCGAGGACAAGGTCGAAGTTCGCTGGCCCATCGACAATGCCCAGTACACGGCACAGCCGTTCAGCACTCGCCTCAAGGTGGTCGTGCTCCTCCGACGACAGCTGCACCGTGCCGATCCGCCTGACGACGAACCCGGCGACGAACTCCAGCTCCTTGACGCAGGTCATCATCGACCTGCCGCCCCGCAGGAAGAGGTCAATGGTCAACTGCCGGCCCTCAACGAACTCCTCAGCGATCACGGTCTGAGAGGCGGAGTAGACACGGGCATGGGCGACTGCGCCCGGCAGGTCGTCAGGGTGAGCGACGAGAGTGACGCCCTTGCTTCCCGACCCGTCGACGGGCTTGACCACGAGCGGGAAGGGCAGCCCTGCCGCCTTCGCGACGACCTCATCCGGGTCGCTCGACGCGACCCACCCGTAGTCGGTGATGCCACAGGACGCGACAACCGCATGGAACGCGGCCTTGTCGAGGCCCGCGAATGCGTCCTTCGGGTACACGTAAGGGGCGTCGTACCGCACACCCAGGGTGTGCCAAGTGGCCAGCGCGGCGTCGCTCGCGCCGCCTACGATCCCGGCGGGGCGTACGTCGCCCAGCGCATCGACAATGGCGTCGGCGTCCCGGGTGGAGATCTCAAGGGCCGCGTCGGCGAACGGGAACGCGGGAGCATCCGCGCGCATGTCCACCGCGATGGTCGGCATCCCGCGACGGCGCGCCTCCTCGTAGAGCGGGATGTGCTCCTGCGACGCGCCGAGCACAAGCAGCGCGTTCTGTGGCAACGGGTCACACGGCATGGTGGTCACGCTCCTGCCTCGGGGCCGCGATGTGGACGGCGGGCATCGGCGCCTGCGGGTTGCGGGAGAGCGGGGCCCAGCGGTCCGGGTTGTTGCGGTACCAGTCCGCGGTTTCGACGAGCCCCGTGCCGAAGTCATGGGTGGGCCGGTAGCCGAGCTGGTCGGCGATCTTCGTCCAGTCCATCGCGTAGCGCAGGTCATTGCACCGCCGGTCGGGGACGTAGGTGACCGCGTCCCAGTCGGCGCCGCAGATGCGCAGGAGTTCGCCGGTGAGGTCACGGCCGGTGAGGTCGGTGCCGCCGCCGATGTTGTAGATCTCGCCCGGGGTGCCGCCGCGCAGGACGAGTTCGATCGCCGCGCAGTTGTCCTCGACGTGGAGCCAGTTGCGCACGTGCTGTCCACGGTCGTGGAGGGTGACGGGCCGGCCCCGCAGGAGACAGGTCACGAACAACGGGATGATCTTTTCGGGGTGCTGGTAGGGCCCGTAGTTGTTCGAGGAGCGCGTCACGCACACGGGGACGCCGTAGGTGCGGTGGTAGCTCAAGGCCACGAGGTCGCTGGCCGCCTTCGACGCGGCATACGGGACGGTGGGGCGCAGCGGGTCGTCCTCCGTCGCGGCGCCTTCGAGCAGCGGCCCGTACACCTCGTCCGTGGAGACGTGCACGAACTTCTGGGTGCCGTGGCGCATGGCGGCGTCGGCGAGGGCCTGGGTGCCGAGCACGTTCGTGGTCAGGAACGTGCCCGCCGTGAAGAACGAGCGGTCGACGTGGGACTCGGCAGCGAAGTGCACGATCGCCGTGTGGCTCTGCACCAGCTGGTCGACGAGGTCCGCGTCGACGATGTTGCCGTGAACGAACGTCAGTCTCGGGTCGAGGAATGCCTTGCCGAGGTTCTCGATGTGTCCTGCATAGGTGAGCGCGTCGAGGACGGTCACCTGGGCGACGTCGTCGGCTTGCAGGATGCGCTTGACGAAGTGCGAGCCGATGAATCCGGCCCCGCCAGTGACGAGCACTTTGTCCATGGGTTGCCTCCGGTGGGAGTGCGAGCAGCGAGGCGGCTGGGTACGCCGTCCGTCTGCCAGGCCACCATCCCGGCCCCGATGCCATGTGCGGGACGGCCCGGGGCTCATCCGCACACGGTGTGCGGGGCCCGCACACCGTGTGCTTCCGCGCGCCCTGCCGCCGGGTGGGCAACGGCGCTACGTTCGTTAGCCCCGTCGGCGCAGGAGGTACCTATGGGCAGGACAACCGGGCCCGACGTCGGAGCCATCATTCGCGGCGCCCGAGCCGCTGCCCGGATCACACAGACGCAGTTAGGCGCGGCATGCGGGTACTCGGCGTCGGCGATCTCGCGGATCGAGGCGAACAAACTGAGGCCGGAGCACTCCGCGATGCTACGTATGTGCGAGGTGTTGGGCATCCCACCCGAGCGGATGCGTGGTTCCGCTGTTCCGGATGGGGCGGCGGTCGCTACGGTGACGGTCGTGGGCCCGTCTGACGAGGAGGATGCGGTGCGTCGCAGGAAGCTACTGACCGGGGCGATTGCCGCTGGGGCGACGGCCGTCGTGGGCTCGGGCACCGCGTCCGCCGCGACCTCGTCCGGGGATCCGGCGGCCGGAGTGGAGGATGCCCTGTTCCGCCTGCCGGCCGCTGAACCGGTGGCGTTGCCGCTCCTGACCGCTCGGACGGCCAGAGCGCGAAAGGCGTTTCGGGCCGCCCACTACGCTGACCTCGGCCGCACGCTGCCCGGTCTCCTGGCCACGGCCGCGGCGACCCGTAACGCGGCCACCGGCCATGCACGACAGCAGGCCTCCGCCGTCCTGGCCAGAGGCTACGTACTGACCGCCGAGCTGGCATCGAAGCAGCATTCCGACTCGGCATGGGTCGCAGCCGACCGGGCACTCTCAGCGGCCCGGGACAGCGGGTCACCCGTACCGGTCGGCGAGGCATCCCGCGTCCTGGCGATCACGATGCGACGCTCCGGCAGCTGGTCGTCCGCCGTCCACTTCCTGACCCGTGAGGCGGCGGAGCTGGACGCCGCCGAGCAGCGCCCCGCCGCCGTCCGGACGACACTGCTCCTCACAGCCGCGTACTCCGCCGCGACGGGCGGCAACCGGTCAACAGCGCTGGCCCTGCTCGACGAGGCCGAGGAGGACGTCGAGCGGCTCCCCGACGTTCCTGGCCTGTTCACCGTCGAGGCCACCCGAGCCCAGGTCGATGTCTACCGCATCGGGGCGCTCAACGCGCTGGGCACCCCGGACGAGGGCCTGAGGGTCGCGGCTGGGCTGAACATCGGCTACATGGTGACGCCGGAACGCAGAGCCCGCGCCTGGACCGACATTGCCCGCATGCACCACGCTCTGGGGGACGGGACGCAGACGTTCGCCGCGCTGCGCCGCGTCGAGCAGGAAGCGCCGCAGGAGGTCCGCCGTCCCGCCCTGCGAGCGCTGACGTCGGACCTGTTGTACGGGCCGGCCCGCGTGCAGGGCCTCCGCGAATTCGCCGTCCGCACCGGCGCGTTGCCTGGCTGATCTCGACGAGCGGGTGGTGGATGTCGCCGACGTCGTAGGAGTGTGGGCAAGAGGGTTGTGGTGCCAGGGCTGTCCTATGGCCTCTTGAAGGGAACAGGCATGCTGGGTCATGTGCCCCCACTTCCTCAGCAGCCCCAACGCTCCCCGTTCTCCAGCCACATGGTGGTATGCGGCGACGACGCGCTCGCCCAGCGGCTCGCCGTGGAGCTGCGCTACGTCTACGGGGAACGGGTCACCCTCGTCCTGCCGCCGGGGCCCGATCAGAGACGGCCGGAGCTGCCGCTGACCGGGCGCGGCCGGGCGGCGGCCCTGTTCGGCCGGATGTCGTCGGCGATGAGCCGCAACGGCGGGAACGGCGGCGGGAGCGGTGACAGCGACACCAACGCCGGGGTGGAGGCGGTACGCATCCTCCAGGCGCACGAGCCATCCGACGAGGTGCTGGAGGAGGCCGGTGTCGACACGGCCGCCGCGCTCGCCCTCGTCTACGACGACGACGAGCGCAACATCCGGGCCGCGCTGACCGCCCGCCGGCTCAACCCCCGCGTCCGGCTGGTGATCCGGCTCTACAACCGCAAGCTCGGCCAGCATCTGGAGACCCTGCTCGACCAGGCGGCCGCCGTCGCCTCGCCGGGGCTCGACCCGACCGCGCTGGACGCCTCCACCACGGTCCTGTCCGACGCCGACACCGCGGCCCCCGCCCTCGCGGCGACCGCGCTCGCCGGATCCAGCAAGGTGATCCAGGCGGAGGGCCTGCTCCTGCGGGCCGCCGAACGCACCCCGCCGCGGGACGGCCAGGTCGCCGACCCCGGCCTGTGCACCCTGGCCCTGCTCTCCTCCACCACCCATGACCCGGCGGGCACCGAGGGCTCCGACAGCAGCGGCGACGAGGGCCCCCGGCTGCTGCCCGACCAGACCGAGGTGGCCGCGGCGACCGGGCGCGGAACCGTCGTCCTGGAGGCCGTCAGCCAGAGCGGTCCGGCCTCCTCGACGCCCCTGATGGGCGGCCGGGGCGCACCGCTGAGCCAGATCTTCTCGCGCCGGCTGCGCTGGTCAGCGCTGGGCGTCGGCACGGCCGTCCTCGCGCTCGCGGTGGCGTCCACGTTCACCACCGGGGACGATCCGCTGCACGCCGCCTACCTGACGCTGCTCGACCTGTTCGCGATGGGCGATCCGGCCATCGGCGACCCCACCGCCCGCCAGATCATCCAGCTCCTGTCCGGGGTCGCCGGGCTGATGCTCCTGCCGCTGCTCGTCGCCGGGGTGCTGGAGGCCTTCGGCTCGCTCCGTACGGTCTCGTCGCTGCGCCGCCCGCCGCGCGGTCTGTCCGGGCACGTGGTGCTGCTGGGCCTCGGCAAGATCGGCACCCGGGTCCTGGTGCAGCTGCGCGAACTCGGCATCCCCGTCGTGTGCGTGGAGGACGACCCGGACGCGCGCGGCATCCCGGTGGCCCGGCGGCTGCACGTGCCGGTGGTCATCGGGGACGTCACGCAGGAGGGCGTGCTGGAGGCGGCGAAGATCCGGCGCTCCCGCGCCCTGCTCGCCCTGACCAGCATCGACACCACCAATCTGGAGGCCGCGCTGTACGCCCGCTCGGTCAAGCCGGACCTGCGGGTGACGCTGCGCCTGTTCGACGACGAGTTCGCCACCGCCGTCTACCGCACCCTGCGCACCGCCCACCCGCAGGCGCTGACCCGCTCCCGGTCGGTCTCCCATCTGGCCGCGCCCTCCTTCGCGGTCGCCATGATGGGCCGGCAGATCCTGGGCGCGGTGCCGGTCGAGCGGAAGGTGATGCTGTTCGCCGCGATCGAGGTGGCCGGGCACCCGCAGCTGGAGGGCCGGACGGTGGAGCAGGCGTTCCGGTCGGGTGCCTGGCGGGTCCTCGCCCTGGACGTCGCCCCGCCCGCCGCCCGCCGCCCGGACCTGGCGGCGCCGGGAACGGTCCCCGGCGCCGGGGACCGCCCCGGCGGCCTCGTGTGGAACCTGCACCCCGGCTACGTACTCCAGCCCACCGACCGGGTGGTCATCGCGGCCACCCGGCGCGGCCTGGCCGAACTCCTGCGCGGGCGAGGCTCGTTGACCCCTCGCTGACCGGTCATGAGGCGGGGCCCCGGCCCAGGCCCCCCATCGCCTCCCGCACCTGCGTCAGCGTCGCGTCGGCGATGGCGTTCGCGCGCTCGTTGCCGGCCCGCAGCACGGACCGTACGTACTCCATGTCCCGTGCGTACTCGGCCCGCCGGGCCCGCATCGGTGCCAGCCGGGTGTTCACCGCGTCGGTCACGGTCCGCTTCAGGGCGGCCGCGCCCCCGCCGCCGATCTCCTCGGCCACGTCGTGCGGATCGCGGTCGAGGCAGAGCGCGGCCAGCAGCACCAGGCCGGACACTCCGGGCCGCCCCTCGGGGTCGTAGGTGATGTGCCGGTCGGCATCCGTTGTCGCGCCCTTGATCAGGCGTGCCGTCTCGTCCGCGCCGGCGCCGAGCGCGATGGAGTTGGCGCGGCTCTTGCTCATCTTGGTGCCGTCGGTGCCGAGCAGCTGCGGCACGGCGGAGAGCAGCGCGTCGGGTTCCGGGAAGACGGGCCCGTACCGCTCGTTGAACCGCCTGGCGACGGTCCGGGTCACTTCGAGGTGGGGCAGCTGGTCCTGGCCGACCGGCACCAGATTGCCCTTGCAGAACAGGATGTCGGCCGCCTGATGGACCGGGTAGGTGAACATCAGGCCGCTGACGGAGGCCTGCCGGGAGTGCGTGATCTCGTCCTTGACCGTGGGGTTGCGGCCCAGCTCGGCGACGGAGACCAGGCTCAGGAACGGCAGCATCAGCTGGTTGAGCGCGGGCACGGCGCTGTGGTTGAAGATCACCGAGCGTTCCGGGTCGATGCCGACGGCCAGGTAGTCCAGCAGCAGCCCCTCCATCGTCGCGGTGAGCCGATCGGCGACGTCCCGGTCGGTCAGTACCTGGTAGTCGGCGATGAGTACGAAGACCTCCACCCCGAGGTCCTGGAGCCGCACCCGGTTGTGGAGCGTGCCGAAGTAGTGCCCGAGGTGGAGCGCCCCGGTGGGCCGGTCGCCGGTCAGGACCCGGAAGCGGGCGGGGTCGCGCCGGATCCGCCCCTCCAGAGTGTCGTCCTGGGCGGCGTCGGCGTCGGCGTCGGCGCAGGTGGTCGTGGTCATGAGTGGTCTCTCCTCGCGTCGGTGTGTGCGTGGAGGACGGCCCGCCGGGCGAGGAGCCCGTACCGGAAAAGGGCAGAGAAAAAGGGCCGTCCATATCGAACGGCCCTGGTCCCGCGCAGAAGAGGTGGCCGCTCCTAGGAGGAGCGCCACCAGTTCCGGCACGGTACGGAGGTCATGGGGCGATGGTAACGCGCCCCGGCCCCGCGCCACGGCACTTCGCGCCGCCCCGGGCGCGGTTCGGCGCCTTCTGCCGGACTCATGACCGGTCTGTGGCCCGGGGGTGTCCTGTGCTCGCGAAGGTGATCCAGCAGGTGTCGGCGGCAGTGTCCAGGAGGTACCGGACGCGTCCGCCCCCGGTCACCTCGATCTGCCACTGTTCGCAGGCCTGCCCCCGGTGGGTTCCGTGGGCCAGGCTGCCCTTCAGCCTGTGATGCCGGGGCGCCTCGGCTGCCGGCCTCGGGTCCGTGCGCATGGTGATCCAGGCTCGGTACGTGTTGCTGCGGGCCTGCCGGCCCAGGCTCTCCCAGCCCTTGGCCGCCGCCGCATCGGCGAAGCGGACTTCCCACTGCCCTTCGGGCGCGGAAAACGCTGCCCGGTCGCCGCGGCCCACGCTCATGCGAGCTCCCGCGGGTCGGGCACCTGCCCGTAGTCCGTCTCGTGGTCCCTGGTCAGCGCGGCCAGCAGTTCGGGGTCGGAGTGGACCTCGGCGCTGTGCTGCCATGCGGTGAGCATCTGGGCGACGGAAGCGCTGTTGCCGATCGAGTCGGCGGCGCGCATGGTGTCGACCAGTTCGACGGCGAAGGCGTGGACATCGGGTTCGGGGAGGAACCGGACCCAGGGGAACGCGTCCGATCCACCGGACCGGGCGTCACCGCGCGGTCCGGACGCTCACTTCTTGGCGTGCTCGCCCACGTAGAAAAGGATCATGACGAAGCCCGCGAACAGGTGCGTGGCGAAGATGTAGATGAAGACGCGCAGGGCGACGCCGCGTTCCTTCCAGGCCTCGCTGCCGCCGCCGTAGTCGCGGTCGATCCCGCTCCCTGGCTCGGGCCGAGGCGCGTCGTCGTTCCCTGTGCCGGTCCCGCTCATGTCCGCTTCGCCTCCGTCCGCCCGGGGCTCGCGCGGCGCCCGTACCCGTTCAGCGTACCGAGGGCGTGCGCCGGGCGGCCTCGCGGAATAGGGAAGCGGGGTGCTCCGTTGTAGGGTGTGTCATGTAGTTCAATGTTCAACAATACTGGAGGCGGGCGCCATGCAGTTCGGGATCTTCACCGTCGGGGACGTCACCACAGACCCGACGACCGGCCGGACGCCGAGCGAGCACGAGCGGATCAAGGCCACCATCGCCATCGCGCTGAAGGCGGAGGAGGTCGGCCTCGACGTCTTCGCGACCGGCGAGCACCACAACCCGCCGTTCGTCCCGTCCTCGCCCACGACCACCCTCGGCTACATCGCCGCCCGCACCGAGAACCTGCTCCTGTCCACGTCCACGACGCTGATCACCACCAACGACCCGGTGAAGATCGCCGAGGACTACGCCACGCTCCAGCACCTCGCCGACGGCCGCGTCGACCTGATGATGGGCCGCGGCAACACCGGCCCCGTCTACCCCTGGTTCGGCAAGGACATCCGCCAGGGCATGCCGCTCGCCATCGAGAACTACGCCCTGCTGCACCGGCTGTGGCGCGAGGACGTCGTCGACTGGGAGGGGAAGTTCCGTACACCGCTCCAGTCGTTCACCGCGAGCCCGCGCCCGCTGGACGGCGTGCCGCCGTTCGTCTGGCACGGCTCGATCCGCTCCCCGGAGATCGCCGAGCAGGCCGCGTACTACGGCGACGGCTTCTTCCACAACAACATCTTCTGGCCCATCGAGCACACGGAGAAGATGGTGCGCCTCTACCGGCAGCGCTACGCCCACTACGGGCACGGCACCGCCGAGCAGGCCATCGTGGGCCTCGGCGGCCAGGTGTTCATGCGGAAGAACTCGCAGGACGCGGTACGGGAGTTCCGCCCGTACTTCGACAACGCACCGGTCTACGGGCACGGCCCCTCGATGGAGGACTTCACCCAGCAGACACCGCTGACCGTGGGCTCCCCGCAGGAGGTCATCGAGCGGACGCTGTCCTTCCGGGACGCCGTCGGTGACTACCAGCGCCAGCTGTTCCTGATGGACCACGCGGGGCTGCCGCTGAAGACCGTCCTGGAGCAGCTCGACATCCTCGGCGAGGAGGTCGTACCGGTGCTGCGCAAGGAGTTCGCCGCACTGCGGCCGGCCGGGGTCCCCGAGTCCGCGCCGCTGCACCCCGCCGTCACCGCGAAGGAGAGCTGACACCGTGTTCGCCACCGAACCGCTGAGGATCGTCGCCGTCTCGGCCGGGCTGAGCCGCCCCTCGTCGACCAGACTGCTGGCCGACCGGCTGGCCGGGGCCGCCCGGGACCGGCTGGACGCCGAGCAGGACCGCCCGGTCGAGATCCGGGTGATCGAGCTGCGCGACCTGGCCGTCGACATCGCCAACCACCTGGTGACAGGGTTCCCCCCGGCCGCGCTGGAGGAAGCGATCGGCGCGGTCACGGAGTCCGACGGGCTGATCGCCGTCAGCCCCGTCTTCACCGCCTCGTACAGCGGGCTGTTCAAGTCGTTCTTCGACCTCGTCGAGAACACCGCGCTGACCGGGAAGCCCGTCGTCGTCGCCGCGACCGGCGGCACCGCCCGGCACTCGCTGGTACTGGAGCACGCGATGCGCCCGCTCTTCGCCTACCTGCGGGCCGTCACGCTGCCGACCTCGGTGTACGCGGCGTCGGAGGACTGGGGTGCGTCGGGCGACGCGTACGCCGACGGGCTGCCGGCCCGGATCCGGCGCGCGGGCGGCGAGCTGGCGAGCGCGATCACCGGCGGCCGGGCCGTCTCCGGGGCGTCCAGGGCCCTCGGCGTGGACGACGAGGTGGTCCCGTTCGAGCAGCAGCTGGCCGCTCTCCGGCCGGCCTGACCGACCCGAGTGCTGTGGTACCGACCCCGGCGCCATGGATTCGTCCTATTTGATTAGAGTTGGTCGGGAGGGCGCGCCGTCGGGAGACCGCACGGCGCACCCGCGCAACCGAGCCGAAACTAGCTGGAGGCAGAAATGGGCAGGATCGTGGTGGGCGTTGACGGCTCCGAGTCGTCGATCAAGGCACTGCACTGGGCCGTACGCCAGGCGGACCTGACCGGTGACACGGTCGAGGCCGTCAACAGCTGGGAGTACCCCGCCACCAGCTGGGCGTCCATGATGCCGGGCCTGCCGGAGGACTTCGACCCGCAGGCGCTGGCCACCGTGTCGCTCACCGAGGCGCTGGAGGAGGCCCTCGGCGCGGTGGGTGCCGCCGCGGTCAGCAAGGTCGTGGTGATCGGCAACCCGGCGCAGTCCCTGCTGGACCGGGCCGAGGGCGCGAGCCTGCTGGTGGTGGGCGCGCGCGGATACAGCGGCTTCAAGGCCACCCTGCTCGGCTCGGTCAGCCTCCACGTCACCCAGCACGCGCCGTGCCCGGTGACGGTGGTGCGCGGCTGACACCCGACGCCGCATGACAAGGGGGCGGGCCCGCGCGGTCGTGATGACCGCGCGGGCCCGCCCTCTGCCGTCGCGCGCGTACATCACGACCGGCGGGGCGCTCAGTCCCGTACGCGCGGAGGGCGCTCAGTCCTCGTGCGTGTAGAAGACGTAGAACGCGGCCAGCAGCATGCTCGCCCCGGTCAGCAGGCCCAGCACCGAAGACGCGAGCACGCTCTTGTCCGACAGGCTGTACAGGAAGCCGATCGAGCCGCCGAACAGCGCGCCGTAGGCCGCCGCCCGCAGCTCGCGCGGCAGCCGCTTCTGCATCCGGCCCAGGCCGAAGCAGAGGACCGCGAGGACGGCGCCCGAGATCAGTCCGAGGGCGAGCTGCCCGCCGGTGAGCACACCACCGTCCCGGACGATGGACGTCGCGTACCAGCCGAGGATCACCCCGAGCGTGACGGGCAGCGCCCAGCCGAGGGTGGAGTGACGCTGTGCACGCGCGCGCGTTCCGCGTGCCTGCACCGAAGCATGTGCGGCCATGGCGGGAAGCTCCTTCCGTCGTCCCCTCTTCCCTCCAGAGCACACCTGGTCGCGCCGCCCGGCAACTCGAATGGCTCACGGCCCGGGGCGCCCCCGCCCGATCGGTCACGCGCCCCGGCGGGCCGGGGGCTCGGCCCTGGGCGGGAGCAGCGGCCATCTGGCCGAGTGCCTCATCGCCGCCTCGGTCACCGCAGGATCGCGCGACCGTGCCATCAGCCCGTCCAGAAAGGCGTTGGCCGCCGCCTCGTACAGGCTGTCCAACGCCCGGCTGCGGGCCTCCACCGCCTGCCAGCGCTGTTCGGCACGGTCTTCCGCCGTCTCGGCGAGCGAACGGGCACGGTCGGCGGACGCACGTGCCTCCTCCCGCTGCCTGACCCTGTCGGCCCGGCGCTCCAGCGCCGCACGGTACGCGTCCAGGAAGGGGTGTTCCCTGAGCAGTCCCAGCAGAAAACCGATGCCTCCGGACAGGAAGAGCAGGGACACGAACATCCAGGTGATGGTCTGGGGCGTCAGATGGAGACTGTCCACCAGCGTCGACTGTGCCGCGAGGTCATCCGCGCCACTGAAGTCACCGAGGTCCGAGGGGACGTCGACGGGGTCGGGATGCTGGAGCACCAGTCTGGCCCGCAGGTCACCCAGGGCCCACCCGGAGAATCCCCAGACCCCCAGCAGGGCCAGCGCCGGAAGGGCGGCGGCCTTGACGGAGCCGGTCGCCTGGCGGCCCCGCAGGGTGCGTCCGGCCAGGTGCGGCAGGAACACCATCAGTACGGCGGTGGAGATCGCCAGCGTGCCGGACAGGAAGTCGCTGCCCGTGCTGCCCGTGCCGTGGAAGGGCTGGTAGGCGATCCAGTAGATCGGTATCTCGACCGCCGCGATGGCGAGGAGCATTCCCCACGTCATCCACGAGGGCATGCCCGGACGAGCGGGCATGCCCTCCCAGCCCGGGTCGGGCGGCGGCACCACTCCGCCCACGAGCTGCCGCTCCGGCCCCGCCCCCTGTACGGGGCCCGTGGCGGTGGACGGCTGGGCACCGGCCGCGTGGCCCTCGGGATCGAGCGACTGCCAGCCCTCCTCGGCGAAACCTTCGTCGGGCGCCGGCGCGGGCCCGGTCCCCGGTTCGCGGTCGCCCTCCGGTACGGGGTTCGCGCCGGGGCCGGCCCCGCGTGGTGCCCCGTCCGGACGGGGCACCTCGTCTTCGTCGTCCGCGGGGGCGAAGTCGCGGAACCGCGCCTGGATCCAGCTGACCTCGACCTGCTCCCGGACCCTGTCGCGGAACAGCTCCCATCGCACCGCTCGGGCCGCGAGCCGGTTCAGCTGGCTCCAGGAAGCCCGGACCTGCTCATCGGCCTCCCGCACCAGGTCATCCCGCAGCCGGAGCTCCGTCTCCGCCGCATCGACCTGCGACTTGGCCCGCGAGTCCTCCACCAAAGCCGCCTTCTCCACCTCCGCCGCCTGCTCCGTCAACCGCCCCTGGAGCGTGTCGCGTACGGCGGCGAGTTCGGCGAAGTAGGGCGCCCGGCCCTTGCTGTTGAGCACCCAGGGATCGAACACACCCGGCCGGGCGGTCCGGCCGCGCACGACGGGCACCCCCCTGCCCGCGGCCTCCTTCGCGCCGTGCCGCCGGGCCGTCCTGAGCAGGCGTCGCTGCTGCCCGTCCGTCATGACCATCGGAAGGCGTACAGAACCCGTCGGATCCGTGGCCCGCCGGTCCGCACCCCGGCGGGTCGCACGAGCACGCAGCGGGCCCGCGATCCGGGACCGCCGCCGGCGCGGCTCCTCGGGGTCACTTCCGGTAGTCGTCGTGGACATGCGCCTTCGCCCTTCCGCTCAGGATCTCGGACCAGAACGCGTCGAACGGCTGGTACTCGCTCGGTTTGGCGTCATGCCGCATGCCGTAGCCGACGGGATAGACGTTCATCCCCGCGATTCCCGGTACGCCCCGGTCGTCGAGCAGGGTGTCGACCACCTGCTCACGGCTCTTCTCGGTGGTGATCTCACTTACCCTGAGCGTGAATTCGGGGTCGGCCTGCTCGAAGTCGCTCACCACCAGCAGACTTGGTGTCCCCTTGCCGGACGGCATGGCGTCGCCGATCCGCGCCAGGGCCCCCAGCACATCCGAACCCCCCTGGGTACGGGCGCACTTCAGCATGGTGACCGCGCCCTTGAGCGCCAGGATCCGCGCGGCCCTGCGCATGCTCTCGTGGTCGGAGGTCGCGTTCCCCGGCGGGTCGAGATCGATGTCGCCGACCCGGCAGGAGGACGTCTGCGAGGAGCGGGTGACCGGCACGAACGCGATCGTGCCGCAGTGCCGTCCGGTCAGGAAAGGGACCAGCGTGGACTCGAGTTTCGCCTTGGCGTCGAAGCCCTTGCCGTCGGCGTCTCCGGAGCCCGATCCGTCGATGACGAGTCCGCACGGCGTACGGAGAGCGTCGGCCTCGGCGGACGAGGAGCAGCCGGCGGTGGCCGCGAGCAGCGCGGCGAGTACCAGGGCGGGGACGCCTCGCCGGAAACGGCCGGACCTGCGGGACAGCCGGGTGGCGGGTGGACGGCCTGGCGGGTAGGGCGGGTAGGGCAGGTTGGGCAGGTTGGGCAGGTTGGGCAGGTTGGGCAGGTTGGGCAGGTTCATGACACTCTCCGTGTGCGTGCGGTGATTCACCGTTCGCTGGCAGTCGTCGCTCCGGAAGTGGTCTCTCCGAAAGTCGTGTTCCGGGAAGTCGTGTCCCTGGAAGCCGTGTCCCTGGAAGCCGTCGGTGTTCGTGGGCGGCGGCGCCGCGGCCCACGCCGAAGGGGCGGCCGGCTTCGGGCGGATCATCCTTGCCCCCGTTCCGGATCCGCCGCGGCGGCCCCCTGGGGGATGCCGGCCCCGGCGCCCCGCTCGGGCTGTGCGTCGAGGATGGCCAGCGCGCGGACCACCGGGTGGCCGGACGGGCCGGGGGCCGGCGCGGGCCACAGTCCGCCGTCCGCCCACAGCCAGTCGTCGGTGCGCTGCCAGGACTCGTCGAGGTCGACGCGTCCTGGCAGCCGCCGCAGGTCTCTCGCCGTGAGCGGCCCCTCAGCCGGCGGCGGCTGGAGGCTGATCAGGACGGCGTCCCAGTAACAGGCGAGCCGCTGGTTCGCCTCATGGGTCAGGACCGTGGCCCTGACCCGGCACACACCGGCCGAGGTCCGCCACACACCGATGAGTTCGCCGTACCGGGCGAGGGCCGCCGGTGCGGGGTTCTGCCGCACGTCGTACTGGGTGACCACCCGTACCGACTCGGCGTGGATCCGTGCGCACAGCGCGCGTTCGCCGTGCAGCAGCCGCGAGCGCAGCTGGTCGGCCGCGCGCGACGCGCTCGCCCGTATCCCCAGCACATGGGGGGTCAGCAGCTGCGGGTACGGATCGGTGTCCCGCTCCCAGGTGTCCGGGTGCGGCAGCGAATCGAGCCGGGCCCGCAGGCCCGGTGCGTCCTGCCGCCCCTGACGCCGGTCGTGGAACGCCGTGGTCCGGCCGAGCCAGGCGTACCGGGCCGAACTGCTGAACCGGTTCGTATCGATTCTCATGGCGCAAATCCCTTCCCCCGTCACAGTTCCCTTTCGGCAACTTCCTTTTCATTCCGAAGCCAAAGCCAAAGTCAAAGCCGAAGCCAAAGCCGAGGTCGAAGCCAAAGCCGAAGCCGAGTCAGAAGGACGGAGCGTAGCCGACGGAATAAGGCAGATTCCCGGCCTTTCACCCAGGCATTCGCCCTGGCGGGGGCCTTCCCGGAAGACATCCGGAATCGGCCCGGAAACCGACCGGGATGCTCCCGGAAACGCCCGGAGATACACCGGAAGAAATGTGCGGCGCCCCGGCCATTCCCTCGATACTCGATTCCGACGGTGTGTGCCGGGGCGAGACGACCGGCCCGGTCCGGCCGGCGGTGCCCGTACCGCCGCGCCGGCCTCACCGGTACGGACGGCGGGTCGCGAGGGAAGGGGGCGGCGGATGAGGGTCGAGCTCAGCGGGACACATTTTCCGCTGGAGACACTGGGTCCCGGCCGACGGCTGGGCATCTGGCTGCAGGGCTGCCCGCTGGCCTGCGCCGGTTGCATGTCGCGGCACACCTGGGCGCCGCACGGGGGTGAATCCGTTGATGTGGAAACGCTGTTGGACCTGTGGCGCGCGGCGCTCGCCGACGGCGCCGAGGGCCTGACGGTGAGCGGCGGCGAGCCGCTCGACCAGCCCGCGGCCCTGGCGGAGCTGCTCCGGGGCGCCGCGCGGCTGCGTTCCGCGCATCCCCGCCAGGGCTCGGCCGTCGACGGTCTCCCCGCCGATCTGCTGGTCTACACCGGGTACGAGGAGTCCGAGCTGGACGCTTCCCGGCAGGCCGCCCTGGCCCATGCGGACGCCGTGGTGGCCGGGCGCTTCCGGATCGCCGAACCGACCCGGCTGGTCTGGCGCGGCTCGGCGAACCAGCGGCTCGCGCCGCGCACCGCGCTCGGCCGGATCCGGTACGCACCGCACCTGGACCGGGAGGCGGACGGGCCGGTGGTGCAGGTCGTCGTGACGCCCGCGGGGGCATCCGGCCCTCCCGCGGTACGGCTCCTCGGAGTCCCTCGGCGAGGGGAACTCTCACACTGGGAAAGGTGGCTGGGTGAACGTGGGTTACGGCTCAGGGAGCGGAGCTGGCGACCGTGAGCAGCTTCGCCAGTTCGGGGCGCTGGGCCACCAGATGCACCGTCCAGGACGGATCCCGGCGCAGTTCCTCGTGGACGGCCCAGCACAGCCAGCGCGCCGCTTTCTCCGGCGGCAGCCCATGACCCGCGCCGAGCAGGGGGAAACAGAGGGAGGAGAGCGGCGGGTCATAACTGTCGCGCTCCGCGCGGGCCAGCCGGAAGCTCGCCGACACCGCCTCGGCCAGGACGTGCGGATCGACCCGGTAGCCGTGACCGTCGCTCGTGGGGGAGGCGACGGCCGCGTGATGGATGCGGCGCACTCCGCGCTCGGCGAGGGCGCCGGGCGAGGTCGGCACGACGGTGCCCGGCCGCACCGGGAGCCCGGCCCGGCCGTGGGCCCGCATCCACTCCACCAGTTCACGGGCGAGGACGTCGTCGACCGTCTCGCCGGACTCGTTGCGGATCGCGGCGGCCCGGCGCAGCGATCCGGACACCGTCGAGCGGAACGTCTTGGACATCTCCAGGTAGATGTTCTCCGAGGACACCAATATGTCGATGTCCCGCAGCAGTTCGATGGACGCGACGTGCACGCTGACGCGGTGCCCCGCGACGGGCGGCAGGGGCGGACCGGTCAGCCGGACCGGTGGATCGGGCACCGGATCCGGTGTCCTCGCGGGCGGTACGCCCGCCTCCTGCGCGACCGGACCGGCCGGGGGCGGCCCGGAGACGGCCGCACGGGCCACCGCCAGTACCGCGAGCGCCAGTTCGTCGGTCACTTCCCGCTCCTGGCTCTTGCGGAAGCGTTCGGACGTGACACCGTAGACGGCCGCCGCGGCCTTCCGCCGCTCCTGGCCGGACACACCCCGCCGGTCCGGCAGCAGCCCGAAGGTGTGTGCCGCCGCCCTGGCCAGCGGGTCGCCCCTGGCCCCGTCGGCGGACAGGGTGTGCCCGCCGAGGTGCCGTACCCCGGCCCGCAGCAGCGCCTCCACCCCGGCGGCCTCGTCGTCGGACCCCCCGCACAGCCCCGCGGCGACGGCCACCCGGATCAGGCCCTCGGGCCGCAGTGTGCGCAGGCCGGACAGACCGGGCCGGCGCAGCGCCCGCAGTTCCGCCGCCAGCCGCTCGGCACCGGGCAGCGGCACCAGGGCCCGGCCACCGGGGAGCCCCGGCGCGCCGGGGCTCCCCGCCCCGGGTGCGCGGGGTGTCTCCGGGACCTTGGGCCCGAGGGGCCCCGGGACGGACGAGGAGTGCGGGATCTCCTGGCTCATGGCCGCCACGATATGCCCGCCCACGGGTGTGCGGGAGGGCGCCTCGGCAACCTCGTCCGGCCTTCCGCCGGCCCGTGGCGGCGCAGGCGCCGTGCCCGTCCACCGCGCGGGCCTCGCCCGGCGAACCGGAGGCGTCCGCTCCGTCCGCCACCGGGCGCCGCGACCACCGCTTCCGCCCCGCCCGTCCCCGTCCGCTTCCCCGTACTCCTCACCGCCGCCGCCGTCACCGTCGCCGTCACCGTCACCGTCGCCGTCACCGTCGCCGTCACCGTCACCGTCACCGTCACCGTCACCGTCACCGTCACCGTCACCGGAAGGCCTGTCCCATGAGCATTCCGCCGCCCACCGAAATGGATGTCCACGAGTCCGGTACCGGCTACGACGACCTGCGGGACGCGGAGAGCCGCAGGGGGCTGGACCGGGTGCCGGCCGCGCTGAGCGGACGCTTCGACCTCACCCAGGTGCTGAGCAGCGTCCACCGGCCGTCTCAGGCCGTGGTGCTGCGGGTCAAGGACAGGGAGGCCCGGCACATGCCCACCGACGTCCCCCTCGTACTGAAGTGGTACCACCACCGGTTCGGCCCCGACCCCGGCGTCCGCCGCATCCTGGCCGAGGGCACCGCCGGGCCGGTCGCCGGGCTGCTGGAGAGCGGTACGGCAGACGGCCACCCCTACGAACTCGCCCTGTCCTACGGCGAGACCGACCTCGCCCGCTACCACGCCGGCCACCCGGGACCGCTGTCGCCCGCCCTCGTCCGGGCCGTCGTGGAACAGCTCCACGAAGCGCTGGTCGCGGTGCACGCGCGGGACATCGTGCACCGCGATGTCACGCCCGACAACGTCATGGTGCGCATCCAGAACGAGGACCGCCCCGAACTGGTGCTGATCGACTTCGGCGCGGCGGTGCACCAGCCCCAGCAGGACCGGCCGGGCCGGCGCGGATGGGTGGGCAAACCGTTGTACCTGGCGCCGGAGGCGGGACCGCACCGGCAGGCCGTGACCCCGGCCGTCGACTGGTGGTCGTTGGGCATGGTCGTCGCCGAACTGGCCGGTGGCAGCCACCCGATCGACTTCCGGGGCGACGAGGAGGTACTGACGGAGGTCGCGACCCACGACCCCGAACTGCCCCTGGTGACCGATCCCCGTCTGCTGTTGCTCTGTCAAGGACTGCTCACCCGCGCCCCGGAGCACCGTTGGGGTGGCGAGCAGGTGGCGGCCTGGCTGCGGGGCGAACACCCGCCGGTCGCACCCCGGACGACCGGTGCCGCGCCGCACGACCTCCCGCCCCGGCGCACGCTGCGGCCCTTCCCCTTCATGGGCCGGGAAATCACCGGCCCCGAGGAGCTGGCCCGTCTGCTGGACGTCAACCGCGTCGCCACCGGGCGGCTGCTGGCACGCCGGAGCCGGCGGGCCGGACTCGTCGAATGGCTGGGCCAGCTCATCGACGCGCCCGGCCGCGGCGCCGAGGAGAACGAACAACTCGTCGCGCTGCGCACGGAACTCGGCGAACCGCCGGACGCCCGGACCACCACACGGCTGATCAACTGGCTCGGCCCGCGGCTGGACGTCTCCCACCACGGCCTGCCCCTGGACACCCTGGGCATCCGGCGTCTCGCGTCGGCCGTCGCGGACGGTGACACCGAGGCCCACGCGGTACTGACCGACCTGCTCCACGACGAACTGCTGCCCCTGCTCGCCGAACGGCCGGGCGGCGCGGGGCTGGACGAGGTGCAACGGCGGTGGTCCGCGCACCGTGCGGCCTGGCGGCCGCTGACGGACGAGATCCTGGCGCGCGGCGGCCCCCGCGACCGCGGCGCCGCGCGGGCCCGGCTGCGGCACACGGCCGCCGTCGACGCGGCCCTGCTGCGCCTGGCCCGCGAGCCGGGGCGGGTCACCGCGGAGCTGGTGCGCGGGGCCGGCACGGTGCGCGCCGCCCTGGCCGTGCCCGTCGACTGGTACGACCGGCTCGTCGCCGATCCGGACGACACGCTGCGCCTGACCGCCGCGCGGCTGCTGGCCGACACCGCCGCCACCGAGGCCAGGGCCCGCCACGGGGAGCTGGCCGAGGCGGAGGCCGACCGGCTGCTCGCGGCCGATCTGGACGCCACCGCCGCCTGGCTGCGCCGGCTGGAGCGCCCGCCGACGCTGGGCTGGGCGCTGCTGGGCGCCACCGTGGCCACCGTGCCGTGGGGTTTCGTGATCGGGCTCGCCGATGTCGCCGGATGGGCTTCTCAGCGGGCGGTCGTGCTCGCCTGGGGACAGGCCCTGCCCGCCGCCGCCGCGGTGTTCGCCGTGGAGCTCTCCGTCGCGGCGTTCATCGGCCCGCCCGCCTACCATCCCCGGTGGTCGCTCGCCGGGCGGCTGATCGCCACCTCGGGGCGGCCCGCCCGGTTCGCCCGGTCCGGCGGCCTGCGCACCCTGCTGCCGTCGGCCGCGCTGCTGGCCGCGGCGGTCGCCCTGGCGGTCTACGCCGTCACCGTCGCGCCCTGGGCCTGGCCGGCCGGCACCGTCGTGGCGCTCACCGTCTGGACGGTGCGCCGTCTGACCTCCCGGCACCGGGAGCTGCGCCGGCTGCGTACCCGGGCCGCGATGCGCACCACGGGGGCCGGGCCCCCGGCGCGGCGGCCGTCCTCGCCTCGTGGAGGAAACCGATGAGTTCCGGAATCGCCCTGCCCTCGATCAGCGAAGTGATGCCCACGATGGACTACGCGCCGACCGGCCAGTCCGTCGGCGGTCTCGTCCCGCACGGCCAGGCCTTCGACCACGCCGGCGTCGGTCATGTGCCGGGAATGGGGGACGCCGTCCACCAGGCCGGCGGACACGTGGTCGACGCGGCCGCCCACGGTCTGCACGAGCTCCTGGCCCCGGCGGCCGTCGCCCTGGGGGCTCTTAGCGGAGCGCTGCTGGCCGGACGGGCCGCTCTCGTCACCACCCAGGTCCTCGCGGCGGCGGCCGTACGGGCCGCCGATGAGCAGGCGTGCCTCGAACGCCGGCAGGAGGCCGCCGCCACCGCCGCCCAGCAGTGGGAGGCCGCCGCCTTCGCCGCCACCCGGGCGAACGCGCGGCGGGCGGCGCTGATCGCACGGGTGCGGCGGGCCGCACGGACGGCCTCGCCCGGAACTCCCCGGCCGCCCCGGCCCGGCCTCCCCGGCCCTCTCAGCCCGGTCGGCATGCCCCTGTGCCGCTTGCGCGAGGAGCTGGCCGTCCTGGAGGACCGGATGTGCCGTGCCGAGGCCGCGCACGCCGACTGGGCCCTGCGGGAAATCGGGAACGCCTTCGCCGGCCCGGACGACGACACCTGGCAGCGTGAACTGCGGGCCCGGCGCGCGTCGGTGCCGTACCGGCAGGGGCCGGAAGCCGGCCCCGCCGCGCACCACGGGAACGAGGCCCTGCCGCAGCCGCCGGCCGCCGATGAGCTGCGGTACGAGGACGCCGTACGGATCGGGGCCCAGCTGCTCGCCCGCCTCGACCTGGCCGCCACCACCGCGGACGCCGCGCCGGCCACCGCCGCGGTACGGCACGCGCTGGCCTCGGCCGTGGACCGTCCGGCCAAGGCCCGTACCCACCTGCGCGAGGCACGCCGCTTCGTCGCCGACACCAACCGTGCCGTCCGGGCCCGCCGCGACACCGAGGAACGGGCCGCCGCACAGCTCCACTTCCTGGAGATCACCGCCCGGCAGGACACGGACCCGCCGCACCCCGCTCCGGCCGAGACCGCGCTGCTGCACCGGGTGCTCGACGAGGGCCGCCCACTGGAACCCCACGAGCAGCGGCAGGTGGACGACCGGGTGACGGAGCGGCTGGCGGAGCTGGAAGCCCGCTACATCGAGCGGATGCTGCGGCTCGCCGTCTCCGGGACGGACCGTCTCGACGACCGGTCGGCCACCACACCGCACCAGCAGGACCGGCTCGTCCGCTTCGACTGGACACCGCCCGGCTGGGGCGACGGGCACTGGCTGCGGTTCGCCCTGGACGGCAAGCACGCACGGGTGGTGACCATGCGCCGCGAACAGCCCGGCGAACGCGGTACGGCCGCGCTCGCCCAGGACGACGAACGGTGTCATCAGGCGGCCGGGCACCTGGGCGGCCTGCGGGACATCACGCTGCGGCTCGGCGTCGCCCTGGACTTCTCCTTCGAGGAGAGCGGCACCCTGCCCGGCGTACGCGGGGAGGAGGACGTCCTCCTCCTCGACGAGGACACCGCCGGCGGGGACAGGACCGAGAAGCGGGAGCGCCGGGCCGCGGACGGGCCCAGGTACCGCACGGCTCCGGCCGACGACCACTGACCCGCCGGCCGGCAACCGCCCGGCGGGCAACGCGCACACGACCGAGGAAGCGGAGGAAGGGTGTGAGCACCCACGGCATCGAGGACACCCGGTCCCACGAGGACGGTACGAACCGTCCGGGCGGCGGCACAGAGCTGGTCAAGGCCCAGGACAGTGCGGACGGAGAGAGCCCCGGGCACGCGGCTCCCCGGTTCGTCACCGAGCTGACCGGCACTCTGAGCGTGCATTCCCAGTACGTCCTGCACGGCAACATCCAGGACCTCCACCTGGTGCGCCACCGGTCCCGGGAGGCCCACCACTCATTGGTCGAGGTCGTGTGGAACTCCCTGCGCCCGCTGGGATACCAGGCGCTGATCCGTTACGACCAGATCCGCGGCTTCCGCGTCGTCACGGGTCCCGAACAGCTGGTGACCGAGGAACTGCTGCGCACCTCCCGGCAGTCCACCACCCGGCACCGCCCGCCGTCCCTCACGGAGATCGAACCGTCGCTGCGCGGCATCGTCACGGGGTGGGCCGAGCAGCGGCGCGCCGGCCAGGGCAACGGCCATGCGCGAGAGCCCCTCCGGGTCGCCCTGCTCATCGATCACGCCGCCCGGCTCACCACCGATGTCACCCGGCTCACCGAGTCCGAGCGCGACTTCTTCATGAGCTGCCTCCAGCTCGCCGATCAGGCCGCCCCGGTCCCGCTGCCGCCGGGCGTGCTGTCCGCGTCCCGGAGCCGCGGCTCCACCCCCCTGTTCAACCCGGTCATCTGGCTCACCGAGGGCGAACGCGAGCTGCCGAGCTGGCTGGTCTCCGGCAGCGAACGCATCCGCACCATCGCGGTGCCCGAACCGGACGCCGACGAACGCCGGCGGATGGCCGGGCTCCTGCGGCACGACCACTCCGGAGCGGCCCGGTTCCGGCCGGGCACGGCGGGCGACGACGGACACCGCGCCGATGACGGGGCGACGGGGAAGGACCCGGTGGACGCCTTCGCGCGGGCCGCCACCGGTCTTTCGCTGCGGGCCATGCGGCAGTCCCTCGATCTGGCGGTCGCCCGGGGGATGCCGTTCAGCTCCATGCCCGACGCGGTACGGATGTACCGGCTGGGAGTGGAGAAGAATCCGTGGCGGCGCGACGAGATCCGCCGGCGCATCATCGCGGGCGAGCGCACCGTGCCGCAGAGGGTCCTCGGTCAGGAGGCCGCCGTCTCCATGACCCTGGACATCCTCAAGCGCGCCGCGATGGGCCTGTCGGGCTCCCAGGCCAGCAACCCGGGCCACCGTCCGCGCGGCGTGCTGTTCTTCGCGGGGCCCACCGGTACGGGCAAGACCGAGCTGGCCAAGGCCGTCGCGTCGGTGCTGTTCGACAGCGACCAGGCCTACCTGCGCTTCGACATGAGCGAGTTCTCCTCGTCGCACTCGGCGGACCGTCTGGTGGGTGCCCCGCCCGGCTACGTGGGGTACGAGGCGGGCGGGGAACTGACGACGGCGGTACGCGCCAATCCGTTCCGGGTGATCCTCTTCGACGAGATCGAGAAGGCCGACAAGGGAGTTCTCGACAAGTTCCTCCAGGTGCTGGAGGACGGCAGGCTCACCGACGGACAGGGTGTCACCACGTACTTCAGCGAGTGCGTGCTGATCTTCACCTCCAACCTGGGGGTGCAGCGCACCGACCCGCGCACCGAGGAGCGGGAGTGGATCGTGAACCCGCGGACCCCCTACCGGGAGCTGGCCCGGACCGTGCGGCTGAACGTGAAGCGCCACTTCGAGCACGTCATCGGCCGTCCCGAGCTGATGAACCGGCTCGGCGGCAACGTGGTGGTCTTCAACTTCATCTCCGCCGAGGTGGCCGAACGGATCATGAAACTCCAGATCGACAACATCCGGCGCCAGCTGCTGGCCGAGCACCGCATCATCCTGGAGCTCTCTCCGCATGCCCGGGAGCAGCTGACCGAACACTGCACGCACGACCAGTGGAACGGCGGCCGGGGCATCGGCATGACGCTGGAGACCCACCTGATCAACCCGCTGGCCCGCGCCCTGTTCGCCGATCCGGCGATCGGAGCGGGCTGGACCGTACTGGTGCAGGACGTCCATGAGCGCGACGACGGCCGGGTGGAGATCAGTACCGAGCCGTTCCCCGGCTCCGTTCCGGGGCAGCGTTGACCGGGGCCGTCCTGGGCACCGGGGTGGACGACGTGGGCCGCGACGACGCGTACGACGACCTGGACGACTGGGAGCCCGTCCAGCCCGAGGGCGTACCCGCGCCGGCGCCACCGCCCCCGGACGGCCCGGCGGCCGGCTCCGGCGTGCGCTGCCCCGGCTGCGCGGCCCTCGTGCCGTCCGCGACCGTGCGCTGTCCGCGCTGCCTGGCCCGGATCGGGAGCGGGGAGCGCGGGAGGGAGAGCGACGGCGGCGGGCGGGTGCCGGCCGGCACCCCGGCGGTGCTGTACTTCGACACGCTGGCCCTGTCGCTGCCCGTCCTCCCCGGGGAACCCCTGCGGCTCGGCCGGGACCCGGACTGGGCCCCCGACTCGGCCGGTTCCCTCAGGGAGCAGACCACCGTGTCACGTCGGCACGCCGGCGTGTCCCTGGACCCCGACGGCACGGTCTGGGTCACCGAGGAGACCGGCGGGACCCTGAACGGCACCTGGGTGAACGGCACTCCGCTGCTGCCCGGCCAGAGGCACCGGCTGCGGCACGGTGACCGCCTCCGGCTGGGCCGTGCGGTCGGCTGCACCGTTCGCCTCGCGGGGGAAGGGCTCTGCTGAGACACCGTCGCCCGGAGCCCCGGACGACGGCGTACGGGGCGGCACCGCGACGGCCCGTCCGGGCGGGGCGTCAGTCGGGCCACGGGGACGAGATGACCGCACGGAGCGGGTTGAGCAGCCGGTTCGCCTCGGCCAGGCCCTCGGGGGAGTCGAGCGGAAGGCCGCGGGCCGTGTCGGCGACCAGCGGCTCGTCCCCGCAGCGGTCACCGAAGAGCTGCAGGGCGCTCCTCGGCCGGCAACGCTTCGACTCCCAGACCAGACCGTGTGCTTCGGCGGCGTGCTCGCGCATCAGCCGCACCCAGTAGCGGGTCTTCGGATAGTCCCCGGACTCGGAGTCGACCAGCCAGGAGTCCTGCCAGACGGCGGCCAGCCCCTCGGCCGTCGACAGCTCGATGAGCGACAGCTCGCGGGTGGTGCGCAGCACCGAGAGGCGGTACCGGGAAGCCTGGGCCCAGGGGATCAGCCGTACCGCCGTGCGGTCCTCGAAGTCGACCGAGCGCAGCAGGACTTCGCTCAGTGCGGTGACGGGATCGAGCGCGGCGTAGAGAAAGGGGTAGGGATCCTGCTCGGTGGCGTCGAAGCGGCTGCCGCCGAAGTACGGGTGGGCGCGGTTGGGGTTGAAGGACTCGGGTCCGTACATGTGCTGGTGGCAGCGCCACAGCTCGGTGCCCTCGGGCAGCGTGCGCAGCAGGGGGCTCATGGTCACGCCGGTGGGCGGCATCCGGTCCATCAGCAGCCCCCCACCAGTTCGAGCGCGGCCTGTGCGAGGTCCTCGTCGGGGACCGTGCCGAGGAGTTCGGCCGGGATTCCCGCCAGCCACCGGTTGCGCCCGAGCCACCAGTCGGCGGCGCCCCAGGGGTCCTTGCCGGCCATCAGGATGTGGTTGACGCGGCGCACCACCGGCAGCGGTCGTGCCGTGCCCGGTGCGAACTGGAACCGGGGGTACCGGTCCGCGAGACCGGGGTGGCTCAGCCGGATGAGGCCGGCGGCGGCGGGGTCGCGCACGGCGTCCCGGCCGAGGTCCGCCGGGCCCAGGGCCGGCGTCTCCCACAGGCGTTCGTGGGCGGTCCGGCGCAGTTCTTCAGGGCCGGGCGGAGGGTCGGCGAACACGTCGAGGAGTGCGCCGAGCAACTCCCGGTCGACGGCCGCGGCGCGGGGGGCGCCGGCGTAGCGGACCGTGCCGCTCAGCTCCCGGGCGACCGGGTGGCCGGGGGGCAGGGCGCGCAGTTGCATCCGCAGCGTGCGCAGGGCCCGCTCGGCGGCCTTGCCGTCGCCGGCCGCCGCGAGGTCGTTCAGAGCATCGACGAACCGTGCGCGCCGACCGTCGTCGAGGGCGGCGAGGGTGATCGGCCAGTGGCGGTGCAGCAGCGAGAGGAACGCGTCGGGGGTCATCTCCGTGTCTCTCCGTTCCCTCGGGCGTGCTTCTGTCGGCCGGTTGTACGGGTCCGGCCGGACGGTCCCGGATTGCCCTGGTGGATGAAGGCGGCCCAGGCGAACGGCACCGACAGGTCCAGTTCGGCCGCCGCGCGGCTCAGTTCGGGCGTGAGACCGCGTACGGCGTCGCGCCGGCCGGACGGCGCCAGCATCCAGCGCTGGGCGGCCCGCAGGGCGTCCGGCGGAGCCAGCCCCGCGGCGAGGCGGTCGTGGAAGACGGTCATCAGTACGGCACTGGCCACGTCCGGGGCCGTCCAGCGCGAGCCCACCACATCGGCGGCCAGCCGGTGCGCCAGGGCCGTGGTCAGCGTCAGTGCCTCGTCGTGGTCGCGGGTGCTGAGATCGGTCTCACAGGCGCTGAGCACGACCAGCGGGCCTCCCGCCTCCCCCGTGCGGCCGGGCGGGGTGTCCAGCAGGGCGGTGACCGTGAGTCTGCCCGCCTCCGGCTCCGTGTCCTGCGGCCAGCCCAGCTCCAGCGCGGAGGTGGCGGGGTCCGGCCCGGCCACCCCGTGGCAGGCCAGATGCACCAGTGCGACGCACCCGTTGTCCCCCGCCCCCAGCAGGTCCAGCACTTCGCCGGGGGTGCCCTCGGGCGGCACGGGGCTCGGTTCGCGGGTCATCAGGGTGCCGTACAGGGCCGCGTCCGGGTAGTAGGTGTCGAGGAGGGCCAGTACCTCGTCCTCGGCACCGTCCAGGTCCCAGCCCGGTACGCACACCAGTGCCTGCCCCCGGTCGGCCGGCAGCCGGTCGCGGCCGGCCGACCGCATGAACTCCCGCCCGGACGCGGCGTACGAGAGGACTGCCAGCTCGCACGCGCGTACGCCGGCGGCCCGTCCGGCCTGCTCACCCTCCTGTGGCCGGCCGCGTCCGTGCACGGGCGCGGGGGGAACCAGCAGGGCCGCCTGCCAGGGCACCACACCGAGGTTCCCGCAGGCGATCAGCGTCAGCCTGACCGGCTCCGGTGCGGACTCCGGTACGGACTCCGGTACGGCGGTGCCGGTCAGGGCCGCCTCCGCGATTCCCCGCTCCCACAGCGCGAGTTCGTCGAGCACCGGGGTCAGCACCGCCTCGCCCGCCCAGTCGCACAGGGTGTCCAGCGCGGCCTCCCAGCGTTGCTGTCCCCGCCGGGCCGTGGCGTGCTGGGCGGCGGCGTCCAGGTACGCGTCGAGCGGGGCCCGGCCGCCGGACGACAGACCGGGCAGGGTCAGCGTCCACGGAGGGCGCCCCGGAACCAGCAGCACCGCGGAGCCGTCCGCGCCTCCCTGCCCCGGCAGGAGGTACACCAACGCGTCGACCCCCGCCCGCCCGACCGCGGCCACCAGCTCGGAGGCGTCCGGTATCCGCCGGGCCGCTCCGTCCTCCTCGGCGGGGCGCAGCAGCTCCAGCGCCCGGCGGCGCAGCGCGCTCGGCAGTTCCGGGCTGCCCAACGCCCCGCCCAGCACGGCGTCCAGCAGCGGCGGCCGGCTGCCGCCCGCATCGTGGCCGGCGGCTCCGGCGGGAGCGCTCGCGCGCCACTTGTCGGCCAGGTCGTGCTCACCGCGCTCCACCAGCCGCTCGGCGACGGTGGCCGAGACCCCCGCCGCCCCGAGGACCAGCGCCCTGCCCTCCTCCAGACAGGCCACCGCCTCCGCGGGCAGCCCGGCGCGGACCGCCCAGCCCGCGGCGGCCAGCGCACGGCTGGCGCCGGTCCTGGCGACCTGGAGACCGTGCCGGACGCCCTGTTGGAGGAGGACCTCGTCGGCCGTGGCGCGCAGCGAGTGCCGGGCGTACCCGACCGCCTTGGCCAGATCGTCCGCCTCCCCGTCCCGCCGCCCGTACGCTTCGGCCAGCTGCCAGTGAACGGCGGCGACAGACGCCCTGCTCGACGACGCCAACTCGTCCTTGGCGCAATCGAGTTCATGGATGATTTCGTCCAGAACGGCCGGGTCGCCGGTCAGCCCGTGCACCGCGTCGAGAGCCAGTGCGATCGCGCCCCGTGCCCGCGCCCTCTGGTCGGCCATGACGGGCACGCCCTCCAGAGCCAGCCGGGCGCGCCGGATACCGTCCTGGATACGTTCGACGGAGGGCTCGAGATAGGAGCTGAGCGTCAGCAACGGCGCCCAGCACATGTCGAGCGCCGGCTTCATCATCGGCGGCGCGTTCGGGGCGGTCAGCGCCTGCTCCTGGTAGTGCACCGCGTTGCGCAGCGAGTCGACGCTGCCGGTCAGCGAGGCGAGAGCAAGATGGACCAAGCCCAGCACGTAGCACGGGAGGAACGACCACTCGTCGTCCCTGTCGCAGGTGTCCAGAAGATCGAGGAGGTCTCCCACGAGCTCTTCGAGCGCCTCCTCGTCGCCGGCCTCGACCGCTTCGGTCACCCGCATCTGGATCCGCATGCACTGGCTCACGAGCAGCAGCTCGGCCGATCCCGGATAGCCGGACAGCGCCCAGTCCCGCGGCTCCACACCGGGAAGCGGGATCTCCTCCAGAAGGGCGCGTGCAGCCTCCCGGTCCTGGAGGCTGCCGCCGACCAGCATGGCGCCGACCAGGGGGCCGGGCAGCACGCCCCGTACGATCTGGGCCAGGTCGTCGTCCGGCCCCGCGGCCGTCACGGCCGCGCGGAACAGCCGCAGCGCCTCCTGGAAGTCCTCCGGGCGGCCGGCGCGGAACCCCAGCCCCATCGTGCCGACTGCGGCCAGGAACTGATCACCGGGGTCCGCTCCCTGTTCGGGGTCTCCGAGCCTGGCCACCACCTGGGCCAGCTCCCCTCGCCCCAGCATGCCCGGTCGCTCCAGCTCGGTGAACAGGGCCAGGCTGTCGCGCCAGTTGTCGATCCGGCCGCCCGGATCCGGTGCCGACAGGGCGGCGGCCGCCGAGGCCAGACCCGACGGCGCCGTCGGACCCGCGTGTTCTTCGTCAGAGGGGGCCGACGCGGCGGGCGGCCCGCCGTCCGGCGTGGGCGGCGCCGCGCCGTCGGTCTCCAGGAGCCCGGCGTAGTACTTCACCATGGGAGCCAAGGTCCGGATGACGGAGCCCATCGGGCCGAAGTCCCCCGCCGGGCCGAGGTCCCTGGAAAGCAGCTTCTGGTACATGGCCGCCACGCCCTGGACGTCTCCCCCGGTCAGCGTTGCTGAGACCTCCCTCATCAGGTCGAGCCTCTCAAGCACGTCCGGCGGGACTCCGCCCCGTTGCTCACCGACCTCCTCCACGAGTTGCCTGATCTCAGGGACGGCTTCGATGACACCGGCGCCACCGAGGCTCTCGGGCCTGCCGATCAGCATCAGTTGCGAGAACCCGCCCAGACCGACCTCACCGGTCTCACCGATGTCCCCGCCCGAACCGCCGAACGAGGTATGCGCCGCCGGCCCCAGCAGCAGGACGACGAGGTCGCGTGCCGCGTCCAGGTGTGCGTCCGGGGCGAGGAGGCGGGACGCGCGCGCCCCGCGCAGCAGTCGTATCGCCTCGCGCCGGTCGGGTTCCGCCGCGTCGGCCGCCCACCGCGAGCCCGTCAGCGCCCCGAGCCTCGCCGCCACCGCCTGCCCCAGCGGATCATCCGGCAGACCACGGTCGCACTCCGCGAGCAGCGACCGCAGTTCGTCCATCAGTGCGTCGCGGTCCGCTCCCTGCGGGCCTGTGGACGCGGCGGGCAGCGCCCGCGCTCCCGCCGTCCGGCGGATCGCGTCGGCCACCCGCTCCCGCAGCCCTGCGTCATCGATGTCGTTCAACACCCCTCCTCGCAAAGCCTTTTCGGACAGCACTGGCCCTTCGCGGCCCGTTCGAGGCGCTGTTGTGGCCATGATGCCCGTGCACACCGGCTGCCAGGAGCGTTTCGCGTCAACCTCCGGAATGCGCCCCGCAATCGACCGGAAGCCGGACAACAGGCCTCTGGCCAGCGGATCTTCACTCCATACCCAGGGTTCCGGCATGGCCGCCGCCCGGATCGCGCACCGATCCGGGGCCGTCGCACCGAAGTACGGCCCGGTCTTCTGTCAGCATCGAATACCGAAGGCGAACGGCCGTCGTCCGCCGCGCCGTCCAGGGGAGATGCCTCGTGCCCGAGCCCGCCCCGCCCGCACGGAACCCGCCGGCGGACCCGAACCCGGCCGCCCCGCCCCGCACGCCCGCCCTGGCGTACGAGGAGGTCACCGAGCCCGGCTATCCCGCCGCGTACACCGCCTGCCTGCGCATCGAGCCCACCGGCGACGGTGCCGTCCTGACCGGCACCTGCCCACGCTGTCGCTGCACGATGATCTACACGTGGACGCGCTCCGTCGTCCGGGCCGCGTCGCGCACCAGGCGCGGGCGCACCGGCACGGGGCTCGTCGCGGTACCGGTCCTCTGCGTCTGCGTGACCGGGCATCCGGGCCGGCCGGACGGCGAGGAGGGCTGCGGAGCGTACTGGAACATCCAGCTGGAACGGGAGCGGAGATGACCTGGCGGGCCCGGCCGGGACCGGCCGGCTCCCCCGCCGACCGGCTGGCCGCCCGGCACCACCGCGCCCTGCTGCACCGGGAACTGCCCCGGGTCCGGGAGTCCGCGCTGGCCTGGCGCAACGGCCTCGCCGCGCTCCTGACGGGGCTCGTCGGGTTCAGCCTCCTGCGAGGCCGCAGCGACATCGGCTCGCTCGCCGCACCGTACGCCGCCGGCGTCGGAGTCATGCTGCTCCTGGCGCTGCTCTGCGGCGGCGCGGGGGGCCTTTCGCTGCTGCGCGCCGCCCACGGCCGGCCCGCAGCGCCCCGGCCGTCCCCGGGCGGCGGCGACGTGTCCGTCCCCGACACCGTCGCGACGGATCACACCGAGGCGCTGCGCGCCGCTCAGGCCCTCGGACGGGGCGTGCCGCTCACCCTCTGCTGTGCCGCGCTGCTCACCGCGGCCGTGGCGGTCGCCTGGTACGGGCCGCCCAAGGACGGCCCACGCGTCTCGGTCACCACTCCCGACGGCACGGTCTGCGGGGAGCCGCTGCACACCCGCGGGGGCAGGCTGACGCTCAGGACCGATACGGGCCGGGTCACGGCCGACCTCACCCGCGCCACCACCGTCCACGCGGTGATGTCATGCGCTCCGTTGCCTGCGGACGGCTGACCGCGGGGTGTGGAAGGACCACCGGGCCGGCGGGCACACCGGCGGACGGGCAAGCCGCCCGGCAACTCGAATGGCTCACGGCCCAGGGCGCTCCCGGCGCATCCGGGATTCCCTGGTGAGGTGCGGACCTACTTCTCGACGGCGCTCTCGGCGGCACTGCTGGTGCTGCTCGCCGTCCTGGTACCGCTGAGCGCACTCTCCGCCTGGGTCGACCTGGAGATCGACGACACGGACCGTTACGTCGCCGCCGTGGAGCCGCTCGCCTCCGATCCCGCTGTGCAGAACACCGTCGCCGACCTGATCACCGACGAGGCGATGAAGCAGATCGACGTCGGTCCGCTCGGGGACACCGTGCGCGGCTTCCTGCACGAGGCCGTACGGTCCTTCACCACGACCGATGCCTTCCGGGCCGCGTGGAAGGGCGCCAACCGCACCGCCCACGAGGCCGTCACCGCCGCGCTGGACGGCGGGACCGGCGAGAGCGTCACCATCGACCTGGCGCCCGTGACGGAACAGGTGAAGCAGAACCTGCTGGACAACGGGGTGCCGTTCGCCGACCGCATCCCCATCGAGCACACCGACATCCAGATCGTCTCCGCCGACCGGGCAGACCAGCTGCGGCAGAGCTTCCGGTGGCTGCGGGCCGCGAGCATCTGGCCGGGCGTCGGCACGCTGGTGTTCGCCCTGCTGGCCGTGGTCCTGGCGTG
Organism: Streptomyces sp. NPDC048671; assembly: GCF_055587045.1. Lineage (NCBI taxonomy): Bacteria > Bacillati > Actinomycetota > Actinomycetes > Kitasatosporales > Streptomycetaceae > Streptomyces > Streptomyces sp. NPDC048671. Next base: position 268,741 of record NZ_JBVJHB010000008.1, on the reverse strand, counting down.
GGTGCGCGGCGGGCCCGGCCGCCGGGGCTCCGCGCTCGCCGCGCTGGCCGCCACCGCCGTCGCCGGAACCGGCTTCGCGGTCGGCGCGCTGCTGCTGCGCGGGGCGCTCGCCTTCGCCCGCAACCGGGTGCTGGCCGAGGTGCCGGGCAACGAGACCGACGGGGCGGCCGCGGTCTACGACGCGCTGACGGCGTCCCTGCGCACGACGGTGTGGATCGTCTTCGGTACGGGGCTTGCCCTGGCGGTGTGCGCGGTGGCGGCGCGGATCTGGGCCCAGCGGGTGCTGCCGGTGCCGACGCCCGACGCGTGACGGGCCCGCCCGCGGGCGCCGACGTGCGGGCGCGGGCGGGCCGGGGAAGAGTGGATCGCGTGCACTGACAGGGGCGACTGGGAGGTCTTCCGTATGCGAGCCATCGCCGTCGGCGCGTTCCGGGCCGACCCCGCACTGGTCGAGGTCCCCAAGCCGGAACCGGCAGTCGGCGAGGTACGGGTGAGGGTCGAGTACGCCTCCCTCAACCCCTACGACTGGCAGACGGCCGACGGCTCCCTGGAAGGACAGGTCCCGCATGTGTTCCCGTTGGTCGTCGGCGTGGACTTCGCGGGCCGGGTGGACATGATCGGCAGCGGCGGCAACCGTTTCCGGGTCGGCGACAAGGTCTTCGGCCGGGTCGGCCCGCCGGTCGGCGCCGGTACGTACTGCGACTACGTCTGCGTCGCGCAGGACGCCGCCATCACACTCGTCCCGCCCGGCCTGGACGCCCGGACCGCGGCCGCGCTGCCGTCGGCCGGGATGGCGGCCGCACAGATCCTGGAGACGGCGGTGCTCCGCGGCCACGAGAGCCTGCTGATCATCGGCGCGGCGGGTGGAGTCGGCAGCTGTCTGACCCAGCTCGCCCAGGCCCGCGACGTGCGCGTGATCGCGGCGGTGCGCGGCGACGAGCGTTCCAGGATGGGTTCGCTGGGCGCCGCCGCCACGGTCGACACCACTCGGGGCCCGGCGGCCGAATCGGTGCCGGCGGTCTGCCCGGACGGCATCGACGCGCTGGCCGACCTGGTCTCTGCCACCCCCGAGGCGTTCGCCGTCCACGCCGCGACGGTCCGCCCCGGCGGTATCGCGCTCAGCACCCGGGGCGCCGCGGCCGGGGCGGTGCTCCCCGAGGGCGTGCGCGGCATCGACTTCCGGCTCGACCCGAGCCCCGTCCTGCTGGACGTCCTGGCCGCGGGCGCGGCGGAAGGGGTGCTCCGGGTGCCCATCGACATCGAACTCCCACTGGAGAAGGCCCCGCAGGCCCTGAACCGCAACCGGACCGGCGGGGCCCGCGGCAAGACCGTCATCGTGCTGCGCAACCAAGGCCACCGCTGAACCGCACCCCGACACATCAGCGGGCGACATCCACCACCGAGCGGAACGAGGACGTCATGAGCGACCAGGAGCACGACATCATCGGCGGCATCGACGGACTCGTCGCGGAGGAGCGCGCCCTGCGCGCCCGCGGCGGCCGGGACCCGGGCCTCACCGCCGACGAGCGGGAGCGGCTGCGTACGGTGGAGGTCCGGCTCGACCAGTGCTGGGGAGTGTCCGTGAAGTATCGTCGTCCGCCCGAAGGGCGGGGCCGGCGGCGTCTGGTGCGTGCTCTCGCAAGGCGCCGGAGTGCCCTAGTAGCGGAGCTACTCGGGCATTTCGGCAACGCCGCGAGAGTGCGTGCCAGACGCCGCCGGCCAGACGAGACTTTGCGGACACGACCCAGGACCTGCTGCGGCAGCGCCGTGCGCTGAGTGAGTTCGGGGACGACCCGTCACGGGCCCGTGTCCGCCCGGCCGACGAGGTCGAGGGATACCAAGGCTGACCGCTGAACACCGGAGGGGCACAAGCCGACCCAAGCCGACCGCTGAACACCGGAGGGGCGCAAGCCGGCCGCTGAACACCTGAGGGAAACGCACACTGACCGCCGAACACCGGAGGGAAAACGCATTGGCCGGCACCGGTTCCGCCGCGGCGCCGCGGCGGGGGATGCCGCCCGTCTGGCTCCGGTACGGACTGCGCCCGCAGCCCACCCCCGTCCCCTGGGCCGCCGTTGCCCGCGCGTCCGTCGCCCTGGCCGCGCCGCTCGCCGCCGGATTCGCCGTCGACCGGCCGGTGTACGGGGCGCTCATCTCCATGGGCGCGCTCTCCGGCGTGATCGGCGACACCGCCGACGCGTACCGGATGCGCATCCTCAACATCGCCGTACCGCAGGTGTTCGGCGCGCTCGGCATCATGATCGGCACGCTTGTGCACGGGTCCGGCTGGGGCGCCGTGGCCGTGCTCACGGTCGTCGGGCTCGTCTCCGGGATGATGTCGACGATCGGCGCCGTGGCCTCCGTATCGGGGCTGCTGCTCCTGCTCAACTCGGTGGTGGGCGCCGGACTTCCGATGCCGGAACCGTGGTGGGTGGCGCCGCTGCTGCTGACGCTCGGCGGACTGTTCGTCCTCGTCCTGACGCTGCTGGCCTGGCCCCTGCGGCGGAAAATGCCGGAACGGGTCTCGGTCGCCGGAACGTACCGCACGGTCGCCGATCTGCTCGCCGCCGCCGGCACCGACGCGTACGAGGAGAAGCGGCAGGCCGTCACCCAGTCCCTCAACACCTCCTACGACCTGATCCTGGCCCGCCGCGCCCGCTACCACGGCCGCAGCGGCGCCATGGTGCGGATGCTGTCCCAGCTCAACGTCGTCATCCCGCTGGTCGAGGCGGCCCCCGCCGTGCACCTGCGGCGGCGCCCGCTGCCTCCCGAGATCCCGGCGGCGGTACGGAGCCTGGCCGAGGACATCGAGGAGAGCCGCACCGGCGGCGCCGAACCCGCCCTGCCCGCACCGGACTCGCCCGCCACCAGGGCCGTGGACAGCGCCCTGCGGCACGCCGCCGCGGTCGTCCACAAGGCGGAGCCCGATCCGTACAACGTCGACGACCGGCTCGGACGGCCCGCAGCGCTGGGGGTACGTGTCCGGCGCGCCACCCGCAGCGTCCTGCGCTCCGGGCCCTCGTGGCGGTACGGGCTGCGCCTGGCGCTCTGCATCGGGCTGGCCCAGTCGCTGACCTCACTGGTCGACGTGCCGCGTTCCTACTGGGTGGCGCTGACCGTGACCTTCGTCCTCAAGCCCGACTTCGGTTCGGTGTTCTCCCGCGCCGTGCTGCGTTCGGTGGGTACGGCCGCGGGCCTCGTCATCGCGGCGCCGGTGCTGGCCAAGGTGCCGATCGGCTGGTGGGACGTGCCGGTGATGGTGCTGCTCGCCGCGCTGATCCCGGCGTTCACGGCGAAGGGTTACGCCTTCCAGACGGCGGCCGTCACCCCGGTCATCCTGCTCCTGTCCGACCTGCTGAACCGTCAGGGCCTGGACCTCGTCTGGCCGCGCTTCCTGGACAGCCTGATCGGCTGCGGCATCGTGCTGGTGGCCGGATACCTGCTGTGGCCGGAGAGCTGGCACACCCGGATCGGCCACCGCCTGGCCGACGCGGTGACGGACATCGCGGACTACGTGGCGTACGCCTTCGAACCGGAGGCCTCCGGCGACCGGGCGGAACGGGTACGGGCCCGGCGCCGCATCTACCGCGATCTGTCCGCCGTACGCTCCGAGTTCCAGCGCGCCCTGACGGAGCCGCCCCCGACCGGCCGCCGGGCCGCCGCGTGGTGGCCCCTGGTCGTCGCGGTGGAACGGATCGTGGACGCCACGACCGCGGCCCGAGTACGCGTCAACCACGGGGCGCCGGAACCGGAACCGGCCGAGGTGGCCGAGGTGCAGCAGCAGCTCCGCGAACTGGCAGCGGGCATCAGGGCGAGCGAGGTCCTGGTGGAGGTGCGCGCCGAACTGCCGGGCGACGAGGACGGCGTACTGGCCCCGCTGCGCCAGGAGGTGGCAGCGGCCAGGGCGATCGCCTCTCCGCAGCCGTAACGCCACACCTCGTAGCCGTAAAGCCACACCCCGCACGGGCCAGGTCACCCTGCGCAGGCCCGGTCACCCCGCACGGGCCCCGGCCACTCCGTGCAGCCCCCGGTCACTCCGCACGGCCCCGGTCACCCCGCACGGGCCCCGGCCACTCCGTGCAGCCCCCGGTCACTCCGCACGGCCCCGGTCACTCCGCACGGCCCCGGTCACTCCGCGGGCGGCCCGTCCCCCCGCAACCGGTCCATCTCGCGCCGGTCCCGCTTCGTCGGCCGCCCCGCGCCCCGGTCCCGCACCGGCACCTGGATCGCGGCCTCGCGCGGCGGCGGGGGCGGGCTGTTGTCGACGAAGCACTCCGCCGCCACCGGAGGCCCGACCCGCTTCCTCACGATCTTCGAGACGACCACGACCCGGTCCCGGCCCGCATGGCGCAGCCGTACCTCGTCGCCGACGTGCAACGCCTGGGCCGGCTTGACGCGCTCGCCGGCCACCTTCACATGACCCGCGCGACAGGCGGCGGCAGCCTGCGCACGCGTCTTCGTCAGCCGGACCGACCAGATCCAGACGTCGACCCGAACGCTGCCCGCCGCCTGCGGCGCCTCACCGGAAACCATGCTTCCGACTCTAGTCCGCCTGCGACGCGCGGAACCCGGCCGCGCGCGTCAACCAGGCAACTCGGCACTACAGAAATACATGTGAATGACGTACATCAGACCACCACAGCGCGGTTACAGGACTCGGTCCGGGATCGGTTTCGGCTCAGTTGTCCCTCAGGCGGGCCGCGCCACCGAACGGCCTGATCCGGCCGCTAACCTTACGTATCCGCCCTGGCCAGGGATCAATTCCCGCAGTACGGACATTCATCGCACCCAACTCACGTGAAAGGCCTCGCCCATGGGCATTCGGAGCTTGCTGCGCAAGGTGTTCGGCCGTGACGTCACGGAGCAGGACGGCCGGACGACGGCCACGGTCCCGCCCCAGGGCGAGCGCACCCGGCCCACTGAGTCGGAGTCGGTGGCGGTGGACGAAGCGGTTGTGCAGGCCGAGTCGGAGCCCGAACCCGCCGCGGCCGCCAAGGCATCGGTACCGGCCCCGGCCTCCTCCACCTCGCCCCGGTCCGCCAAGTCCCAGACCAAGTCCAAGCCCGTCAAGGATGACGGCGATCTGGCGACGGATCTGGTGGCAGCGGCCTTCGACAAGGCCGCCGCCCCCGCGCCCAAGGCCGCTCCCACGGTTCCGGCACAGGGCTCCGGGCCTAGGGCGAAGGCCGCGGAGGTAGAACCGGAGTCGAAGCCGGAACCGGAATCGAAGTCGAAGCCTGAGTCTGAGTCGAAGCCGGAGCCGGAGTCGGAGTCGGAGTCGGTCGAGGTAGCGGCGGATGCCGTGGCCCCGGAGCCCGTTGAGGCTCCGGCCGAAGCCCCGGCCCCCGCACTCCCCGAAGCCCCCGCAGCCCCCGCCGCCGCCGAGCCGGTCGCCGCCGAGGCCGTGCCCGAGCCGATCACCATCGACATGGACCCGGACCCCGAACCGGAACCGGAACCGGTAGCAGAGGCAGAAGCGGAGCCCGAACCGGCCGCCGCGACCGCCTCCGCACCCGCACCCGCCCCGGAGACCCCGGAGACCGCCGCCACCCCCGCCACCCCCGCGCCCCCCGCCGACGGCAAGCCCGCGCTCTCCCTCGCCCGGGTCAAGTCCCGCGCGCCGGGGCTCGTCGCCCCGTACAAGGCCGCCCAGGCCGGGCTGAAGGCGCACGGGCTGACCGGCCTGCGTGCCACCGTCTACCTGGTCCTGGACCGTTCCGGCTCCATGCGGCCGTTCTACAAGGACGGCAGCGCCCAGCACCTGGGCGACCGCACCCTCGCCCTCGCCGCGCACCTGGACGAGAGCGCCACCGTCCAGGTCGTCTTCTTCTCGACGGACATCGACGGCACCGGCACGGTCGAGCTGTCCGGCCACGAGGGCCGGATCGACGAGCTGAACGCGGGCCTCGGCCGGCTCGGCCGGACGAACTACCACCGCGCCGTCGAAGAGGTCGTCGCGCACTACGAGAAGTCCGAGGCCACCGGCCCGGCGCTGGTGATCTTCCAGACGGACGGCCCGCCGGACGCCAAGCAGGCCGCCCGCCAGGCGCTGACGGACGCGGCACGGCTGCCGCTGTTCTTCCAGTTCGTCGCGTTCGGCGACGAGGACGCGAAGGGCTTCGACTTCCTGCGGAAGCTGGACGCCCCGAACGCCGGCTTCTTCCACGCGGGCCCCGCCCCACGCGAGGTCGCGGACGCCGCGTTCTACCGCGAGGTGCTCGCCGCGCTGCCCGCCTGGGTCGCCGCCGGCGCCTGATCGGCCGGCAGGCGTACGGTCACGGCGAGCCCGCCCTCCGGGCCCGGCACCGCCGTGACCGTACCGCCGTGCGCCATCGCAATAGAACGTACGATCGAGAGACCGAGCCCGGAGCCGCGTCCCATCCGGTCCTTGCCCTCACCCCTGCGGAACGGCTCGAACAGCCCGGGGATGTCCGCCCCGTCCACCACGGGACCGGTGTTGCACACCCGGAGCACCCCGCTCCCGCCCCCGGTGGTCAGCGACACCTCCACCGTCCCGCCGGGCACGTTGTACGTCACCGCGTTGGCCAGCAGATTGCCCACCAGCTGGGCCAGCAGCATCCGGTTCCCCAGCACCGCGCAGGGAACGGACTCGGCCGTCACCACCGGGTGCCGGACCGACTCCTCCGCCACCACCCGGGCCAGGTCCACGTCCTCCCGCTCGCCCTTGGCGAGCCCGCGCTCGCTGCGCGCCAGCACCAGCAGGCCTTCGATGAGCCGCTCGCTGCGCCGGTTGTTGTCCAGGAGCGTCTGCCGGGTCCGTACGAGGTCGTCCGGCGTCGGGTCGTCCAGGCCGACCTGGATCGCCGCCCGCTGGGTGGCCAGCGGGGTCCGCAGCTCGTGCGAGGCGTTGGCGATGAACCGCCGCTGGCTGTCGAAGGCCCTCTCCAGCCGGGCGAGCAGCGCGTCGAGGGTGTCACCGAGCTCCTTGAGCTCGTCGTCGGGGCCGCTGGAGGCGATCCGCTCGTGCAGCGTGTGCTCGGAGAGCCGGCGCGCCTTGGCGGTCATGGCGTGGACGGGCCGCAGGACCCGCCCCGCGGTCCACCATCCGACGCCCACCGCGCAGGCCGTCATCACGAGCAGGGAGGCGGCGGACCAGATGAGCAGCTGATGACCGGCCGCGTCGCTCACGTGGTCGGTGAGGTCGTAGACGGTCGGCGGACCGAGGCTCCGGCGGGTGACGAGGGGGCCGTTCACCGCGTAGCCGGGCTGGACGACCGCGGCCCTGCGGGCGATGGAGCGGGCCTGCGAGTCCGTACCGGCGCGGGAGGCCAGGTTGACGGTGACGAGCAGGGCCGTGCCGAGCACCAGGAACACCCCGCCGTACACGAGCGCGATCCGGGTCCTGATCGTGGAGTGCGGCACCCGGCCCGGATGCTTCACAGGGCGTACCCGACGCCCTGCACGGTGCGGATCACCCCCGGTTCACCGAGTTTGCCGCGCAGCTTGCTCATGCAGACGCGGACGGCCCCGGTGAAGGGGTCGGCGTTGGCGTCCCAGGCCCGCTCAAGCAGTTCCTCCGCGCTGACCGTCCCGCCGTCTGCCTCCAGCAGCAGTTGCAGCACGGTGAACTCCTTCGGCGAGAGGTCCAGCTCCTGCCCGTCGCGGGACGCGGTGCGCCGTACGGTGTCGAGCCGGATGCCGTACCGCTCCAGCTGCGGCGGCACGGGGCGGGCGCTGCGCCGCCGCAGCGCGCGTACCCGGGAGACCAGCTCGGGGAACTCGAAGGGCTTGCCCAGATAGTCGTCGGCGCCCAGGTCGAGCCCGGAGACCCGGTCCTCCATGGACCCGGCGGCGGTGAGCATCAGGATCCTGGTCCGGGAGCCGGAGGCCACGAGGGCGCGGGCCACGTCGTCGCCGTGCACCCTGGGCAGATCGCGGTCCAGGACGACGACGTCGTAGTCGTGCAGTCCCAGATAGGCCTGGGCGGCATCACCGCTGTACACCGTGTCGACGGCGAACCCCGCCCGCCGCAGCCCGGTGGCGACCAGCTCCGCCAGGATCTCCTCGTCCTCGGCGACCAGTACCCGCATCGTGATGTCCTCTGCCTCGTGCATGCGTGTCCACTCCATCCCAGGATGCGTCTTTGCTACGGGAAGCGATGTTTCGCAAAGCTCTCCGCATCCGGCCCCGCGTTTATTCGGTGCGAGTGGATCTCCCACGGACCGTTAGGATTTCGACCATGGCGGCCACTGGATCAGAGAAGCAGGGGGGCGAGGACGTGCGGAGTTTCTACGTCTCGACCCCCATTTACTACGTCAACGACGCTCCTCACCTGGGCCACGCCTACACGACCGTCGCAGGCGACGTGCTCACCCGCTGGCACCGCCAGCGCGGCGAGAAGGTGTGGTACCTCACCGGCACGGACGAGCACGGTCAGAAGATCATGCGCACGGCCGAGGCGAACAACGTCACGCCCCAGGCGTGGTGCGACAAGCTGGTCGAGGAGTCCTGGAAGCCCCTCTGGGAGCACCTCGGCATCGCGAACGACGACTTCATCCGTACGACGGAGAAGCGGCACACCGACCGCGTGCAGGAGTTCGTGCAGGACCTGTACGACAAGGACGAGATCTACAAGGGCGGGTACGAGGGCCCGTACTGCGTGGGCTGTGAGGAGTACAAGCTCCCCGGCGACCTCATCGAGGCGGAGGACGGCACGAAGCTGTGCCCGATCCACAAGAAGCCGGTGGAGATCCTCAAGGAGGAGAACTACTTCTTCAAGCTGAGCGCGTACGGCCCGAAGCTGCTGGAGTTCTACGCGGCCAACCCCGGCTTCATCCAGCCGGAGTCGGCCCGCAACGAGGTCGTGAACTTCGTGAAGCAGGGCCTCCAGGACCTGTCGATCTCGCGCTCGACCTTCGACTGGGGCGTCCCGGTCCCGTGGGACGACAAGCACGTCATCTACGTGTGGGTCGACGCGCTGCTCAACTACGCGACGGCGGTCGGCTACGGCGCCAACCAGGAGAAGTTCGACGGTACGTTCCCGGCGAACGTGCACCTGGTCGGCAAGGACATCCTGCGCTTCCACGCGGTGATCTGGCCCGCGATGCTGATGGCGCAGGGTCTGCCGCTGCCGGGCAAGGTCGTCGCCAACGGCTGGCTGATGGTCGGCGGCGAGAAGATGTCGAAGTCGAACCTGACGGGTATCAAGCCGCAGGACCTGACCTCGCACTTCGGCGTGGACGCGTACCGCTGGTACTTCCTGCGGGCCATCGCCTTCGGCAGCGACGGCTCGTTCTCCTGGGAGGACTTCACCGCCCGCTACACCTCCGAGCTCGCCAACGACTACGGCAACCTGGCCTCGCGCCTCGCGGCCATGGTCGGCAAGTACTACGGCGGTGCGCTCCCCGAGGCCACGGCCGCGGCCTCGGGCGAGGCCGAGCAGGCGGTGCGGGACGGGCTGTCGAAGGCCGTCGCCGTCGCCGACCGGAAGATCGGCGAGGAACTGGACTTCCAGGGCGGCATCCTGGCGATCTTCGACTTCGTGAAGCAGGTCAACGGCTACATCACGGAGCAGGAGCCGTGGAAGGTCGCCAAGGACGAGTCGCCGGAGGGCCGGGCCCGCCTCGCGACGATCCTGTACACGGCCGCCGAGGCGCTGCGCGGTGTCGCGGTCCTGCTGAACCCCGTCATGCCGGACACCTCGCAGAAGCTGTGGGAGTGCCTGGGCGCCGAGGAGTCCCTCGGCGCGCTCTCCGGCCAGCGCTTGCAGGACGCCCCCACCTGGGGCGGGCTGCCGGCGGGCGCGACGGTGACGAAGGGCGCGGTGCTGTTCCCGCGCCTGGAGGAGAAGCCCGAGTAACGGCTTGTACGTACAGCGGGAGGGCCGGGACCGCACCACGGGTCCCGGCCCTCCCGCATGTCCGGTCTCCCGGTCAGCGCACCCAGTTCTTGAGCGGTTCGGTGTCCAGCTCGATGCCCACCGGCTCGGGCAGCCGGACCGTCTTGCCGAACGGGACCGTCACCACCGTCTCGTACCGCACACCGTCCGGCTGGGAGTGCACCTTGACCTCGTAGCTGTCGCGGTCGATGAGCAGGTACACCGGAATGCCGGTCTCCGCGTAGGCACGCGGCTTCTCGACCCGGTCCCGGAGGTCGGTGTCGTCGTCGTACGAGGTGACCTCGACGAGCATGAGGACGGCGGCGGGATCCGCCCATTCGCCTTGGCCGACGAAGGTGTCGAGTCGGGCCAGCGTCCCGTCGGCACGCGCGTTGCCTTTCCGGTACGTCTCGATGCGCAGGCCCTGCTCCGCGAAAAGCCAGTTACGGGGATCCGCCTGCATGCAGATCTGCGTGAGCCAGGCGATGATCCGCCCGTGGTCCCCGTCCGGCACAGCCTTGACCCCCAGTTTCCCGTTCACGAACTCCAGACGCAGCGCTTCTTCCGCGCGTATGGCATGACGGGCCAGGTCCTCGAAGACTTCCTGGGTCAGCACACTGTCGTCGACCACGCTCACGCCTGCCTCCTCAAGAACCGGTCGGGCAGTCTCCAGGTTACGGTCCACGGACCTGGCGCGCAGCGACTTCAGCCGCTCAGGGACGCGGCGTCCCCCATCACGACGACGGGGTCCTTGGCGGGGTCGAGCAGGCCCAGCAGCTCCTTCATCCGGTCCTCGGCGATCGATACGCAGCCCTGGGTGGGGCCGCCGTGGTCGACGTGGATCCAGATGCCGCCGCCGCGCTCCGCGCCGAGCGGACGGGTGTGGTCCAGGGGGGAGGTGCCGGGGACGCGGTTGTAGTCGATGGCGATGACGTAGTCGAAGGAGCCCTCCAGCGGCTCCCCGTCGAAGCCCTCGCCCGCCACCTTGAAGTCCGGGCTCAGGTCGTACGGGAACGCCGTGGCCGGAGGATCGAGCCGGCCGCCCGCCGCGGTCAGCGTGTAGACGCCGACGGGTGAGCGGAGATCGCCCACCCAGTGCTCGGCGGTCCAGCCGTTCAGAGCGTTGTGGGCGGGCCAGGGCGCCATGGCCGCCCGCCAGTCGGCGGCGGGGCCTTCCCGGGTGTAGAGCACGGCGGTGGAGCGGTTGGAGTCGGGGGACTCGCCGGTGACGACGAACGCCTGACGGGACCCGGCCGGGATCGCCGCCCTGGTGCGCGGGCCGAGCCCCGGGATCTCCCGCGCCGGGGCGGGCGACGGTCCGGGCGGTGCGGCGGCGGGCCCGGCCGACGACGGTGTGGATGACGACGGTGCGGCCGACGCCCCGCCGGCCCCCGGCGGGCCGGGAACGCCGGGGGCGCCCGCGGTCCTCGTGAGGGCACCGCTCTCCCCCGTACCGGCGATGCCACCCGTTCCGCACCCGGCCAGCAGCAGGACGAGGACGGCGCAGACGACGTACGGGAGCCGCAGAGGAACGCTCGAACGGGGCACGGACACGGAGGGGCTCCTGAGCAGTCGGTGGCGAAGCCGTGGGGGCTCTGCGGACACGGCCTGGGGTCCGCCGTGCCGATGTCGGCCCAGGCAGTCTTTGCCGCAGCCGGGATTCGCCAATCCGGCACCGGGGCCATCCGGCTGTAACCGTTCAGGTGATTTGTGTACTTGTATGCCCGGAGCCCCTCCGTGGGTAGGCGGCGCGACCGGGGGCGGCCGGGACGCGGAACAGCCCCCGGCCGGGCGGCCGAGGGCTGTTTCACGTGGAACCGAAGTGGAACCGAAGCGGAACCGCTGACGTTTACTTCGCGCCGGTGTCCCTCGCGACCGAGTCCTTGGCCTCGGCCTCGGCCTTCTCCTTCGCGGGCGCGACCGGCTTGCGGAGCTGGATGTTCAGCTCGCGCAGCCGGGTCTCGTCCAGCACCGTGGGCGCGCCCATCATCAGGTCCTGGGCGTTGCCGTTCAGCGGGAAGGCGATCGTCTCGCGGATGTTGGGCTCGTCGGCCAGCAGCATCACGATGCGGTCGACACCCGGGGCGATACCACCGTGCGGCGGGGCGCCGAGGCGGAAGGCGCGGAGCATGCCCGCGAACTCGTGCTCGACGGTCTCGCGGTCGTAACCGGCGATCTCGAAGGCCTTGAGCATCAGCTCGGGCTCGTGGTTCCGGATGGCGCCGGAGGACAGCTCGATGCCGTTGCAGACGATGTCGTACTGCCAGGCGAGGATGTCGAGCGGGTCCTTCTCCTCAAGGTCCTTCAAGCCGCCCTGGGGCATCGAGAAGGGGTTGTGCGAGAAGTCGATCTTCCCGGTGTCCTCGTCCTTCTCGTACATCGGGAAGTCGACGATCCAGCAGAACCGGAACACGCCGTCCTCGAAGTGACCGGCACGCTTGGCCGCCTCGACACGGACGACCGACATGATCTTGGAGACCTCGTCGAACTCGCCGGCGCCGAAGAACACGGCGTGGCCGGGGACGAGGGAGAGCCGCTCGGTGAGCGTCTTGACGTCCGTCTCGGTGAGGAACTTGGCGATCGGGCCCGCCAGCTTGCCGTCCTCGCCGACCCGGACCCAGGCGAGGCCCTTGGCGCCGTGCTCGACGGCGTAGTCGCCGAGGCCGTCGAAGAACTTCCGGGACTGGCCCGCGGTGTCCGGCACCGGGAGGGCGCGGACGTGCTTGCCCGCGAAGGCCTTGAACTCCGAGTCCGCGAAGACGTCGGAGATGTCCACGAGCTCCAGCTTGGCGCGCAGGTCCGGCTTGTCGTTGCCGTACTTCAGCATCGACTCGCGGAACGGGATGCGCGGGAAGGGCGAGGTGACGTGGCGGCCGTTGCCGAACTCCTCGAAGAGCTCGGTCATCAGCTTCTCGATCGGGCGGAAGACGTCCTCCTGCTCGACGAAGGACATCTCGACGTCGAGCTGGTAGAACTCGCCGGGCGACCGGTCGGCACGGGCGTCCTCGTCGCGGAAGCACGGCGCGATCTGGAAGTAGCGGTCGAAGCCGGAGATCATCAGCAGCTGCTTGAACTGCTGCGGGGCCTGCGGCAGCGCGTAGAACTTGCCGGGGTTCAGCCGGGACGGGACGACGAAGTCACGGGCGCCCTCGGGAGAGGTCGCGGTGAGGATCGGCGTCGCCATCTCGTTGAAGCCGAGGGCCACCATCTTGGCGCGGATCGCGGCGATGACGGAGGAGCGCAGCATGATGTTGCGGTGCATGCGCTCGCGGCGCAGGTCGAGGAAGCGGTACTCCAGGCGCCGCTCCTCGTTGACCCCGTCCTCGGCGTTGATCGTGAAGGGGAGCGGGGCGGCCTCGCCCAGCACCTCGACCTCGGTGACCTCGATCTCGATCTCGCCGGTCGGCAGCTCCGGGTTGACGTTGTCCGCGCCGCGGGCGGAGACCTTGCCGTCGATCCGTACGACGGTCTCCTTGGTGAGCTTCGCCAGGGCGTCGTTGCCGGGGGTGCCGGGGCGGGCGACGAGCTGCACCAGACCGTAGTGGTCGCGCAGATCGATGAAGAGGATGCCACCCAGGTCTCGGCGATTGTGCAGCCAGCCGCTCAGCCGGACGTCGGTGCCGACGTCAGAGGCGCGGAGCTCGCCGCAGGTGTGGGACCTGTACCGATGCATCGTCGTTCATCCAGTCTTCGCGGTTGGGGGCGGATACAGCCACCCCAGGCTACCGCCCGCGACCGGACCGTTTCATTGCCATTGTCCCCGGCGGGATCACCTGAGGGCGCGGGGCGGCGCGACCCTCGGTGGCGTTCGGGACGCACATCTTCCTAAAGTGGGGCAATGCGCACCGAGGATGTCCTGGCCGCGACCGCGACCGGTCTTTGGCGCTGGGACAACGGAGCCGGGACGGTCACGCTCGACGCGGAGGCGGCCCGGCTGCTGGAGCTGCCCTCCGAGGAGGGCGTCTTCCGTGAGTCGGAGGTGCGCTCCCGCTTCCATCCCGTCGACTGGAACGAGATCCACGGGGTGGTCAACCTGGCCGTCGCCGAGGGCACGCTCGCCGAGGCCCGGCTGCGGATCGTGGACGAGCACGGGCACGTGCTGCGTACCGTGCGCACCCGTTCCAGGCCGCTCCATCCCGTGGAGGGCAGCGGCCTGGACTACGTGCTGGTCGGCACCCTCCAGGAGGTCGCCGATCCGCCGCCCGGCGCCACCGGGGCACAGAACAGGATCACCGGCGACTGGCGCCGGTCCCGCGAGGCGTTCCTGCTGGACGCGGGGCGGGCACTGGCCGAGGCCCGGTCGACGGCGGAGGTGCTGCGGGTCGCCTACTCGCTCTCCATGCCCGGATTCACGCCGGACGGACTCGCGGTCTTCGGCGTCGAGGGCGAACGGCTGACGATCGTCGGGCACCACGGTCACACCACGGGTGACGAGGGACCGTTCAACGACATGCCGCTGGAGACCGACTATCCGGCCGCGGAGGTCGTACGGACGGGGCGGGCGATCTATCTGCCCAGCCCCGAGGAGTACTACCACCGCTACCCGGCCACCTGGCCGCTGGCCCGGCGGTTCGGGCGCCGCTCCTGGGCCTTCCTGCCGCTGATCGTGGCGGGTCGCACGATGGGTGCCTGGATGGCCGGCTTCCGGCATCCGGTGTCGTTCTCGCCGGACGAGCGGTCCGTGCTGACGACGGTGGCCCGGATGCTCGCGCAGGCGCTGGCCCGCGCCGGGATCGCCGAGACCGAGCGGGAGCTCTCGCAGGGGCTCCAGCGCACGATGATGCCGTCCCTGGTGCCCAGCATCCCGGGGATGACGGTGGCCGCCCGCTATGTGCCGACCGGGGGCGGGCTCCAGGTCGGCGGTGACTGGTACGACATGATTCCGCTCCCCAACGGCCGTATCGCCCTCGTCATCGGTGACGTCCAGGGCCACGACGTACGGGCCGCGGGGCTGATGGGCCAGTTGCGGATCGCCCTGCGCGCGTACGCCTCCGAGGGGCACCGCCCGGACGCGGTGCTCGCGCGGGCCTCGCGCTTCCTCTCCGGGCTCACCGACGCGTACGAGGACGGGGAGCACACCGGACCGCGCTTCGCGACGTGCCTGTACGCGGAGGCGGATCCGGACACCGGCACCCTCGACATCGCGCGGGCGGGGCACCCCGACCCCGTGGTGATGACGGCGGACGGGACCGCGGTCATCCGGCAGACCGCGGGCGGGCTCCCGCTGGGCATCGAGGCGGACACGGACTATCCGACGACCCGGTTCACCCTGGAGGCCGGAGAAACGATCATGCTCTGCACGGACGGGCTGATCGAGACCGGCGGGCACGACCTGGCCACCGGCTGGGGCCGGCTCCGGCCGCTCCTGGAGCAGCACACCAGCGATCTGGAGAAGCTCGCGGACGCCCTGGTGCAGGCCGTGCACGGGCCGGCCTCGCACTACACGACGGGCCCTCTCTCGGACCGCCGCGAGGACGACGTCGCGGTGCTGCTGCTGCGCCGCGAGGGCCCCACGAGCCGGTCGACGGCGCCGCGGCGGACGGCGCTGACCATCGCCCAGGCCGAACCGGAACGGATCTCGGCGGCCCGGCAGCAGGTGCGCGAGATGCTGCACGACTGGGCGGACCCTGAGCAGGTCGACTCGGCGGTGCTGATGATCTCCGAGATGGCCACGAACGTGCTGGTCCACACGGACGGCGACGCGCTGATGGTCGCGCGGGCCAGCGGGGAGCACGGGGAGCGGCTGCTGCGGGTGGAGGTGGCCGACGGCAGCGACGAGCTGCCGCACAAACGGCGGCCCGGCGAGATGGCGTCCAGCGGGCGGGGGCTGGTGCTGATGGAGCTGCTCGCCGACGCGTGGGGGGTGGATCCGCGGGGTGAGGGCAAGTCGATCTGGTTCGAGCTGTACGAGTCGGCGGAGCCGGTGGAGTTGGTGGATGCGGTGGATGCGGTGGATGCGGCTCCGGTTCCGGAACCGGAGCCGTAGCCGTAGCCGTAGCCGGGAGGCCCGGCGTGCCCAGGACGTTTGTGCGCGCGGCCCCCGGCGCGAGGGTTCCGTCCTCAAACGCCGGACGGGCTGGAGGGTGGCGCGGAGGGTGCGTCCGGTGAGGGGTCCGCCCCGGCTGTCGCCTCCGGTGGGGGCAGGCGGCCGTTGCGCAGTTCGCCGAGGATACCGAAGGCCGCCGCGCACACCGGGACCGCGAGCAGCATCCCCAGCAGGCCCGCCACGCTCGCGCCCGCCGTCAGCGCGATCATGATCGTGGCGGGGTGCATCTGGACCGTACGGCTCTGGATCACCGGCTGGAGGATGTGGCCCTCCAGCACCTGCACGGCGAGCACCACCCCGAGCGCCCAGAGCGCGATCACGAAACCCCGGTCCGCGAGCGCCACCAGCACGGCCACGGCGCCGGAGATGAAGGCCCCGAGATACGGGATGTAGGCGCCGACCAGGACCAGCGCGCCCAGCCCCACCGCACCGGGCACGCGCAGGATCAGCAGCCCCACCGTGATGCAGACGGCATCGATGAGCGCGATGAACGTCGTACCGCGCATGAAGCCCTCGACGGCCTCGAACGCCCGCCGGCCCATCGCCTCGACCAGGTCGCCCGCGCCGCGCGGGGCGACGGAGTGCGCGAGGTGCGCGGCCCGGTCGGAGTCGCGCAGGAAGAAGAAGGTCAGCAGGAGCGAGAGCACGCTCGTGGCGACGAGGGAACCGATCAGGCTGATGCCGGTGAGCAGCCCGCCCGCGGCGCTCGCGCCGAACTTCTCGACGAGCTGCTTGGCGTTGCTGGCCAGGTCGTCCACATTCGTGTTGCCCGCGATCCCGAAGTGGTCGACGACCCACTGACCGGCGTCCTTCAGCGACTGGACGATCTGGTCGCCGGTGTCGATGAGCGCGGTGACCACGATGTAGCCGGCGCCGCCGACGACGGCGACGAGGAGGGCGCAGGTGAATCCGGCCGCCACCGAACGGTTCACCCCGTGCGCGGTCAGCCTGCGGTGGACCGGACCGAGCAGGGCCGTACCGAGCAGCGCGAGCAGGACGGGGGTGACGGCGGTCTTGAGGGCGACGCACAGCCAGATGGCCACCGCGGCGACGCCGGCGACCAGCAGGACGACACCGCACCAGGCGGCCAGCCGCCGCGCACCGTCGGGCAGGAGGGACTTCCGGTTCTGCACCCTCCCACCCGATCACGCCGCGGGGGCGCTGTCCCGCCCGCGCCGCCGTACGAGTGACGAACCGTCATACGGCGGCGGCGCGGCTCACATCCCGTGGACGGCGGGAACGGTGCCGAGGCGGCCTGCCTGGAAGTCCTCGAAGGCCTGCTTCAGTTCGGCCTGGCTGTTCATGACGAACGGCCCGTAGTGCGCCATCGGCTCCCGGATGGGACGCCCGCCGAGGAGGACGACCTCCAGTTCCGGGGTGTTGCCGTCCTGCTGCTCGTCCGCGCGGACGGTCAGTGAGGAGCCGTCGCCGAAGACGGCGGTCTGGCCCATGTGGACGGGCCGGCGGTCCTCACCCACGGTGCCGCGGCCCGCGAGGACGTACGCGAGGCCGTTGAAGTCCTCGCGCCACGGCAGCGTCACCTCGGCGCCGGGGCGCACGGTGGCGTGGATCATCGTTATGGGGGTGTGGGTGGCACCGGGGCCCTCGTGGCCGTCGAGCTCGCCCGCGATCACCCGGAGCAGCGCGCCGCCGTCCGGGGAGGCGAGCAGCTGGACCTGGCCGCCGCGGATGTCCTGGTAGCGCGGGGCCATCATCTTGTCGGCCTTGGGCAGGTTCACCCAGAGCTGGAGGCCGTGGAAGAGGCCGCCCGACATGACGAGCGACTCCGGCGGCGCCTCGATGTGGAGCAGCCCGGATCCGGCCGTCATCCACTGGGTGTCGCCGTTCTGGATGGTGCCGCCGCCACCGTTGGAGTCCTGGTGCACGAAGGTGCCGTCGATCAGGTAAGTGACGGTCTCGAAGCCGCGGTGCGGGTGCCAGGGGGTGCCCTTCGGCTCGCCTGCCGCGTACTCCACCTCACCCATCTGGTCCATCATGATGAACGGGTCGAGGTACTTGTAGTTGATCCCCGCGAACGCGCGGCGCACGGGGAATCCCTCGCCCTCGAACCCGCTGGGCGCCGTGGTCACGGCGAGCACGGGACGGGCCACGGCCTCGGCCGAGGCGGCGACCTTGGGGAGGGTCAGCGGGTTTTCGACGGTTACTGCGGGCATGGGGAGCCACCTCCGGGGACTGTTCTGTGAATAATTTAGTTGAATGGTGAACATCTAGCAAGGCGGCGTCCATTCCCGCACCACCCGGAGCAGTACAAAGGGCCCGTACCGCTCGGCGGCACGGGCCCCTTCCGGGGAGTCGGGGTCGGCGGGTCAGCCGTACATGCGGCGCATCGCGAAGTCGACCATCTGCTCCACGGCCTTGGCGTCGAAGACCATGCGGTGCTCGCCCTCCATGTCCAGGACGAAGCCGTAGCCGGTGGGCAGCAGATCGATCACCTCGGCACCGGTGATCACGAAGTACTTGGACTCCTTGCCCGCGTACAGCCGCAGCTCCTTGAGCGTCGTGAACATGGGAATGACCGGCTGCTGGGTGTTGTGCAGCGCGAGGAAGCCCGGATTGTCACCGCGCGGGCAGTAGACCTTCGACGTCGCGAAGATCTGCTGGAAGTCCTCGGCGGCCAGCGAACCGGTGGTGAAGGCCCGTACCGCGTCGCCCAGCGAGGGCGGCGAGGGTTCGGGATACAGCGGCTGCTCGCCGTAGCCGCCACCCATCGGCTGCTGTGCGCCCTGATTCTGGTCGTAGCCGTACATGGGACAAAGAGTAATCGGACACATCTCTGCCTTGAGGGGTTGCGTCTTATTACTGACGGGTAGCATCATCGTAGAGGTCAGCTGATACGTCCGGGCCCAGCCAGGTCCCCGACCGCGCGGCAGACCGGTATCCGCGAGCCCGTCGCCCGATCCTCACCCTCCACGGGGCGCTGCGCGCCACTGCTATTGATTACGGAGCCTTCCCATGGGGCACTACAAGTCGAATCTCCGCGACATCGAGTTCAACCTCTTCGAGGTCCTCGGGCGCGACAAGCTGTACGGCACCGGACCGTTCGCGGAGATGGACGTCGAGACCGCGAAGAGCATCCTCGACGAGGTCGCCCGCCTCGCGGAGAACGAGCTCGCCGATTCCTACGCCGACGCCGACCGCAACCCCCCGGTCTTCGACCCGGAGACCAGCACCGCACCGGTCCCGGAAAGCTTCAAGAAGTCCTACCAGGCCTTCATGGACTCCGAGTACTGGCGCCTCGGCCTCCCCGAGGAGATCGGCGGCACGACCTCCCCGCGCTCCCTGATCTGGGGTTACGCGGAGCTGCTGCTCGGCGCCAACCCGGCCGTGTGGATGTACTCCTCCGGCCCGGCCTTCGCCGGCATCCTCTTCGACGAGGGCAACGAGGCGCAGAAGAAGATCGCCGAGATCGCCGTCGAGAAGCAGTGGGGCTCGACGATGGTGCTGACCGAGCCGGACGCCGGTTCCGACGTCGGCGCGGGCCGCACGAAGGCCGTCGAGCAGGAGGACGGCTCCTGGCACATCGATGGCGTGAAGCGCTTCATCACCTCGGGCGAGCACGACATGTCCGAGAACATCATTCACTACGTACTGGCCCGCCCCGAGGGCGCCGGACCGGGCACCAAGGGCCTCTCGCTCTTCATGGTCCCGAAGTTCCACTTCGACTGGACCACCGGCGAACTGGCCGAGCGCAACGGCGTGTACGCGACGAACGTCGAGCACAAGATGGGCCTCAAGGCGTCCAACACCTGCGAGATGACGTTCGGCGACCAGCACCCCGCCAAGGGCTGGCTGATCGGTGACAAGCACGACGGCATCCGCCAGATGTTCCGCATCATCGAGTTCGCCCGCATGATGGTCGGCACGAAGGCCATCGCGGCGCTCTCGACGGGCTACCTGAACGCGCTGGAGTACGCCAAGGAGCGCGTCCAGGGCACCGACCTGTCGCAGTTCATGGACAAGACGGCCCCCAAGGTCACCATCACGCACCACCCCGACGTGCGCCGCTCGCTCATGACGCAGAAGGCGTACGCCGAGGGCATGCGCTCCCTCGTGCTGTACACCGCCTCCGTCCAGGACGCGATCCAGGAGAAGGAGGCCGCGGGCGACGACGCGAAGGCGCTGCACGGCCTCAACGACCTGCTGCTCCCGATCGTGAAGGGCTACGGCTCGGAGAAGTCGTACGAGCAGCTGGCGCAGTCGCTCCAGACGTTCGGCGGCTCCGGGTACCTCCAGGAGTACCCGATCGAGCAGTACATCCGTGACGCCAAGATCGACACGCTGTACGAGGGCACGACGGCGATCCAGGGCCAGGACTTCTTCTTCCGGAAGATCGTCCGCGACCAGGGCGCCTCGCTCAACACGCTCTCCGAGGAGATCAAGAAGTTCCTCTCGGGCGCCCAGGGCAACGAGGAGCTGTCCGGCGCGCTGGACTCGCTCGCCAAGGCCGCCGTGGACCTGGAGGCGATCGTCGGCACGATGATCACCGACCTCACCGCGACCGGCGAGGACGTGAAGAACATCTACAAGGTGGGCCTGAACACCACCCGCCTGCTGCTCGCCTCCGGCGATGTCGTCGTCGGCTACCTGCTGCTCAAGGGCGCGACCGTGGCCGCCGAGAAGCTGCCGACCGCCGCCGCGAAGGACGCCGCCTTCTACCGGGGCAAGATCGCCGCCGCGAAGTTCTTCGCCGCGAACGTCCTGCCCGGTGTCGGCGCCGAGCGCGCGCTGGCCGAGTCCGTCGACAACTCCCTGATGGAGCTGGACGAGGCCGCGTTCTAGGTTTCACCGCTCAAGATCGTCAACACGCACCGTCACCCGGACACGCTTTCGGGTGGCGGTGCTGTCGTATGGCCTGGGTACGCTGAGTACAGGTCCGAGAATCCCGTTCATGGGAGGAACCATGACTGCCGAGGCACTGCCCGACTCGCCGCACCGCCAGCCGGACGGCTCCAAGTGGCCGGTCCCGCCGACGGACGGCTACACCGTGGACGAATTCTTCACGCTTGACCTCCCGCCGCACACAGAGCTGATCGACGGGAGCCTGGTTTTCGTGAGTCCGCAGCGAGAATTTCACACGCTGGTGATGGACCTGCTGGTCAACGGTCTGCGAGTGCATGTTCCAGAAGATCTGCGTGTCCGCCGAGAGATGGCGGTCGTCCTGAGCAAGAGGACCGCCCCCGAACCAGACATTGTCCTGGTCAAGGCCGAAGCCATCACGAGCCTTCGCCAGACCCGCTACCAGGCCGCCGACATCCTGCTCGCCGTCGAGGTCGTCTCGCCCGACTCCGAGGACCGCGACCGTGACACCAAGCCGCACAAGTACGCGGCCGCGGGCATCCCGCACTTCTGGCGGGTCGAGATGAGCGGCGAGCACGACCGGCCCGCGGTGTGGACGTACGAGTACGACGCGATGTGCAAGACCTACACCTCCACCGGCGTCCACCGCGACCGGCTCAAGCTCTCGGTGCCGTACGACATCGATATCGATCTGACGGCGATCGACAAGCTGTAGCGGCCGTACCCCGCCCCTTCCTATGATCGGGACCCGGTTCCGAGGGGGAGGTCGGCGCATGAGTCGTCCGGGCAAGCGGTGGTACGTGCGGGGCATGGCGGGCGGCGCGGCGGCGCTGCTGCTCGCGGGCTGCGGCGGTGACGGAGGTGGGGACAGTGCCGCGAAGGCGCTCGGGAAGGCGGAGGTCGCCTCGGTCCTGCCGGACGCGAAGGCGGTGCCCGGCTGGCGGACCGCGATGAAGCCGCAGGCCGAGGCGCGGAACCCGGAGCTGCCCCCGCCGGCCTGTGTGACCACGTCGGAGAAGAAGCACGGGACGGCCTGCGACCCGGTCACCTTCTGGGGCGCATCGGCCTACGTACGCGAGTCCGACCCGGCCGCCTCGCTGAACTTCTGGGCGCTCGCGTACAAGGACGAGAAGACGGCCGGCGCCGCCTACGACGCGCTCGCCGAGTACTACGGCGGGGACCGGGCCGGCGTGGGCGCGGTGCCGGTGGCGATCGGGGAGCCGGGCCAGGAACGCGTGTCCAACCGTGCGAAGACCGGCACGATGGGCGGGCCGGCCACCATCACGCAGATCCGGGTCGGGACGGCGGTGCTCGGCGTCAGCACCGGCACCCAGGGCACATCGGCCCTCTCCGACGATCAGGTCAAGGCCCTCGCCGCCATGTTCGCCGAGCGCGCCCGGCAGGCCCAGGACGGCGACAGGCCCTCCGCGGCGCTGCCAGGACGATAGCCGCGTCGCACCGGGGGATGACGGTGAATTCTCGTGCACGGGCCTGGTTACAGTGAAGAACATGAGTTCTTCCCACCGCTTCGACCGCGGGCACACCGACGATCTGATGGCCTTCCTGATGGCCGGCCCCTCCCCGTACCACGCCGTGGCCGCCGCCGCGTCGAGGCTGGAGAAGGCCGGTTTCCGGCAGGTCGAGGAGACGGCGGCCTGGGACGGGTCCAGCGGCGGCAAGTACGTCCTGCGCGGCGGCGCGATCGTGGCCTGGTACGTGCCCGAGGGCGCCGAGGCGCACACCCCGTTCCGGATCGCCGGGGCGCACACCGACTCGCCGAACCTGCGCGTGAAGCCCATGCCCGACACGGGCGCCTACGGCTGGCGGCAGATCGCCGTGGAGGTCTACGGCGGCACGCTCCTCAACACCTGGCTGGACCGGGACCTCGGCCTCGCCGGGCGGATCTCGCTGCGCGACGGCACGCACCGGCTGGTCGACATCGACCGGCCGCTGCTGCGCGTCCCGCAGCTGGCGGTGCACCTGGACCGGACGGCGAACCCCGACGGCCTCAAGCTCGACCGCCAGAAGCACATGCAGCCGATCTGGGGCCTCGGCGACGTGGCGGAGGGCGACCTCATCCGGTTCGTCGCCGAGGAGGCGGGCGTCGACGCCGAGGACATCACCGGCTGGGACCTGATGCCGCACCCCGTCGAGGCGCCGTCCTACCTGGGCCGTGACCGCGAGCTGGTGGCCGGGCCCCGGATGGACAACCTGCTCTCGGTACACGCGGCGGTCGCGGCGCTCGCCGCCGTCGCGGGACAGCCCGACGCGGAGATCCCGTACATCCCGGTGCTGGCCGCCTTCGACCACGAGGAGAACGGCTCACAGTCCGACACCGGCGCGGACGGACCGCTGCTCGGCACGGTCCTGGAGCGTTCGGTGTTCGCCCGCGGCGGTACGTACGAGGACCGCGCCCGCGCCTTCGCCGGCACCGTCTGCCTCTCCTCCGACACCGGCCACGCGATCCACCCCAACTACGGCGAGCGGCACGACCCGACGCACCACCCGGTCGTCAACGGCGGACCGATCCTCAAGGTCAACGTCAACATGCGGTACGCGACCGACGGCAGCGGCCGGGCCGTGTTCGCGTCGGCGTGCGAGAAGGCGGGCGTGCCGTGGCAGACGTTCGTCTCCAACAACTCGATGCCGTGCGGCACCACGATCGGCCCGATCACCGCCGCCCGGCACGGCATCCAGACCGTCGACATCGGCGTGGCCATCCTGTCGATGCACAGTGCCCGTGAGCTGTGCGGCGCCGACGACCCGCATCTGCTGGCGACCGCGCTGGCGTCGTTCCTCGCGGGCTGACCCGGACGCCGACCGCCCACCGCACACATGGTCGTGGCCGGGCCGGGTACCCGCTCGGTACACGGCTCGGAGCTTCCGGGCCGTCGAGGAGGCGGAACTCATGGGACTCGGAGGATGCATCATTCTCATCGGTGCGGGGGCGGTACTGGCGTTCGCGACCGACTGGAAAATGGACAGCGTCAACGTTGACATGGTCGGCTGGATCATGATGATCGTCGGCATCATCGGCGTCTTCGTCTACGCGAGCGTCATGCGGCGCCGCCGCATGGTCATGTCCCCCACCACAGTGGTTTCCGAGGACGAACGCCACCTGTGATCCTGCCGGGTGCGCCCGCCGGGCCGGGCGCACCCCCTCCCCGCCCACTGGACAAGCCCGATATTCTGGGACCTTGTCCGTGACCCGGCACCGGGCGCGTCATGCCCGGAAGGGGAGCCGCTCGTGGAGTTCCGGCTGCTCGGCACCGTCTGCGTCGACACGCTGACCGGGCCGCTTCCACTCGGCCCCGCCAAACGCCGCAGCCTGCTCGCCGCCCTGCTGCTGCGCGCCAACACCCCCGTGTCCGTGGCCCGGCTGACGGACTGTCTGTGGGACGACGCCCCTCCCCTGCACGCCCGCACGGTCGTCCAGGGCCATGTGTCCCGGCTGCGTGCCCTGCTGACGGGCGCGGACGCGGAGGCGTACGGGGTCGAGCTGGCGACGCTCGGCGACGCGTACGTACTGCGGGTGCCGGAGACCCTGCTGGACTCCCAGCGGTTCGAGGAACTGCTGATGCTGGCACGGGAGCAGCGCAGCCCGGCCGACAGCGTGCTGATGCTGAAGGAGGCCCTGTCGCTGTGGGAGGGGCCGGCGCTGACCGGTACGTACCCCAGCGCACCGCTCCAGGCGGCCGCGCACGCGCTGGAGGAGTCCCGGCTCACGACGGTGGAGCAACTGGGCTGCGCCTACGCCGTGCTGGGCGAACACCACCGGGCTGCGGCGGTGCTGCGGGCCGAGGCGGTGGCCCATCCGATGCGGGAGTCGCTGGCGGCGGCCCTGATGACGGCGCTGCACCGGTCGGGGCGCCAGTCGGAGGCGCTGGACTGGTTCCACCGCACGCGGCGGCTGCTCGCCGACGAGCTGGGCATCGACCCCGGACGTGAACTGGCGGACGCGTACGCGCAGATCCTCCGCGGCGACCCGGAACCCGAACCGGGCACGGCGACGGCGGGGGCGACGGCGACGGCCGGGGACGGTGCCGGGGCCGTTGTGCCGGGCGGCACCGGTGCCGGTGCGTCGGGCGGCAGCGGGAGCGGCGACTCCCACCCCGCCGATCTGCTGCCCCGCGCCCCCCGCGGCTTCCAGGGCCGGGCGGCCGAGCTGGCCGCGCTCTCCCGGGCCGCGGCCGGTGAGGCGCCCGTCTGCCTGGTGACCGGACCGGCCGGGGTGGGCAAGACCGCGCTGGCCCTGCACTGGGCGCGCCGCTCCCCCGCCGCGTTCCCGGACGGCCGGCTCTTCGCCGATCTGCGCGGGTTCGGCGACACGGGGGAGCCGACACCGCTGGAGGTCCTGCGCGAGTTCCTGCTCGCGCTCGGCGTCGCGCCCCGCCGGGTCCCGGAGTCCGCGCAGGGCGCCGCCGCGCTGTTCCGCTCGCTGACCGACCGGCGCAGCCTGCTCGTCGTCCTCGACAACGCCCGCGACTCGGCCCAGGTCAGGCCGCTGCTGCCGGGCGGCACCGACTGCGTCACTCTGGTCACCAGCAGGCACCGGCTGGGCGGCCTCATCGCCTCGGACGCCGCCCGTCCGGTGCCGCTGGACGTGCTCGAACCGCCGGACTGCGCCGCCCTGCTGGCCGGGGTGCTCGGTGAGGAGCGGGTGCTCGCCGAACCGGTGGCGGCTCGCCGGCTGGCCGAGCTGTGCGGCGGGCTGCCGCTCGCCCTGCGGGTCACGGCGGCCCGGCTGGCGGGCCGCCCGCACCGGACGCTCGCCGGGACGGCCGACGAACTGGCCGACGAGCGCAGCCGGCTGGCGTATCTCGACGTGGAGGACACCGGGGTCTCCGCCGCGCTGCGGCTGACCGTGCAGCAACTGCCGCCGGACGCCGTCCACCACTTCGCCCGGCTCGGCCACCACCCCGGCAGCCACTTCGACCCGTACACCGTCGCCGCGCTCGCGGGCAGCGACCCGGTCGTCGCCGCGGCGGCGCTGGAGCGGCTCGCCGCCGCCCACCTCGTCGGCGAGACGAGTCCAGGGCGCTGGGTGCTGCACGATCTGGTGCGCCTCTACGCCCGCGGCCTCGATCCCGCGTCCGGGCCCGACGCCCTCCTCGGCGTCCTGGACCACTGCATCGCGACCGCGCTCGCCGCCGCCGACACGGCCGAACCGGGCGGCGAGCCCTGCTTCGTCCTGCCGGAGGGCTACCGGCGGCCGACCGCCGTAAGGGATTTCACCGACCGGGCCGAGGCGATGGGCTGGCTGGCCGCCGAGCGCGAGGACCTGTTCCTGGCGGCCGCGGCCGCCCGCGCCGCCGGTCTCGACGACCGCGCCTGGCGGATCATCCTGCTCCAGTGGCCCCATGTGGTGTGGCGGGCACGGGACGGCTGGGCCCCGGTGCTGCAACTGGCGCTGGACGCGGCGATCGCGCGGAGCGACCCGTACGCCGAGTCGCGGGTGCGCAATCTGCTGGGCTGGGTGCTCTCGGAGGAGGGCAGGACCGCCGAGGCCGAGGCGATGCTGAAGCCCTCGCCCGGTCTGGCCCGGCGGGCCGGGGACCGGCTCGGCGAGGCGACGGCCCTGATCAACCTGGCGATCGTCCACACCGAACAGGGCGGTCCTGAGGAGGCGCTGGAGAGCTGTGGGCAGGCCCTCGCGCTGGCCAGGAAGGAGCGCGACGCGCACACCGAGATGCTCGCCCTCCAGCACCTCGCCCGGATGCAGCTCTCGGCCGGCCGGCCGCGGGACGCGCTGGACTCCGCCCGGACCGCGTTCGATCTGGGCCCCGAGCACGAGGAGGCCGCCCGTCGCGTGCTCCTGCTGACCGTCAGCGGCGAGGCGCACCTGGCCCTCGGCACGGAGGACGAGGGCATCCGGCTGCTGGACCTGGCAGCCGGGGAGGCGGAGCGCGCCGGGTACGACGAGGGCGCGGTGCGGTCGCTGGAGGCGCTGTTGCGGGTGGCGTCGGGGACGCAGTACGTGCGGCGGTACGAACAGGCGGTGCGGCGGCTCACCGACGACGGGTGACCGGCGGCTGACCGGCGGGTGACCACCCGGTGAGCGGCGTCAGCGGGACGTTAGCCGCACGACAGCGGAACGTGAGCGGCACCCGGAAGACTCATGGTTGTCAGCAGGGCGGGCGCGACTCACCAACGCGCCGGTCCCTCGCCTTACCGTCCGCACGGGGGAAACCACATGTCTGCCTTCCGCTACCGCACCACGGCCCTGGCCGCCACGACCACCGCCGTACTCGCCCTGGCGCTCACCGCCTGCGGCGGCAGTGACACCGGCACCAGGGCGGAGGGCCCGGCGAGCGACTCCGCACCGGCGTCCGCCGCCAAGTCCGAGGACGGCACCGCCACCAAGGTCGACGCCGCCGCCAAGACCCCCGCGACCGCCAAGGGCGGCACCACCGCAGGCAGCGGAACGGGCGGCAGCACCGGCGGCGGTACGGCGAAGGGCACCACCGGCTCCGCGAGCACCCCGCTCTGCACCACCAAGGACGTCAGGATCAGCGCCGCCACCCAGGACGGCCCGCCCTACACGCACCTCGTCCTGACGGCGAAGAACACCTCGGGCCACAAGTGCGAGATGAAGGGCTTCCCGGAGATCCAGTTCCTGGAGAGCCACAAGCAGAACATCCCGTCGGTCGCCAAGAGCAAGCCGGAGGCCCGCATCGTGCTCGACGCCGGCGCACCGGCGTACGCGCTGGTGAAGCTGTCGGACGGCGGCGCCGACGAGGACGTCGAGCCCGTGACCGCGTTCGCCGTGTGGCTCCAGGGCGGCGACGGCCAGGTCGCCGTGCGGGCACCCGGTGCCGAGGGCATCGCCGTCGACCCGGCGAAGTACAAGACCGGCTACTGGACGTACGAGCTGCGCAACGGCGCCGACGACTTCTGAGCCGCTCGTCCCCGTCCCCTCCGGACCGCTGTCAGCTCTGCTCGTCCATCCCCGCGAGCACGAGCGGCAGCCGGGGCGTCCCCTCCGCGCCGACGCGGACGGGGACGCCCCAGTCCTGTTGGTGGACATGGCAGGCCGGGTACTCGTTCGCGGGATCGTCGTCGCAGGACGCGGCCATCGCCGAGACGTGCAGGACGCCCTCGGTCACCCCGTCCGCGAGGACCAGATCGCGGAACAGATCGGTGCCCGCGCCCTCGCCCCCGGCCAGCAGCTCCGGCGGGGTCGAGGAGACCAGCAGCCGGGTCGAGGGCCCGTACCGGGTGTCCAGCTTCTGGCCGGCGGGCGCCTGGAAGACGATGTCGAGCCGGAGTGTGCCCGGGGCGATCTCGGTGGCGGTGCGCTGGGTGCGGTGCGCCTGATCGGTGACGCGTACCGCTTCCTCGGGCAGCCGCAGCCTGGTCAGCCGGTGCCGGGCGGACTCGACGACCACGAGATCGCCGTCCACCAGCACGGCGTCGCTGGGCTCGCGCAGATCCGTGGCGAGCGTGGTGACCTCACCGCTCGCCGGGTCGTAGCGGCGCAGGGCGTGGTTGTACGTGTCGCAGACGGCGACGGACCCGTCGGGCAGCGCGGTGACGCCCAGCGGGTGCTGGAGCAGCGCCTGGCCGGCGGCCCCGTCGCGGTGGCCGAAGTCGAAGAGTCCGGTGCCCACGGCGGTGTGGACGGCGCCCTCCAGGTCTACGTAGCGCAGCGCGGACGTCTCCGAGTCGGCGACCCAGAGCCGGTCAGGGGTGGCGGCGAGCCCGGACGGCTGGGCGAACCAGGCCTCGTCGCCCGGACCGTCGACCAGGCCCTCGTTCGTGGTGCCGGCCGCGACCTGGACGGTGCCGTCGGCGGGTTCGTACGTCCACAGCTGGTGCACGCCCGCCATGGCGATCCAGAGCCTGCCGCCGAACCAGGCGACGTCCCACGGCGAGGAGAGGTCGACCTCGCGGCCCGCGCCGCTGGTCGGCG
This sequence comes from Streptomyces sp. NPDC048671, assembly GCF_055587045.1. Classification (NCBI taxonomy): domain Bacteria; kingdom Bacillati; phylum Actinomycetota; class Actinomycetes; order Kitasatosporales; family Streptomycetaceae; genus Streptomyces; species Streptomyces sp. NPDC048671. The sequence continues at coordinate 240,127 of NZ_JBVJHB010000008.1, read as the reverse complement.
CCCCCTGCCACCACTGGCGGCCGCTGCCCGCGAGGGTGGTCGTCGCACCGGTGGTGAGGTCGAGCGCGCGGATCGCGTGGTTCACCGTGTCGGCGACGGCGATCCGCCCGTCGGGCAGTACCGCCAGCCCCTGCGGTTCGCTGAACCGGACCTCCTCGGGCCCGCCGTCGGTGAACCCGCGGTCGCCGGTGCCGAAGTGGCGGCGGACGCTCTCGCCGTCCGCGTCCAGCTCGACCAGCCGGTGCCGGGTGGTGTCGGAGACCAGGAAGCCGCCGTCGGCCAGCGGCAGCGCCTTCCCGGGGAACCGCAGATGCGTCGCGACCGGCTCGGGCGCCACATACGGCCCGTCGCCGCGTCGCAGGGTGCCCTTCGCGGCGTGCTCGGCCTCCAGCTCCCCGACCAGCTTCTCGATGGCGTGGGCGTGGCCCTCGCCCGCGTGCTGGGCGACGACATAGCCCTCGGGGTCGACGACGACGAGCGTCGGCCAGGCGCGTACGGCGTACTGCTTCCAGGTGGCGAGCTCGGGATCGTCCAGCACCGGGTGGTGCACCTCGTACCGCTCGACGGCGTCGACCACGGCCTGGTGCTCCGCCTCATGGACGAACTTCGGCGAGTGGACGCCGATGATCACCACGGTGTCGCGGTGCTTCTCCTCCAGCTCGCGCAGCTCATCGAGGACATGCAGGCAGTTCACACAGCAGAACGTCCAGAAATCCAAGATCACAATGCGTCCTCGCAGGTCAGCGAGGGTGTACTGCTGGTCGCCTGTATTGAGCCAGCCGCCCTTGCCGATCAGTTCGGGGGCCCTGACGCGCGCACGTGTTGCCATGTCAACAGTCAACATCACCGTGGCGTCCACGCATTCCACAGGTACCTCGGGGAACCTGTGAGCCATGAGACTTCTCGTACGTGAGCGTGTGTTCGGCATCGGCGACGACTACTGGATCGAGGACGCGGACGGCCGAAAGGTCTTCCTCGTCGACGGCAAGGCCATGCGGGTGCGTGACACCTTCGAGCTGAAGGACACCCAGGGCCGGATCGTCGTCGAGATCAAGCAGAAGCTGATCAGCCTGCGCGACACGATGCTGATCGAGCGGGACGGCGAACAGCTGGCCAAGGTCAAGCGGAAACGCCTGTCGCTGCTGCGCAACCACTACCGGGTGTCGCTGGTGGACGGCACCGAACTCGACGTCAGCGGCAAGATCCTGGACCGCGAGTTCGCGGTGGAGTACGACGGGGAGCTGCTGGCCCAGATCTCGCGCCGCTGGCTGACCATCCGGGACACGTACGGGATCGATATCGTGCGGGAGGACGCCGACACGGCGCTGCTGATCGCGGTGGCGGTGTGCGTCATCGTGCTCGCGGAGAAGGAGCACGAGGACTGAGCGGCGGCGGTGCCTGTTTCACGTGAAACAGGCACCGGTCCCTACGAACGGGCCCTAGCGGCGGACGGCCGGCGGCGCGAGTCCCAGGCGGCGGTCCTTGAGGGCCGGGAACTGCTCACGGGTGGCGGCGACCCGCGACGGGTCGAACTCCACGCTCAGCACCTCCTCGTCCGCGCCCGCCTCGGCGAGCACCTCGCCCCAGGGGTCGACGACGATGCTGTGCCCGGCCTGCGGGACTCCGGCGTGGGCACCGGCGCATCCGACGGCCAGCACGTACGCCTGGTTCTCGACGGCCCGCGCCTGGGCGAGCAGCGTCCAGTGGGCGCGGCGGCGCTCGGGCCAGCCCGCCGCGACGACCAGGGTCTCGGCGCCCGCGTCGACCAGCCCGCGGAACATCTCCGGGAAGCGCAGGTCGTAGCAGGTGGCGAGGCCGATCGTGGTCTGCGGCAGGGCGAGCGTGACCAGCTCGTCGCCGGCGCCCATCATGACCGCCTCGCCCTTGTCGAAGCCGAAGCGGTGGATCTTGCGGTACGCGGCGGCCCGCTCACCCTCGGGGGTGAAAACGAGCGTGGTGTTGTAGAGCGTGCCGTCGTCGGCCCGCTCGACGAAGGAGCCGGCGTGCAGCCAGACCCCGGCATCGGCGGCGGCCCTGGCCATCACCGCGTGGGTGGGGCCCGACAGCGGTTCGGCCTCGTCCTCGAACTCCGTGTAGGCGAAGGCTCCGACCGGCCAGAGCTCGGGCAGGACCACCAGATCCGCACCCCGCTGGGCCGCGACCAGCGAAGCCGCTCGCTCCCTGCGTGCATCGACGGATTCGTCCGGGTCTACTGCGATCTGGATGAGAGAGGCGCGCACACTACCACCGTCCTGGCATATGAGCCGTCAACACGGGCCTACGATCGTCACACGAAAGCACTGCCGGGGTGCCTGCTCGCAGCGTAACTTGGACCGACCGAACCTCTGCAGCTCGCAGCCCGCCGTCCGCGCCCAGTTCTCCAGCCCATGCACCGCAGAACCGCACGAGGGGTCCCGTGACCGTCCATCCCAGCCTCCAGACCTACGCCGACGCCTGGACCCATTCCATCGAGTCGATAGCCGAGCTGGTGAACCCGCTCACCGAGGGGGAGTGGAACGCCCGTACTCCATGTCCCAACTGGTCGGTGCGTGACATCGTGTCGCACATCATCGGCATGGAGTGCGAGCAGCTCGGCGACCCGCGCCCCATCCACACGCTGCCGCGCGATCTCTACCATGTGCAGAACGACTTCGCCCGCTACATGGAGATGCAGGTCGATGTGCGGCGCCACCACACCGCACCGGAGATGACCTCCGAGCTGGAGTACACGATCATCCGCCGGGCCCGTCAGCTGCGCAACGAGACGCGTGACCCGGAGACCATGACGCGGGCGCCGCTCGGCGCCGAGCAGACCCTCGAACTGGCGCTGCGGATGCGCGCCTTCGACGTCTGGGTGCACGAGCAGGATCTGCGTACGACGCTGGGGAAGCCCGGCAATCTGGACTCCCCCGGTGCCGTGATCGTCCGGGACGCCCTGCTGGACGCGCTGCCGAAGGTGGTCGCCAAGGACGCGGGCGCACCGCCCAACTCGGCGGTCGTGCTGGACGTGCACGGACCGGTGGAGTTCCTGCGCACCGTCCGGGTCGACGCGGAGGGCCACGGTTCGGTGGACGGCGCGCCGTCGCTGGGCCCCGCGGTGACGCTGGCGATGGACTGGGAGACGTACGTACGGCTGGCCTGCGGCCGGGTGCGGGCGAGCGCGGTCGCGGACGGCATCAAGGCCGAGGGCGACCAGGAGCTGGCCGCCGCCATCCTGCAGAACTTCGCCGTCACCCCGTAGACACGGCAACCGGCGACGCCCGCCCCGCGCACCGCGAAGGGGGACGGGCGCGCCGCCGTTTCCACGGATACGCCGCCGTTTCCACGGACGTGCCGCCGTTTCCACGGTTACGCGGGTACGTGCACGGCCTCCACCCGGCTGATCACATGGTGTTCGCGCTCCCGGTGCGCGGCCCTGGACCGCAGCCGCAGGATCTGCACGACCCCGAGCGCCTCCAGGACGAAGACCGAGGCGAACGCGATGCGGTAGTTGTCGCCGGTCGCGTCCAGCAGCACGCCGACGGCGAAGAGCGTGGTCATCGAGGCGACGAAGCCGCCCATGTTGACGATCCCCGACGCGGTGCCCTGGCGCTCCGGCGGATTGGCCGGGCGGGCGAAGTCGAAGCCGATCATCGACGCTGGTCCACAGGCGCCGAGCACCACGCACAGCGTGACCAGCAGCCACATCGGCGCGTGGTCCCCGGGGTGCAGGATCGCCGACGCCCACAGCAGCGCCGTCATCGCGACCGTGCCCAGTGCGAGCGGGACGCGGGCCGCGTGGTGGCGGGCGATGATCTGCCCGTAGACGAGGCCGACGGCCATGTTGGAGAGCACGACCAGGGTGAGCAGCTCCCCCGCGGTCCCCCGGCTCAGCCCCTGCGCCTCGACCAGGAACGGCATCCCCCACAGCAGCAGGAACACCATGGCCGGGAACTGCGTGGTGAAGTGCACCCACATCCCGAGCCGGGTGCCGGGTTCCCGCCAGGCGGCGGCGATCTGCTCGCGCACGTACGCCCCGCCGGCGTGCTCGGCGGGCGGCGGCGCGTGCCCCTCGGGGTGGTCCTTCAGGAAGAGGAGCAGCAGGACCAGCACCACGACCCCGGCCAGCGAGCTGCCGACGAAGGTGGTGGTCCAGCCGAGGCCGTGCAGGGAGCGGGCGATCACCAGCGTCGAGACGAGGTTGCCCGCCATCCCGAAGAGCGCGGCGACCTGCCCGATCATCGGCCCGCGCCGGGCCGGGAACCAGCGCGCCCCCAGCCGCAGCACGCTGATGAACGTCATCGCGTCGCCACAGCCCAGCAGGGCGCGGGAGGCCAGCGCGGCACCGTACGAGGGGGAGAGCGCGAAGCCGAGCTGCCCGAGGGTGAACAGGACGGCGCCGATGGTGAGCACCTTCTTGGTGCCCAGCCGGTCCACCATCAGGCCGACGGGTATCTGCATGCCCGCGTAGACCAGCAGCTGAAGGATGGAGAAGGTGGAGAGCGCCGAGGCGTTGACGTGGAACCGGTCGGCGGCGTCGAGCCCGGCGACGCCCAGGCTGGTCCGGAAGATGATGGCGACGAAGTAGACGGCGACGCCGATGCCCCAGACCCGGGCGGCACGCCGGCCGCCGGGCGGATCGCCGGGCAGGGACAGGGTGGGGGAGGCGGCGGAACTCACCGTTCCTCACCCCTGACCAGCACCTTGACCCGGCTCACATGACGGCGCACGACGTGCGCTGCCCCTTCCGCGTCACCGGCCCTGATCGCCTCCAGCAGCTCGCCGTGCTCGGCGATGTTGGCGGCGATCCTGCCGGGGTGGGCCTCCATGACGGCGACGCCCATCCGCAGCTGGCGGTCGCGCAGCTGGTCGTAGAGGCGGGACAGGATCTCGTTCCCGGCGTGCCGGACGATCTCGGCGTGGAAGCAGCGGTCCTTCACCGAGACGGCCGCCAGATCGCCCGCCTCCGACATCTGCCGCTGCTCCTCCAGCAGTTCCTCCAGCCGGGCGATCAGCTTCGCCGACGCGGGCACGGCCCGGCGCACGGCGAACTCCTCGACGAGCAGCCGCGTCTCCACGACGTCCGCGATCTCCTGCGCGGAGACGGCGAGCACCAGGGCGCCCTTCTTGGGATAGAGCTTGATCAGCCCCTCCACCTCCAGCCGCAGCAGCGCCTCGCGCACGGGTGTGCGGGAGACCCCCACGGCGTCCGCGAGGTCGCCCTCGGTGAGGAGCGTCCCGCCCTCGTACCGGCGGTCCAGGACCGCTTCCTTGATGTGGGTGTAGACGCGCTCGGCGGCCGGGGGCCGCTTCACGGGCGGGCGGACGGGGGACGGAGCTGGGGCGGAGGCTGGCATGCGCACAGCATAGATACAACATGTACGCATGACGGAACCGTTCCAGTATGCGGACGCGCGCGCCCTGCCCACGCCCCTCGCCCGGCACTGGGAGCGCCCGCCCCCGGATGTCATAAAAAATCACCCCTCGTGCGCCACAACCATTCACCGGGCTGATCGGTCTCATCAGCGCGCGGCACCCTCATGTGGCCGCATTCCAGGGGCATTTGGAGCGTTCAACTTGAATATCGGCATTAAGGGCATAAGGCGCGTATCGGCCACCGCTACGGTCGCCCTCACCGCGGGTGCCGTCATCGCGGGCGGTGCGTTCGCCTCCACGGCACAGGCCGCCGCGCCGAAACCGCCGACGATCGTCGCCAAGGGCGGCTTCGTGATGAACAACGGCACCGGGAAGTCCCTCTTCACCAAGGCCGCGGACACCCGCCGTTCGACCGGCTCGACCACGAAGATCATGACCGCCCGGGTGGTGCTGGCCCAGAAGGGCCTGAACCTGAAATCCAAGGTCACGGTCCAGAAGGCGTACAGCGACTACATCGTCTCCAAGGGCGCGTCCTCGGCCCGCCTCATCGTGGGCGACAAGGTCACGGTCGGCCAGCTGCTGTACGGCCTGATGCTGCCGTCCGGCTGCGACGCCGCGTACGCGCTGGCCGACAAGTTCGGCTCCGGCTCCACGCGTGCGGCCCGGGTGAAGTCGTTCATCGGCAAGATGAACAGCACCGCGAAGACGCTCGGGCTGAAGAACACCCACTTCGACTCGTTCGACGGCATAGGGAACGGGTCCAACTACTCGACCCCGCGCGATCTGACGAAGCTCGCGAGCAGCGCGATGAAGTACTCCACGTTCCGCACGGTCGTGAAGACCAAGTCGACGAAGCAGAAGGTCACGACGAAGAGCGGCGGCTACCGCTACATGTCGTGGACGAACACCAACAAGCTGCTGGGCTCCTACAGCGGCGCGATCGGTGTGAAGACGGGCTCCGGCCCGGCTGCCAAGTACTGCCTGGTCTTCGCCGCGACCCGCAAGGGCAAGACGGTCATCGGTACGGTCCTGACGGCCACGTCCGAGTCCACCCGGACCGCGGACGCGAAGAAGCTCATGGACTACGGCTTCAAGAAGTAGCCCTGCCGGGTCATGCCGGGCCCTGCCCGGTCATGCCCGACGTCACGGAGGAGGGGCCCCGCGGAAAGCTCGCGGGGCCCCTCCTCCGCGTCGGCAGTCCCTGAGCCGAACGGCCCCTGGGCCAAACAGTCCCTCGGCCGAACAGTCCCTGGATGTACTGACCCGTACGGTCAGCCGCCCTGGCCGGCGCTTCCGATCGGGCCGACCTTCACCGGGGAGCCGCTGCCGTCCGTGACGGGGAGCGAGCCGGAGCCCGGCCAGTCGAGGGTGACCGACTTCGTCTCGTCCGGCGGGGTCACCACCAGCCCCGTGACGCGGACGCCGGAGCCGCCCGACTCGTTGAGCGGATAGTCGATGGCGAAGGCCGTCAGCTCCCCGTTCTTGAGGATGTACGGGTCCGCGGGCTCGCCCCTGCGCGTGGCGGACAGCGACCCCGCGTTGGTCTTCAGGTCGACGCCCGCGAACCCGGCGATCGAGCAGTCCCCACCGCTGCGGTTCTTCAGCTCCACCACGACGGTACCGTCAGGGTCGCCGTCGATGAAGTCGTCCTTCGCCGTGATCTCCAGCCCGTCGGTGCGGCACTTGCCGGCCTTGCCGTTCTCGTCGGAGCCGGTCCCGCCCGTCGTACTCTTCCCGCCGGAGCCCGACCCGGCGGAGTCCTTCCCGCCGCCCTGGTCCGAACTGCCCGAGCCGGAACCACCGCCCGAGGAGGACGAGGATGACGCGGACGACGCGGACGACGGGGCGGTCTGTCCCGTGCCGTCGTCATCGTTCTGGCAGGCCGTGAGCGAGAGACCCGCGACAACGGCCAGGGCTGCGAAGGTGAGCTTGTGAACGCGCATCGTTTCTTCCTCAGTATCGGTGGGGGGTGCGGGCCGCTCGTACGGGTCGGTACGAGCGAGCCGTTCTGACCACCAGGAGCGGCCCGGCACGATGGACCGTTCCGCTCAACCACCGCCTAATACATTCCTGTTACACGTGGAGGCTCAGCTGTCCTGCCGGCCCTCTGCCTCGGTCGCACGCGAACGACGGCTGCGGAAGCGTTCCATGACGGTTACGCCGAGGATCACCAGCCCGATGGCGATGACTTTGCCCATCTGAATGCCGACCACCGGCACGTCCACGTCACCGGAGCCCAGGAACATCCACAGCCCCCAGCCGATCCCGACGACGATGAGGAGGACGGCCCCCACGGGGCCCAGGCTCGCCCACCACGGCGCCTCGGGATGCAGGTCTGACTTGTCGTGCTCATTGTTCGTCAAGACGTTCTCCAGCTGATGAAACGGGTAGCGGTTCCCGGCGCCGTCACGGGCCGGGAACATGGAGAGACGCGTGGCGCGGGCCATCGGGTTGCCCGCGACGCGTCTCTGCTCCACCGCCTGCCCACAACTCCACGGCGTACGCTCGGATTTCCGGGCAATCCGCGGCCGCCTCCGGCCGGGCGACTGTCAGAGGCGCGCAGTACGGTCGCCCCATGGCAGCCAAAATCACCCTGACGCTCGACTGTGCGGACGCACAGGCCCTTGCCGTCTTCTGGAAGACGGCCCTCGGCTATGTCGACACGCCACCGCCGGCTCCCTTCAGAACGCGCGAGGAGTGGTTCGCGTCCTTCGACCTGCCGGAGGACGACTCCGTGGACGACAGCGCGTGGCTCTGCGACCCGGACGGCGTCGGCCCCAGTCTGTCCATCCTCAAGGTCCCCGAGCCCAAGACGGCGAAGAACCGGCTGCACATCGACGTCCGAGTGCCGGGGCACGGCAGCCCCGCCGAGCGATGGGCGCGGCTCAAGGCGGAGTCCGCCCGCCTGGTTCGGGCGGGCGGAACCGCCCTGGAGACGTTCGACGGGCACCATGTGGTGATGGCGGACCCGGAGGGCAACGAGTTCTGCGTCGCCGCCGCCTCCGCGTGACGCTCCCGGTGCCGAGGCCACCGCCGGCCGGAGGTGGCCTCGGCCCCGGTTCAGCCGCCCACCCGCTCCACCGGAATCCACAACTCCGCGTCCGCGTGCGTACCGTCCTCGGACACCCGCGTACGCGAGAGCGACGGACCGGGCCGGCTCCGGTACGGGTTCGACGGGAACCACTGCGTGTACACGTCCCGCCAGAGGTACTGGACCGCCGCCGGGAACTCACCCGAGGACTCGAACACCGCCCAGGTCCCCGACGCGACGTCGAGGCTCTCCGAGGCCCCGGGCACCTCCGCGTCACTCACCACCCCGTGGAAGTAACCGAGTTCGGTGCCCTCCACGTCATCGGCGGAGTGGTTGCTGACGACGCCGACGACACCTGCGGGCTCCCCGTCCGCATACGCCTCCCAGCGCCCCAGCGTCTCCTTGCCGATACTTCTGACGAACTCCACGATCGCCGGGTTCATCCCCTCGTAGACCAGCGGGACCTGCGTCCCCCTGCCCACCAGCCTGAACCCGTCCTTCTCCACGACCCGGTACCGCATGCTGCTCTTCCCTTCGACGATCAGCCGGAAGGACATCCGGGGCTGGGAGTGCAGCGCCGCACCCGTCCGCCGCGCCTCGCCGGGGCCGACCCCGTGCACAGCGCGGAAGGCACGCGCGAACGCCTCGCCGGAGCCGTACCCGTACCGCACCGCGACATCGAGCAGCGTCCGCTCCCCGCCGAGCACCTCGGCCCCGGCGAGCGTCAGCCGCCGCCGGCGGATGTACTCGGAGAGCGGGATGCCCGCCAACGCGGAGAACATCCGCCGGAAGTGGTACTCCGACGTCATGGCGATACGGGCCGGCTCGGCCACGTCGATGGGATCACCGAGATGGTCCTCGATGTAGTCCACCGCCTGATTCAGCCGCTCCAGCACCCCTGGCCGTCCTTCCCTTTACCGATCTCCACGCTAGGGAAGCCCCACTGTGCCGGACCCGACATCCTGTGCCCGGCACGGTCGGGCCGGCTCGCCGCCCGGATACCGGTGCGCGGCGGACAGCGTCACGCGCGCGACGGGGCGGGATCCGCGCTCTGGCCTTCCGCCTCCGCCTCGAACGCCCGAGCCACCGCGAGGCTGTCCTCGTAGACGTGGTGCCGGGTGACCAGACCGTCTTCGAACGTGAGGTGCAGGGCGAACCGTGCGCGGTAGGCGCGTCCGGTGGGCCGGGCGGTCTGCCGGATCTCGCCGAACACGACCGCGTCGTCGCCGTCCACGAGGATGCGCTCGATCTCGGTGGCCGCGGACCCGGGCACGTGGAACTCGGCGAGCTCGCGGTAGTGGGCGGCGGCATCGGCACGGGTGGACCGGTGGCGGATCCACGGGGTGGCGGCGCGGCCGTGTTCGGCCTCCGGCCAGTCCAGCTTCCAGTCACCCCGCTCGGCGTACAGCTCGGCGATGCGCTCGGGGTCGCCCCCGCCGATCCGGCGCAGCAACTCCTCCACGGCGGCGCGGGTGGTCGTGGGTGTGGGTGTGGCAACTGCCATGTCCGGTCCTCCAGTTCGCGACCCACGCCCTCCGACGTGGACATCACCAGTCTTGCCGGGCCGGACCGCCCACGGCTATTACCTCCCGGGTAAGCGCGCCCTCCGGCGAGGCGCTCAAAAACCACTGGAACGGGGCCGCTGCACGCAGTTACCGTGCTGCCGAACCACGTCGCCCAGGCAAGGACGTTCCGTTGTACACCGTTTGAGACCTCCCACGAGCTGATCGGTCGCGCGTCGCACCTGTGCGCCGCGCTGCTTCCTGCTGCGGACTTCTCACACTGAAACCGGTGTACCCCTGTGCTCAACAACTGGGTCGTCATGCCCACTTGCCTGCCACTCGTCCTCCGCCGTTGCCACACGTGCGCGTCCGAGAGCTTCCGGGCGAACGGCAAATTCCGCGTCAACGCGAACCACAAGCTGCTCGACGCCTGGCTCCTCGCCCTCTGCACCGCCTGCGGGGAGACCACAAAGCTCACGGTCCTGGAGCGGACGCATGTGCGCTCCGTACGGCCTGAGCTGCTGGACCGGATGCACGACAACGACCCCGGCCTGGCAGCCGAACTGCTCCAGGACCCGGTCGTGCGGCGCCGCAACCGCATCGCTCTCGACTGGGGCGACGCCTGGCGCCTCGACACCGGCGGATCGGATCACCTGGACCGCGAGGTGATCGACGTCTCGGTCCACTTCGCCGCGCGGATTCCGGTCCGGCCGGTGCGGCTGATCGCTGAAGGGTGCGGTCTGTCGCGGGCGGAGGTCGAGCGACTGCTCGCGGAGGGCAAGCTCCTCTCCGCGATCCGGCTGAGCGGCAAGACCTCCGGCGACTTCACCTTCATGCTCAAGCGCTGAGCTGTCCCGGTGACGTCAGGGCCTGTCCGGCAGGACCACCGGACAGGCCCTGATCCACGACGGCGGGCCGGGCCCCGTCCCGTTTCGAGAGGTCGGGGTCTACGTACTGTCGCGTTGAGCATTCCGCTCGTTCTGCTGACGCTTCACGTACTTCCATGAAACCGCCGCGAGGACGAGCGATACGCAGCCGATCACTACGAGCACCAGTCGCTCGACGATTCCCTCACCGGTGACGGCCCCTGCGAATCCGCCCAACGTTCCACAGACGCCGAGGAAAAGCGATCGCCATCCGAGAAGCATTTCACTCAGACCAGCGGCAGAACCTTTGAGGAATCCGCCGCCCTGTAGCGCTTCCCACTTACTTTCTCTCTTCTTCATCTCACCACATCTGCATCATCGGAGATTTCCGCGAAGGGCGGTTGAACGGCCCGGGGTTCGATATACCGAACCGGGCCGACTTCCGGAAGAAGGTAGTCCACGATCGCCGCTCCGAAGTCAGCAGGCCGGCCACATCCCCTGGTGCCGGACCGGCCAGCGTACCCGTCACCGGGCCGATCAGGGCTCCGCCGGTCACAGTCCCACCGACTGGATCGGCTCCTTCGACAGCCCCAGTCTGTAGTGCCGAGGCCGAAACGGGTTGCGTCCTGATTGTTGGCCAGCCGAAAACCTGCCGTGCGACCCGGCTTAGCTCCCTTTCGCCCAGTAATCCACCAGCATCTCCCCGGGCCAGAAGGGCTCGCGGACCGCGCCGCGCGGCCCCATCTCCGTGAAGAATGGCGAGACGTCGTAGATCTTTGTGCCAACCACCGCGTCCAGGTCCGCCACTCGGAGCTGGAGGCCGTCGACTTTCAGCAGGCGCGGGAAGCTCTGCGCCAGTTGGTTGGGGCGCCGATGGTTACGGTGCGCGAACGTCCCCGTGGCAGGCCACTCTGTGTTTCCCCGCGGACTGCGGGCGTGATATTCCACGTCATCGGACGACGCCTGATCGAAATGCCACACCACCACCAAGTGGGAGAACTCTTCCAGGCCCTGCACGGAGTCGAGGGGGAACTCGGCCTCGTTGAGCTGGATCACGGACTCAACCCCGCCCCAGTAGTCATCGGCCACCTCGGTGCGCCCTGCGACTACTTCCCCGATCGGCTCGATCTCCAAGGCCATGGGCCAACCCCTCAACTCAATGCGTGGATGCCGGCGGTCAATCTACTTGGGCGAGGTACGAGGCCGCGCGGGCATCGAGTGCCCCCACCACGGGGATGCCGCGCTTGCGGTAGGGCGACAGCAGGTGCCTCATGTCGACGACTCTCTGCCGGGCCCGGCCGGAGTAGATCCCGTCCTCCATCGCGTCCAGGACGCTCGTCCAGGTTGCACACGCCTCTTCCACGCCACCGTGGGCAATCTGCGTCGCACCCATGTATCCGAGGGTGACCGCGTGCGTGCGCCGGAACGCAGCACCGCGCGTGCGCACGGAACGGCGGAACTCCTTCACTGCCCGCTGATGATCGCCCAGATCCCTCAACGTACATGCCGTTTCGTGGGCCAAGGACGCCTCTCCGAAGAAGAACGTCCGGTCAGGCTCCTTGATCCCGTCATGTGCGTTGGAGAGATCGTCCTCAGCTCGCAGCAGGGCCTTGGCCGCCTCGTCGTTGTGGCGGTTCGCAGCGAGTGCCCGCGCGTGCACCACGCCTAAGAGCGCTCGCTCGCGAGGGGTAGCGGCCGCGTACCGCTCCCCGTGCACCGAAGCCCGTGCGAGTTGGAGAGCTTCATGGCGAAATCCCATGTCGAGGGCCTGGTGGGCCATGGCTCGCAGAATGTGCCCGCTCAGAGGGGCGTCACCGGACCGGGCTGCCAGTTTCACCGCGATGTTGAATCGCTGGAGCGCGACGGCGTGCTCGCTGTTATCGAAGGCCATCCAGCCCGCCACATAGGCAAGTTCGGCGGAGGCCGAGAACATGGCACGCCGCGTCTCATCGTCCGTGAACCGGCCCCGGAGGAAGTCATGAGCTTCATGCTTCAGATACTCGTCGAGGGCCCGCCGGCCGTGCCCGCCTCCGCGTCGTTGGTCCATGCGTGAGAACGCCAGAGTCAGTTCGCGTACGGTCTCGACGTCGCCATGGCCGACCCGTTTCCGAGCCACCGTCTCCTCGGCCGGTGGCTTGGCCAAAGCTTCCCACCATGTCGCATCCGGCAAGATCAGGGCCGCAGCAGAGTACACGCCGCCTGCCAGTACTCGCCGCCGGTCGGTGTTCACGCCATTCCCCAAGTCGCTCAGCGCGATCAGAGGATCGACGCGCCAGTCCAGCGCCCTCTGCGCCGGCGAGGTGGCGGCTGCGAACCCGATCTCTTGTGGCGTGATCTCACGCTTCAACCGCCGGGACAGCGCCTGGCACAAGATAGCGGGAGCGATCCCTGATGGCTGGACGCCCCCCACCCACATACTCACGTGGGAGCGTCCGATCTTGGAGTTCTCCAGCACTTCGCCGTTCAGCGTTTCGGCAGCGACACGGTTGTATGCCGCGGCGGCCTGAGCCCGTGACCAGCCAGCTTCCAAGAGGAGCGAGGCCAGCCGTTCATTTCTCTCTCGCGCCATTCTGCGCCCCCGCACCAGAAAACGATCTTTGACCACGTTGACCGGCCGCCCCGGCAGATGGCGCTGGGGCGGGAACGGATTCACCGTAGTGCTCACCTGCCCCTTGGCTCATGGAAGGTGTCGCGAAGTCACCCTGCCTCTGAAGGATGACGTTCACTCCCATGCACCGAAAGTAGCCCCTCCGTTACCGGACCGCCCAGGAGCTGGGCAATGGGAACGCAAAGTCTTCCAGTCCAAAGGGATACCCGAGCTCGGGACTCTTCCTGTCGTTCGGTCACCGGGCGTCGTTGACTGGACGTCAGCCGTCACACCACATGTCGACATGGAGTGGAACTCGGCTCTGTGCCGTACCGACCAGGCGGTCCTAGGTGATCTTTGACCACCTTGACCACTTCCAAGCCCTTGACCCCATGCCAATCGCCGCGGTTAGGCGGTTCGCTCTTCTAGGCCAGCTACTCGACGAGCGGGAGCACTCCACATGAACGCCTCCACCGGCACCTTCGACGCCGTGAGCGCTGCACGCCTGGCCAGCGTCGACCGGCTGCGGAACCGCGTCCTGCTGGGGAGGCCGTCATGACCCAGTCGGTGGACGTACCTGGGCACCCGTACGACGTTGCCATAAGCGAGGTGCGGAGTGCGCGACGCAACGGCGCCGCACAACGACATCCTCTCCCGCAGCGCTCGAAAGGACGGCTCGGTGCCGGAGAAGAGGCGTGGGGGGGAGCCGTCTCCCGGCGGCCCCTCCCCCACAGAACTGATCGAGAACGAGAGCAGAGGCGGCAGTACCACATCACCTGCACTCCATATCCGGCCACTTCACACGCCATCCGCGCCCGCGGCGCGTAGTCGGCCTCGGAAACCTGATCCCTGACTAGCGTCCCTGCCGCAGCGCCGTCCGGGCACCATGCCTCAGCCCTTCTACGAACCAGGTCATCGCATGACTACAACTGACACTTCTGCCGTCCGCGATCCCGAGGCCCTGCGCGCGGACATGCTGCGCGCCCTGCATGAGCAGGACGGCATCAAGTCCGAGGCCGTCGCCGCTGCCTTCGCAGCGGTGCCACGGCATCTCTTCACCCCCGACGCACGTCCGGAGCTTGCCTACGACCTGCACAAGACTGTGCCGGTCAAGACGGACGAGAACGGCCTGAGCCTCAGCGTCATGTCCGCGGCACACCTCCAGGCCGTCATGCTGGAACAGGCCGAGGTCCGGCCCGGCATGAACGTCTTGGAAGTCGGGTCCGGCGGCGTCAACGCCGCCTACCTGCAAGAGCTTGTCGGAAGTACGGGCAACGTCACGACTGTCGACATCGACAGCGACGTCATCGACCGAGCCCGCAAGTGCCTGGACGACACCGGCTACACCCGGGTCAAGACAGTGCTGGCTGATGGTGAGGACGGGGTTCCCGAGGGCGCCCCGTATGACCGAATTATCGTGACCGCCGAAGCCTGGGACATCCCGCCGTCCTGGGTTGACGGCCTGGCCCAGCAGGGGCGGATCGTCGTCCCGCTCAAGGTCCGGGGCACCACTCGCTCGATCGCCTTCGACCGCGAGGGAAGCGACCTGGTCAGTCGTTCCTACGGCCTGGCTCACTTCGTGCCCATGCAGGGCGAAGGCGCCGCCGAAGAGCGCAAGGTGATGCTGCGGGAAGGCGTCGCATTGCAGACGGACGACGTCCGGGTCCCCCTGGAGCCCCAAGCACTCAACGAGGCTCTGAACATGCCCCGGCTGGAGCGTTGGTCCGGCGCTGCGTACGACCTGCCCGACGAGCTGGAGCTGTTCCTCACGCTGAACCTGCCGGGCCCGGCCCGGCTCCACGCCTCCGAGGACATCGTCGCGAACGGGCTCGTGGAGGCGTCCGCCCTCAAGGGCGTGCCTGCCCTGGTGAGCCGCGACAGCTTCGCCTACCGCACTCGCCGCGAGAACGCCGACACCGACGGCTTCGAGAGCGGCGTGATCGCCCACGGCCCGCAGGCCGAAGCGCTCGCCGAGGTGTACGCGGACCTGCTCCGCCGCTGGGCGCAGAACTACCGTCGGCGGGGAGCCGCGACGTTCCGCTACCGGCCGGGCCCGGCTCCCACCCCCCTGCCCAAGGGCGCCGTACTGCGACGCCACGGCGTCGTCACGGCGACCTGGGCCTAGGACTCCGGGGCTCTCGGGCCTCGGGACCACGCACCATCCCTCAACTGCCCAAGGAGGCAACGCATGACCGTACAGATGGAGCGTCCGCTGACGCCCGCGCAGCCGGCCGCCACCTCGAAGTCGTCCGATGAGTCGGCGGACTGGGAGCTCGACATCACCATCGTCGAGGGTGGCCCCGCCGCGGACCAGCTCATCCGCCTTACGAGCGATGGCTGCAACTCGACGTGCGCCACGGCGTGCTTGAGCTGCCCGTAAGCAGCACCAATCCCCTTATAGCAGTGTCCGGCCACGCCTGTACGGGCGGCCGGGCACCGCGCGGCCACAGGAGGCACATGTACCGGCACGTCGATGCAGCGCTGATCCGGGCCGCTGCGGGACACCCTGAACCAGCCGGCTGGCCGCCCCTGGTCGGCATGGCCGCAGATCCCGCGTCATGGCGGACGTGGGTGCACCAGGCCTGGCAGCACTCCGGGTTCGCCACTGCCGTTACCGCCGCCAGCCCCGACCTCGCCCGCCAGGTCGAACAGCTCAGTGCCGGCCACCCGCTGTCGGATTCCGCCGTGCGCCGCGCTGCGCTTGCTGTCCTTCGCTACCTGCTGCGTGCCCGCACGCGCGCCACACCATTCGGTCTGTTCGCCGGAGTCACAGCCGCACGAATCGGTGCCGTGGGCGTGCTGCGCACCGGTTCCGCACACCACGTAGCGGCCCGAGCAGACGCCGAGCACAGCGCGACCCTCGTCGACCGCTTCGAGCAGCACCCCGTGCTGCAACCGTATCTAATGCTGCTCACCTCCACACTCATCGTCGAACGTGACGACCATGTGGTGATCGAGCACCGGTCCAGCGGACGGCGCGACCTCGGCCCCGAGCACGTACGGGTACGACTGACCGGGCCCGTGCGCAGAGCACTGGATGGTGCACGCACCTCGATCCGCTGGGGCGACCTCACGGCTAAGCTCGCCACCGACTTCCCCGGCATCCCGGCCGTGACCATCAACGCGCTTCTCGCCGGCTTGGTCCGACAGCAGGTTCTCCTCACCAACCTGCGGCCGGCGATGACGAACAGCGACCCTCTCGCCGGTCTCAACGACCACGCTCACCACCTGCCCCAGCACGAGAGGGCAGAAATTCGTGGAGCGCCCCGGCCTGCGCTCGACCTCCGGCTGGACTGGGACCTGACGCTTCCCGAAGCCGTGGCCCATGAAGCGGCAGCAGCTGCTAGGGCCCTCACCCGGCTCGCCCCCCGTGCTGCGCTGACGGGCTGGACCGAATGGCACGCCCGGTTCCTCGACCGGTACGGGCCGCGTGCGGTCGTCCCTGTCCTGGATGCCGTCGACGCCCTCGGATACCCGCCCGGCTACCTCGGGGCCACGATCAAGTCGACGCCCTCGCCGCTGCCCGACCGGGACGGCCGCCTCATCAAGCTCGCCCAGGTCGCCACCGTGCAGGGCCGCGTCGAGGTCGCGCTCGATGACGCCGAGCTGGAGGATCTGGCCACGAGCGATCCCGGCCACCCCGTCCAGCCCAGCACCGAGTTGACCGTACGTATCGACGCCGAGGACGTATCGGCGCTTCAGCGGGGCGAGTTCATCTTGCACGTCGTGGGAGTGGCGCGGTCGGCCGGAGCGACCACCGGCCGCTTCCTGAACCTGCTCCCCGACGAGGACCGCCGTCGTATGTCCGAGGTGTACGCAAGGCTGCCCGCAGTGCACCGCGGCGCGCTCGTCGCACAGATCAGCGCCACCCCGCTGTCCGCGCGTGCTCAGAACGTCGCACGAGCACCACGGGTGACCGACTCGGTGATCTCGCTGGGCGAGTACCAGAGCCCGGACACCTCTCTCATCCCCGTCACGGACCTGGCCGTCACCGCCGACACCAAGCAGCTCCATCTCGTCTCGCTCTCCCTACGCCGTCCGGTGCACACCCTGATGCTCAACGCCGTGGACCTGGGCCTGCACTCTCATCCGCTCACCCGGTTCCTGGCCGAGGCGCCCGTGGCGCTGGCCGTCCCCTGCACCGGTTTCCTGTGGGGCACCGCCGCGTCGAACCTGCCGTTCCTGCCCGCGTTGCGATACGGCCGCACGATCCTGTCCCCGGCCCGCTGGCGCCTCACCCGCGATCAGTTACCCGCCACGTCAGAGCCATGGGCGCAGTGGGACGCGGCCCTGACCCGGTGGCGCCGCGATGTCCACCTCCCCGAGCGGGTGTACCTGAGCGAGGCGGACCAGAGTCTCTCCCTGGACCTGGCAGAGGGCTCCCACCGCGCGCTCCTGCGCGCTCAGTTGGACCGCGACGGCACGGCGATCCTGCACCCTGCTCCCCGCCCCCAGGACCTGGGCTGGACTGGCGGCCGGGCCCATGAAGCTGTGATCCCGCTGGCCGCCGACCAGAACGGTGCCCCTGTGCGGACCACGGCCCACGTCGTTCCCCACAAGCACGGGCATCTCCCCGGCAGCGGGAACCACCTCTACCTTCAGCTGCACGGCCGCCGCGACCGGCAAGATCCCATCCTGACCAGACACCTCCCGACTCTGCTCGGCGAGCTGGGCGACCCACGCTGCTGGTTCATCCGTTACCCCGACCCTGCCGAACATCTGCGCCTTCGCCTCACCTGCGCGCCCGGCACCCTTGGCACAGCCTTCGAGCACATCGGCGAGTGGACCGAACAGCTTCGCCGCCGCGATCTGATCACCCACACCAGCGTGGAGACGTACCACCCGGAGGCCGCACGGTTCGGCGGTCCCACGGCCCTCGATGCGGCCGAGGCGTACTTCGCCGCCGATTCCGCCGCCGTGCTCGCCCAGCTCACGGCGGCAGGAACGAAGGGTGCACCGGACGCCCGCGCGGTGACCGCCGCGAGCATGGTGGACATCGCCACGGGCCTGCTCGGCGACCGAGCCACGGCGATGCACTGGCTCATCGAGCACACCCGCACCGCACCGGCCCCGCCGCCCCGAGCCGTCTACCGCCAAGCCGTCGACCTTGTGCACACGCACCCCGCGGGCTTGGACAAGCAGACGGCCGCGACCTGGTCCGCGCGGCGGGCAGCCCTGGCCGACTACGCACACGTACTCGCGGAGACGGACGAAGATCCCGGGGCACTGCTGCCTGACCTGCTGCACCTGCATCACGTACGGATGTGCGGGCCCGGACTGCCGGAAGAGATCACGCACCTGCACCTGGCCAGGGCCGCCGCTCTGAGCTGGACGGCACGAGCAAGGAGGACACCGTGACCACGACAGCCCACGCCCCCGTCGCGCTGTCGGCCGCCGGCAAGCTGGCCGACGCATTGGCCGACCCGACCGCCGTGTGGCCGGGCGGTCGGCCCAGCGGCGGCCGGGCCTGGCCCCAGTCGCTCGCAGGAGGCGCTTCGGGCATCGCCCTGCTGCACATCGAACGGGCCCGCACGGGACACGGTGACTGGGGCACCGCACACGCCTGGCTGGCTGCGGCCGTGGAGGGAGCGATCAGTGCAGCATCCAACGCGAACCTGTACTTCGGCGCCCCCGCCCTGGCATTCATCACGCACCGCGCGGCGAGCGCGTCAAGCCGCTACCTGCGGCTCCTGGCCCGGCTGGATGCGGCCGCCCTGGCCGTCACCCGCAGCCGTCTCACCACCGCCCACCAACGTATCGACCGGGGTGAACGCCCTCCAATGGAGGAGTTCGACCTGATCCAGGGACTCTCCGGGCTCGGCGCCTACCACCTCAGCCGCCACCCTCACCACGAGATCACCCGCCACACCCTCGCCTACCTGGTGCGGCTGACCGATCCCCTGCCTGAACCGGCCGGGCTGCCGCCCTGGTGGATGAACGTCGCCCCCACCGGCGCACCCCATCCCGACTATCCCGGCGGCCACGGCAACTTCGGGCTCGCCCACGGCATCGGCGCCACCCTGGCCGTGCTCTCGAAGGCCCTGCTCCACGGGGTGGCCGTGCCAGGCATGACCGACGCTGTCGAACGGATCTGTACCTGGACCGACCGCTGGCGACAAGGCGACGACGCCCAACCCTGGTGGCCCGGTCAGATCACCGAGCAGCAAGCAGCCGACCGCGGCGTCCACTCCGCTCTTCGCCCGCGCCCCTCCTGGTGCTACGGCGTCAGCGGCACCGCCCGTGCCCAACAACTGGCCGGACTCGCCCTGGGAGAGACGGTCCGGGTGCAGGCCGCTGAGCGGGCGATTCTCGCCGCGCTGCGCGATCCCGTACAACAGGGTCAACTGCCTGAGATCGGGCTGTGCCACGGGATGGCCGGACTGCTTCATGCCGCGTGGCGGATGGGAACCGACACGGACAATTCCGAGATCACCGCCGAGTTGCCCTGTCTGGCCGATCGGTTGATCCGCTCACTCGATGGTGTGCCGCACGATCCGGAACTCCTCGACGGAACCGCCGGCGCAGCGCTGGCTCTGCACACCCTCGGCACGGGCCAGGCTCCGGCCCCGTACTGGGACACCTTCCTCGCCCTGGCGTGACCACCCGGAGGAACCCTCATGAGCACACCTCACTGGTGCCAGGCCAACGTCTCCTTCCCCAACTGGGAGCAAGCCGAGGCCACGGCGCTGTCCCGCATCGCCCCGCTCCTGCGGATGGCGGTGAACGACGGCGCACTCAGCACATGGTTCATCATCCGCAAGCGCCCCTGCTGGCGCATCCGCTATCAGAGCACCGCAGGTGGTCGAGACCGCTTCGGTGCAGTTCTCGACGGCCTGACTGCTGAGGGGCACATCAAGAGCTGGACAGAGATTGTCTACGAGCCGGAGCGCCACGCCTTCGGCGGTGATGACGCCATGGTCTCCGCCCACCACTTCTTTCACCGCGACACCCTCGGCCTCATCGGGTTCCTGGGGAGCGACGCCGCCCGCCATCGCCGAGAGACCTCCCTCATGCTGTGCGGGCTCATGATGCGCTCCGCCCGACTGGACTGGTACGAGCAAGGTGACGTCTGGGCCCGCGTCGCCGCACACCGCCCGCAGCCTCCCCAGGCCGCCTCACCCCACAGTGGACAGTTCCACGACGCCGTACACCGGCTGCTGCGTGTCGACCCGCAGTACGCGATGCAGCCGGACGGACCGCTGGCCCATGCAGCTGAGTGGGCCCGTGCCTACGTCGAGGTCGGCAGCGACCTGGTCGTCCTCAACGAGTCCGGACGCCTCCACCGGGGGCTACGGGACGTGCTGGCTCATCACGTGTTCTTCGCCTGGAATCGGCTCGGCCTGCCCTACGCCACGCAGGCAACCCTCACGGCCGCCGCGAGAACCGTGATCTTCGGCCAGGACCCAGCCGCCGAGAGGAGCACCGCAGACCATGTGGAGACTTCCTGATGCCCTCGCGAGTCGCTTCCCGCTCGTGGCCCGTCCACGTCCTTCGTGTCTTCCACTGACCCAGCGCGTCCAGAACCTGTCCACCCTGGCCAACTCCGCGGCAGCTCACAGCGACCTCAGCAAGGCGTCCACCGTCTGCAACCAAGCCGCCTTGATCGCCTCCGACATCGGCGACACGGACGCGGCCCGCACCTGGTGCCGACAGCACGCCGCCGTCTATCTGGACGCCGCCCCTCTCAAAGCCGCCGACGCGATCAGGGCCCTGGAGCCCGTCGTCAACCTCGTCCGACTTCAACTCCGGACCGGCAACGCAGACGCGGGGCATCAACAGCTCGAATGCCTCTTCAACGCCGTCGCTGCTGACCAGTCCGCGCACATCGACGGAGTGACCGTTCCTCCAAGCCTCGTGTGCACGGCACAAGACCGCCGCGAAGTCGCCACCTGGCTGTGGGCCGTCCTACTGGCCGACGGGACCCGCGCCCTGACCAGTGCCGGCCGCTGGGGCGAAGCGCTGTCGCACATTCAACGCCATCGCGGTCTTGGTCGCCGAATGCTCGACGGACGTCAAGTAGCGCTGATCGCCGAACTGTTGAGCTCGGACACAGCACACGCCAACCACCTGCTGACCCACACCGAACCGGGCGACGTCTGGGAAGCCGCTGTCACGGACTGCCTGACGCTCCTCTGCCTCCGCAGCAGTGACCTGGAATGGCGGCGCCCCCTGCACAACCTCGTCGATACCTACCTCGCACTGCCTGACCGTGAGGGCCTGACAGCCTTCCGATCTCGGCTTGGGCTGGTCGTGCTGGATCTGGTGAGCTCGCCAGAGGACTCCGCTGCCAGGCAAGTCGTGACCGACCTTTGCCGCCGCGCCGCGAGGACCGAGGACGGCTACGCCGCACGCGATGCGCTCTCACACCCGTTGACCCGCGAGCTGGCCACAGACGGCGAAATGAAGGAATGCCTTCGGCTTCTCAGCTCCTGCGCACTCCGAAGCGGAGAGCTTCCCGCCCAGGAAAGGGCCCAGCTCACCGGAGCCGTGCGCCAATGCCATCGAACAATCCACGCACGGCTCAGGCAGGCGACGGCATCGGAAACCCTCTGCTGATTTTCGCGTGGATGCGCGCCTGCAAGGCCTCCTGGAAAACGTCCCACGCAGCGGGGGCCAGGAGAAGAACGGGACCGTCCAGCCGCTTGGAGTCACGGACGGCGACGGCGTGGGCAATGTTGCGGGCGACCTCGACGCACTCGCCGTTGCCACTGCTGTAGCTGGATTTGACGAACCCGAATGCCTTCACTTACTACTCCTTTCCCCAATGCAGCACCAGTCAACACCCGAGCAGGTGCGGTCAGAACGCCTGTGTCCTACGGCTGCCGCCCCAAGGCCTCCTGGAAGGCGTCCCACGCAGCGGGCGCCAGGAGGAGGACGGGACCGTCCAGCCGCTTGGAGTCACGGACGGCGACGGTGTGGGGGACGTTACGGGCGACCTCGACGCACTCGCGCTCCGCAGTGCTGTAGCTGGACTTGGCAAACTGAAAGGTTGTCATTCCTTCAATCCCTTAGCGATGCCATGCATGAACTCAATCGAATCGTGAGGTGACAGGCTCATCTTCATCAAGTAGTTGAACATCACGACGAATGCTGCACTCTCCTCCGCATTCTCGACCCAGATCGTCGACCGGGGAGCGTCCATGTGCACGACGTCCACAGCCTCGTTCTCCCCGAAAGACAGGACGGCGAAGGGGCCGCCGATCCCCGAGTTTGCTCCCACTCGGAAGGGCAGAACCTGAATATGGACGTTGGGCCGTTCAGCAAGCTGACACAGGTGCGTCAACTGGCGCCCCATGACCGTGGGTCCGCCCACCATCTGGCGAAGTGCAGCCTCCCATATCACCGCATGGATGGGCAGTGGGGCCTCTCCATAGAGCCGCTGCTGGCGCTTGGCACGCCCCGTGACCACGTCTTCGATCCGGTCGAGATCCTCCCCTGACATGCTGGCTACGCCCAACGCGCGGGTGTACTCCGCTGTCTGAAACAGTCCCGGGACAAGGGCCATTTGCCACTGCCTGATCCTGATCGCGGCGTCTTCCATAGCGATGTAGTCCACCTGCGTGGCAAGGGTGGGTGTGTCATTCCACCAACCCTTGACCTTACGTCGGTCTCGGTCCGTCTTCGCAAGGTCCAGCAAGCCTGCCAGGACCTTGTCGTCCGCCATTCCGTACAACTGGCACAGCGCCCGGATGTCCGGATCACGGACCGGCACCAAGCCGCTCTCCATCTTGACGACCTTGGTTGCGGTCGCGCTGAGGTACACGGCCGCCTGCTGTTGAGTCATGCCAGCGGCCAGGCGCAGCCCTTGCAGCTCACCGCCCAAGCGGCGACCAAGCACAGTCGAGGCTTGCTTGCCGCGCGTACCGCTTCCTGATTTCTGCATGTAGCCCTCCCGCTGGTCGTGCCCAGTGTGCCAGCAACCGCACTGCCGGCAGGCTTGGTTAGCTCGTTTGAGGAATATATTCCTGACGCACTTGAGCGTGAGAACTTTTCATCGCTACTGTCGGACTCCTGCCGCTCACCCAGCGGCACCGCCCGGCGGAAGTGCACCGCCCTGCCCTGCTCAGGGTCGGCATCGCCACCGCCCCCTCACCGAGAGGCACGCGTCCATGACCGCAGCCCAGGAGAAGGCCCCCACCACCCCCGAGCCCGTCCTCCAGGAGGACCGTCTCGATTACACC
Source organism: Streptomyces sp. NPDC048671 (assembly GCF_055587045.1). NCBI lineage: Bacteria > Bacillati > Actinomycetota > Actinomycetes > Kitasatosporales > Streptomycetaceae > Streptomyces > Streptomyces sp. NPDC048671. Next base: position 216,605 of record NZ_JBVJHB010000008.1, on the reverse strand, counting down.
CCCACCGCCCGCAGTGTCAGTTACAGCCGACGTCGAGCCGTGCGACTCGTCACCGAGTGGGGGTATCCCAACCGCGTCGGGGAAGTCGCGTTGCTGGTCAGTGAGTTGGCGACCAACGCCTTGCTCCACGGCTCCGTGCGGGGGCGGCTCTTCCGCGTTCACCTCGTCCTCACCGCCACCACCCTCCGCATCGAGGTCAGCGACCCGCGCGGCGAGCGGTTGCCGGCGGTGCGCGAAGCGCAGGACGACGACTGCTACGGGCGCGGGCTGCTGATCGTCGCCCGGGTCGCTGATCGCTGGGGCGTCGAGCCGCGCACCGTGGGCAAGACCGTGTTCGCCGAACTGGCCCTGCGGCAGGGGCCGGACATGCCGATGGGCCCGCGCGAACTCCGCGCGGGCCCATCGCACACACCTACGCCCAGGTGATCAGGCGCTTCGGCTGTTCCAGGATCGCGGCGACGTCCGCCAGCACCTTGGAGCCGAGCTCGCCGTCGACCAGGCGGTGGTCGAAGGAGAGCGCCAGGGTGGTGACCTGGCGGGGCTTCACCTTGCCCTTGTGGACCCACGGCTGGAGCTTGATCGCGCCGACCGCGAGGATCGCGGACTCGCCCGGGTTGAGGATCGGCGTACCCGTGTCGACGCCGAAGACGCCGACGTTGGTGATGGTCACCGTGCCGCCCGCCATCGCCGCCGGGGACGTCTTGCCCTCGCGGGCCGTGGAGACCAGTTCGCCCAGGGAGGCGGCCAGTTGCGGGAGTGTCTGCTCGTGCGCGTCCTTGATGTTCGGCACGATCAGTCCGCGCGGGGTCGCGGCAGCGATGCCCAGGTTCACGTAGTGCTTCTGCACGATCTCCTGGTTCGCCTCGTCCCAGGCGGCGTTGACCTCGGGGTGCCGCTTGATCGCGACCAGGAGCGCCTTGGCGATGATCAGGAGCGGGTTGACCCGCACCCCGGCCATCTCCTTGTCCTCCTTGAGCTCCGCGACCAGCTTCATCGTGCGCGTCACGTCGACCGTCACGAACTCGGTCACGTGCGGCGCGGTGAACGCGCTGCCGACCATCGCCTGCGCGATGGCCTTCCGTACGCCCTTGACGGGGATACGTGTCTCCCGCGCACCCATCGAGGCGACCACGGCCGGCGCCGAGACGGGGGCCGGGGACGGGACCTCGGTCCGCACGGGCTCCGGGGCCGGAACCTGCTCCGGCGTCGTCGCCGCGTGCACGTCCTCGCGGGTGATGACGCCGCCCTCGCCGGTCGGGACGACCGTCGCCAGGTCGATGCCCAGGTCCTTCGCCAGCTTCCGTACCGGAGGCTTCGCGAGCGGCCGGGTCTCGGGTACGGCGGCGGTGCCCTGCCCGTTCATCTCGCCCTGGATCGCGGCGGACGCGGCGGCGGGGGCCGCCTCGGCGCCCTTGCGGGCGCGCCGCTTCGTGGAGGACTCGGCCACGCCGTAGCCGACCAGCACGGGCGTACGGCCCTTCGGCGCCTCGGCCTCCGGCTCGGCGGCGGGCGCGGGGGCCGGCTCAGCCGAAGCCGAATCCGAGGCCGAATCCGAGGCCGAAGCCGAAGCCGAAGCCGGAGCCGAAGCCGGAACCGAAGCCGGAGCCTCGTCACCGCTGCCCGGCGCCACGTCCACCACGATGATCACCTGGCCGACATCGACGGTCGTGCCCTCGCCGAAGCGCAGCTCGTGCACCACCCCGTCGAACGGGATCGGCAGCTCGACGGCCGCCTTCGCCGTCTCGACCTCGCAGACGACCTGGCCGTCGGTGACGGTGTCGCCCGGCTTGACGAACCACTTGAGGATCTCGGCCTCGGTCAGTCCCTCGCCCACGTCGGGCATCTTGAACTCACGGAAGCGAGCAGCGTTGGAAGTGTCGGTCATCGTTGTCACGCCCCAGTCCTCAGTACGCCAGCGAGCGGTCGACGGCGTCGAGCACACGGTCGAGACCCGGCAGGTACTCGTCCTCGAGCCGGGCCGGCGGGTACGGGACGTGGTAGCCGCCGACCCTCAGCACGGGTGCTTCCAGGTGGTAGAAGCAGCGCTCCGTGATGCGAGCGGCGATCTCCGCGCCCGAGCCGTAGAACACCGGCGCCTCGTGCACCACGACCAGCCGGCGGGTCTTCTCGACCGACGTCTGGATGGCGTCGAAGTCGATCGGGGACATCGAGCGCAGGTCCACGACCTCGATCGACTTGCCCTCCTCCTGGGCGGCCGCGGCGGCCTCCAGGCAGACCTTCACCATCGGGCCGTACGCGACCAGCGTGAGGTCCGTGCCGGGGCGGGCGACGGAGGCGTGGTGCAGCCCGCCGGGGATGGACTCGGTGTCGAGCTCACCCTTGTCCCAGTAGCGGCGCTTCGGCTCGAAGAAGATGATCGGGTCGTCGCTCTGCACGGCCTGCTGCATCATCCAGTAGGCGTCCGACGCGTTGGAAGGCGAGACCACCTTCAGGCCCGCGACGTGCGCGAAGAGCGCCTCGGGCGACTCGCTGTGGTGCTCCACCGCGCCGATGCCGCCGCCGTACGGGATCCGCACGACGACCGGCAGCTTGATCTTGCCGAGCGAGCGGGCGTGCATCTTCGCGAGCTGCGTGACGATCTGGTCGTACGCGGGGAAGACGAAGCCGTCGAACTGGATCTCCACGACCGGCCGGTAGCCGCGCAGGGCCAGGCCGATCGCCGTACCGACGATGCCGGACTCCGCGAGCGGGGTGTCGATGACCCGGCCCTCGCCGAAGTCCTTCTGGAGGCCGTCGGTGATCCGGAAGACCCCGCCCAGCTTTCCGACGTCCTCACCCATGATGAGGACCTTGGGGTCGGTGTCGAGGGCCTTGCGCAGCGACTCGTTGAGCGCCTTCGCGATGGACATCTTCTGCATGGCCATGGCTACTTGCCCTCCTCGGCGAACGATGCCTGGTAGGCGGCGAACTGGGCGCGCTCCTCGTCCACGAGCGCGCTCCCGTCGGCGTAGGCGTGGTCGAAGATCGCCAGCCGGTCCGGGTCGGGCATGGCCCGCACCGCTTCCCGCACCCGCTTGCCGAGGGCTTCGCTCTCCTCGTCGAGGCCGGTGAAGAACGCCTCGTCGGCGGCGCCCTGCTTCTCCAGATACGTGCGCAGGCGCAGGATCGGGTCCTTGGCCTCCCAGGAGGCGCGCTCCTCGTCGGCCCGGTACTTCGTCGGGTCGTCGGAGGTGGTGTGCGCGCCCATCCGGTAGGTGAACGCCTCCACGAGGGTGGGGCCCTCGCCGCGGCGGGCGCGCTCCAGGGCGGAACGGGTGACGGCCAGGCAGGCCAGTACGTCGTTGCCGTCGACGCGGACGCCGGGGAAGCCGAAGCCCTGGGCGCGCTGGTAGAGCGGCACCCGGGTCTGCCTCTCGGTCGGCTCGGAGATCGCCCACTGGTTGTTCTGGCAGAAGAACACGACCGGGGCGTTGTAGACCGCGGAGAACGTGAACGCCTCGGCGACATCGCCCTGGCTGGAGGCACCGTCACCGAAGTACGCGATCACGGCCGAGTCCGCGCCGTCCTTGGCGACGCCCATGGCGTAGCCGGTGGCGTGCAGGGTCTGCGAGCCGATGACGATCGTGTACAGGTGGAAGTTGTTGGTGTTCGGGTCCCAGCCGCCGTGGTTCACACCGCGGAACATCCCGAGCAGATTGGTCGGGTCGACGCCGCGGCACCAGGCCACACCGTGTTCGCGGTAGGTCGGGAAGACGTAGTCGTCGTCCCGCAGGGCCCGGCCTGAGCCGATCTGCGCGGCCTCCTGGCCCAGCAGCGAGGCCCACAGGCCCAGCTCGCCCTGACGCTGGAGGGCGGTGGCCTCGGCGTCGAAACGGCGGGTCAGGACCATGTCCCGGTACAGGCCGCGCAGCTCCTGCGCGGTCAGGTCGATCGAATAGTCCGGGTGCTCGACGCGCTCGCCCTCGGGCGTCAGCAGCTGTACGAGCTCGGGTCCGGAACTCTGTGGCGTCTTCGCGGACGTCTTCGCGGCGCTGGTCCGCTTGCTGCTGCGTCGCGGTTTACGCGCGGCAGCAGTGCTCTCCACGGTCACGTGCGTGCTCCTCCGTCGGTCCGGTCCCCGGGGTCTGCCGGGAGACCAGTGCGGCTCGCCTGTGTCCGTACCCGTGCACGGGGTGGGTGCCGCTCGGTCCGGGAACAGGCGTGACAGGTGCCCCGGCGAGCGCCCTGTTATAAGGCACGTTACCCAGTGCCTCGCGTAACTGCGAAACCCTATCTGACCTGCGATTTTGCTTGGATATCCAAGTAAATCGAGGAATTCGGGAACTCTCGCTGGTCACAGCACTGGTAACAGCCTTGCAGGCAGCCGGAACAACGGCACGTTATCCCGCCGGACAGCGGCAGGGAAGAGGTGAGTGTGTGAGACTGCGTTTGTGAGCAAAGAAGGAAAAATCACGGTTTTTCTGCTGGATGACCATGAAGTCGTCCGCCGCGGAGTCCATGAGCTGCTCTCGGTGGAAGACGATATCGAGGTGGTCGGCGAGGCCGGTACGGCCGAGGACGCTCTGGTCCGTATCCCCGCGACCCGGCCCGATGTGGCCGTCCTGGACGTACGGCTGCCGGACGGCAGCGGGGTGGAGGTCTGCCGGGAGATCCGGTCGCGGGACGAGTCCATCAACTGTCTGATGCTGACCTCGTACGCCGATGACGAGGCACTGTTCGACGCGATCATGGCGGGCGCCTCCGGATACGTGCTCAAGGCGATCCGGGGCAACGAGCTGCTGAACGCCGTACGGGACGTGGCGGCCGGAAAGTCGCTGCTCGACCCGGTGGCCACCGCGCGGGTGCTGGAGCGGCTGCGCGACGGCAAGAAGGGCCGCGGCGACGACAAGCTCGCGGGCCTCACGGATCAGGAACGCAAGATCCTGGATCTGATCGGTGAGGGGCTGACGAACCGGGTGATCGGGGAACGGCTGCATCTCGCCGAGAAGACGATCAAGAATTACGTCTCCAGCCTGCTCTCCAAACTCGGCATGGAGCGCCGCTCGCAGGCCGCCGCCTATGTGGCGCGGCTCCAGGCCGAAAAGCGCTGAATCCGCACAGAAGGGGCCGCGGTCCCGGGCAGACTCGGGACTTTGGTCCCCCGGCGCCCGGGGCCGCGGCCTCTTATTCCGCGCCCCTCGGTAACGGACAGTGGAGGTCATGTCCACCGAGGAAGAACTCCACGCAATCGACCTGCTCGGCCGGGTCCCATACGGCCGGCTGGCGACGAGCATGAGGGCCCTTCCGTTCCTCACGGTGGCCCGCCACGTCGTGATCGACGGCCGGGTCGTCCTGCGGATGCACAGCGGCCTCGGGTACCACGACGCGTGCAACGGCACGGTCGTCGCGTACGGGGCGGACAACTTCAACGCGGCCACCTCGGCGGGCAGCCGCGACCTGTGGTCCGTGCAGTTCACCGGGCCCGCGGAGACCGTCGAGCCGCCCCGCGTCCAGCGGGAACTGTTCGGCCCCACCCCCGTCAAGGTGAACGGGGAGCCCTTCACCCCGGCCTTCCTCCGGCTCGACCCGCACTTCGTCAGCGTGCACACTCTGGACTTCCACGCAACTCGTCAGGGTGTGCAACACAGCGTGATCTAACATCTGGCGAGTGCCGCGCTCATCTGTAACCCTCCCGCCTGTCCCCCCGGTCGGCGAGGTGCTCCGCCGCTACCCGCACACAGGTGAACCGCTCACCTGCAAACCCCTGGACCAAGGCCTGCTCAACCACGGATACCGGGTCTCCACCACCCGCGGTTCCTACTTTCTCAAGCACCACCTGGACGACTCCACCGGCGACCGCGCCACGATCGTCCGCCAGCACCGTGCCACCCAGCGGCTCCAGTCACTCGGTGTGCCTGTCGCCCCGCCCATCGAGGACAACGAGGGTGGCACCGTCACCGAGATCGGCGGCCGCTGCTACGCCCTGCACCCCTGGGTCGACGGGCTGCACCGGGCAGGCGCCCAGCTCACTGTCGCCCAGTCGGTGCGGCTCGGGGCGCTCCTCGGAGCCGTACACACCGGTCTTGAGCAGGTGATGGAGGCCGGCGCGGGGGCCGCGGGCAGACCCACCGGCCATGCGAGCCCGGACCCCGCCGACACCTTCGCGCTGATCGACGAGCTGCTGGCCGCTGCGCGCGGCCGGCGGCCCCGGGACTCCTTCGACGAACTGGCCGAGCACCGGCTCCTGGAGCGGCGCACCCTGCTGGACCAGCACGCGGGCCGCCGGCCGCCCACGCCCGGGGTTCCGGCGACCGGCTGGGTGCACGGCGACTTCCACCCGCTGAACGTGCTCTACCGGGGCGCTGACCCGGTGGCGATCCTCGACTGGGACCGTCTCGGCGTGCAGCCGCGGGCGGAGGAGGCGGTACGGGCCGCGGCGATCTTCTTCGTCCAGCCGGCCGGTGAGCTGGAGCTGGCGAAGGTGCGGGCGTACGCGCGCGCCTACCGGCGGGCGGCCGGGGCCGGGGCCGCCGAACTGGCCGCCGCGGTGCACCGGGTGTGGTGGGAGCGGCTCAACGACTTCTGGATACTGCGCTGGCGCTACTGCCTGAACGACCGAAGGGCCGACCCGCAGTTCCCTGCGGTGTCGGCCCTGGCGGTGTGGTGGACCCGTGAGTACGACGCGGTGTGCGAGGCCTTCACGGGGTGAGGGTGGGTGGTTACGGGTGCGGGTGACGGTTCACTGGGTGACGGTTCACTGGGTGACGGTTCACTGGGTGGTGCCCACCGTCCCCGCGGCGGTGCCGGTGCTGGCGCCCTCCGCGGTGCCCGGCTCGCCACCGCCCGCTCCGCCGGTCGGCGTCGTGCCGCTCGTGTCGCCGTTGGCGCCGCCGTCGGTCGTCGTGCCGCCCGTGTCGGTGCTCGAACCGCCGTCCGTTGTCGTGCCGCCCGAGTCGGTGCTCGAACCGCCGTCCGTCGCGGTGCCCGGGGCCGTGTCCGTCGGGCTGGGCGTGGGGGGCTCCTCCGACTCGGTCGGTGTGGTCGACGGGCTGTACGAGCGCCTCGGCGGCGTCTCCTGCTGATTGCCGGTGGAGTTCCCGGGCAGCTGGGTGTCCTCGGTCTGCTCCTCGGTCGGCGAGGGCGAACTCTTCGTCGGGGAGGGCGAGCTGGACGTCGACGTCGGCTTGTCCTTCGGCTTCTCGTCGCCGCTGTTCGCCGCGTTGACCGCGATGGCGACGCCGGCGCCGATCGCGATCAGTGCCAGCACGATGAACAGCCACAGCTTGCCGCGGCCGCTGCCGCCCTGCCGGCTGCTGCCGCCGCCGCCGTCGTAGCCGCCGTCGTCCGGGTTCATCGGCGGCAGGATCGGGCCCTGCGAGGTGTCCCCGTACTGCGGATGACCCATCGCACGGGTGGCGCCGGTCATCCCCTGGGGCGGGGTGGCACCGCCCTCGTGCATCGCGACCGGGCCGGTGTTCCACGTACCGGTGTGGCCGCCCTGGACCTGGAGCATCTGCAGGCTGTACTGGACGAGCCCGCGCATCTCCTCGGCGCTCTGGAACCGGTCGTCCGGGTCCTTCGCGAGCGAGCGCATGACAAGCCCGTCCAGCTCCGCGGGCACCACGTCGGAGACCTCCGACGGCGGGACCGGAATGTCCTGAACGTGCTGGTACACCACGGAGAGCGGCGTCTCACCCGTGAACGGGGGCCGCAGCGCGAGGAGTTCGTACAGCAGACAGCCGGTGGCGTACAGGTCGGAGCGGTGGTCGACGGCCTTGCCCAGCGCCTGCTCGGGGGAGAGGTACTGCGGCGTCCCCATGACCATGCCGGTCTGGGTCATCGTCGACTGCGCGCCGTGCAGCGCACGGGCGATGCCGAAGTCCATCACCTTGACCGCGCCGGAGTGCGTGATGATCACGTTGGCGGGCTTGATGTCCCGGTGCACGATCCCGTGCTGGTGCGAGTAGGCGAGCGCCTCAAGCACCCCGGAGACGATGATCAGCGCCTGCTCCGGAGGCGGAGGCTCGGCGTTGAGCAGCAGGTCACGGATGGTGTGACCCTCGACGATCTCCATCACGATGTACGGGACGGTCTGCCCGGCCACGGTGTCCTCGCCGGAGTCGTACACCGCCACGACCGCATGGTGGTTGAGCCCCGCGACCGACTGGGCCTCACGCGTGAACCGGGCCTTGGAGACCGGGTCCTCCGCGAGATCGGAGCGCAGCAGCTTCACCGCGACCGTACGTCCGAGCCGGACGTCCTCGGCCGCGAACACCTCGGCCATACCGCCCCGGCCGAGCCGGTGGGTCAGCCGGTAACGCCCGTCGCCGACAACACCGCCGATGCCCCAGGAGTCGGTGCCATCCGGAACTCCGCCGCCGTTTGCTTCGGGTTCGGGTGCCATCAGTCCTCGCCGTCGTTTCTGTCCGCGCGTCCGCGGGTTCTCACGGTGCCTTGGATCCTTCGGTTCGGATCATGCCGAGTTCGGCCCGGTCCGGGCGGAAGGCCCTTGCTGCATTGCCACGTCACGCTACAGCCTTCGTCGGACACACCGATTTCGAGAGGGACCGGTCATCCAACCGGCTGGCGAGCCGCGCGCGCAAATTACATGCGGTTCCTGTAACGCTTCCGAGACGCTTCTTGTGCGTAGGGTCACGGAACGGGCACCCGGCTTGACGTGTCCGACCCCTCGGGCAGACTTGGCGCGTAATACGGATCTTCGCGTGAGTCGCGCGCCCGAGGGGGAAGCAAGTCATGAGCCAGGACGGCGCACAAGGGGCCCAGGGTCGCTACGCGGGCGGTTCGGTCGCCGGCGGCCGCTACCAGCTGCGTGACCTGCTCGGCGAGGGCGGGATGGCGTCCGTATATCTGGCGTACGACTCCGCGCTCGACCGGCAGGTCGCCATCAAGACCCTTCACACGGAACTCGGGCGCGAGCAGTCCTTCCGCGAGCGGTTCCGGCGCGAGGCCCAGGCGGTCGCGAAGCTCCAGCACACCAACATCGTCTCCGTCTTCGACACCGGCGAGGACGAGCTCGGTGGCGCGCTGATGCCGTACATCGTCATGGAGTACGTGGAGGGGCAGCCGCTCGGCTCCGTGCTCCAGTCGGACATCAGCGCTTACGGTGCGATGCCCGCCGACAAGGCGCTCAAGGTGACGGCCGATGTGCTGGCCGCCCTGGACACGAGCCACGAAATGGGCCTGGTCCACCGCGACATCAAGCCGGGCAACGTCATGGTGACCAAGCGCGGCATCGTGAAGGTCATGGACTTCGGCATCGCCCGCGCCATGCAGTCCGGCGTCACGTCGATGACCCAGACCGGCATGGTCGTCGGCACCCCGCAGTACCTCTCCCCCGAACAGGCCCTGGGCCGCGGGGTCGACGCGCGCTCCGACCTGTACTCGGTCGGCATCATGCTGTTCCAGCTGCTGACCGGCCGCATCCCGTTCGACGCCGACTCGCCCCTCGCCATCGCGTACGCGCATGTGCAGGAGGAGCCGGTCGCGCCGTCCACCATCAACCGGTCGATCACCCCCGCGATGGACGCGCTCGTCGCCCGTGCGCTGAAGAAGAACCCGAACGAGCGCTTCCCGAGCGCCTCGGCCATGCAGGACGAGATCACCAGGGTGCTGGGCGCGAGCGGCCAGGCGGGCGCCCCGGTGATCGTCAGTGGCAGCGGTGCACCGGCGAACAGCGGCTCCGGCGTCGGTTCGGCGGTCTTCCCGCCGGTCGACCAGTCCGCCCCCGCTCCGCAGAACGTGCAGATGCCGTACCAGCCCGGCCCGTACCAGTCGCAGCAGCAGCCCGGCCCCTACGGTCCGCCGACGCCGACGCCGGCCCCGTCGTACGGCTACCCCCAGTCGGCCCCGGCCTACCAGAGCCAGGCGCCGATGTCGCCGATGTCGCCGATGCAGCAGCAGACCCCGCCGCCGTACTCGGTGTCGCCGCAGCAGACGTCCAACTCCTCGGGCGGCGGTTCCAAGCGAAACGTTCCGGTGATCGTGGGCTCGATCGTGGTGGCGCTGATCGCGATCGGCGGCCTGATCACGGTGCTCTCGATGAAGGGCGACCCGGGCAAGGGCGACGACGCCTCGTCGAGCGAGTCCCCGGCCGGTGAGCACCGAGGTCCGGAGCGGAACCGGACGATGGACACCGACAAGTGCACGGACGCCATGGAGAACTCCGACGACCCGAACAAGGTCGATGCCCCGAGGTTCATCTACAAGGACATCCTTTCGGCGCGGGCGTGCGCGGACGCGGCGGGCTGGACCATCAAGATCATCGAGGAGCCGGGTAACGCGTACGCCGAGGACCAGGTCGTCAACCAGTTCCCGACGTCCGGAACTGCCATCTCGAAGGTCGGAGCACACTTCGAGCTGAAGGTTTCCACCGGCGATCCGGCCTGATCCAAACGAAAGACCCTAGTTTCAGTCTGCGTCAGCCGGCGCGACGAGGCCCGCGCTCCGGTAGCGGAGGCCCGCGCTCCGGTAGCGAACGCACATCTCCCGAGAAACCCGAGATGCCGGACGTACCGTCACATGTGACGCTGACCACATGGCTTCAGGACACCTCCCCTCGCGGCCCTCAAGGTGCGTGGCCTGCCTCGTGCTGACGGCAGCCGCGACCCTGGGGGCCGTTACGGGCGGCGAGGCGGCCGCGGGACCGCGTACGGCGGCGAGCGCGGAGTCTTCCGCGACCGCGCCCGGCCCGCCCGGCTCCCCTTACGGTCCCCCTTCCGGCCTCCCGTCCGACTCTCCCTCCGGCGTGACGCCGTCCGCCACCCCCACCGTGCCGCCGTCGGCCGGTACCTCCACGACGCACGGCTCCGGCGCGTCCGCCGGCCCCTCGGCCGCGCCCGCACCGCCCGCGCCCCTGCCGTCCGTACCCCCGGGCTCCCCGCCCGATGCCACCGGATCGCCCTCGCCGAGCGACGGATCGCCGGTGCCGGGGGACGAGCAGTCGCCGCTGGCCGGGCTGCTCGCCGGGGAGGGGCGGCAGCGCCCCGGGCGGCAGCTGACGCCCGAGGAGATCGCTCGGGCGGACGAGGACGCCGGAGCGGACGAGGACGCGGAGGAGCCCGCCGCGACGGACTCCGCCGCGGTGCCGGCCGCCACCCCTGACGCGAGCACATCGCCCGAGGCCGGCCGGCCCGCGCGGCAGGCCCTCGACGGACCCGCCGCACGACAGGCCCAGGACATGTCACTCGGCGTGGGAATCTCCCTGGTCGGGCTGGGTATCGGCTTCCTCGCGCTGCGTATGCGCCGCACCGACTGATCACCGCGCCCGGACCGGCCCAGCCCTTCCGCACCAGGTCGCGGAGACTTGCACTCGGCAACATACTCGGTATACATACTCAGTATGTCGATCCGCCACGGGCTACTCGCCCTCCTGGAACGGGGGCCGCGCTACGGCTCCCAGCTCCGCACCGAATTCGAGTCCCGCACCGGCTCCACCTGGCCCCTCAACGTCGGGCAGGTGTACACGACGCTGAGCAGACTGGAGCGCGACGGCCTGGTCGCCCAGGACGGCGAGGACGACCAGGGGCACTCCCTGTACTCGATCAGCGACGAGGGGCGCACCGAGTTGCGCACCTGGTTCGAGACCCCCGTCGACCGCAGCAGTCCGCCCCGCGACGAGCTGGCCATCAAGCTCGCCATGGCCGTGGGCGCCCCCGGCGTGGACATCCGGGCCGTCATCCAGTCCCAGCGCCACCACACCGTGAAGGCGATGCAGGACTACACGCGCCTCAAGGCCCAGGCCCTCACCGACGTGCCCGCCAACCGCGACGAGGTCGCCTGGCTGCTCGTACTGGAACAGCTGATCTTCCAGGCCGAGGCGGAGGCCCGCTGGCTGGACCACTGCGAGTCCCGGCTGGTCCGTCTCGCCGAGGCCGCCGCCACGGAGCCGGAGACCACCACGACCACGCCCGGCCCCGCCCGTACCGCACGTACCGCACGGGCCCGCGCACGCCGCTGAACCGTGGCCCGGCGGTCCCGGCGGCCTCAGTGGCCTCAGCGGCCCCACACCGCTGAGGCACGGCCCCGGCCGCTCGCCCGTCCGCCCGTCCGTCCGTCCGCCGGGCACCGCGACACCGCGACACCGCACCGACCACAGAAACGCTCCTAGGGGGAACAACCCGTCATGTCACCGCACGCCCCGTCCCCAGCCGCCCCACCCCTGCCGGTGGATGCACCGGTGCTCGAACTCCGCTCGCTCACCCGCACGCACGGCACGGGCATCGCCGAGGTGCACGCCCTGCGCGGCATCAACCTGTCGGTTCACGCCGGTGAGCTCGTCGCCGTGATGGGCCCTTCCGGCTCGGGCAAGTCCACCCTGCTGACGATCGCCGGCGGCCTCGACACCGCGACCTCGGGCCAGGTCGTCATCGAGGGCCAGGACATCTCCGCGCTCGGCCGCAAGGGCGTGGCCGCGCTGCGCCGCCGCAGCGTCGGCTACGTCTTCCAGGACTACAACCTGATCCCCGCCCTGACCGCCGCCGAGAACATCGCCCTGCCGCGCGAGCTCGACGGCGTCCCGGTGCGCAAGGCACGCAAGGAGGCCCGTGCCGCGCTGGAGGAGATGAACCTCCTGGAGATCGGGGACCGCTTCCCGGACGAGATGTCAGGCGGCCAGCAGCAGCGCGTCGCGATAGCCCGCGCGCTGGTGGGGGACCGGCGCCTGGTGCTCGCCGACGAACCGACCGGGGCGCTCGACTCCGAGACCGGCGAGGCCGTCCTCGCGCTGCTGCGCAACCGCTGTGACCAGGGCGCGGCCGGTGTGATGGTGACGCACGAACCGCGTTACGCCGCCTGGGCGGACCGGGTCGTCTTCCTGCGGGACGGCTCGATCGTCGACCAGACGCTGAGCGTCGGAGCGGATTCGCTGCTCGCCGCCGGGGGCACCGAGTGAGCGTTTTCACGGGGTGGCGCGCCGCCCTCCGGATAGCCCGGCGCGACGCCCTGCGCGCCAAGGGCCGCAGCGCGCTGGTGGTCGCGATGATCGCCGTACCCGTACTCGGGGTCACCGCGCTCGACGTGACGTACCGCAGTGTGGAGCCCACCACCGCCGAGAAGCTGACGGCTCAGACGGGCTCGGCCGACGCGCTGTTCAGCGACCCGCAGGCCGGTCCCCTGGACCAGTCGGTCGCCGGGGACAACTACAGCCCCCTCAGCGACACCGCTCCGTCGCCCGAGGACGTCCCCGCACTCGACCTGCGGACCACGTTCCCCAAGGGTGCGCGCGGCATCAGCATCCAGTCCGTGCCCGCGAGCGTCACCACCGGGTACGGCGTCGCGAACGCGGACATCTTCGAGTTCCGGACCTCGGACCCAATGGCGCGCGGCAAGCTGGACCTCGTCGACGGATCGTTCCCCAAGGGCGCCGGCGACATGGTCGCCACCAAGCCGTTCCTGAAGTCGGCCGGACTGCACGTCGGTTCACACATCACCGTGCGCGGACCGGAGCAGAAGTACACCATCACCGGCGCGGTCGAGCAGCCGGACAACCTGGCGGCCAAGGCCCTGTACGCCGACCCGGGCGCGGTCATCGCCCCGTGGAAGGCCACGGCCGCCCGCGACAAGAAGGTGCTGCCGCCGAACGCCGACGACCTGACCTGGCTGGTGAAGGCGGACAACGGAAAGGGCGTCAGCTGGCCGGAGGTGATGGCGGCCAACAAGATGGGCGCCCTCGTCGTCTCCCGTCAGGTCGTCCTCGACCCGCCGCCGGACTCCGAGGTCCCGCTGATCCGGAAGCGGGGCACCAACAACTACCCGTCCGAGAACTCCGGTGAGCTGAGTGCCGCCCTCATCACGGTCGTCGCCATGGCGGTCCTGGAGGTCGTACTGCTCGCCGGACCGGCCTTCGCCGTCGGTGCGCGCCGCTCGCGCCGTCAGCTCGGCCTCGTCGGCACCTGCGGCGGGGACCGGCGCCATGTACGGGCCGTGGTGCTCTCCGGCGGGCTGGTGCTCGGCGGCGCCGGAGCCGTGGTGGGGGTGGGTGCCGGGCTGGCGCTGACAGCGGTGTTCCGGCCGCTGATCGAGGACCGGGCCGGACACCGCTTCGGCTCGCTCGCCCTGAATCCGAAGGAACTGCTGGCCATCGCCGTGATCGGGATGGTCACCGGGGTGCTGGCGGCGTTGGCCCCGGCGATCGTGGCGGGCCGTCAGTCCGTACTGGAGTCGCTCACCGGGCACCGCGGGGTCCGTCGCGGCTCCCGGGTGCTGCCGATCGTGGGCGCCTGCGTCCTGGGCCTCGGCATCGCGATCGCCGTCCTGGGCGGCACCACCGGCAACTCCACCTGGGTCGCCGCCGGCTCGGTGATCGCCGAGCTGGGGCTCCTCTGCTGCATCCCGGTGATCGTCGGGCTGCTCGGCCGGCTCGGCCGCGCACTGCCGCTCTCGCCGCGGATGGCGCTGCGCGACGCGGCCCGCAACCGCGGGAGGACCGCTCCGGCGGTCGCGGCGGTCATGGCCGCGGTCGCGGGCTCGGTGGCCATCGCCACGTACATGTCCAGCCAGGCGGCCCAGGGCGAGTACGACTACACGCCGATGCTCAGCTCGAAAGCCGTCGTGCTGTACACCACGCACGAAAACGGCGACAACGCGCCCGAGCAGCTCCCGCTGGCACAGGCGGCCGTGGAACGGAACATGAAGCCCACGGGCGGACCGGCCGGGATCTCCCGGGTCTGGGCGGGCAGTGACTGCGACACCTACTACGACGACGAGGACAGCTGCGGCAAGCTGTCCCTGGTCAAGCCCACCGGCAAGGAGCACACCTGCCCGCTCAACAGCAAGGGTGCCAAGGAGCTCGCCCTACGGTTGAGCGACGAGGAGCACCGCACCATGATGCACTCCCCCCGGTGCGTGGACGAGCGCTACACCATCAACACCTTCAGCGCCGGCGAGAGCAACATCGTCGTGGGCGACGCGTCGCTGCTGAGGACGTATGTGAGGCTCGACGACCCGGCCGCCGCCAAGGCGCTGGAGGCGGGCATCCCCGTGCTGCTCAACCGGGCGTACGCGAAGGACGGCCAGGTCACGGTCAAGGCGGTCCACCAGTACAGCGACAAGGACAAGAAGAACCGCGCCCTGCATCCGGGACCGGCCAGGACGACGACGGACCGGATGAAGGTGTACGTCGCGGACGCGAAGTACGCCGAGACCCCCGGAATCCGCATGATCATGCCGGAGAAGACCGCCCAGCGGCTCGGTCTGCACACCTCGCTGTACGGCACCGCGTACGCCGTCTCCCGCCCTCCTACGGACGCCGAGCAGCAGCGGACCCAGGCCGCGATCGAGCAGGCCGGTGGGAACGCCTACGTGCAGTCCGGAACCGAACCCGGCGACCGCGAGGACATCATGCTGCTGGTGCTGACGCTGTTCGCCGGGGTGGTGACCGTGGGTGCGGCGGCGATCACGACCGGGCTCTCCAAGGCCGACGCGGAGGCCGACCTCACCACGCTCAGCGCGGTGGGCGCGCCCCCGAGGGTGCGGCGGACCCTTTCCGGGTTCCAGTGCCTGGTGGTGGCGCTCACCGGGGTGCTGCTCGGCACGGCCGCGGGGTTGCTGCCCGCGGTGGCGCTGCGCCTGATCGACCTGCGCAGCGCGCTGAAGGAGATGCGGCTGGATCCCATGCAGTCCGCGTACACCCCGATCGTGGTGCCCTGGGCGACCATCGGACTGCTGACCGTGGTCGTCCCGCTGCTGGCCGGGGTGCTGGCGGCGGTGTTCACCCGCTCCCGGCCGACGCTGTCACGGCGGGCCGGATGACCGGGCGGGAGGTTCCGGCAGCGGGCTGACCGGCTGCTTCGGAGGGCTTCCGGAGTGGTTCCGGAGTGGTTCCGGTGCCCTCGGAAACGGTGGATCACACCTTTCCGGGGGCACCACAGTGCTGTCCGGCAGGTGTGCGAGACAATGGACGACATGGAGATGCCGAGGAATGAACGGTCGCAGGAGCACCCCCAAGTCCTCGTGGTGGGACAGGACGGAATGGCGATCGGCGGCGGTGGCACTGACGACGAGTCGCGCGAGGTCCCGGTGACGGAGATGGTCGAACAGCCCGCGAAGGTCATGCGCATCGGCAGCATGATCAAGCAACTCCTGGAGGAGGTCAGGGCGGCGCCTCTCGACGAGGCGAGCCGCGTACGCCTCAAGGAGATCCACACCAGCTCGGTCAAGGAGCTGGAGGACGGCCTCGCTCCGGAGCTGGTGGAGGAGCTGGAGCGGCTCTCGCTGCCGTTCACCGAGGAGTCGGTGCCCTCCGAGGCGGAACTCCGGATCGCGCAGGCCCAGTTGGTGGGCTGGCTGGAGGGCCTCTTCCACGGTATCCAGACGGCGCTGTTCGCCCAGCAGATGGCGGCCCGCGCACAACTGGAGCAGATGCGCCGCGCGCTGCCTCCGGGCAGTGGTCACGAGGAGGAGGAAGGCGCCGGCGACCCGCACGGGGCGATCCGCTCAGGCCCGTACCTGTAACACCGGTCCCGTTCTCGTACCCCTACTGATCAGCCAGAACGCCCGAAGGGCCCGGCACACGATCTTCGTGTGCCGGGCTCTTCGGGTGTCGGGCCTTCGCGTGTCGGCCTTCGGGCGCCGGGCCTTCGGGTGCCGGGCTCTTCGGTTCGGGTCAGGGTGGCTCAGGCCGCTGCGGGCGAGCGGAGGAGCACCTTGCCGATGTGCGCGCTGGACTCCATCACCCGGTGCGCTTCGGCCGCGTCCCGCATCGGCAGCGTACGGTCCACCACCGGCCGCACGACGCCGTCGGCGATGAGCGGCCAGACGTGCTCGCGTACGGCCGCGACGATCGCGGCCTTCTCGGCGAGCGGGCGCCCGCGCAGCGAGGTCGCCGTGACGGCGGCCCGCTTGCTCAGCAGGGCGCCCAGGTTGAGTTCGCCCTTCGCTCCGCCCTGGAGGCCGATGATCGCGAGCCGGCCGTTGACGGCGAGCGCCTGCACGTTCCGGTCCAGGTACTTCGCGCCGATGATGTCGAGGATGACGTCGGCGCCCGCCCCGTCCGTCGCCCTGCCGAGCTCCTCGACGAAGTCCTGCTCCCGGTAGTCGATCAGGATGTCGGCACCGAGCTCCGCGCAGCGCGCCAGCTTCTCGGGTCCGCCCGCGGTCACCGCGACCCGGGCGCCGACCGCCTTGGCGAGCTGGATCGCCATCGTGCCGATGCCGCTGGACCCGCCGTGCACCAACAGCGTCTCGGCGGGGCGCAGATGGGCCACCATGAACACGTTGGACCAGACGGTCGCGGTCACTTCGGGCAGCGCCGCAGCGAGGACCAGGTCCAGCCCGGCCGGTACGGGGAGCAGTTGACCGGCGGGTACGGCGACCTTCTCCGCGTATCCGCCGCCGGCCAGCAGCGCGCACACCTCGTCGCCGACCGACCAGCCGGTGACACCGGCGCCGACGGCGGAGATCCGGCCCGCGCACTCCAGACCCGGGTAGGGGGAGGCGCCGGGCGGCGGGTTGTAGAAGCCCTGCCGCTGGAGCACATCCGCGCGGTTGACCGCGCTGGAGACGACGTCGACGAGGACCTCGCCCTCACCGGGTACGGGATCTGGCACCTCGGCCCACACGAGCACCTCGGGGCCACCGGGTTCGGGGATCGTGATCGCATACATGGCCGCGAGGCTACTCCGTGCCGTGCCGCGCGGTGCGGTGCCGACGGCTGCGGCAAGGCGCGGCACGGCAGGGCACAGCACGGGCGGACGGGACCGCTCGGGTCAGGGGCGCGGGGCTGTCGGCGGGGTGTAGCTCGTGGGCGGTTCATTGGTGACCCGCACGATGGTGATCAGCCGGTCCGTCAGCTGGAGGGGGCTGGCCAACGGATCGTCGTAACCGAGCAGCCGGTGACCGCGCAGAACGCTGACCACGAGATCGTCGGTCTCCCGGACGTTCTTGCCCACCTCGGCCTTTATCACCGGCCGTTCGACCAGATCGAGCCCGCTCCCCTGCTGGATCAGGTCCTCCATCACCGTGCCCGCACTGGGGCTGAGCACGGAGAGGCCGAGCAGCCGGCCCGCCGCGCTGGCACTGGTGATCACGGCGTCGGCACCGGACTGCCGCAGCAGCGGGGCGTTCTCCTCCTCGCGCACCGCGGCGACGATCTTCGCGCCGCGGTTGAGCTGGCGCGCGGTCAGCGCGACCAGTACCGCCGTGTCGTCCCGCTGGGTGGCGATGATGATCTGACGCGCCTTCTGCAGCTCGGCCCGCAGCAGCACATCGCTGCGCGTCGCATCACCGAGCACTCCGGTGTACCCCTCGGCGTTGGCGATCTCTATCACCTTGGACGCCGGGTCGACGATGACGATCTGTTCCTTCTTCAGGCCGGTGGCGCAGAGGGTCTGAATGGCCGAGCGGCCCTTCGTGCCGAAGCCGACGACAACGGTGTGGTCACGCAAGTTGGTTCTCCAACGCTTCAGCCGGAAGTCCTCTCGGGTCCGCTCCGTGAGGACCTCAAGGGTGGTGCCGACCAGGATGATGAGGAAGAGCACGCGCAACGGTGTCACGAGCACCACATTGGTGAGCCGGGCGCCGTCGCTGTACGGGGTGATGTCGCCGTACCCGGTGGTCGAGAGGGTGACCGTCGCGTAGTAGACGGCGTCCAGGAGGTCGACCTTGCCGTCGGCCGCGTCGTGGTAGCCGCCGCGGTCGACCCAGACGATGAACACCGTGGCAGCCAGCACCATCAGCGCCATCATCAGCCGCTTGGCGACCTGACGGGCCGGTCCGGCGACGACCCGGCGCGGAAGCATCACCCGGGTGGGTACGACCTGCTCATCGGCACGCCTGGCCATCGCGTCATGGCCGGGAAGTTTCACGTGAAACACCCTTCAGTCCACGGCGTCGCCGGGGCCCACGGTAGATCGAGGATCTCCACCTCGGTGCCGGACCGTACCCCGCCCGGCTCCACAACGGCCAGCCCGTCCGCGGCGGCGATCCCGCGCAGCATGGCGGGACCGTTGTAATGCAGGGGTACGACGTGGTCGGCCCCGTCGCCGGTTCCGGCGCGGCCGTGGGTGAACTCGCGGGGGACTCCAGCGCGATGGACCACGGGGACCAGCCGGGTGTCGTGCGGGTGGCCGTGCACATCGTCACGGACCGCGACGCGGTAGAGGTCCTGCGAAATCCGGCCCGCCAGCCCGCTGAGCAGCGGCTCGGCAAGCGTGAGCAGCCCGGAGACGGCGGCCAGCGGGTTACCCGGCAGCCCCACGAGATACGGCCCTCCGGCACGGATCCGGGCCAGCAGCATGGGGTGACCGGGGCGGACGGCGACACCGTCCACGAGCAACTCGGCCCCCAGATCGGCGAGCACGGGGTGCACCTGGTCGACCGGGCCCGCGGCGGTGCCGCCGGTGGTGATGACCAGATCGGCCTCGGAGACGACGAGCGCCTGGCGGAGGGCTTCCGCGTCGTCACCGAGGCGGCGGGGCGCGGAGACCTCGGCACCCAGCGCGCGCAGCCAGGGGCCGATCATCGGGCCGAGTGCGTCACGGATCAGCCCGTCGTGGGGCAGCCCCGCCGTCAGCAGTTCGTCGCCGAGGACGAGGACATCGACGCGCGGCCGGGGGCGGGTGAGCAGTTCGTCGTACCCGGCGGCAGCGGCCAGCCCGAGAACGGCGGGCGTCACCAGCGTTCCAGCGGGGAGGAGCTGCTCTCCGGAGCGGCACTCCTGTCCGCGCGGCCTGATGTCCTGGCCGGGGCTCACCTGCCGCAGTGCGTACAGGAGCCCCTTGGCCTCGTCGGCCTGGGCGTGTTCGCTCCGGATGACGGCGGTGGCGTCTGCCGGGATACGGGCGCCGGTGGCAATGCGTACGGCGTCACCGTCGGGGAGCGGCGCGGGGGCGGCGTGGCCGGCGAGGATGCCCTCGTTCTGCCGGATGCGCCACGGCCCCGGCCCTGCGACGGCCCAGCCGTCCATGGCGGAGGTGTCGAAGGACGGGAGATCGGTGAGCGCGGCGAGCGGCTCGGCCAGCACGTGTCCGAGCGCGTGGTCGAGGGGGCGGCGTCCGGTGCGGGGAGGAACCCTGCGCCCGGCACGGGCCGCGACGGCACGGGCCGCGTCCCACGGCGTCGCGTGGGTACGCGGCCGGCCGCGCGCGGCGGGGCGGTGTTCGTCCTGGGGGGCGGAGGCGGGGTCGGGGGATGGGGACGGGGACGGGGACGGGGACGGGGATGGGGTGGCGGACGGTTCCGGTCCGGGTCCGGGTTCTGGTTCTGGTTCAGGTCCGGGTTCGGGACGCGCGTCGCTGTACGGCTGTCGGCCGACCAGCGCGAGGGCCTGCGCGACGGCCCGCTCCTCGTCGGCCTCGGCCTCGGCTGCGCGGCGCGCGGCGGCGTCAGCGGGCTCGGGGGACTGACCAGGCTCGGCAACGGTCTTCGCGGCAGCCGGGCCCTTCGCCGCCGGGTTCATCGCGGCAGCCGGGAGCCGCCCGGTACTGCCACTGCGGCCCGTCATGGCGTCTCGGTCTCGTCCGCCCACCGGAGAGCGAGCGCGGCGGCCTTGCGGGCGGCCTCGGCCACTGCCTCGGGTCCGCCCCCGTCGCTGCTCGCCTTCGCCGCCGCGTACCCGACCAGGAAGGTCGTCAGGGGCGCGGCGGGCCTGGCGACGCCGTGGGCGGCGTCACGGGCGAGGTCGAGCAGGACGGCGGTGTCGACGTCGAGTTCGATGGCCAGTTCGTTCTTGACTGCGGTGATCCATTCGTCCAGCACGGTCCCATGCTCTCTGATCCGGGCCCTGGCCGAAGCGATGTCCTCCCAGGTGTCGCAGTCGAACGAGGCGAGCGGGTCCGCGGCCACCCGGGAAAGCCGCAGCTCGTGCTTCAGCAACCGCAGGGGCAGCCCGGCGAGTCCACCGTGCTCCGCGGCGAGCAGTCCCAGTTCGCGGCGCAACGGCTCCGCCCGGTAGACGGCCACCAGCGGCTGGTCACGGCCGTCCTGATCGGTGCAGACGGCGCCCTCCAGGTCGCCCCGGCCGACGGCTGCCAGCAGGGACCCGACCGTGTCCGCGCCGAGGAACGGCAGATCGGCGGAGAGCACCAGCAGGCGTTCCGCCGACGTGTGCCGCACCCCGGCACCGAGTGCGGCCAGCGGACCGCCGCCCGGAGGCTCCTCGCGCGCCCAGGTCACCGGGCGCACCGTGGGCCGCCTGCCCCCCACCACCACCGTCGTCCCGGCGTCGGAACAGGCCGCGAGCACCCGGTCCAGCAGCGCACGGCCACCGATCCGGAGCCCTGGCTTGTCGGCGCCGCCGAGCCGCTTGGCGGCACCTCCGGCGAGAACGATGGCGTCATACGCGGTCATGCCCCGAGTATGCGGGCCGCCCGTCCCGGTGGATCCTCCCGGTCCGCGATCCCGTGGATCAACGCGGAACGGAACAGGGAGAACCGGGAGAAGCAGGAGAACCGGGAGCAGGAAGACCCGCGGCGGTGCCTACAGCGTCCGCAGGAGCACCGCCGGCTGTTCCACGCAGTCGGCCACATAGCGCAGGAAGCCTCCCGCCGTACCGCCGTCGCAGACCCGGTGGTCGAAGGTCAGCGAGAGCTGGACGACCCGCCGCACGGCCAGCTCGCCCTGGTGCACCCACGGCTTGGGGACGATGCGGCCGACGCCGAGCATCGCCGCCTCGGGGTGGTTGATGATCGGGGTGGAACCGTCGACCCCGAACACCCCGTAGTTGTTGAGCGTGAACGTGCCACCGGTCAGCTCCGCCGGCTTCAGCGTTCCCGTCCTGGCGGCCTCGGTGAGCCGGGTGATCTCGGCCCCGATCGACTCCGTGTTGCGCCCCTGCGCGTCCCGTACGACCGGGACGACGAGCCCCCGCTCGGTCTGGGCCGCGAACCCGAGGTGGACACCGGACAGCCGCACGATCTCGCGCGCTTCCTGGTCCACCGTGGAGTTGAGTTCGGGATACCGGGCCAGGGCGACCGTGCAGATACGGGCGAGCAGCGCGAGCACCGACACCTTGGGCCCGGCACCGGGACCACCGGCGCCGTTCATCGCCGCTCTGGCCGCCATCAGCTCAGTGGCATCGGCGTCCACCCAGCAGGTGGCGTCGGGGATCTCGCGCCGGCTGCGCGCCAGCTTGTCGGCGACCGCGCCCCGTACACCGCGCAACGGAATCCGTTCACCGGCGGGACCTGCCGATGCCTGGTCCGTCACGGCGGCCTGCTGCGGGGCCTCGGCGACGGACCGGATGGCGGACTCAACGTCGGCCCGCAGGATCAGCCCGTCGGGGCCGGAGCCCGAGAGCTGCCGCAGATCGAGGTCGTGCTGCCGCGCGAGCTTGCGCACCAGCGGGGAGACAACGGCGACCGGCCCCCGTACCCGGTCCGGAACGACAGAAGGAGCGGGAGCAGCAGGAGCGGCGGCCGGCGCCGAGAGTCCCTCCGGCCGGACCCGCCTCCGGCGCACCGGCGGTGCGCCGGTCCCGTACCCCACCAGCACGTTGCCGGACCCGGACGATTCCGCCCCGGCGGCCCCCGTACCGGACCCGGATTCCGCCGTACTCCCGGACGGCTCCACGGTCCCGACCGCGACCGTCAGCAACGGTGCCCCGACCGGGAGTTCCTTCCCCTCCTCACCGAACCGCGCGGTCACCACGCCCCCGTACGGGCACGGCACCTCCACCATCGCCTTGGCCGTCTCGACCTCGACGACCGGCTGATCGATGGCGACGACATCGCCGACCTCCACCAGCCAGCGCACGATCTCGGCCTCGGTCAGCCCCTCGCCGAGATCCGGAAGCTTGAATTCGAGTACCTGCGGCATCAGTGCTCCGCCTCCCACTGCAGTCGCGCGACGGCGTCGAGCACCCGGTCCACGCCCGGCAGGTGGTGTCGCTCCTGCATCGGCGGCGGGTACGGGATGTCGAAACCGGCGACGCGCAGCACCGGCGCCTCCAGATGGTGGAAGCAGCGCTCGGTGATCCGGGCCGCGATCTCGCCGCCCGGACCGCCGAAGCCGGTGGACTCGTGGACGACGACCGCACGGCCGGTGCGACGCACGGACGCGGCCACCGTCTCGTCGTCGAACGGCACCAGCGAGCGCAGATCGACGACTTCGAGGTCCCAGCCCTCCTCGACCGCGGCCTGCGCGGCCTCCATGCAGACGGGCAGCGACGGCCCGTACGTGATCAACGTCGCGCTGCGTCCGGGCCGTCGCACGACGGCCCGCCCGATCGGCTCCACGGCGGCGGGCGCCTGCGGCGACCAGTCCGCCTTCGACCAGTAGAGCCGCTTGGGCTCCAGGAAGACCACCGGATCGTCGGAGGCGATCGAGGCCCTCAGCAGCCCGTAGGCGTCATCGACCGTGGCGGGCGTGACTACATGGAGACCGGGGGTCGCCATGTAGTACGCCTCCGAGGAGTCGCTGTGGTGCTCGACGCCGCCGATTCCGCCGCCGTACGGCACCCGGACCGTGATCGGCAGCGGCATGGCGCCCCCGGTCCGGTTCCGCATCTTGGCGACATGGCTGATGAGCTGCTCGAACGCCGGATAGGCGAAGGCGTCGAACTGCATCTCGACGACGGGCCGCAGCCCGTACATCGCCATGCCGACGGCCGCCCCGAGGATGCCGGCCTCGGCCAGCGGGGTGTCCGTGCAACGGTCCTCGCCGAACTCCTTCGCCAGGCCGTCGGTGATCCGGAAGACACCGCCGAGCGTCCCGACGTCCTCCCCGAGGACGTGCACGGAGGGGTCCTGAGCCATCGAGTCGCGCAGCGCACGCCCGAGGGCCTGCGCCATGGTGGCGGGTTTGGCCCTCGCCGTCCGCTCTCCGGCCGTGGCCGCTGCGGTGGTCATCGCGCTGCTCCCCCGTCGTCCGTGCCGTGCTGCTCGTTCTCCGCGTCCAGCTCGACGCGCAGGCGGGCCGCCTGCTCACGCAGCTGGGTGGTCTGCTCCGCGTACACATGGGTGAAGAGATCCATCGGGTCGAGCACCGGATCCCCGTTCATCCGCTCGCGCAGTTCGGCCGCCATTCGCTCGGCGGCCGTCCGCGCCTCCTCGATGCCGTCGTCGCCGAGCAGCCCGCGCCCGGTCAGCTCCCGTTCCATGAGCTGGACCGGATCGTGTGCCCGCCACGCCTCGACCTCGCTGTCACCGCGGTAGCGGGTCGCGTCATCGGCGTTCGTATGCGCGTCCATGCGGTAGGTGATGGCCTCCACGAGCGTCGGGCCGCCGCCGCTCCTGGCCCGCTCGACCGCCTCGGAGAGCACCTGGTGCACGGCCGCCGCGTCGTTGCCGTCGACCAGCCGGCCCGGCATCCCGTATCCCACGGCCTTGTGCGCCAGGGAGGGTGCCGCGGTCTGCTTGGCCAGCGGTACGGAGATGGCGAAGCCGTTGTTCTGCACGAGGAAGACGACCGGGGCCTTCCAGACGGCCGCGAAGTTCAGCGCCTCGTGGAAATCGCCCTCACTGGTGCCGCCGTCACCGACCATGGCGAGCGCGACCACGTCGTCCCCCTTGAGCCGCGCCGCGTGCGCCAGGCCCACGGCGTGCGGCAGCTGGGTGGCGAGCGGGGTGCAGAGCGGGGCGATGCGGCGCTCGCGCGGGTCGTAGCCGGTGTGCCGGTCGCCTCGCAGCAGTGTCAGCGCCTCGACCGGGTCCAGCCCCCGCGCCACGGCCGCGAGAGTGTCGCGGTAGCTGGGGAAGAGCCAGTCCCGCTCCTCGAGCACCAGGGCGGCCGCGATCTCGCAGGCCTCCTGCCCCGTGCTCGACGGATAGACGGCGAGCCTGCCCTGCTTGGTGAGGGCGGTCGCCTGGGTGTTGTACCGGCGGCCGCGCACCAGCTCGGCGTAGAGCCGCAGCAGCAGCTCGGGATCTGCGTCGGCCGCGGCGTCCGTACCGAGCACGCGGTACGGCTCGGGGTCCGGGAGCAGCGGCGCCGGGTCGGTGAGCGGCTTCCACGCCGGGGGCGGCGTGGGCCGGTAGGCGGCCGCGCCGGGCAGCTCTTGGACCGTCATGACAAGCACCTCCTGGCATCGAGGGTTATCGAGGGGTGGTGAAATATGTCCAAATATCAAGTACTGCGCGAGCCACGAATGTGGCGCGCCTCACCTACCGATTGTTCGGTCGTGAGCGCATTTTGGCTACAGGCGCCGTCAGCCTGTGGACAAACGGTTCTCCACAGCCTGGGATGGAGACAGCTCGTCCAGGACAGGGAGGCGCGGGAACATGGCAGCTGAACAAATGGCCGACGGGGGCGAGGACCCCCGCCGGATTCCTCCGGCACGGCCGCTCGACTCCACCGACCGCGCCATCCTCCGGTTGCTCCAGACGGACGGCCGCGCCTCGATACGGTCGGTGGCCGATCGCGTCCACGTCTCGCGCGCCAACGCCTACGCCCGGATCAACCGGCTCATCGACGACGGGGTGATCCGGGGCTTCAGCGCACGGGTGAACCACGAACGGGCGGGGCAGGGGGCCTCCGCCTACATCACGCTCAAGATCGTCCAGAATTCCTGGCGCACCGTCCGCGAGCAGCTCCAGGCGCTGCCGGGAGCCACGCACATCGCGCTGGTCAGCGGCGATTTCGATGTCCTGCTGCTGGTGCACACGCAGGACAACCAGTCACTGCGCGATCTGGTGCTGACCAAAATCCAGTCCATCCCGGAGGTGCTCTCCACCCGCACCCTGCTGGTGTTCGAGGAGACGGACCTGGCCCCGGGCCCCGACCGCCCCACAGAGCTCACCTGAGGCGAAACAGGGGCTGCGGCGTCGGCTCAGCGGCTGGACTTCATGCCGTCGAAGGCCAGCTGCACGACGGTGTCCGCGAGCTGCTCCCGCTCCGCAGCGCCGTCGGGCAACGGCCGGTACCACTCCACCAGCGAGTTGACCATGCCGAAAAGCAGCCGGGTCGCGAGGCGTATGTCCACGTCGGAGCGGAGATCGCCGTCCGCGACCGCGGCCTTGAGCAGATCGCCCACCCGCTGGTCGAACTCGCGCCGCCGCTCCAGCGCCCAGCGCTCGGTCTTCGTGTTGCCCCGCACTCGCAGCAGCAGCGTGACGTACGGCAGTTCGGCTATCAGCACCTCGACGGTACGACGGGTGACGTACTCGACCCGCCCGATCGCGCGGCCTCGCGTCGCACCCGATTCGTCGAGGATTCCGAAGAGGCCGTCCAGCGCCCGGCTGACCGCTCGCCGCAGCAGCTCTTCCTTGCCGGCCACGTGGTGATAGATGGACGACTTGGAGATCCCCGCCGCCTTCGAGAGATGCTCCATGGACGTGCCGTCGTAGCCGCGCTCGTTGAAGACACGGACAGCGACGGTGAGCAGAGTCTCCGGGGTGTACGTGTCCCGCTTGGCCGTGGTCATGCCAGCGATCCTCCCCTACGAGTTGTCCACAGGTTTCGTGGGGCCCCTTGTCCCGACCGATCGTTCGGTTACTCTAACTCTGTCCGCCCGTCCCTGCCCAGCTCGATGAGGAGTTGGTCCGTCATGGCCGCCGAGCTCTCCCCGCACCTGCTGTCCGAGAAGCACCGCCCCACGCTCGACCGGGCACTCGACGCGATCCGCTCGCGTGCCTACTGGTCCCCGCACCCCGAGCACCCGAAGGCGTACGGCGAGGGCGGCGCCCCCGGCAGCCTGGGCCCCGCCGAGGGCAAGGCCGCCTTCGACGCCGTGCTGAACACCCGTATCGACCTCGGCCAGCCGGGCACCGACGGATGGGCGGGCGGGGAGATCTCCCCGTACGGACCGGAGCTCGGCGTCGAGTACCCGCACGCCGATCCGAATGTCCTGATCCCGGCGATGCGCGCGGGGGTGCCGGCCTGGCGCGCGGCGGGCCCCGAGACCAGGGCCCTGGTCTGCCTGGAGATCCTGGCCCGGATCAGCGCCCGCACCCATGAGTTCGGCCACGCGGTGATGCACACCAGCGGACAGGCCTTCATGATGGCCTTCCAGGCCGGTGGCCCGCACGCCCAGGACCGTGGCATGGAGGCGGTGGCATACGCGTACGAGGAGCAGATCCGCGCTCCGCGGACCGCGGACTGGTCCAAGCCGCAGGGCAAGCGCGACCCGATCGAGCTGCACAAGACGTTCACCGCGGCGGGCCGCGGCATCTCGCTGCTGATCGGCTGCAACACCTTCCCCACGTGGAACGGCTATCCGGGCCTCTTCGCCTCTCTCGCCACCGGCAATCCCGTCCTGGTCAAGCCGCATCCCCGTGCGGTGCTTCCGCTGGCCCTCACGGTTCAGCTGGCGCGCGAGGTGCTCACCGAGGCGGGCTTCGACCCCAACCTGGTCGCCCTGGCCGCCGAGCGGCCGGGCGAGGGCATCGCCAAGTCCCTGGCGGTCCGCCCGGAGATCAGGATCATCGACTACACCGGGTCCACCGCGTTCGGTGACTGGCTGGAGGCCAACGCCCTTCAGGCGCAGGTCTATACGGAGAAGGCCGGGGTCAACACGATCGTCCTCGACTCCACCGACGACTACCGCGGCATGCTCTCCAACCTGGCGTTCTCGCTCTCCCTCTACAGCGGCCAGATGTGCACCACCCCGCAGAACCTGCTGATTCCCCGGACCGGCATCACGACGGACATCGGCGAGAAGACGTACGACGACGTGGTCGTCGACATCGCCGCGGCGGTCACCGGACTCCTGGGTGACGACGCACGGGCCAACGCCCTGCTCGGCGCCCTGGTCAACCCGGAGGTTCGGGCCCGTCTGGAGGCAGCCGCGACGCTCGGCGAAGTCGCCCTGCCCTCAAGGGAGGTGGCCAACGCCGACTTCCCGGAGGCGGTGGTCCGTACGCCGCTGATCGTCAAGCTGGACGGCACCAAGCCGGACGACGACTCCCCCTGTCTGTCGGAGTGCTTCGGCCCGGTCTCGTTCGCGGTCGCGGTCGACTCGACGGCGGACGCCGTGGAGCTGCTGCGCCGCACGATCCGCGACAAGGGCGCGATGACGGTGGGCGCGTACACCACATCACCCGAGGTGGAGGACGCGCTGGTGGACGTCTGCCTGGACGAGTCGGCCCAGCTCTCGCTGAATCTGACCAGCGGGGTGTACGTGAACCAGACGGCGGCGTTCTCCGACTTCCACGGCTCGGGCGGCAACCCGGCGGCCAACGCGGCCCTGTGCGACGGGGCTTTCGTCTCCAACCGCTTCCGCACCCTGGAAGTCCGCCGCCAGCGCTGATCCCCACACCCGGCACACGACTGAGCCCGTCCGACACACAACTCAGCCTGTCCGACACACGACTCAGCCCGTCCGGCACACAACTCAGCCCGTCCGGCGTTTGAGGACCGGGGGCCCGGGGGCAGAGCCCCCGGTTACGGGAAGGGGCGGGTAGGGGACAGCCGCCGCAGGCACCCCACCCGCACCCAGCCCCCGCTCGCCCTCGCCCGGCCCCTCACCCAGAGGCCGGCCCCGACACCCCCGCACCCGCACCCGCACCCGCACCCGCCCCCGGAATATCCGCATACCGCTGCACCCACGCATGCATGGCAATCGCTGCCGCCGCCCCCGCGTTGATCGACCGTGTGGAGCCGAACTGCGCGATCGAGCACACCATCGACGCGTGCTTACGGGCCTCCTCGGTCAGTCCGGGCCCCTCCTGCCCGAACAGCAGCACACACCGTCGCGGCAGCTCGGTCCGCTCCAGCGGCACGGCGCCCGGCAGATTGTCGATGCCGATGATCGGCAGCCCCGCGGCCTCCGCCCAGGCGGTCAGATCCGTGGTGTCGGGGTGGTGGCGGACATGCTGGTAGCGGTCGGTGACCATCGCCCCGCGACGGTTCCAGCGCCGCCGCCCCACGATGTGGATCTCCTTGGCGAGGAAGGCGTTCGCCGTGCGCACCACCGAGCCGATATTGAAGTCGTGGCCCCAGTTCTCCACCGCCACGTGGAAGTCGTGCCGCCGCAGATCCAGATCGGCGACGATCGCCTCCCTGGTCCAGTACCGGTACGCGTCGCCCACATTGCGCCGGTCGCCGTGGGCGAGCAGCTCGGGGTCGTAACGTTCACCCACGGGCCAGGGCAGCGGGTGCGGCCCGACACCGATCTCCGTCCCGAACCCGTCGTCGTACTGAGCCGGCTCGTCCACCACGGGCGGCTCGTCCACCACGGGCGGCTCGTCAACCACGGGCGGCTCGGCCGTCGCGGACTCATCGGTCGACGGATTCCTGCTGGTACTGCCGGTGCTCCCGGTCTCGCTGCTCACCCGACGAGCGTATGGCCCCCGGAGTCGCTGTGCTGCGGTGCCTCCCGGTCCTCGGCGCCGTCCCGGGGCCCCGGCACCTGGCCGCGCGCCCGGAACAGCAGGTCCCGCCCGAGCGCCGCCCGGCCCCCCAGCCACACCAGGAAGACGGTCGGCAGGAAGACGGCGTCCGCGGCGATCATGGCCATCGAGAAGAAGGGCAGCCCCAGCAGCAGGGCGATACCGGCGTGCTCGCCGATCATCACGACGAGCAGGACGTTCTTGACCCGCCGGTTGAACAGGGTGAACGGGAACGCGACCTGCACGATGACCGTGGCGTAAGTCAGCACCATCACCATCACCCCGCTTGAGGCGAGGATGTCCGAGAGACCGGGCCACGGCGTGAAGTAGTCGAGCTTGAGCGGGTAGTACAGCGCTGTGCCGTCCTGCCACCTCGTACCCTGGATCTTGTACCAGCCCGCGGTGGAGTAGATCAGGCAGACCTCGGCCATGATCACGACGAGGGTGGCGTTGTGGGCGAGATTGGCGATGACGTCGAGCAGGGTGCGCGGCTCGCTGTGCGGCGCGTACCGGTTCACGGCCCACCAGGCACCGTGGCCGGTCCACAGAATCCAGAACAGCACCGGCAGCCAGACGGTTCCGCCCAGGCTGTCCGTCACCGTGGCCCCGAGCAGAACGGCGCCGAGCGCCACCCACAGCAGCGGACCGGCCACGTCCCCGCGTACCGGACGCCCGCCGCCGGCCTTCCCGTCCGGCTCCACTCCCCCATCCGCCCCATCCGCCGCGTCCGCCCGCGCTCTGCGCGCCGCGCGGCGGGCGTCCAGGGACCAGACCTGACCGCACCGGGTCAGCACCAGGTAGATCGCCATCAGATGGAGGACGTTGTCGCCGCCGTCACCCATGAAGATGCTGCGGTTCTGCAGCGAGAGCACTCCGGCCATGAACAGTACGGACATGGCGCGGGTGTGCCAGCCCACCAGCAGCAGCGCGGCGGCCAGCAGCGCCAGCGCGTACACGATCTCGAACCAGACGGTGTTGTCCGACCACATGAGTGTGGTGAAGGCCTGGTTGTTGGATATCAGCTTCTCCGCCATGTCCCAGCGCCACGGGGCGTCGGGGCCGTACATCTCGCGCCGGTGCGGCAGTTCCCGCAGCAGGAACAGCAGGTACGTGGCGGAGAAGCCGATCCGGATGACGGCGCTCTGGTACGGGCCGAGGGACGAGGCGGTGACGCGCTGGATACCGCGGGCGAGCCTGCTGTCGCGGCCGGGGCGGGGCGTGCTCACTGGTCCGTCTCCTTCGGGTCCGCCGAGCCCTCGGGGAGGTCGGCCGCGGTGACGGTCCACCAGGGCAGGACCCGGTAGGACGGCTTCGTACTGATCTTCTCGTCGCTCCACGGAGGCGCCGGGACGGACCGCACCTCGGAGCGGACCTGGATCCGTTCGACGGTGCCGCCGTAGTCGTGTTCGCCGAGGCGCAGCATGACGATGCGGCGGATGTACTGCTCGGAGAGGGTGCCGCGCAGCCCGTTGGCCCGGTTCTGGCTGTCATGGGACCCGAGGTAGAAGTCCCAGCCCCGGCGGAGTTCGTTCTGCTGGACGTGGCTGGGCAGCGGGTTGCCGCGTATCGCCTTGCCGTCCTCGCCCGAGAGATTCATCCAGGGGGTGGTACGACGACCGTCGGCACCGGCTATCTCGGCGCGTACGTGCACGGCGATGTTCTGCTGCAGCGGATTGGGGGCGAAGAGCTTCCAGTTCTGCTCGAACTCGGGATAGACCCATTCGTCGATCCCCTTGCCGTGCTGCTTGGTCAGCGTGTTGGAAGGGGCGACGTGCAGAAACACCATCGCCAGCTGAGTGCACGTGATCATCCCGATCACCGCCAGCGCCACAGCGGCGGCGACCTGGTACGGAAACGACAGCCCCGCCATTCCGGTACGAGGCTCCGGCTCAGCGAGCGGCTCAGCCTCGGAACGCGGATCAGGCCCCGTACGAGGCTCCGGCTCGGAACGCGGTCCGGGCTCGGGGCCAGGCTCGGCAGGAGGCTGCGGACCGGGTTCGGTACGCGGATCAGGAAACGTGGGAACCGTCCCTGAATCGGGACCGGCGACGCGCCCGTCCCCGCCGCCGACGCCCCTGTCGTCGTACGAATCCATCCCGCCCCGATCCCCGTCGATCCCGGTCAGTTATCCACAGGGTTGACACCCTACGGGCCGCAGACTCACCATTGAAGACATTGAACCGAACGATCGGTCGGTAGGGAGTCCGGGATGGCGGCAGTGACTGCGGGCCAGACAGCGCAGGCGACAGCGGGCAGTACCGATGGGGCGGACGGGGCCCTCGCGGCGGCCTTCGACGCCGCGGTGGCGGCCGACGAGCGCATCGAGCCGCGTGACTGGATGCCCGATGCCTACCGGGCATCGCTGGTCAGGCAAATGGCTCAGCACGCCCACTCCGAGATCATCGGCATGCAGCCCGAGGCCAACTGGATCACGCGAGCGCCCTCGCTGCGCCGCAAGGCCATCCTGATCGCCAAGGTGCAGGACGAGGCGGGACACGGTCTTTATCTGTACAGCGCGGCCGAGACCCTCGGCACCGGCCGCGAGGAACTGCTCGACAAGCTCCACGCGGGCCGTCAGCGGTATTCGTCGATCTTCAATTACCCCACCCTGACCTGGGCGGACGTGGGCGCGATCGGCTGGCTCGTGGACGGCGCCGCGATCACCAACCAGGTGCCTCTGTGCCGCTGCTCCTACGGCCCCTACGCCCGCGCGATGGTCCGTGTCTGCAAGGAGGAGTCCTTCCACCAGCGCCAGGGCTACGAACTGCTGCTGGCTCTCAGCGGCGGCACGGCCGCACAGCACGAGATGGCCCAGGACGCGGTGAACCGCTGGTGGTGGCCGTCCCTGATGATGTTCGGCCCGCCGGACGACGCCTCGTCGCACTCCGCCCAGTCGATGACCTGGAAGATCAAGCGGCACTCCAACGACGAGCTGCGGCAGCGCTTCGTCGACATCTGTGTCCCGCAGGCAGAGGTGCTGGGGCTCACCCTCCCCGACCCCGACCTCCGGTGGAACGAGGAGCGCGGTCAGCACGATTTCGGGGCGATCGACTGGACGGAGTTCCAGGAGGTCCTGAAGGGCAACGGCCCGTGCAACGAGGAGCGCCTCACCCAGCGCCGCCGAGCGCATGAGGAAGGCGCCTGGGTCCGCGACGCCGCCGCCGCGTACGCGCAGAAGCAGACAGTTGTACCGAACGTGGAGGCGACAGCATGAGCAGCTCGACCGACTGGCCGTTGTGGGAGGTGTTCGTCCGCTCGCGGCGTGGCCTCTCCCACACCCACGCCGGCAGCCTGCACGCCCCGGACGCCGAGATGGCCCTGCGCAACGCACGCGATCTGTACACGCGCCGGTCCGAGGGGATCTCGATCTGGGTGGTGCCGTCCACTCAGATCACGGCGTCCTCGCCGGACGAGAAGGACACGTTCTTCGAGCCGGCCGGCGACAAGCCCTACCGGCACCCGACGTTCTACAAGATCCCGGACGGGGTGAAGCACCTGTGACCGCGGCTCTCGCCCTGGGCGACGACGCGCTGGTGCTGTCGCACCGGCTGGGGGAGTGGGCGGGCCACGCCCCCGTGCTGGAGGAGG
The DNA here is from genome assembly GCF_055587045.1 of Streptomyces sp. NPDC048671. Lineage (NCBI taxonomy): Bacteria > Bacillati > Actinomycetota > Actinomycetes > Kitasatosporales > Streptomycetaceae > Streptomyces > Streptomyces sp. NPDC048671. The sequence continues at coordinate 183,858 of NZ_JBVJHB010000008.1, read as the reverse complement.
AAGTGGCCCTCGCCAACATCGCCCTGGACCTGCTGGGCCAGGCCCGCCTGCTGCTCTCCCTCGCCGGGGACGAGGACGAGCTCGCGTATCTGCGCGAGGAACGCGCCTTCCGCAACGTCCAGCTGGTCGAGCAGCCGAACGGCGACTTCGCCCACACCATCGCCCGCCAGCTCTACTTCTCCGTCCACCAGCACGGACTGTACGAGCAGCTGGCGGCCGGTGACGGCGAGTTCGCCGGGATCGCGGCCAAGGCGGTCAAGGAGGTCGCCTACCACCGGGACCACGCCGAGCAGTGGACGCTGCGCCTCGGCGACGGCACGGCGGAGAGCCACGACCGGATGCAGCGCGCGGTGGACGCGCTGTGGCGTTTCACCGGTGAGCTGTCCGAGCCCGTCGAAGGCGTGGAGGTGGACTGGAAGGCCCTGCGGAACAACTGGCTGGCATCCGTCACAGCCGTACTGGAACGGGCCACGCTGACCGTACCGACCGGGCCGCAGTCCGGAGCCTGGACGGCCGGAGCGGGCCGGCAGGGCATCCACACGGAGCCTTTCGGCCGGATGATCGCCGAGATGCAGCACCTGCACCGCAGCCACCCGGGGGCGTCATGGTGACCTGGACGGCGTTGGAGGAGGAGCTGCGCCACCTCGCGGGCTCCGTCCCCGACCCCGAGCTGCCCGTGCTGACACTGGAGGAGCTGGGTGTGCTCCGGGGGGTGGAGGTACTCGCACCGGGCCGTGTCACGGTCCGCCTCACCCCCACCTACACCGGCTGCCCCGCGATAGAGGCCATGTCCATGGACATCGAGCGGGTGCTGCTCAAGCACGGCATGACCGAGGTCTCCGTGGTCACCGTCCTCTCTCCCGCCTGGTCCACGGACGACATCAGCGCGGAAGGGCGGCGCAAGCTCACCGAGTTCGGCATAGCGCCCCCTCGCCCGCATGACGCGGCCTCCCCCGCCGGGCCCGTGCCGCTCACCCTGTCGGTGCGCTGCCCCCACTGCGGCTCCACCGACACCGAGCTGCTGAGCCGGTTCTCGTCCACTGCCTGCAAGGCGCTGCACAGGTGCGTGACATGCCGCGAACCGTTCGACCACTTCAAGGAGTTGTAGATGTTCCATCCGCTCCGGGTCAGCGCGATCGAACGGCTCACGGACGATTCGGTCGCTGTCGACTTCGCCGTGCCGCCGGAACTGCGCGAGACCTTCCGCCACAAGCCCGGCCAGCACCTCAACGTCCGCTACACCGTCGACGGCGAGGAGGTCCGCCGCTCGTACTCGATCTGCGCACCGGCCACCGAGCAGCCGGCCGACCCCGCACTACGGGTGGGCATCCGGCTCGTCGACGGCGGCGCGTTCTCCACGTACGCGCTCAAGGAACTCGCCGTCGGCGATCAGGTCGAGGCGATGCCTCCGATGGGCCGCTTCGTGCTCACGCCACGCGCCGGGCAGTTCGCGGCGATCGTCGGCGGCAGCGGGATCACACCGGTGCTGTCCATCGCGGCGACGCTGCTGGCGCGGGAGCCCGACGCCTCGTTCTGCCTGATCCGCAGCGACCGGACCGCTGCGTCGACGATGTTCCTGGACGAGGTCGCCGACCTCAAGGACCGCTATCCGGACCGGTTCCAGCTGGTCACCGCGCTCTCCCGGGAGGAGCAGCAGGCCGGCCTCCCCTCGGGCAGGCTGGACCGCGAGCGGCTCACCGGTCTGCTGCCCGCGCTGCTGCCGGTGGCCGAGGTGGACGGCTGGTATCTCTGCGGCCCGCTCGGCCTGGTCCGGGCCTCCGAGGGCGCGCTGCACGGTCTGGGCGTCGAGCGGACCCGCATCCACCAGGAGATCTTCCACGTAGACGACGGGCCCGGAACGTCCGCCCTGCCGCGGATCGAGGCCCCGGCCGGCAGCATGCTCACGGCGACCCTGGACGGCCGCTCGGGCAAGTGGCCGGTACAGGAGGGCGAATCGCTGCTGGAGACGGTGCTCCGCAGCCGCTCGGACGCGCCGTACGCCTGCAAGGGGGGCGTGTGCGGGACCTGCCGGGCCTTCCTGGTCTCCGGTGAGGTGCGGATGGACCGCAACTTCGCGCTCGAACCGGAAGAGACGGGGGCGGGCTATGTGCTGGCCTGCCAGTCCCATCCGGTGACCGGGGAGGTGGAGCTCGACTTCGACCGGTGACCGCACCGAACCGAACCACGCGGACCGGTGACCGCACCACACCTGTTCCCTTCTTGTAGAACCTGTTCTATCTTGACGCTCCGTCAGGTCCGGGTACGGGCGCAGCGGTTCGCGGGAGGCCAGGACAGTGGACTTCACCTTCACCGAGGAACAGCAGGCAGCCGCAGAGGCGGCACGAGCGGTCTTCTCGGGCGTTGTGCCCGACGCGGTTCCCAGCCCCGCACTCGTACCGGGTGCGGTGGCCGAGGACATCGACAGGCCGCTGTGGGCCGGACTCGCCGCAGGGGACCTGCTGAGCCTGACGCTCTCGCCCGAGCACGGCGGGGCCGGCCTCGACCTGATCGCGCTCTGCCTGGTGTTGCGCGAGTCCGCGAAGGTCCTCGCACGGGTCCCTCTGCTGGAGACGTGCGCGGTCGCGATGACGCTCCAGCGCTACGGGGACCAGGGACTGGCCGCCGAACTGCTGCCCGGCGTCGGCCGCGGTGAGCTGGTCCTCACCGTCGGAGCCAACGGGCGCACCGGCCACGATCCGGCCGAACTCGCCGTCACGGCCCGCCTCGACAGCGACCACGGCAAGGCCGGCGGGGACGGAGACGGAGAGGGCGGCGACGGCTCCGAAGCCGTCTGGGTACTCGACGGTGTGCAGTCGGCCGTGCCGTGGGCGCAGACCGCGAACTGGATCGCGGTGCCCGCCCACACCGGGGACGGCCGGGCCGTTCTGGCCCTGATCCGGCGCGACCACGACGGTGTCACCATCGCTGAGCAGGTCTCCACCAGCGGCGAACTCTTCGGCGAGGTACGGCTGGACGCGGTACGGATCACGCGCCGCGAGCTGATCGAAGCCGCCGGCGCCTGGGAATGGCTGCACGCGCTGCTCACCACCGGAACCTGCGCACTCGCGCTGGGTCTGGGTGAGGCCGTACTGGCGATGACGAGCCAGTACACCGGAAAGCGCGAGCAGTTCGGCTTTCCCGTGGCGACCTTCCAGTCCGTCGCCGTACAGACCGCCGACCGCTACATCGATCTGCGGGCCATGGAGGTGACCCTCTGGCAGGCTGCCTGGCGGATCGCCACCGGCGGGAGTGGCGCACTGCCTCCTGCGGGCGATGTCGCCGTGGCGAAGATCTGGGCATCCGACGGGGTCCGCCGGGTCGTGCAGACGGCACAGCACCTGCACGGCGGCTTCGGCGCGGACACCGACTACCCCCTGCACCGCTTCCATGCCTGGGCGAAGCAGATCGAACTCTCCCTCGGCCCGGCCGCGGCCCACGAAGAGGCACTGGGCGACCTGCTGGCCGCGCACTCCCTCGACTGAACACACCGGCACCGACGAGGGGTGGCAGCAGCGGGCACAGGGCCCAGGTCAGGCGACGAAGGCCGGGTTGCCGCTGTCCGTGACCATGGGGCGCCCGGCACCGTCCCAGGCGAGCATTCCGCCGTCGATGTTCACGGCGTCGATGCCCTGCTGCACCAGGTACTGGGTGACCTGGGCGGACCGGCCGCCGACCCGGCACATCACGTGCACGCGCCGGCCGTCCTCCGCCGCCTCGGTCAGCTCACCGAAGCGGCCCACGAAGTCACTCATCGGAATGTGCAGGGCGCCTTCGACGTGCCCGGCCGCCCACTCGTCGTCCTCCCGTACGTCCAGCACGAAGCCGTCCGCCGGCACCGTCGCGGCGTCGACCGTGGGAAGCGGGCCGAAATTCATGGGTCATGCCTTCTCTCGCTAAATGCGTGAACGCGCTCCGAAGTCACCGGAAACGCTACTGCACCAGACCTGCCAGTTCAGTCTCCCGCTGCGACACCTCGCCCAGCAGCTGATCGGCGATCTCTTCGAGCAGGTGATCCGGATCGTCCGGTGCCATCCGCAGCATGGCGCCGATAGCGCTCTGCTCCAGCTCCTGGGCGAGCACCGTCAGCAGTTCCTTGCGCTGGGTCAGCCAGTTCAGCCGGGCGTAGAGCTCGTCGGCCTCGCCGAGCTCCGCCTCCGGGGCAGCCGGCCCGGCCGCCCACTCCTGGGCCAGCTCCTTGAGCAGTGCCTCGTCCCCACGTCCGTAGGCGGCGTTGACGCGCGTGATGAACTCGTCCCGGCGGGCCCGCTCCTCCTCGTCCTGGGCCAGATCCGGATGGGCCTTGCGCGCCAGCTCGCGGTACAGCTTGCGGGCCTCCTCGGTCGGCCGGACCCGCTTCGGCGGCCGTACGGGCTGCTCGGTCAGCATCGCGCTCGCCTCGGGGGACAGCCCGTCGGAGTCCATCCAGTCGTGGAACAGCTCGTCGACACCCGGCATGGGCATCACGATCGCCCGCGCCTCCTGCGCCTTGCGCAGATCCTCGGGATCACCGGTCCGCGCGGCCCGCGCCTCCGCGATCTGCGCATCGAGCTCATCGAGACGCGCGTACATCGGGCCCAACCGCTGGTGGTGCAGCCGGGAGAAGTTCTCCACCTCGACCCGGAAGGTCTCCACCGCGATCTCGAACTCGATCAGGGCCTGCTCGGCCACTCGCACAGCGTGCGCGAGCCGCGCCTCGGGCCGCGCCTGCTCAGCAGATCCTCCGCCGGCCCCGCCTGCGGTTCCGCCACCAGCTCCGCCCGCCTCGGCAGTACCGGCCTCTGCGGTAGTGGCCTCTGCGGTACCGGCCTCTGCGGTAGTGGGCGATGCGGCGCCGGCCTCAGCGGTACCGGTATCCGCCGCACCGGCGGCCGGGGCTCCAGCAGGAGCCGTCTCCGCGGGCGCGTCGGCCGGGCGGCCTGGCTGCTCGTGCTGCCGGTCGTGGTCCTGCCGGTCATCGTCGTTCCGGGTGGTCGGCACCCCGGCGGCTTCGTGGGTCACCCGTCCAGCGTATGGCCACGGCCCACGCCCCCGGGACGCGCGGTCGGCGCAACGGGCTTCATACGCCCGCCTCGGCGGCTGTGCGGCCCGCGCCGATCGCCCGCACAAGCTCCGCGTGGTCCGCCTCCGTACGGTCCGCGTAGGTCATCGCGAACGCCGCCACCGCCTCGTCCAGCTCGTCGTTCTTGCCGCAGTAGCCCGCGATCAGCCTCGGATCGGCGCTGTGCGCGTGAGCTCGGGCCAGCAGCGCGCCGGTCATCCGGCCGTAGTCGTCGACCTGGTCGGCTGCCAGGGCCGCCGGATCGACGCTGCCCTTGCGGTTCCTGAACTGCCTGACCTGGAAGGGCCGCCCGTCCACGGTCGCCCAGCCCAGCAGGATGTCGCTGACGACCTGCATCCGCTTCTGCCCGAGCACGACCCTGCGCCCCTCGTGCGGCACCTCCGGCACATCGAAGCCCACGGCGGGCAGATGAGGCGCCAGCACCGAGGGCCTGGCCTCCTTCACCTGCAGCACCAGCGGCTCACCCCGGTGATCCAGCAGCAGCACCACATACGACCGGGTGCCCACGCTCCCCGTGCCGACCACCCGGAACGCCACATCGTGAATCGCGTACCGGGCGAGCAGCGGAACCCGGTCCTGCGAGACGGTGCCCAGGTAGTCGCCGAGCCCCACCGCCACGGACGCGGCCTCCTCGTCCGGCACCCGGCGCAGCACCGGCGGTGCGTCGACGAATCGGCGTCCGCCGTCCCCTGAGGCCTCCGTGGACTTCGCGGCGAAGCGGGCGCTGGTGTTGTTGCGGGCCTTCTCCGAGACCCGCTCCAGCGTGCCGAGCAGATCCCGCGCGTCCGTGTGCGAGACGAGTTCCTCGTCGGCGATGGCGTTCCAGGCGTCGAGCGCGGGCAGCTTGGCCAGCAGCCTCATCGTCCGCCGGTAGGCGCCCACCGTGTCGTACGCGCCCCTGCGGCAGGTCTCCTCGTCCGCGCCCGCCTCACGGCCCGCGAGCACCAGTGAGGTGGCGAGGCGCTTGAGATCCCACTCCCACGGGCCGGTCACCGTCTCGTCGAAGTCGTTCAGGTCGATGACCAGATTGCCCCGCGCATCGCCGTACAGACCGAAGTTGGCCGCGTGGGCGTCACCGCAGAGCTGGGCTCCCACCCCGGTGACGGGGGTGCCCACCAGGTCGTGGGCCATCAGCCCGGCCGAACCCCGGAGAAAGGCGAACGGGGTGGCGGCCATCCGCCCCACCCGGATCGGAGTGAGCGCGGGCACCCGGCCCCGATTGGACTCCTCGACCGCCCGCACCGCGTCGGGCCGGCCCGCGGGCAGGACCAGCGACCCGTGCGCGGACCTGGGTATCCGCTCACGCAGTGCCTTGCCCGCCTCTTTCGGCGATTGCGGGCCGCCCCGGACCTTCGGGTGAGCGCGGCGGGCGAACCCGGGCACCGCCGGAATGCGCGGATCGTCCTTCGCGGCCCGCTGCACCGGCACTGGCGCTTCGATCTCACCCATGGCGCACAGCTCCCCCGAACTCGCCCTGTGCCGCCGCCCGGCACCCCCGGTCCCACATCAACCGCTGACGACGGTACCGCCGTTCACCGGCACCCGTCTGCCCCTGTGGATGACCGGCCGGACCACCTGTGGACAACCTCCCGGCACCGCTCCGCCGGCCCCCGCCCGCCGGCCCCCGCCCGCCGGTCGCGGCCCGCCGGTCGCGGCCCGCCGGCTAACAGCCGCCGCCGCTCTCCCTGAGATGCGTCTCCGCCCAGCGCCCCAGTTCCTTGAGCGCGGGCTCCATCGCGGCACCGGCCTGCGTCAGGCGGTACGACACCCGTAGCGGCGGCCCCTCGTCGACCTCCCGGACCACCAGGCCCGCCGTCCCCAGTTCGGAGAGCCGGTCCGAGAGCATGCGCTCGCTGATGCCCGGAATCGCCCGCCGCAGATCGGCGAAGTGAACGGGCTGCTGGAGAAGCACCGAGATGATCGGCCCCGTCCAGCGCTTGCCGAGCAGCTCGAAGACGCGACTGATGCTCACGTCGACCCGCCGGCACGCCTGCTCGCTGTGATCCGCCATACGCCCAGAGTACTGCGACACCATGAGGGACTTACGATTAGTAAGTCCCTATGTTATTAATAGTGACGCACGAAACCTCGTCCCGCCTCAACGGCCCGCCGCCCCATCGAATCCCCACCGCGCCACCGACACCCCGTGGAGACCCCCCATGGCCACACTTCTGCACCTCGACTCCGCCGTATTCCCCCAGGGCTCCGCGTCGCGCGAGGTCACCGCCGCATTCGTGGAGGCCTGGCGCGAGCAGCACCCCGACGGACAGGTCGTCTACCGCGATCTCGCCGCCGACCCGCTGCCGCACCTGAACGCCGCGGCCGTCGCCGCCGGCGCCGAGCACCCGCTGCGTGGCGAACTCGCCGCCGAGCTGGCCGCCGCCGACGCGGTCCTGATCGGTGCGCCGATGTACAACTTCACGATTCCGTCGACCTTGAAGGCGTGGCTCGACCACGTGATCATCGTCGGCCACAACGCGGGCTCCGACAGCCCGGTGGCCGGCACCCCGATCACCGTCGTCGCCAGTCGCGGCGGCTCCTACGCCGCCGGCACCCCGCGCGCGGGGGCCGAGTTCGTCCAGAACTATCTGGCAACGCTGCTGACGTCCATGTTCGCCGCCGAGGTCGACTTCATCGTCCCGGAGCTGACCCTGGCCCACAGCAAGCCGGAAATGGCCGAGCTCATCCCGCTCGCCGAGACGTCCCGCGCCAAGGCACTCACGGACGCCGCGGAGAAGGCCAAGAGCCTCGCGTCCCGCTTCGCCGCCTGAGGCGACCGAGACGACGACAAGGAAGGCCGGGGTCAACAAACCCCGGCCTTCCCGCATAACAATCCCAGCACTCCCGGATCCGCGGCGAGCTGACCACCATCCCCGCAGACGCCCCCTCCAGCGCCTCGCCGGGGGCCTCGCCACGGCCCTCACCGCGGACCCCACCAGAGAGACCAATCGGGCGTTTCACGTGAAACCAAGCCCGGCCTGAATCCCCACCCGACCGGGCGTCAGCCGAAACCCGCCCCGGCCCGGAGAGCAAACCGAAGAAGCCCCGCAGACCGTGGTCTGCGGGGCTTCTTTACTTGTGCGCGAGGGGGGATTTGAACCCCCACGTCCCTAAGGACACTGGCACCTGAAGCCAGCGCGTCTGCCGTTCCGCCACTCGCGCAAGAATGGTGTTCCAGAATCTCCCACTTTTCGGTGCGAGCCCCTGGCGACATCAGGAAGATTAGCACGCTGGACAGGGCGGATTCACATCCGTTTGTTTCGCCGAACGCCTGACGGGAACCGGGAACCCGCAGCCGCCGCCACCCACTCCTCCTGAGTGCACCCAAGGTGCGGGACACTGTCAGGAGGCCACCTCTACGATCCGTGTGAGGGGGGACACTCATCCGCAGTGCAGACAAGGGGAACCAGCCGATTTCCCGACGCGTGGATACGATCAGTAAGCAGTACAGGGACGACGACACCGGAGGAGGTGCCCCATGGGAGTCATGAAGCGTTTCGAGCAACGTCTCGAAGGTCTCGTCAATGGCACTTTCGCCAAGGTCTTCAAGTCCGAGGTGCAGCCGGTCGAGATCGCTGGAGCCCTCCAGCGGGAGTGCGACAACAACGCCACCATCTGGAACCGCGAGCGGACCGTCGTCCCCAACGACTTCATCGTAGAACTCAGCGCCCCCGACTACGAGCGGCTCAGCCCGTACTCGGGCCAGCTGGGCGACGAGCTCTCCGGCCTGGTGCGGGACTACGCCAAGCAGCAGCGGTACACCTTCATGGGCCCCATCAAGGTGCACCTGGAGAAGGCCGACGACCTCGACACCGGCCTCTACCGGGTCCGCAGCCGCACTCTGGCATCGAGTTCGTCACAACAGGGCCAGCCCGACCAGCAGGAGTTCCAGAGCCAGCCAGGACAGCCGGCCCAGCCCGCGCGTCCCGGCCATGGGCGCCCCGCCGCCCCGCAGGCCCCCGGCGGCTACGGCTACCCGCCCACCTCAGCCCCGCCCATGCCCGCGGCCCCGCCGCCGGGCTCCGGGCGTCCCGCGGCACCCGCATCCGACCGGCGCCCGCCGGCCAATCCCAGCCCCCTGCCGAACACGCAGGTGCGACGCTGGATCGAGATCAACGGCACCCGCCATCAGATCTCCCGCCCGACGTTGGTGATGGGCCGCAGCACCGACGCCGATGTGCGGATCGACGACCCCGGCGTTTCCCGCCGGCACTGTGAGATCCGGACCGGAACGCCCTCGACGATCCAGGATCTCGGGTCTACCAACGGCATCGTGGTAGACGGGCAGCACACAACCCGCGCTACGCTCCGCGACGGCTCGCGGATCGTCGTGGGCAACACCACCATCGTTTACCGGCAAGCCGAAGGGTGAAGCGGGGGCAATGTCAGAGCTGACCCTCACGGTCATGCGGCTAGGTTTTCTGGCTGTTCTGTGGCTATTCGTGATCGTGGCCGTCCAGGTCATCCGCAGCGACCTGTTCGGAACGCGCGTAACGCAGCGCGGCTCACGCCGCACCGCGTCCGACGCGCGCCCGCCACAGGCACGCCAAACCGCCGCGGCACCACCGCAGCAACGCCAGCAGCCCGGCCGCCAGCGCCGGGGCTCACCGACCAAGCTGGTCGTGTCCGAGGGCACCCTCACCGGCACCACGGTGGCGCTCCAGGGGCAGACCATCTCGCTGGGCCGGGCCCATGACTCAACGATCGTGCTGGACGACGACTACGCGTCCAGCAGGCATGCCAGGATCTACCCCGACCGTGACGGCCAGTGGATCGTCGAGGATCTCGGGTCCACCAACGGCACGTATCTGGACCGGACCCGTCTCACCACCCCGACGCCTGTTCCGCTGGGCGCGCCGATCCGGATCGGCAAGACCGTCATCGAGCTGCGGAAGTAGTACGACAATGAGCGAGCGGAGCGAGCCGGCCGCGGCGGTCCGGGCATCGGACCCGGCCGGGCTCCCGACCGGAGGGTGGGCAGTGTGGCTCGAGACCGGCTGTACCCCGAACCGACGGGCGAGGTGCGCATGAGTCTTTCCCTGCGCTTCGCCGCCGGATCGCACAAGGGCATGATCCGGGAAGGCAACGAGGACTCCGGCTATGCCGGACCGCGTCTTCTCGCCATCGCCGACGGGATGGGCGGCCAGGCAGCCGGTGAGGTCGCCAGCTCCGAGGTGATCTCCACGCTCGTCCAGCTGGACGACGACGTACCCGGCTCCGACATCCTCACCTCGCTCGGCACAGCGGTCCAGCGGGCCAATGACCAGCTGCGCATGATGGTCGAGGAGGACCCGCAGCTGGAGGGCATGGGCACCACGCTCACCGCTCTCCTGTGGACCGGTCAGCGTCTCGGCCTCGTCCACGTCGGCGACTCACGCGCGTACCTGCTGCGTGACGGCGTACTGACCCAGATCACGCAGGACCACACCTGGGTCCAGCGGCTGGTCGACGAGGGCCGGATCACCGAGGAGGAGGCCACCACCCACCCGCAGCGCTCCCTGCTGATGCGCGCGCTGGGCAGTGGCGACCACGTCGAACCCGATCTCTCCATCCGCGAGGTCCGGGCCGGCGACCGTTACCTGATCTGCTCCGACGGCCTCTCCGGCGTCGTCTCCCACCAGACGATGGAGGAGACGCTCGCCAGCTACCAGGGCCCGCAGGAGACCATCCAGGACCTCATCCAGCTCGCCCTGCGCGGCGGTGGCCCGGACAACATCACCTGCATCGTCGCGGACGTCCTCGACGTCGACAGCAACGACACCCTGGCCGGGCAGCTCAACGACACCCCGGTCATCGTCGGCGCGGTCGCGGAGAACCAGGCCGCCCAGCTGAACGACGGCGGCGCGATGGAGACCCCCGCCGGACGGGCGGCAGGCCTCGGCCGCCCCGTCCCGACGCCCTCGGGCGGCTTCGGCCCTCCCGGCAGCGGTGACGACTCCGGCTACGACGGAATGCCGGACGGGTCCTTCGGGTCCTACTCCGACGAGGATTTCGTCAAGCCCGGCGGCCGCAAGTGGCTCAAGAGGTCGCTGTACATCGTGCTCGCACTGGCGGTCATCGGCGGCGGTCTGTACGGCGGTTACCGCTGGACCCAGACCCAGTTCTACGTCGGCGCGAAGAACGACAACGTCGCGCTGTACCGGGGCATCAGCCAGGACCTCGCCTGGGTCTCGCTCTCGAAGGTGGAGAGCGACCACCCCGAGATCGAACTCAAGTACCTCCCGTCCTACCAGCGCAAGCAGGTCGAGGCGACCATCGCCGAGGGCAACCTCGCCGACGCCCGCGAGAAGATCACCGAACTCTCCGAACAGGCGACCGCCTGCAAGAAGGACGCACAGCGCCGCGCGGCCGAGAAGAACGCCCCCAGCGACGAGGGCCAGGCCGGCAGTACGGACAAGGACGCCACCGAGGCGTCCTCGACGTCCGACGCCACCAAGACCAGCCAGACTTCAGCGACTCCCACTCCTGGTCCCAGCCTCTCGGAGGAAGAGAAGAAGCTGGTCCCGCAGTGCGGTAAGCAGTAAAGCCGTAGGGGGCCTTCAGCACCATGAGCGTTGTCACCAACACGACCACCATCGGCGCGATCGACGCACCGAGCCGGCGCAACACCGAACTGATGATGATGGGCTTCGCCATCGCCATCTCGGTGTTCGCCTACGCCAACGTGGGCCTGGCCATCGACGGCCGGCTGCCCTCCGGCATGTTCGGATACGGGCTCGGCCTGGTCCTGCTCGGCGGCGTGGCCCACCTCGTGGTGCGCAAGTTCGCGCCCTACGCGGACCCGCTGCTGCTGCCGCTGGCCACGCTGCTCAACGGGCTGGGGCTGGTGCTGATCTGGCGGCTGGACCAGTCGCCGAAGCTGATCAGGGATGCCAAGAACCTCTATGGAGTCTTTACCCCCTCCGCTCCCCGTCAGCTGATGTACTCGGCGGTCGGCGTGGCTCTGTTCGTCGGTGTACTGGTGCTGCTCAAGGACCACCGCATCCTGCAGCGCTACACGTACATCTCGATGGTGGCGGCGCTGATCCTGCTGATCCTGCCGATGTTCTTCCCCGGCAAGTTCGGCGCCAAGATCTGGATCACGATCGCCGGTTTCTCCATCCAGCCCGGAGAGTTCGCGAAAATCATCATCGCGATCTTCTTCGCGGGCTACCTCATGGTCAAACGCGATGCGCTGGCCCTCGCCAGCCGCCGTTTCATGGGGTTGTACCTGCCGCGCGGCCGCGACCTGGGACCGATCCTCGTCATCTGGGTGCTGTCGATCCTGATCCTGGTCTTCGAGACCGACCTCGGAACGTCGCTCCTTTTCTTCGGCCTCTTCGTGATCATGCTGTACGTCGCGACGGAGCGGACCAGCTGGATCGTCTTCGGTCTGCTGATGTCCGCGGTCGGAGCGGTGGGTGTCTCCACGTTCGAATCGCACGTGCAACAGCGTGTGGACGCGTGGATGGACCCGTTCGCCTGCTACCAGACGAACAACGCCTGTGAGCAAATCGGCAACGCCATCATGTCCTTCGGATCCGGCGGCACTCTCGGCAGCGGCTGGGGCCAGGGCCACTCCGACCTGATCGGCTTCGCCGCCAACGCCGACTTCATCCTCTCCACCGTCGGTGAGGAACTCGGCCTCGCCGGAATGATGGCCGTCCTGCTGATCTACGGTCTGATCGTCGAGCGCGGTGTCCGTACCGCCCTCGCCGCCCGCGACCCGTTCGGCAAGCTCCTCGCCATCGGCCTCTCCGGCGCCTTCGCCATCCAGGTCTTCGTCGTCGCCGGCGGTGTCATGGGCCTCATCCCGCTGACCGGTATGACGATGCCCTTCCTCGCCGCCGGTGGTTCGTCGGTGATCGCCAACTGGGCCCTGATCGGGATCCTGATCCGCATCAGCGACACCGCGCGCCGCCCCGCCCCTGCCCCCGCCCCCTCCTCCGACGCCGAGATGACCCAGGTGGTCCGTCCGTGAACAAGCCCCTGCGCCGGATCGCGGTCTTCTGCGGAATCCTCATCCTGGCTCTGCTCGTACGCACCAACTACCTCCAGTACGTACGGGCCGACGAGCTCAACACCCGCGACGAGAACCGCCGCGTCCGTATCGAGCGGTACGCGCACGAGCGCGGCGACATCATCGTCGACGGCGGCAAGGCCGTCACCGGGTCCAAGGAGACCAAGGACAGCGACTTCAAGTACAAGCGGGTCTGGCAGGACGGCCCGATGTGGGCCCCGGTCACCGGCTACTCCTCGCAGGCGTTCGACGCCTCGCAGCTCGAAAAGCTTGAGGACGGCATCCTCACCGGCAACGACGACCAGCTCTTCTTCGACCGCACGATGTCGATGTTCACCAACGACAAGAAGCAGGGCGGCAACATCGTCACCACGCTCAACGCCGCCGCGCAGAAGGCGGCCTTCACGGGCCTCGGTGACAAGAAGGGCGCCGTCGCCGCCCTCGACCCGCAGACCGGCGCCATCCTGGCGCTCGCCAGCACGCCCTCGTACGACCCCTCGACCTTCGCGGGCAACTCCAACAAGGACTCCGAGGCCTGGCAGGCGCTCCAGAAGGACAAGGACAAGCCGATGCTCAACAGGGCATTGCGCGAGACCTACCCGCCCGGCTCGACCTTCAAGGTCGTCACCGCGGCGGCCGCCCTGGAGAACGGCCTCTACACGGACATCGACGCCAAGACGGATTCCCCGCTGCCCTACCGCCTTCCCCTGAGCACCAGGAACCTGGACAACGAGAACAACATCCCGTGTAAGAACGTCTCGCTCCGGGAAGCGCTGCGGATGTCCTGCAACACCGTCTTCGGCAAGATCAGCGATGACCTCGGCAACCAGAAGATGATCGACGAGGCCGACAAGTTCGGCTTCAACAAGGACGTCTTCATCCCGGTCCGCGCCACCGCGAGCATCTACCCGAAGGACAACCGCCCGCAGAACGCCATGGCAGGCATCGGTCAGGCGTCCAACCGCGCCACCCCGCTCCAGATGGCGATGGTCGCCGCCGCGGTCGCCAACGACGGCAAGCTGATGCAGCCGTACATGGTCGCCAAGCGGCAGTCGCCCAGCCTGGACGACATCTACACCCACCAGCCGGAACAGCTCAGCCAGCCCCTCTCGGGTGAGAACGCCCAGAAGCTCCAGGAGATGATGAAGACCGTCGTCGAGTCGGGAACGGGCGGGAACGCCAAGATTCCCGGCGTCACCGTCGGCGGCAAGACGGGTACGGCTCAGCACGGTCTCGACAACAGTGAGAAGCCGTACGCCTGGTTCATCTCGTACGCGAAGACCGACAGCGGCTCTCCCGTCGCCGTCGCCGTGGTCGTCGAGGACGGCAAGGCCAACCGCGACGACGTCTCCGGTGGCGGTCTGGCCGCCCCCATCGCGAAGGCCGTCATGAAGGCGGTCATCGACGGCAAGAAGTGACGCCCGTCACGCCGAGCACCATATCCGCACGTTGGGATACCGGTCGGATATCAGGTGTGGGCTGCGGGCTGATCAGGTAGTGCGCGGCCGGTAGCGTATGCGCGGACAGCACACCGCCGGACCGCACACCGGTGCGGTCAGGACTGACGGAGAGGGCTGGAACAGTTATGGAAGAGCCGCGTCGCCTCGGCGGCCGGTACGAGCTGGGCTCGGTGCTCGGCCGTGGTGGCATGGCCGAGGTATACCTCGCCCACGACACCCGGCTCGGCCGCACCGTAGCTGTGAAGACGCTGCGGGCGGACCTCGCCCGCGACCCGTCCTTCCAGGCCCGGTTCCGCCGTGAGGCCCAGTCCGCCGCCTCGCTCAACCATCCGGCGATCGTCGCGGTGTACGACACCGGCGAGGACTACGTCGACGGGGTCTCGATCCCGTACATCGTCATGGAGTACGTCGACGGCTCGACGCTCAGAGAGCTGCTGCACTCGGGCCGCAGACTGCTGCCGGAGCGCACGCTCGAAATGACGGTCGGCATCCTCCAGGCGCTGGAGTACTCGCACCGCGCGGGCATCGTTCACCGTGACATCAAGCCGGCCAACGTCATGCTGACGCGCACCGGCCAGGTCAAGGTCATGGACTTCGGCATCGCCCGCGCCATGGGTGACTCCGGTATGACGATGACCCAGACCTCGGCCGTCATCGGCACCGCCCAGTACCTCTCCCCGGAGCAGGCCAAGGGCGAGCAGGTCGACGCCCGGTCGGACCTTTATTCGACGGGTTGTCTGCTCTATGAGCTGCTGACGGTCCGGCCGCCGTTCATCGGTGACTCACCTGTCGCGGTCGCCTACCAGCACGTACGGGAAGAGCCGCAGACCCCGAGCAACTTCGACCCCGAGATCACGCCCGAGATGGACGCGATCGTGTTGAAGGCCCTGGTCAAGGACCCGGACTACCGCTACCAGTCGGCCGACGAGATGCGCGCCGACATCGAGGCCTGCCTCGACGGCCAGCCGGTCACCGCGGCGATGGGCGCGGCCGGCTACGGCGGCTACGACGGGTACGGCAACGACCAGCCCACCACCGCCCCGCATCCCGCGGACCAGAACGGCGCCCAGACGTCGATGCTGCCCCCGGTCAACCCGGACGACGGCGGCTACGGCTACGACGACCGGCCCGGCCGCCGGCGTCAGAAGAAGAGCAACACCTCGACGATCCTGCTGGTCGTCGCGGGCATCCTGGTGCTGATCGGGGCCATCCTGATCGGCAAGCAGGTCTTCGGCGACACGAACAGCGGCGCCGACGAGTTCAAGGTGCCCGACATGGTCGGTTCGACCGTCAAGGAAGCACAGGGGCTCGCCGACAACACCAACATCGTGCTCAAGATCGGCCCGAAGGAAGCGTGCAAGGACCAGCCCAAGAACAAGATCTGCCGCCAGACCCCGACGCCTGACGAGAAGATGGCGGAGCAGGAGACCGTCACGGTCTTCGTCTCCACCGGTGCGCCGAAGGTCAGTGTCCCGGACGTCACTGGGGAGTCCGAGGACAGCGCGCGCAAGCTCCTTGAGGAGCAGGGCTTCACGGTCACCGTCCATTCGGTCGAGTCCGCAGACGCCCAGCCCGGCACCATCCTTGACCAGTCCCCCAAGGGCAACGCCAAGGCCGAGAAGAACTCCGAGGTCAAGCTCTCGGTCGCCAAGCGGGACACGGCGTCTCTGCCGGACCTCCAGGGGCGGACTTTCGACCAGGCAGTGGCCCAGCTCACTCCCCTCGGCTTCACCAACGTCGCTCAGACACCGGTGGATTCGTCCGAACCCGCGGGTATGGTCATCGAACAGAATCCGGCCGGTCCGAGCCAGCAGCCGAAGGACGTCCAGATCATCCTGAAGGTCTCCAAGGGCCCGCCGGAGCCGACGACGACGCCCGTTCCCGAGGTCAGGGGCAAGAAGGTCTCCGAGGCCAAGCAGGCCCTGACCGATGCCGGCTTCACGAACATCCAGTTCGCGGAGAACAGCTCGGACAACGACAACGCCAGGGTCACCGGCGTCGACCCGCAGCCGAACACCCAGGCCGACCCGGCGAACACCACCATCACCCTCACCACGATGGGCGGCGGCGGAGACGGCGGAGACAGCAACTTCTTCGGCGGCCCGTCCGGCTCCCGGCACTGACCGCGTCCCACCCCGTCCGCGCGACCGGCACGGACACAGCGCAGGGCCCCGGCACCTCAACAACGGTGACCGGGGCCCTGTGCTGTGCCTGCGGACGGGGACGGGAACGGGGGCAGGGGCGGGGGCGGGAATGGAAGCGCGGGACGGGGACGCGCGTCAGCGCAGCTCCGCCGGCTTCGTACGGTCGTGGTCGACCTTCTCCGTACGGACCAGCTCGCCCCACACGATGTAGCGGTACTTCGACGTGAAGACGGGCGTGCACGTCGTCAGCGTGATGTAGCGGCCGGGCTTCTTCTTGCCCGAGCCCTTCGGGACCTCCTGGAGCACGTCGACGTTGTACTTCGACGTCTCCGGCAGCTCCTTGAAGACCTTGTAGACGTACCAGGTGTCCTTGGTCTCGAAGACGACCGCGTCCCCGGTCCGCACCTTGTCGATGTTGTGGAACTTCGCGCCGTGGCCGTCCCGGTGGGCGGCCAGCGTGAAGTTGCCCTTCTCGGCGGAGGGGAGCGCCGACTTCACCGGGTCGGTGTAGTAGCCGGCGATGCCGTCGTTGAGGTTCTCGGTGTCGGTGCCCTTCTTGACGAGCACCTCGCCGTTCTTCATCGACGGGACGTGCAGGAAGCCGATGCCGTCCTTGGTGTCCAGCGCCCCCGGACCGTCGGCCCAGCGGTCGCGGACGGTGTGGCCCTGCTTGGTGGCCTCGCGGTCGGCGAGCACGTTCGTCCACCAGAGGGAGTAGACGACGAAGAGCCCGAGCACCAGGCCCGCGGTGATCAGGAGTTCGCCGAAGACACTGACCGCGGCCGCGACGGGATGGCGGCCCCTGCGCCGCACCGGGGGCGCGGACTCGCCGGTCTGTTCTTGGTCCTCGGTCCTCGCTGCCACCGCACCGTCCCTGTCGTGATGATGTCCAGCCCGTTCAGCCCGTTCAGCCCACGAGCGCGTCGGGCTTCCCCTTGCTGCGCGGCCGTTCGTCGACCATCTTGCCCCAGACGATCAATCGGTACGTACTCGTGAATTCGGGCGTACAGGTCGTCAATGTGATGTACCGACCGGGCTTGGTGAATCCGGACTGCGGCGGCACCGGGCCGATCACCGACACATTGGACGGCGAGGTCTGGGGCAGCACGCTCGTCATCTCGTACGTGTAGTAGGCGTCCTGCGTCTCGACCACGATCGGGTCGCCGGGGCTCAGCCGGTTGATGTAGCGGAACGGCTCGCCGTGGGTGTTGCGGTGGCCGGCCAGCGCGAAGTTGCCCTGCTTCGCCGACGGCATGGCCGTGCGCAGCGGGTCCTCGCCGTAGTGGCCGACCATGCCGCGGTCGAGGACCTTGTCCTTGCTGATGCCCTCGGCGATCGGCGTGACCACGTCCAGTTTCGGGATGTGGATGATGGCGAAGCCCTGTCCGGCCTCGAACGTACCGGGGGCACGTTTGCCGCTGGCCCAGTCGTTCTGGATCTTGTGCGTCTCGTTGCCGGCGATCTGGTCGGCCCGCACGTTGGTCCACCACAGCTGGTACGTGACGAACAGCAGCATCAGCACGCCCAGCGAGATGAACAGCTCGCCGACCACCCGGCTGGCCACGACCGCCGGGCTGTCCTTGGCCGCCCGCGCCGCCCGTCGCGCCTCGACGCGTGACATCGGCTTCGCGGGGCCGGCCGGCCCGGACGCCGGCTGCGGGTCGGGCCGTCTGCGGCCGCGGCCCTTGGCCGCACGGCGCCGTTCGGCCCGGCCTCCGGTACCGGGCGCTTCCGCGGATTCCGCGGGCCCTGCGGGTTCCGCGGGTTCCGCATCTGGCCCGGCAGGTACGGCAGGTACGGCAGGTACGGCAGGTACGGCAGGTACGGCTGGTTCGACCGGCCCGGCAGGTATGGCTGCCATGACCTCCGTGGCGTCTTCGGCCGCCGGATCGCATTCCGGTTCCGGGCGGTGTTCCGGGCGGTGTTCCGTCCGTGCGCGGGGGACTACCCGGGGGACTATTCGCCGGGTGTCCGGCGTCCGCAGTGCGACGGTCTCGTCGTGGGGAGGGAGCACTTCGGCCGGAGCCGCCGGGACGGGCGCCTGCCCGCCGTACCAGTCCCGTTCGTACCCCTCGGGGTCGTACCACTCGCGCGGAGGCTCCTGAGCCGTCTGTGGCCCGTGTGGCGCCTGCTGCGGCCCGTGTGGCGCCTGTGCCGACGGCGTACCGGCGCCGTCCGGCCCGCCGCCCGGGTCCGCCGTCCCCCCGGCAACGTCCTCCGCCCGGGACCAGGGCGAGGCGTGCTCCCCCGGCAACGGGTCGTTCAACGGGTCCGCCAACTGGCCGACCGCCGCCTCGAACGCGCCCGCGGCCTCGTACGTCCCCTCTTCGTGCGGGCCGTCCTGACCGGCGTCGCGGCCGTGGCGGGGTGGGGTCACGCGACGGCCTTGCCCACCACCGGCGCGAGCCCCGCCGACCTCTCGACAGCTCCGGCGTCACCGCACTGCGCCAGCCAGTTCGCCAGCATCAGATGGCCGTGCTCGGTGAGCACCGACTCCGGGTGGAACTGCACTCCCTCGACCGCGAACTCCCGGTGTCGCAGCCCCATGATGATGCCGTCGGGCGTGCGCGCGGTGACCTCCAGCTCCTCCGGGACCGTGTCCGGTTCGGCGGCGAGCGAGTGGTAGCGGGTCGCAGTGAAGGGCGAGGGCAGACCGGCGAAGACGCCCTTGCCCTCGTGGGTCACCGGGGACGTCTTGCCGTGCAGCAGTTCGGGGGCTCGGTCCACGACACCGCCGTACGCCACCGCCATCGACTGCATCCCGAGGCAGACCCCGAAGACCGGGACGCCGGTCGCCGCGCAGTGCCGCACCATGTCGACGCAGACGCCCGCGTGCTCGGGGGTGCCGGGGCCCGGCGAGAGCAGGACGCCGTCGAAGCCGTCCTGGGCGTGGGCCGTGGTCACCTCGTCGTTGCGCAGCACCTCGCA
Source organism: Streptomyces sp. NPDC048671 (assembly GCF_055587045.1). NCBI lineage: Bacteria > Bacillati > Actinomycetota > Actinomycetes > Kitasatosporales > Streptomycetaceae > Streptomyces > Streptomyces sp. NPDC048671. The sequence goes on along the minus strand of NZ_JBVJHB010000008.1, from coordinate 164,268 downwards.
CTCGGCGCCCAGTTGGTAGAGGTACTGCACGAGGTTGAAGACGAAGCTGTCGTAGTTGTCGACGACCAGGATGCGGGCGCTCATCGGCCGGCCCCCGTCGCGTCCGCGCCGTCGACCGTCACATCGCCGAACGGAAGCAGCGGCTCCGCCCACGGGAAGACGTACTGGAACAGCACATAGACAACCGCCAGGGCGAGCACGAGCGAGACGAACCCGCGCACCCACACGTTGCCCGGCAGATGACGCCAGATCCAGCCGTACATGCTGACCCCTCCGATTCGGTACGGGACCAGACTAAAGGGCCGGGGCAGGGCCGTGGGTCAGCTGTGGAAAGCTGCCGGCCTTCCGTCGGTCACGGGCTGGGTCGCGTCCAGGTGCGCCCAGGCGATCAGCCGGTGGCTGCTGCCCCACTCGGGGTCGCAGGTGGTCAGCGTCAGATAGCGGCCGGGCCCGTCGAAGCCGGACCTGCGCGGCACGGGGTCGATGACACCGATATCGGTCGGCACGGTGCGGTAGGGCTTCTTGTCGATGCGGTACGTGAACCACGTCGTCCCGTCCGTCAGCAGCACCGGGTCCCCGGGGCGCAGCTTCGGGAAGTCCTTGAAGGGGTCGCCGTACGTGCGGCGGTGGCCGGCCACCGCGAAGTTGCCGGTGGTTCCCGGGCGGGCGGTGCCGCGGTAGTGCCCGAGGCCCTTCTGTAACGTCTTGACCTCGGTGTTCTCCAGGACGGGCCACTCCCAGCCCTTTCCGAAGCGGGGTATGTAGAGCATCGCGAACGGCTTCCCGTCGCGGTACGCCTTGGGAGCCGGGGGCTTCGGACCCGGTGATGACCCTGCTGATGGTGATGACGGCGATGACGACGGGGCGGGTGCGGACACCGCCCCTCGCGCCCACTGGCGCTGCAGGTCGTCGATCTGTCCCTCGGTCGCACCGGCGGCCTTCACCCCGGTCCAGAACAGCACGTACACCACAAACAGAACGATCAGGGCACCGACCGTGATGCACAGTTCGCTGAACGTCCTGACGATCAGTCGCACCGACACCGGTCGGCCTCCCCGCAGCTGCTCGCTACTTCACCGGCTCCGCATAGTGGAGATCCACTGTGCCCGAGTAACCGGGAAGAGTCATCGCCTGGCGCTCGTCGACTTTCCAGCCGAGCCCGTACGCCTTCACGTACAGCAGGTAGTTCTGGATCGCCGGGGAGGCGTCGAGCGCCCGCTTGAGCTTGCCGGGGTCACCGACGGCGGTGATCTTGTACGGCGGCGAGTAGACCCGGCCCTGGAGGATCAGGGTGTTGCCGACACAGCGCACCGCGCTGGTGGAGATCAGCCGCTGGTCCATGACCTCGATGCCGCCGGCTCCGCCCTGCCACAGGGCGTTGACGACCGCTTGCAGGTCCTGCTGGTGAATGACCAGGTCATTGGGTTGCGGATCGGGGTAGCCGGGGTTCGCGGTGGCGTTCGGCGGGGCGTCGTCGAGGGTGACGGACACGGCTCGGCCGGAGAGCTTCGCGGTGCCGGCGGCCCGCTCCAGCGCCTTGAGCCGGGCGTCGTCCGCCGTGGTGCTGCCGTCGTCGCGCTGGGCGAGGGCGTCGATGTCCCCGCGCACGGACGCGGCGGATTCCTCCAGGCCCGCGTTCTTCTCGCTGCGCTGCTGGATGAGGTCGGAGAGCTTCAGCAGCGAGGAGTCGGTGCGGATGTTGGTGCCCTTGGCCGTGTTCGCACTGGTGACGAAGATGAGACCGGCGAGGGCGAAAACGGCGGCGGTGAGCACTCTGACCGGATACCGGAGGGTGCGCCGGACCGGCCCGGGGGGAGAGTCGGCAGAATTGCTCAACGTACCCTTATCTCCTTCGGCGCCACGGAAGCACTACGCTAACGGACGCCCGGGGGAGGCAGCATTTCCCCCTCGCGCCACGCCCGGCGTCAGCCAACAGTTCCCTGCGCGGTAACGCAGCGCATCGACAGGAGAGTTCCTCGTGCCGAAGTCACGTATCCGCAAGAAGGCCGACTTCACGCCCCCTCCGGCGAAGCAGGCAACCAGCATAAAGCTGACCAACCGCAGTTGGGTGGCGCCGGTCATGCTGGCGCTGTTCCTGATCGGTCTGGCCTGGATCGTCGTTTTCTACGTGACCGACGGCTCCCTGCCGATCAAGCCACTGGGGAACTGGAACATCGTCGTCGGCTTCGGCTTCATCGCCGGCGGCTTCGGCGTCTCCACCCAGTGGAAGTAGCTCCCCGGAGCACCTGGGTCGTATCCCCAGCACCACAGCGGACCCCGGTACCGCAACCCCTGCCCTGAGTTACCCACAGCGTTATCCACAGGCGGGGGAAAAGGTCAGACGATCTGTGGATAACTCCTTGGTCGTTGACGCCGGTGTGACTGCAGCCACCCCTGAGCGGGGCGGCACGCCCCTTGTCCCTGCTGGAAAAACCCAGCTCAGCGACAAGGGGCACAGTTGTACCCACTGAATGCACAAGATCCGGTACACGCTGTGGACAACTTCGATCACAAACGGTCTTTATCGGGCTGACAGCGTGCTGACAGCGTGCTGCCGATGTGCTGACGACGTGCTGACGACGTGCTTCCTACGTCAGCGAGGCTGTTCTGAGAACCACGATCAGGACCACCACGACCAGGGCCGCGGCGCAGGTGGCGTACTGCACCGGATTCCGCCGCTCGCGCGGGGCATGCACCATGCCGATCGCGATCAGCGTGCCCGCGATCAGCCCGCCGACATGTGCCTGCCAGGCGATTCCGCCCCAGGGGTTGAAGGTGATGATCAGGTTGATCGCGAGGAGCGCGAAGACCGGGCGCATGTCGTAGTTCAGCCGGCGCATGAGCACCACGGTGGCGCCCAGCAGCCCGAAGATGGCGCCCGAGGCACCCAGCGAGGGCTGGTTCGGCTCCGCGAGCCAGTAGGTCAGGGCGCTGCCCGCCAGCCCCGAGAGCATGTAGAGCGCGAGGTAGCGGGCCCGGCCGAGCGCCGCTTCCAGCGGACCCCCGAGCCACCACAGCCCCAGCATGTTGAAGGCGATGTGCCACACCTCCTGGTGCAGGAACATCGACGTCACCAGCCGGTACCACTGGCCTTCCGCAATACCCTCGGGCGGACCGCCGTAGTAGAAATTGGCCCGGCCCAGCAACACCAGATCATTGACCAGCGCGCTGTTGGCCAGCACCGCGACGAAGACCGCGACGTTGATCCCGAGCAGGATCTTGGTGATCAGCCTCGGGTCCGCCGCGACCGAGCCGCCGGCGATCGTACGCGGCCGGGCGGCAGCCGGACTGTGTCCCGTACCGGATCCCTGACGCACGCAGTCCGGGCACTGGAAGCCGACCGAGGCGTTGATCATGCAGTCCGGGCATATCGGGCGGTCGCAGCGGGTGCAGCGGATCGACGTCTCACGGTCCGGGTGGCGGTAGCAGACGACCGGACCGTCCACGGGAGCGGACGCGTTCTGCTCGCCCGGCGGCTGCTGGTCCATCGGTCCCATCACTTCCCGGTCCCCTCGGTCCTCGTCATCGCGGCAGGGCACACCGAGCCGCCCTGCACGTCCGTTCTGTCATCAAGTACGGACGGGCGGGGCGGTTGGTTCCCGGACGGACCAGAGAGTGAGCGGCCGGCGACGTTCAGCGATCAGCGGGTCTCGACGACGACCGACTCGATGACCACGTCCTGCAACGGACGGTCGGTGCGCGCGTTGGTCTGCGCGGCCGCGATGGTGTCGACGACCTTCTGGCTCGCCGGGTCCACCACCTCACCGAAGATGGTGTGCTTGCCGGTCAGCCAGGCGGTCGGCGACACCGTCACGAAGAACTGCGAGCCGTTGGTCCCCGGGCCGGCGTTGGCCATGGCCAGCAGGTACGGCTTGGTGAAGGCGAGGTCCGGGTGGAACTCGTCACCGAACTCGTATCCCGGGCCGCCCGTGCCGTTGCCCAGCGGGTCGCCGCCCTGGATCATGAAGCCGCTGATGACGCGGTGGAAGACGGTGCCGTCGTACAGCCGGTCCTTGGACTTCTTCCCGGTCGCGGGGTGGGTCCACTCGCGCTCACCGGTGGCGAGCTCGACGAAGTTCTTGACCGTCTTGGGCGCGTGGTTCGGCAGAAGCCGGACCTCGATATCACCCTGATTGGTCTTCAAGGTGGCGTAAAGCTGCTCGGCCACGATCTGCCTTCCGTAAGTCTTCCCTGACGTCCACCGATCCTCGCACGGACCACACCCCTCGTCGTCCGGCCCACCCACTCCGCACGGGCCGCCTTAAGCCTCCCTGGCGCCCGGCTCCGGCGGGCGCCGCCGCTTCCGGCCGAGAGGAATGCGGCCAAGTGCGTGACGAACCGGCGCGTGCCGGGCCGAACCGTGGCATTGTCGTCGACAGGCTCCCCTTGCACCTCATTGCCCGAGGGTGTCCCTCATGACCTGAATAACCCGGATGCCCGCCCCAGGTGCCGCACAAGCCCCGTGTAGGCATGATCTCGAACTGGGTGGAAAGGCGGAGTACCAACCCGCCACCAAGGAGGAGGATCCCGTGACCCGCATCGACAGCGTGCGTGCCGCAACCGACTCGGCGAGGGACAGCGTGCAGCACGCCGCGGAAGTAGTGGCCCCCTACGCCGACACGGCCAGGGAACAGGCCGCTCACTACGCGCTGGAGGCCCGTACGCTGCTCGCGCCGAAGGTTTCGAAGGCAGCTCAGCAGGCCCGCGTCCAATACGGCGCGCACCTCGCACCACGTATCGAACTCGCCCGTACCCATGTGCCCTCCAAGGTCGACGAGGCCGCGCAGCGCGCCGCGCTCCGCACCCGTCAGGCCGCCCGGAGCGCCGCGGACTACACCGTCCCCCGCGTCGAGACCGCGATGGCCGCCGCCCAGCCGGTCGCCGAGCAGGCCTCCGCGCGCAGCACCGCCGCACTGGCCGCTCTGCGCGGTCAGGTCACGGCGAAGGAGATCAGGAAGCTGACCCGGAAGCACGAGCGGCGGGCCAGGGCCGGCCGGGCGTGCAAGGGGCTGGCCGTGGCCGGCCTCCTGGCGGGCGGCGCCTATGCCGTCTGGCGCTGGTGGGACCGGCAGGCCAACCCCGACTGGCTGGTCGAGCCGCCCGCCCCCACCGAGGTGGACGACCGTGCCCCGCTGACCTCGGTCGACGGAAGCGGCTCGACGGTCCTCGACCCCGACGTCCAGGCCAAGCAGGCCGACGCCGAGGGACCGGACAGCGCGGACGGCACGGACCTGGACGACCGCCCCTGACCGGCGGCTGAGCAGCGGCACGACGGACGGGCGCCAGGAGGCCTCGGGTCTCCCGGCGCCGGGACGAGGCCGTACTCGCGACGAAGGTCCACTTCCAGACGGGCGAGGGCAGGAACCGGAGCGGCAACTCACGCCGCTGGATCACCCAGGCCGTGGAGGCGAGCCTGCGGCGGCTCGACACCGACTGGACCGACCTCTACCAGGTGCACCGGCCGGACGGGGGTGCTGACGTGGAGTCCGCTCGCCTCCGGCTTCCCGAGCGGCCGGTACCGAGCGGGCGAGCCGTCGATCTCACCTCGGGACGAGCGCAGTTGAACCCCGCCCACTTCGATCCGTCGATCCGTCGATCCGTCGATCCGTCGATCCGTCGATCCCCGAGAACATCACCAAGCTGGAGGTCGCCGACAAGCTCGCCGAACTGGCCACGGACATCGGTTGCACTCTGCCGGAGCTGGCGGTGGCCCGCCGGCCCAGGGAAGAGCGCCCGGCATCGTGACACCGGCCGGGCATCGGCGTATCCGTACGAGAAAAGCCCGCCTGACCTGCATCTTCACAGGTCAGGCGGGCTTTCGGGATGTGGAGCCTAGGAGATTCGAACTCCTGACATCTGCCTTGCAAAGGCAGCGCTCTACCAACTGAGCTAAGGCCCCTGAAGCGGGCAGCAACGGACGCACCGGCATCGTGGTCACCGCCGCAGACCAGAGTACCCGGTGATCCCCTCAATCCTCCAAAAGACAGGGGCTCCCGGTCGACGACCACGCTCCGTAAGATGCTCGTCGGGGTTCGCAGCAGCGAAGCCTCGGCGAAGGGGAGACGCTATGGATGCGGCACAGCAAGAGGCGACGGCCAGAGCCAGGGAGCTTCAGCGCAGTTGGTACGGAGAACCGCTGGGGGCGCTCTTCCGTCGGCTGATCGATGACCTGGGGCTCAACCAGGCCCGGCTGGCGGCAGCACTCGGGCTGTCCGCTCCCATGCTCTCCCAGCTCATGAGCGGTCAGCGGGCGAAGATCGGCAATCCGGCAGTGGTCCAGCGCGTCCAGGCGCTCCAGGAACTGGCCAGTCAGGTCGCGGACGGCAGTGTCAGCGCGGGAGAGGCCACCGACCGGATGGAAGAGATCAAGAAGTCCCAGGGCGGCTCCGTGCTCACCGGCACCAGCCAGACGTCGTCGACCAGTGGCGCTCCCACCGTGCGCCGTGTGGTCCGCGAGATCCAGTCGCTGCTGCGGTCCGTCGCGGCCGCCGGTGACATCATCGATGCCTCGGACGCCCTCGCCCCGACGCACCCGGAACTGGCAGAGTTCCTCAAGGTGTACGGGGCAGGACGCACCGCGGACGCGGTGGCGCACTACGAGGGACACCAGAACTAGTCGGGCCGGGCACGGACCCGGCCACCGCAGTATCCGGGCACGGGCACACGCACCGGCCGAAAGCAGGAACGGGGAGCGAGCGCAGCGCAATGGGTGAGGTCTTCGCTGGTCGGTACGAGCTGATCGATCCGATCGGACGTGGTGGGGTCGGTGCTGTCTGGCGTGCCTGGGATCACCGGCGCCGCCGCTATGTGGCGGCCAAGGTTCTCCAGCAGAGCGACGCACACACGCTGCTGCGCTTCGTCCGTGAACAGGCACTGCGGATCGAGCATCCGCATGTACTCGCTCCGGCCAGCTGGGCCGCGGACGACGACAAGGTCCTGTTCACCATGGACCTCATCAGCGGCGGTTCGCTGGCCCACGTCATCGGTGACTACGGGCCGCTGCCCCCTCGGTTCGTCTGCACGCTGCTCGACCAGTTGCTGTCCGGTCTGTCGACGGTGCATGCCGAGGGGGTCGTGCACCGGGACATCAAGCCCGCCAACATCCTTATGGAGGCCACCGGAAGCGGCCGGCCGCATCTGCGGCTGTCGGACTTCGGCATCTCCATGCGCAAGGGTGAGCCGCGCCTCACCGAGACGAACTACGTGGTGGGAACGCCGGGTTACTTCGCGCCCGAGCAGATGATGGGTGCGGAGCCGGACTTCCCCGCGGACCTCTTCGCGGTCGGCCTCGTCGCCCTGTATCTGCTCCAGGGGCAGAAGCCCGACTCGCAGGCGCTCGTCGAGCACTTCGCCTCGTACGGCACGCCCAGTGCCCCGCAGGGCATCCCCGAGCCTCTCTGGCAGGTGCTCGCGGGGCTGCTGCAACCGGATCCGCAGGCCCGCTTCCGTACGGCCACGGGCGCGCGCAAGGCGCTGACGGCCGCGGTCGAGATGCTGCCCGAGCCCGGCGCCGAGGACGAGCCGGTGGAGGTCTTCGACCAGATCGGCCCGCTGCCCGCCGGCTTCGGCCCCGAAGGGCCGGTCCCGGCCTCGCCGCCGCCCGGCGGCCCGCTGGGTCAGGCGCAGGCGGCGCAGGAACCCGGGCAGCAGACGGGCCGGCAGGCCGCACAGCAGCCATACGCACAGCCACCGGCCTCGATGTCGGAGACGGGCAGCTTCCACCTCCAGCCACCCCCGCAGCACGCCGACTCCACGCCCCAGGCGGCGCAGGCCAGCACTCCCAGCACTCCCGGTACTCCCGGCACTCCCGGCACTCTCCATCCGGCGCATCCGGCATCCTCCTTCCCCGGCGCCGCAGCGGACCTCTCCCAGGCCCCCACGGCCGCGGTGCAGCACGACCAAGCTCTCACTCGTCCATACACCGCTCAGCAGGCGCAGGTTCCCTCTCCCGGACCGGGGTTTTCCGGGGCCGGGGCTCCGCCGGCCTTCGCGCAGGGACCGTCGCCCCAGGTCATGTCCCCTTCGCACACCCCGGCACACGTTCCGCGAAAGCGGCCGGGACCGTCCACGAAGGTGGCGGTCCCGGTGCTGCTGGTGGCCCTGATCTGCTTCGCCGTGGGTATCTGGGCCCTGACCCAGGCCTGAGTGACGGCCCCGGCGGACACGGGCCGGACGGCGGCTCGCATCCAGTCCGGGCCAGTCCAAGCCCATCCCCGTCCGGTCCCCGGCACAGCACCCCGTCCGGCCCCTGCCCAGCCCCTGTCCGGCTACCAGGCCTGCGGCGGCCCTCCGTACGGCTGCTGCTGCCCGCCGTCGGCCGTCACGGCCGGTACCGCGGCTGCGGCCTGCCCGCGCCGTGCGAGCAGCATCCATCCGCCCAGCCCGAGCACCAGGACGGCGCCCGCGCCGATGCCGGACGCGCCGAGCAGCTTCATGTTGCTGCTCCTGCTCTTGCTCTCGGCGGCCTGCGGGCCGCTCTGGCCGTTCCTCGCCATGTCCTTGTCGCCCTGGGTCACACCGAAGATCCCGGCGTCGCCCTCGTACGGCGTGTCCCCGGCTGTCCCCTTGACCGTGACCGAGAGGGTCAGCGGGAACGGTTCGGAACCGTAGGGTTTGGCGACCTCCGGACTCAGCGTCACGGACAGGTAGTACCAGCCGGCGAAGCGCATCGCGCTGACGCTGCTGCGGGAGGCGAACCTGTTCTCGTAGGCCACCGGAGGCACCGGGTCCAGGGACACGGAGGCCGGCCTGCCCGAGTAGGGCATGGGGGACGCGTTGCCGACACGGCCGTGCGCCGGGTTGTCCAGGGACATCGCGAGCGCGCCGCTGATGTAGTCGTCCTCGTCCGGAACGGTGCTGTTGCCGAGACTGGCGGTGGCGAAGATCTGCTGTCCCCAGCCCACCGGGACCCGGTAGAAGAGGGTCTGTCCGGGCACGACCTCGTCCCTCCACTCACCGGTTTCCAGGCTCGTCGCGTCGTAGTAACTGCTGCCGCCGTGCCTGCGGTTGTCATGGACCCCGGTGGGCGGCTTCGGCGAAGCGGACGGCCAGTTCTCCGGCGCCTCGGTCGGCGTCGACCCACCCTTGGCGAGCTGCGGCTCCGACGCGTACCGGATTTCCAGCTCCCAGTCCCCGCGCCCCGAGGTGTCGTCGTTCTCCCGCTCGATCAGGACGTTGTACGTACCGGCGCCCTGGCAGCTGCTGCTGTCCTTCTTCACGTTGCGATAGGCGTACGCGGCGATGGGGCGCGGGTACTCCGCGGACTCGAAATGGGCGTTCTCCGAGCTGCACTGCAGGTCCGACTTGTCCCTGATGCTGATCGCGATGCCGTCCCCATAGGCGACCTTGCCGCCGTCCTTCGGCACGACCACGGCAGAGACGTACGCGTTCGTCGTCGCCTCCAGGTTCAGCCGGTAGTAGAGCTTCTGGCCGAACTTGATCGAGCTCCGGTAGACCGAACCGGCCGTGAGCGCCGTCGCATCGGTGTTGACCTCGGCGCCGGTGACCGCCTTCGCCTTCGGATCGAACCTGTACGCAGCGGGCCCGTCCGCCCCGTACGCCTGCCCCGGCAGCGCCGCCACCGCGCACATCGCCGCGACCGCGGCCAGCGTCGCCCGGCCCCTGCTGCGCTGCCTCATCACGCGCTTCCCCTCGTCGTCCGTGCGGCTGCCCCGCGGCGGTTGCGTACATATACGAACACGGCGACCAGCACGGCCATGACGGCGGCCCCGGCGGCAGCCGCGATGCCGGTCCATCCTGCCCCTCCGGCACCATCGCTGTCTCCGGACGCGGTTGAATCGCCCTTCTTGTCCGCACCCTCGGCCGTATCCCTGTCGGCGTTCTTGTCAGCGCTGCTGCCGGACCCGGCCCGCACGGGCGCTCCGTGCTGCGGCCCGGTCCGTTCCGCACCGAGCACCGATACCCGCAGCACCAGACCGATCCGCGGATTCTCCGCGATCTCGGCGGCCCGCGCGCCCAGCGTCACCGAAATGTAGAACCCGCCCCCGGCATGCACCGGCTGCACATTGTTCCGGCTCTCGTAGCGGTTGGTCCAGGAGACCGGGACGCCGCCCATCCGCAGGGCGGCGGGCCGGCCGTTGTACAGCGTGGTCGAGGTGAACTCACCGCCGCCGGTGAGCGGATGGCGGGCCGGTGTGTAGAGCCGGGTCGCCCCGTAGGAGTACGTGGCCGAGGTGCGGTCCACCGTCGGCTCGTTCGCGAACTCCACGTCGTAGCGCACCTGCTGGCCCCAGCCGGCCGGGACCTTGTACCAGAGCGTCTGGGACGGCAGGATCCGGTCGCGCCACACGCCCTGCCCGATCTCCCTGGCATCGTTGAAGCCGGTGCCGCCCCGCACATCGCGGGGATCGCCCGCAGGCAGCGTCGCCTCCTTGCCACCCCGGCCGTACTCCGCCTGCGACTGCGCGGGAGACAGCCCCTCCTCCAGCGGCGCCTCGACCCCGTACACGAGCTCCAGCGGCCAGCGCGCGGCATCGGAGCCCTTCTTGCTCCGCCGCTCCACCACCAGCCGGTAGCGGCCGGCCCGGTCGCAGGTGCGGGTGCCCGCCTCGGAGCGGATCCGGGCGACCGCCGACGTCAGCGGTGCCGCCCCCTCCTTCTGCTGAAAGCGCTCGGTGTCCGTCCCGCAGGAGCCGTGCCCGTCGTACTCGATCCTGGTGCTCAGCGCGTCGAACGTGTCGACGGCCGCCCCCGGCTGCGGAACCGCCGTCGCCGCGAAGTCCGCCGTGGACACGGCGTCCAGATCCACCGCGTAGTACCGCTTCTCGCCCGGACCGATGGTGTCCAGATACTGCCCGGGTACGAGCACGGGGGACCGGTCGGCCGTGGCCGCGCCCGCCACCCGCTCGCCCCGGAAGCGGTACCCGTCCGCGGAGAGCCGTGAGGCGCGCTGGAGCTGGCGGGCCAGCGACTTGGCGTCCGGGGCGTCGTAGTAACGCCCGTTGCCCGCCTTCGCGATGCATTCGAGCTGCTCGCGGGCCGCGCCCCTCACCTGGAAGCCGACGGTGTCGATCCGCAGCCCGACGCCTTCCTTGCCGAGCTGCTCGGCGACCTCGCAGGGCCGCGGTGTACCGCAGTTGTCCTCGCCGTCGGAGATCAGCAGGATCGTGCGCGTACCGATGGCGCCTGCCTCGGGCCGCGGCAGGTCCTGCGCCGCCTTCCGGAGCGACAGGCCGATGGGGGTGTCGCCCCTGGGCCGTACGCCTGCGACCGCCCGCTTCACCGCGGCCCGGTCGAGCTCGTGCACCGGGCGCACGAGCCGGGTGTCCGTGCAACCGCGCGGCCAGTCGGCGCCGTACACCCGCAGGCCGGTCGGATAGCCGTCGGGAAGGCCGTCCACGACCGTGCCGACGGCTGCGCGGGCGCTCTCCATCCGGGTCCGGCCCGTACCGTCGTCGTCCCCCATGGAGCCGGACGAGTCGAGGACCATGACCAGGCTGCCGCTTCCGTCGGATCCGGTCACGCCCGACGCGGCGGGGGCATCCCCGGGCGCCGCCACGGCCGGCAGCGCGCCTGCCACCAGGGCGAACAGCGCCCCGCCGATCAATGTCCCCGCCCGCGCCGTACGGCGGTGGTCGCGTGCCCTCATCCGTGCCCCCAGACCGAAATCCCCGGCTTCTTTGCTCAAGCAACCTATTGATTTGCTTAGGTGAACTCAAGAGCACAGGTGTCACGGTCCCGCAACAGCACGAAGCCCCGGCCGCTCAAGCGACCGGGGCTCGCAACACAGGCTGTTCTGTCTCACACACCCGAACCTGCGGGCACGGAGTCAGTCGCCTCCGTCCACAGATCCTGCTCGGCGCGATCCGCCTGGATCTGGCGGTACACGAGGAGCCCGCCGATGGCGGCCAGTGCGACCAGGAGAAGCTTCTTCACCGCGCGACCTCGTCTTTCCTTGGCGTAGGGGACTTCTGCCGCCCGACTATACACACCGGCCGATATCGACCGGTGACCTCCCCGCAACCCAACTGGGGCCTACGGAAAAGCGATCGTCGGAAGGTCGGGCCGCCCGCGTCGCCACCCCGTCACGCCTCCCACCACCATCCCGTGACCGTCCCGGAACCAGCTGATGGGGACCGGTTGCACCATACGAGTGGTGTTCATCTGAACATCGGCACATCGGCGGCGTCGGTCCGTGAAATCGCGAGCCGAATCCACATCATCAGGAAGGTAAGCAAAACGGACCACCCGAAAGTGAGTGAGGGGCCATGAGCACCTACAGGGCCAAGAACATCTGGACCGCCTTCATCACCGCGTTCTTCGCACTTCTCGCCGCACTGGGCCTCGCAGGCTCCACCGCGTCGGCCACGGAAGCCACGGTCACGGAGCCGGCGGCCACGACCCACGAGCACACGGGTGCGACCGCGGCAACCGCGACCACCCCGTCGGTGCGATGGACCCTTCCGCGTGACCGGGCACTGCCGCCCACGATGAAGCAGCGCATCCGCGCCGAGGCGCACGGCTCCTCACCCGCGACCCGCCACCTGTCCGCGGACACGACGGACACCGCGAGCACCACAAGCACCGCCCGCGCCTCGCACGGCGCCCCGGCGGGCGACGCCTCCCTGCTGCCACCCTGAGAGCGGCGCACCTGACACCCAGAGCCCCCGGGCCGGTTCACACCGGACGGGGGCTTTCCCGTGCGCCCACCACGGCCGCCACAGCCGCCATGGCCGCCCCGCCCGCTGCCGGCCATGCCCCGCACCTCTGATCCCTGACGGAGTGACCGGAGCGGGCCGCCGGGCCACACATCTGCGCCATGACGCCGCCCGCCGAACTTCTGGAACATCCGTTGATCGGCTGACCCTTCCAACGGATGGTCAGCGGCTACGCCTGTCCCGAACCCAGACCAAGCCAAGAGCAACTGCGGCGACCACGGACAGAAGGATCGCCCCAAGGACCACTGTCACCCCGGCCGAGATCACCAAGATTCCCCACCACGGCGGATCGCCTTCCACAGTCCCCCTCACGAAGCATGAGCGCACCAAGTACGACGCCTGAGGCACCGGGGCTGGTTCCGTGACCGTCTCTGATGCCATCCGTAGATGCAAAAGGCCACCTACTCACTTGAGTAGGTGGCCTTCGTGCTGTGGGGCTAACAGGATTTGAACCTGTGGCCTCATCCTTATCAGGGATGCGCTCTAACCAACTGAGCTATAGCCCCGCCGCGCTGTGCGCTGACTTCAGAAGATTAGCGCACGTCGTGGCCAGTCCCAAAATCGATACCCGCGTCGCTACTCGTCCTCGGCCAGCGTGAGCTCGACACCGCCCACGAAGCCGGCCGACAAGTTGTAGATGAAGGCACCCAGAGTGGCCAGCGCGGTCGCCAGCACCACGTCGATCACCGCGATGACCGAGGTGAAGATGAGGACCCTCGGCAGCGACAGGAACGACTGCAGATCGAAGCCGCTGCCCTCGGTCGAACCGGTTGCCTCGCTGATCGTGCCGCCCACGGTGTTGAAGACGCCCATCGCGTCCATCACCATCCACAGGACCGCCGACGCCACCACCGTGCAGATGCCGAGTGCGATGGACAGCAGGAAGCTGACCTTCATCACCGACCACGGATCGGCCTTGGCGACCCTCAGACGCGCCTTACGGGTACGCGGAGTGGTCCGCGCCCCCGTCCGCGGTTTGCGGGACGCCTGTGCCGTGCTCACGCCCGGCACGCCGCCCTGCTGCCCCTGCGGCCGGCCCCCCTGTGTCCCGCCCGGGGGCGAGGGGTAGGCCTGCGGCGGGTGGTACGGCCCCGCCTGGCCCGTTGCGGGCTCGCGCTCACCGGGCAGCGGCCCGGCCGCGTAGCCCTCGTACTGGGGTTGAGGACCCCGGGTATCCGTCACAGTGCCCCCTTGGGAGTCCGTGGCAGGGCCACGGGCACCGTTCGCGCCGGCTCCGGAAGCGGCCGAACCGGCGCCCGTGGCTCCACTCACGCTCTACTCCTCGTGCTCCCCGGTCGAGGACGTCGTGCCCTCGACTGTGCTCTCACCAGCTGCGTCGGCCGTGGTGGCCTCCGCTGTCACTGCCTCGGCCGTCTCGTCCTCGGCGTCGACGGGACCGTCGACCTCTTCGGCCTCGCGACCCGCCTCGGCGTTACGAGCGATCCCGACAACGGCATCGCGCTTGCCCAGATTGATCAGTTGGACGCCCATGGTGTCACGGCCCGTCTCCCTGACTTCATTGACTCGCGTACGAATCACACCGCCGCCGAGCGTGATGGCAAGGATCTCATCCGTAGCCTCGACCACCAGCGCACCGACCAGTGTGCCCCGGTCCTCCACGATCTTGGCGGCCTTGATGCCCAGGCCGCCGCGACCCTGAACGCGGTACTCGTCGACAGGGGTCCGCTTCGCGTACCCGCCGTCAGTGGCAGTGAACACGAAGGTACCGGGCCTGACGACATTCATCGAGAGAAGTTCGTCTCCCTCGCGGAAACTCATGCCCTTGACGCCCGAAGTGGCGCGGCCCATCGGACGCAGCGCATCGTCCGTCGCAGTGAACCTGATCGACTGGGCCTTCTTGCTGATGAGCAGCAGATCGTCCTCGGACGACACCAGCTCCGCACCGATCAGCTCGTCGTCCGAGCCGTCCGCCGTCTCGCGCAGGTTGATGGCGATGACGCCACCGGAGCGCGGCGAGTCGTAGTCCTTGAGCGCGGTCTTCTTCACGAGACCGCCCTTCGTGGCCAGGATCAGGTACGGCGCCGCGTCGTAGTCGCGGATCGCCAGGATCTGCGCGATCTGCTCGTCCGGCTGGAAGGCCAGCAGGTTGGCGACGTGCTGACCGCGGGCGTCACGGCCGGCGTCCGGCAGCTCGTACGCCTTCGCCCGGTAGACGCGGCCCTTGTTGGTGAAGAACAGCAGCCAGTGGTGCGTCGTCGACACGAAGAAGTGGTCGACGATGTCGTCTTCCTTGAGCTTCGTGCCGCGCACGCCCTTGCCGCCGCGCTTCTGCGAGCGGTAGTCGTCCGTCTTCGTGCGCTTCACGTAGCCGCCGCGGGAGATCGTGACGACGATGTCCTCCTCGGCGATCAGGTCCTCGATGGACATGTCACCGTCGAAGGGCACCAGCTTGGAGCGCCGGTCGTCGCCGAACTTGTCGACGATCGCCGCCAGCTCCTCGCTGACGATCTGCCGCTGCCGCTCGGGCGAGACCAGGATCGCGTTGTACTCGTTGATCTTCGCCTGGAGCTCGTCGTGCTCGGCGGTGATCTTCTGGTGCTCCAGCGCGGCCAGCCGGCGCAGCTGCATCTCCAGGATCGCGTTCGCCTGGATCTCGTCGATCTCCAGGAGGCCCATCAGGCCCTCACGCGCGATCTCCACGGTGTTGCTGCGCCGGATGAGGGCGATGACCTCATCGATGGCGTCCAGGGCCTTGAGCAGGCCGCGCAGGATGTGCGCCCGCTCCTCGGCCTTGCGCAGCCGGAACTTCGTACGCCGGACGATGACCTCGATCTGGTGCGTCACCCAGTGGCGGATGAACGCGTCGATCGACAGGGTGCGCGGCACCCCGTCCACCAGCGCCAGCATGTTGGCGCCGAAGTTGGTCTGCAGATCGGTGTGCTTGTACAGGTTGTTCAGTACGACCTTGGCGACCGCGTCCCGCTTGAGCACGACGACCAGGCGCTGACCCGTACGCGACGACGTCTCGTCACGGACGTCCGCGATCCCGCCGACCTTGCCGTCCTTCACCAGGTCGGCGATCTTCTGCGCGAGGTTGTCGGGGTTGGTCTGATACGGGAGTTCGGTGACCACCAGGCACTGGCGGTTCTGGATCTCCTCGACCGCCACGACCGCGCGCATCGTGATCGAGCCACGGCCCGTGCGGTACGCCTCCTCGATGCCCTTGCGGCCCACGACGAGCGCGCCGGTCGGGAAGTCCGGGCCCTTGATGCGCTCCAGCAGGGCGTCCAGGAGCTCCTCCTGCGAGGCCTCCGGGTGCTCCAGGTACCACTGCGCGCCGGACGCGACCTCGCGCAGGTTGTGCGGCGGGATGTTGGTCGCCATACCGACCGCGATCCCCGCCGAACCGTTGACCAGCAGGTTCGGGAAGCGCGCCGGCAGAACCGTCGGCTCCTGGTTGCGGCCGTCGTAGTTGTCCTGGAAGTCGACGGTCTCCTCGTCGATGTCCCGGACCATCTCCATGGACAGCGGCATCATCTTGCACTCGGTGTACCGCATGGCGGCGGCCGGGTCGTTGCCCGGGGAACCGAAGTTGCCGTTGGAGTCCACCAGCGGCATGCGCATCGACCAGTGCTGCGCCAGGCGCACCAGGGCGTCGTAGATCGAGGAGTCGCCGTGCGGGTGGTACGTACCCATGACGTCACCGACGACACGGGCGCACTTGTAGAAGCCCTTCTCGGGCCGGTAGCCGCCGTCGTACATCGCGTACAGCACCCGGCGGTGGACGGGCTTCAGGCCGTCCCGCACGTCGGGCAGCGCACGCGAGACGATGACGGACATCGCGTAGTCGAGGTAGGAGCGCTGCATCTCCGTTTCGAGCCCGACGGGCTCGACACGCATGCCCACGCCCTCGACGGGCGGAACCTCTTCGGGCGTCACGGGGGCAGGGGTGTTCTCGTCGGCCATTGCTGGTCAAAGTCCTTTCGCGCTGCGGCTTGCTTGTACGGCCGACTCAGATGTCGAGGAAGCGGACGTCCTTGGCGTTGCGCTGGATGAACGAGCGCCGTGCCTCGACGTCCTCACCCATCAGCACCGAGAACAGGTCGTCGGCCTGAGCCGCGTCGTCGAGCGTGACCTGGCCGAGCACGCGGTGGTCGACGTCCATCGTGGTGATGCGCAGTTCCTCGGCGTTCATCTCGCCGAGGCCCTTGAAGCGCTGGATCGAGTCGTCCTTGATCCGCTTGCCGTTCTGCTTGCCGAGCGCCACGAGGGCGTCGCGCTCGCGGTCCGAGTACGCGTACTCGAAGTCGTCCCGGCCCCACTTGATCTTGAAGAGCGGCGGACGCGACAGGTAGATGTGCCCGTGCTCGACCAGCGGCCGCATGAAGCGGAAGAGGAAGGTGAGCAGCAGGGTGTTGATGTGCTGGCCGTCGACGTCGGCGTCCGCCATCAGAATGATCTTGTGATAGCGGAGCTTCTCGATGTCGAAGTCCTCGTGGACCCCGGTACCGAAGGCCGAGATCAGCGCCTGGACCTCGGTGTTCTGCAGGATCTTGTCGATCCGGGCCTTCTCGACGTTCAGGATCTTGCCGCGGATCGGCAGGATGGCCTGGTACATCGGGTTACGGCCGGACTTCGCCGAACCACCGGCGGAGTCACCCTCGACGATGAAGATCTCGCACTTCGTCGGGTCGTTGGACTGGCAGTCGCTCAGCTTGCCCGGCAGCGAGGCGCTCTCCAGGAGCCCCTTGCGGCGGGTCAGGTCACGCGCCTTGCGGGCCGCCACGCGGGCGGTCGAGGCGGCGATGCCCTTGCGGATGATGTCGGCGGCCTCGTTGGGGTTCCGGTCGAACCAGTCCGTCAGCTGCTCGTGGACGACCTTCTGCACGAAGGTCTTGGCCTCCGTGTTGCCCAGCTTGGTCTTCGTCTGGCCCTCGAACTGCGGCTCGCCCAGCTTCACCGAGATGATCGCCGTCAGACCCTCGCGGACGTCCTCACCGGTGAGGTTGTCGTCCTTCTCGCGCAGCAGCTTCTTCTCGCGCGCGTACCGGTTGACCAGCGAGGTCAGCGCCGCACGGAAGCCCTCCTCGTGCGTACCGCCCTCATGCGTGTGGATCGCGTTGGCGAAGGAGTAGACCCCCTCGCTGTACTGCGTGTTCCACTGCATGGCGATCTCGGCCGAGAGGAGACGCTCCTTGTCCTCGGCCTCGATGTCGATCACCGACTGGTGGATGACATCGCCCTTGCGGGAGTTCAGGTACTTCACGAAGTCGACGATGCCGTTTTCGTAGTGGTACGTGACCGTCCGGGCCGGCTCCTCCTCGGGAACCTCGACCGCCTCGGCGCTGTCCGCGCCGGCCGTCGCCTTCGCCGACTCCCGCTCGTCGGTGAGCTTGAGGGTGAGGCCCTTGTTGAGGAAGGCCATCTCCTGGAAGCGCCGCGAGAGGGTCTCGAAGGAGTACTCGGTCGTCTCGAAGATGTCCCCGTCGGCCCAGAAGGTGACCGACGTGCCCGTCTCCTCGATGGCCTCGTTACGGACCAGCGGGGCGGTCGGGACGCCGAACTTGTAGTCCTGGGTCCAGCGGTAGCCGTCCGTCTTGACCTCAACGGCCACCCGGGTGGACAGGGCGTTGACGACGGACACACCGACGCCGTGCAGACCGCCGGAGACCGCGTAACCGCCGCCCCCGAACTTGCCGCCGGCGTGCAGCACGGTGAGGACGACCTCGACGGCCGGCTTGCCCTCGGACGGCACGATGCCGACCGGGATACCCCGGCCGTTGTCGATCACACGTACCCCGCCGTCGGCGAGGATCGTGACGTCGATGGTGTCCGCGTGCCCGGCCATGGCCTCGTCGACCGAGTTGTCGACAACCTCTTGCACGAGGTGGTGGAGACCGCGCTCACCGGTCGAGCCGATGTACATGCCAGGTCGCTTGCGGACCGCGTCCAGACCCTCGAGCACGGTGATCGCGCTGGCGTCGTACGAGGCTGTCACCTCGCCCTGGGCGGGAGCAGCGCTGCTCTCACCGGGGGTGGACGGAATGTTCTCGTTGGGGTTGCCGGAATCGGCCACGAAGCGCCCTTTCTGGCACAGCACAGGCCGTTCTCCGGGCAGGCGGGAGCGGCTGCGTCGTTCGGCTTGTATCGACGAATCCCGCAAGACGCGGGATTGTTCACCAGTCTACCGGTAGCGCCGACCCGAATGGGGGTTTGCCGGTGCCTGAGTCCGCATGTGCCGCCCTGAATGAGCGCCTGACGACTCCCCATATTCGGGATGGGGCCTCAAGAGGCTCACACGGGCGTTGAGCGCTTCGGCCTGTCAACCTTCCACTACCGTGAGGGACGCCCGCCCGACGCCGTACGGTTTCAACCACCGCACACCCGCACAACAGGGAGTCCGCAGGCATCGGGGACAACCGGGGCGCACCCCGCCCCGACCCTCTCGGGCAGGGCCGGGTCACCGTCCACAGAACAGGATAAAAGGCCAGGTCAGCCGTAGGTGTCGCCCGGTCCCTTGCTCCCCGGCGCACGCAGCGGACCGAACCTGCGCTGCGGCCCTCCCGGCCCCAGCACCTTGATCATCCGCACGGTTCCGTGCCCCAGATCCGCGTTCAGCCGGGCCACCAGCTGAGGCGCCAGCAGCCGCAGCTGCGTCGCCCACGCCGTCGAGTCGCACTGCACCGTCAGGACCCGCTCCGCGGGATCCTCGTCGTAACGCAGCGGCACACAATGATTGGCCAGATCATCACCTACGATCTGCGGCCAGCGGCCCATCACACCGCCCACCGCGGCCGGCGCCTCCCAGCCCCGTTCGGTGATCAGACGGTTGATCGCCGCACCCAGCGGCAGCGGATCACGGCCGTCCGCCCGCGCCCCGGACCGCAGCCCGCCGCCCCGCCGGGCCTGCTTCTTCTGCTGCGCCGCCGCACCGCGCGCCCGCGCCTGCTCCTTCGCCGCGCGCAGGGCCACCCGCGCCAGGTCCACCCCCGAGGGCTCCGCCGGCTTCGCCTGCCCGACGGACGGCTCGCGCGGTGTACCGGCCGGCCCCTCCGGGAACGGCTGCGGGCTGCCCGTACCGCTGCTCACAGCCGTTCCACCTCGCCCGCCGACACCGCGTACCGCGTCCCCGCGAGCACCCCCGGGACGTCGTCGTCCACCGCGGCCGTCACCAGCACCTGCTCCCCCGGAGCCACCAGCTCGGCCAGCCGCTCACGGCGGCGCGCGTCCAGCTCGGCGAAGACGTCGTCCAGCACCAGCACGGGCTCGTTGCCCTCCGAGCGCAGCAGATCGTACGAGGCCAGCCGCAGGGCCAGCGCGAACGACCACGACTCCCCGTGGCTCGCATACCCCTTGGCCGGCATTCCGCGCAGCCCCAGCACCAGATCGTCCCGGTGCGGGCCGACCAGCGTCACGCCCCGCTCGATCTCCTGCTTGCGCACCTCGGCCAGGGCCGCGATCAGCCGCGCGTACAGCTCCTCACGCGTACGGGCGGAGTCCGCCCCCGTGCCGGGCCCCACGCCCACCTCCGGGCCCGCCGAGCTCCGGTACTCCAGCGTCACCGGACCGCCGCCGGGCGCCACGTCCGCGTACGCCTTGTCCGTCAGCGGCTGCATCGTCGCGATCAGATCCAGCCGCTGCGCCAGCAGCTCGGCGCCCACCCGGCCCAGGTGCTGGTCCCATACGTCGAGCGTCGACAGGTCCATCGAACGGCCGCCGTGCCTGCGCGCCATCGCCGCCGACTTCAGCAGCGTGTTCCGCTGCTTCAGCACCCGCTCGTAGTCCGATCGCACCCCGGCCATCCGCGGCGAACGCGCCGTGACCAGCTCGTCCAGGAACCGGCGGCGCTCACCCGGATCGCCCTTGACCAGCGCCAGATCCTCCGGTGCGAACAGCACGGTCCGTACGATGCCGAGCACGTCACGGGGTCTGACCTGCGACGATCTATTGATGCGGGCGCGATTGGCCTTGCCCGGATTCAGCTCGAGTTCGATCAGCTGCGAGCGCTCGCCCTGGGTGACGGCAGCCCTGATGACAGCCCGTTCCGCGCCCATGCGCACGAGCGGCGCATCGGAGGAGACCCGGTGGCTGCCGAGCGTCGAGAGATAGCCGACGGCCTCGACCAGATTCGTCTTGCCCTGGCCGTTGGCCCCCACGAACGCGGTGACGCCCGGATCGAGAGGCACCTCGACCCGGGCGTACGAGCGGAAGTCGGCCAGCGACAGATGCGTGACATGCATGGTGTACGCCGACCTTCCCGGCTTCCTGCTCCGTGCTGCGTGGTGCGGGCGGACGCCCGGTCCGGCCCGCTCCTCGTCGCTGCTACTTCTTGTTCTCGACCGCGTGGCCACCGAACTGGTTGCGCAGCGCGGCGATCATCTTCATCTGGGGGGAGTCGTCCTGGCGCGAGGCGAACCGGGCGAAGAGCGACGCGGTGATCGCGGGCAGCGGCACCGCGTTGTCGATCGCGGCCTCCACCGTCCACCGGCCCTCGCCGGAGTCGGCGGCGAAACCGCGGAGCTGGTCCAGGTGCTCGTCGTCGTCCAGCGCGTTGACCGCCAGGTCGAGCAGCCAGGAACGGATGACCGTGCCCTCCTGCCAGGAGCGGAAGACCTCGCGCACATCGGTGACGGAGTCGACCTTCTCCAGGAGCTCCCAGCCCTCGGCGTAGGCCTGCATCATGGCGTACTCGATGCCGTTGTGAACCATCTTCGCGAAGTGGCCGGCGCCGACCTTGCCCGCGTGCACGGAACCGAAGTCACCCTCGGGCTTCAGCGCGTCGAAGACCGGCTGGACCTTCGCGACGTTCTCGGCGTCGCCGCCGTACATCAGCGCGTAGCCGTTCTCCAGGCCCCAGACACCGCCGGAGACGCCGCAGTCGACGAAGCCGATGCCCTTGATGCCGAGCTCGACCGCGTGCTTCTCGTCGTCGGTCCAGCGGGAGTTCCCGCCGTCCACGACGATGTCACCGGCCGACAGCAGCTCGGCCAGCTCGTCGATCGTGGACTGGGTCGCGGCGCCGGCCGGCACCATCACCCATACGACCCGGGGGCCCTTCAGCTTGCCCACGAGCTCTTCGAGGCTGTGGACATCGGCGACGTCCGCGTTGCGGTCGTAACCGATGACGGTGTGGCCTGCGCGGCGGATGCGCTCGCGCATGTTGCCGCCCATCTTGCCGAGGCCGACGAGACCGATCTCCATCAGAGATTCCTTAAGCGTTGTGCCGATTCGTACCCGGGACCGAGCCTACGCCCGGCCGGGGACAGGGCGACGGGCATGCTCGGCGCTGAGCGTGCCCGTCGTCGCCTGCCGTGACAGGACCGGTGACCGGATCAGCCGGAGAGGCGGACCGGCATGATCAGGTACTTGTACGCGTCATCCGCCTCGGCGTCCACGGCGGCACGGCCGCTGAGCAGCGCGGGCTTGGTGGACGTCGTGAAGGAGAGCTGGGCGACCGGGGAGTCGATCGCGCTCAGACCGTCCAGCAGGAAGGTCGGGTTGAAGGCGATCGAGATGTCGTCGCCCTCCAGGACGGCGTCGACGCGCTCCACAGCCTGTGCGTCGTCGCTGGAACCCGCTTCCAGGATCAGCACACCCTGCTCGAAGCTGAGCCGGACCGGGGTGTTCCGCTCGGCCACCAGCGCGACGCGCTTGACGGCCTCGACGAACGGGGCGGTCTCGATGACCGCGACCGTGTTGAACTCGGTCGGGAAGAGCGTGCGGTACTTCGGCAGGTCGCCTTCGAGCAGCCGGGTGGTGGTCCGCCGGCCGGCGCCCTCGAAGCCGATGAGCCCCTCACCGGCACCGGAGCCCGACAGCGCCAGCGTGACCGTGTCGCCGCTGGTGAGCGCCTTGGCGGTGTCCAGCAGCGTCTTGGCGGGCACCAGGGCGACGGCGGAGGCGTCGGCGTTCTCCGGCTTCCAGAGGAACTCGCGGACCGCGAAGCGGTAGCGGTCGGTGGAGGCCAGGGTGACCGTGTCGCCCTCGATCTCGATGCGCACACCGGTGAGGACGGGCAGCGTGTCGTCGCGGCCCGCCGCGATGGCCACCTGGGCGGCCGCCGAGGCGAAGACCTCGCCGGGGACCGTCCCGGTCGCCGTCGGCATCTGCGGCAGCGCGGGGTACTCCTCCACAGGAAGGGTGTGGAGTGTGAATCGCGAGGAGCCGCAGGCCACGGTCGCCCGTACACCGTCTGTGGAGATCTCCACAGGACGGTTGGGCAGGGCCCGGCAGATGTCGGCGAGCAGCCGGCCGGAGACCAGCACCGTGCCGTCCTCCTCGACCTCGGCATCCACCGAGACCCGGGCCGAGACCTCGTAGTCGAAGCTGGAGAAGCTGAGAGCTCCGTCCTCGGCCTTCAGCAGAAGGCCCGCAAGAACGGGCGCCGGCGGCCGGGCCGGGAGGCTACGGGCCACCCAGGCCACAGCCTCCGCGAGTACATCGCGCTCCACCCGGATCTTCACCGGAACCGCCTCCTGCTGTTGCTCGCTCGCCCTGCTGGCCTTCGTCGTCTGGTCGGGTCGCTCCACCGATGACAGGGGGAGGACGCCGGGGACCAGTCTGACGTACGGCACCGACACTCGGTGCTGCTCGGGGTCAAGTCGCGACAACAGGTTCGGGGAGCTCCGGCGCCGAGTTGTGCACAGGCCCCACTTCGAAGCGGATTCCGGGCTAACTAGAGGTAGTAGTAGTAGTAGGGCCTGTGGAAACCGTGGATAACGTCGTTTTCGCAGGTCAGGCCCTGTTTTTTGTCCACCGACCCTGTGGGCGGAACCGGTGGACAACCCGGGGTTTCTGTGGACACCCGAAAGTTCTGCACAACCGGTGCACAGGGCAGGGGGGTTTCTCCCCAGGTCTGTCCCCAGCTTTACCCAGCTTCCCCACAGCCCAACCGACCCTCTTGGTGTGACGCCTTTCACTCGGTGCGGTGAAAGCGGGTGTCACGTTGCCGAACAGTGGACAGAGGTGTGGAGAAGCCCGCCGAAGCTGGGGACAAGAAGGCCCGGCCTGTGGGCCGCCGGTGGACAACGATGACGGCCCCCTGTGGAAGAAAAAGTTGTCCACAGCCTGTGGATCATTGTTGACCACAAATCCCCAGGCCTCTGAGCTGGCCTGATGGAATATCGGCTGCCGTGCCTGTGGAAGCAGTATGGACAACTTTTCAATCCCCAGGCTGTGGAGGGGAGATTGTGCCCAGATCTGTGGAGAACGGCCTCTCCACGGCAGGTATTCGAACAGCCGGGACGGCCGGCGGCGCCCCGGGAACCACGTGCACGGCGGTCCGGGACGCTCGCGGACCGCTTCCGGAGGCTTTCGGCGCCGCCCGTCAGGTGGCTCCGGTGGCGCTCAGCACAACGGAGAAGGGCGCTGCGGGACCCATGGGTCCCGCAGCGCCCTTCCGGTGCTCGGATGCGCGGTGTGTGACGGGGTGGTGGGCCGTCAGCCGTTCTTGATGCGGTTGGTGAGCTCGGTGACCTGGTTGTAGATGGAGCGCCGCTCCGCCATCAGCGCGCGGATCTTCCGGTCGGCGTGCATCACGGTCGTATGGTCACGGCCGCCGAACTGGGCGCCGATCTTGGGCAGCGAGAGGTCCGTCAGCTCACGGCACAGGTACATCGCGATCTGGCGTGCCGTCACGAGCACGCGGCTGCGCGAGGATCCGCAGAGATCCTCCACCGTCAGCCCGAAGTAGTCCGCGGTCGCCGCCATGATGGCCGGCGCCGTGATCTCCGGGGCGGAGTCCTCGCCCCCCGGGATCAGGTCCTTCAGGACGATCTCGGTCAGCCCGAGGTCCACCGGCTGGCGGTTGAGACTGGCGAAGGCCGTTACCCGGATGAGCGCGCCCTCCAGCTCCCGGATGTTGCGCGAGATACGGGAGGCGATGAACTCCAGCACCTCCGGAGGAGCGTTGAGCTGCTCCTGCACCGCCTTCTTACGGAGGATCGCGATGCGCGTCTCCAGTTCCGGCGGCTGCACATCGGTGGTGAGACCCCACTCGAAACGATTCCGCAGCCGGTCCTCCAGGGTCACCAGCTGCTTGGGCGGCCGGTCCGAGGACAGCACGATCTGCTTGTTGGCGTTGTGGAGCGTGTTGAAGGTGTGGAAGAACTCCTCCTGCGTCGACTCCTTGCTCGCCAGGAACTGGATGTCGTCGACCAGCAGGATGTCGACATCGCGGTACCGCTTGCGGAAGGTGTCGCCCTTGCCGTCGCGGATCGAGTTGATGAACTCGTTGGTGAACTCCTCCGAGCTCACGTACCGCACCCGGGTGCCCGGGTAGAGGCTGCGGGCGTAGTGCCCGATGGCGTGCAGCAGGTGGGTCTTGCCGAGCCCCGACTCCCCGTAGATGAAGAGCGGGTTGTACGCCTTGGCGGGCGCTTCGGCCACGGCGACGGCCGCGGCGTGCGCGAAGCGGTTCGACGCCCCGATGACGAAGGTGTCGAAGAGGTACTTCGGATTCAGCCGGGCGTGCGGCTCCCCGGGGCCCGGTGCGGGCGAGGGCTGCGCGCCCATCGGCCCCGGGACCCCGCCGGGCCGGCCGGTACCGCCGCCCTGCCGGTGCTGGGGCTCCTGCATGTCGTGGCGCTCGGGCCGCTGGGACTCGTAGCCCTGGCGCTCGGGAGGCTGCTGGCGGTAGTCGTGCTGCGGCTGCTGCTGGGAGCGGCCGCCCCCGTAGGGCTCGCGCCAGTGCTCGCCGGAGGTGTCGCGGTCCTGGAATCCGCCGAGCCGGGGCTGCTGCCAGGAGAGGTCCTCCTGGGTACGGGGCCAGGCGCCGGGCTCGGGGCGCTGCTGCTGGTAGTCGGGGTAGGCGGGCCGGGCGGTCGGCATGCCGTCGTCCGAGGGCCGGTGGCCGTAGCCGTCGTAGGAGTCGTTGTGCTGCCGCTCGTCGTGCTGCGGCCCCTGGTAGCGGTGCTGCTGCTGGGACTGGTGCATCGGGGGCGCCGGCGGGTTCGGCGGCTCGCCCGCGGAGTCGTCGACCGTGATCGCGATCCGGATCGGGCGGCCGCACTCGCGGCTCAGCGTCTCGCTGATGAGCGGAGCGAGCCGGCCCTCCAGGACCCGCTTGCCCCATTCATTGGGGACGGCGAGCAGCGCGGTGTCGGCAACCAGGGCGAGCGGCTGGCAGCGCTCGATCCACTGTTTGTCCTTCGGCTCGATGCCCTGCTGGCCCTCCCCGAGGAGTTGCTCCAGCACTCGTGGCCACACTGCGGCAAGATCGGCAGGTACGTCAGCCACAAGGCACGCTCTCTCGCTGGTCCCACGAATGTGTGTTTCTCGGGACGGGATGGGTCGGGATGGGTGAGGACCGGCAGGCGGGAAGAAAAAGAACCGGGGTTCGGCCAAGGTAGTCAGGCCGACCCGCGCGGTTCAAGTCGTTGTCCACAGGCTGTGCACAATGGGGGTCGCCGTAAGGCCGGTTTGACCGGATGGCGCAGCCGCGCGTACCGTGACCAGGTCGAGTTGTCGATGGCTGCTGCCGCCTGCCTCCGATGGGCAAAGATCACGATCTGTGATTGTGAAGCGGTGCACTAGGGCGTTTACGCGAGTCTCTCGTGGGCGCACGGTGACAGCCAGGCGATGTCCCGCCAACACACGAATCATTTCTGGAGCCCCCGAGTGAGCAAGCGCACCTTCCAGCCGAACAACCGTCGTCGCGCGAAGACCCACGGCTTCCGGCTGCGTATGCGGACCCGTGCCGGCCGCGCAATCCTGGCGACCCGCCGTGGCAAGGGTCGCGCCAATCTGTCCGCCTGATCGCGTACAGGTCGTCATGACGTGCTGCCTACCGAGAATCGGCTGAGGCGGCGCGAGGACTTCGCGACCGCAGTACGACGAGGACGCCGGGCCGGTCGCCCGCTACTCGTCGTCCATCTACGCAGCGGTGAAACGGACCCGCACGTGACTGGGGAGACTGCTCCCCCGCCGCGTGCGGGTTTCGTTGTCAGCAAAGCCGTGGGTGGCGCGGTCGTCCGCACAGCGGTGAAGCGAAGGCTTCGCCATCTGGTCCGAGAACGACTGGCCCTGCTGCCCCCCGGTAGCCTGGTTGTCGTACGCGCGTTGCCCGGTTCGGGTGACGCCGACCATGAACAGCTGGCCCGAGACCTGGACGCCGCCCTTCAGCGGCTACTGGGAGGGGGCGCGCGATGAAGTACCCGCTGCTGGCTCTCATCAAGCTGTACCAGTGGACTATCAGCCCACTTCTCGGGCCTGTCTGCCGTTACTACCCGTCGTGTTCCCACTATGGATATACGGCGATCGACCGGCACGGAGCGATCAAGGGAACGGCGCTGACAGCCTGGCGCATCCTGCGATGCAATCCGTGGTCACCCGGCGGCGTGGATTACGTACCACCACGCAAACGTCCGCGTTGGCACGAACTGCTGCGAGATCTTTTCCGCGGCGGTAAGGGCGGGGACTCCGCCGCTGATGTGCCTCCCGGGGGATCGGCCACCGATCTTCCGAGCTCGGCCGCAGAGACTTCGCCCAAAGCTCAAGGAGCCTGATTAGTGGACACGATTGCCAGTCTGTTCAGCTTCATCACATGGCCTGTTTCCTGGGTCATCGTCCAGTTCCACAAGTTGTACGGGGCGATCTTCGGCGCCGACACGGGATGGGCCTGGGGTCTGTCCATCGTGTCCCTCGTGGTGCTGATCCGTATCTGTCTTGTTCCGCTGTTCGTCAAGCAGATCAAGTCGACGCGGAACATGCAGGTGCTCCAGCCGAAGATGAAGGCGATCCAGGAGCGCTACAAGAGCGACAAGCAGCGTCAGTCCGAAGAGATGATGAAGCTGTACAAGGAGACGGGTACCAACCCGTTGTCCTCGTGCCTTCCCATCCTGGCGCAGTCGCCGTTCTTCTTCGCTCTGTACCACGTGCTCTCGGCCATCGCGTCGAACAAGAAGATCGGTGTCATCGACCAGTCGCTGCTGGACAGCGCGCGTCAGGCACATATCTTCGGTGCTCCGCTGGCCGCCAAGTTCATGGACAGCGCGGACAAGGTCGAGGCGCTCGGCGCCTCGCTGGTGGATGTCCGGGTTGTCACCGCGGTCATGATCGTGATGATGTCGGCCTCGCAGTTCTTCACGCAGCGCCAGCTGATGACGAAGAACGTGGACCTGACGGTCAAGACGCCTTACATGCAGCAGCAGAAGATGCTGATGTACATCTTCCCGCTGATCTTCGCCGTCATGGGTATCAACTTCCCCGTCGGTGTCCTCGTCTACTGGCTGACCACCAACGTCTGGACCATGGGTCAGCAGATGTACGTGATCAACCAGAACCCGACGCCGGGCAGCAAGGCGCAGGACCAGTACCTGGGGCGTCTGCTGAAGAGCGTCACCGCCCACGGTGAGGTGCGCGGCAGGACCAAGCGCAATACGGTCAAGCGGATCGTGTCCAAGGGCCCGGACCGCAATGACATCGAGCGGAAGTTCATCACGGGACTGGCCAAGCTCGGCCTCGCCGCCCAGGAGGACGGCACGGTGCAGAAGAGCGACACCGCTGTGGCCGACGCCGAGGGCGCAGCCGCGCAGCGGCGTCAGCAGCCCAAGCGCCAGACCAAGGCGAAGCGTCATACCGGTGCAGGTCAGCAGGGCGGGGCCAAGGACACCGACTCCAGCGAGTCGGAGCCCACGACCTCCCTGCAGAAGAATGCGCCGCAGGACGACAAGCCCAAGCCGGCGGGCAAGCCCGCGTCCGGCGCCTCACGCCAAGCCAAGTCCGGACAGCGCAAGGGCCCGCAGCGGCCCAAGCACCCGTCCAAGAAGTAAGAAGGAGTCCATCCGTGACGGAAGGCACCATCTCCACGGCCGCTGAGGGAAGCGACACCTTGACCCGCCTTGAGCAGGAAGGGGAGATCGCAGCGGACTACCTTGAGGGCCTGCTCGACATCGCCGATCTCGACGGCGACATCGACATGGACGTCGAGGCTGACCGGGCCGCGGTCTCGATCATCAGCGAGTCGGCACGTGAACTGCAGAAGCTCGTGGGCCGCGACGGTGAGGTGCTGGAGGCGCTCCAGGAGCTGACGCGGCTGGCCGTGCACCGGGAGACCGGTGACCGGAGCCGTCTGATGCTCGACATCGCGGGTTTCCGGGCGCAGAAGCGCACGGAGCTTGCCGAGCTGGGTGCCAAGGCCGCGGACGAGGTCAAGAACTCCGGTGAGCCGGTGAAGCTGGATCCGATGACACCGTTCGAGCGCAAGGTTGTGCACGATGCGGTCGCGGCCGCAGGTCTGCGCAGCGAATCGGAGGGCGAGGAGCCGCAGCGCTTCGTCGTCGTCCTTCCGGCCTGACCGGCCTTTCTCCTGTCGGCCCCGTCTGTTCGCAGGCGGGGCCGATCTTTGTCAGCCTGATAGTCAGCCACCCATGGTGCGGTTAGTGCGGTATGGAAGGACGGTTCCCGTGACGGAGGAAGTAGAGCTTCCCCAGGCGCCCGAAGAGGCCCGGGAGGTATTCGGTGAGTGCTTTCCTGAGGCCGTCCGGTACGCGGAACTGCTGGCGGATGCGGGGGTCAAGCGAGGCCTGATCGGTCCGCGCGAGGTGCCGCGGCTGTGGGAGAGGCACCTGCTGAACTGTGCGGTGCTCTCCGAGGTAGTCCCGGACGGCGTCACGGTCTGCGATGTGGGCTCGGGCGCCGGGCTTCCGGGGATTCCGCTGGCGCTCGTGCGGCCGGATCTGAAGATCACCCTGCTTGAGCCGTTGCTGCGGCGGACGAATTTCCTTCAGGAGGTCGTCGAGCTCCTGGGGCTGGACCATGTGACGGTCGTCCGTGGCCGGGCCGAGGAGGTGCTGGGGACGCTCCAGCCGGTCCATGTGGTGACGGCTCGGGCGGTGGCCCCGCTGGACCGCTTGGCGGGCTGGGGAGTGCCACTGCTCCGTCCGTACGGCGAGATGCTGGCCCTCAAGGGCGATGCCGCCGAGGGAGAGATCAACGGCGCGCGGGCGGCGCTGAGCAAGCTCGGTGTGCTGGAGACCGAGGTGCTGCATGTGGGCGAGGGCATCGTCGATCCGCTGTCCACCGTGGTGCGTGTGGTGGTGGGTGAGAGCCCGGGTGGTGTGAGGTTCGCCGCAAAGAGGGCCAAGGCCGCGAGGGTCAGCCGGACGCGCCGCCGCCGCTGATTCGGCCGATCACGCTGAGCGCATGACCGTTACGCACCGTTTGGTGCGTGTATCGATGATGCTTCGCGTGGGGAGCTGTACGTACCCCGCGCGGAGTGTCGTGCCCCTGTAGCTACGCTGCAGGGGCATCGTGTTTCACGTGAAACGTCGCTCTCTGCTGCATGGAATTATCAGCCGCGGTCGTGCGGCTGCCGCGCCTCGCCATCGCAGGCCCGTTAGGGCTACGGAGTTGTCCACAGAAGTGGATTCATCCACAGAAGAGCGGGCCTCGCTGGTTCGCGACCCCGAAAGCATGGCAGGCTCTGCTCATTGCGAGCCTGAAGTCGAGGAGAGTGAATCCTTGCGGTCCGACGCCAACATCGCGGG
Source organism: Streptomyces sp. NPDC048671 (assembly GCF_055587045.1). Classification (NCBI taxonomy): domain Bacteria; kingdom Bacillati; phylum Actinomycetota; class Actinomycetes; order Kitasatosporales; family Streptomycetaceae; genus Streptomyces; species Streptomyces sp. NPDC048671. The sequence goes on along the minus strand of NZ_JBVJHB010000008.1, from coordinate 134,144 downwards.
ACCGATGACCGATCCGGTCCCCGGCCCCCGATCCGAATCGGCGGTGGACGGTGTTTCACGTGAAACACCGCCACCGATGGACGACACACCCATCGGTCGCGCGGCCCAGCTGGCGGTAGAGGCCCTCGGCCGCGCCGGCGATGGGCTGCCGCGGCCTGACCAGACACGCGTCATGGTGGTGGCCAATCAGAAGGGCGGGGTGGGTAAGACCACCTCGACGGTCAACCTTGCCGCGTCACTTGCCCTTCACGGTGCTCGTGTTCTGGTGGTCGACCTGGACCCGCAGGGGAACGCCTCTACGGCACTGGGGATCGACCACCATGCCGAGGTCCCCTCGATCTACGACGTTCTGGTGGAGAGCAAGCCGCTCTCCGACGTGGTCCAGCCCGTCCCGGACGTCGAAGGTCTCTTCTGCGCCCCAGCGACCATCGATCTCGCCGGTGCGGAGATTGAGCTGGTGTCGCTGGTGGCGCGGGAGAGTCGACTCCAGCGGGCGATCCAGGCCTACGAGCAGCCGCTGGACTACATCCTCATCGACTGCCCGCCCTCACTCGGTCTCCTCACGGTCAACGCCCTGGTGGCCGGCGCCGAGGTGCTGATCCCGATTCAGTGCGAGTACTACGCGCTGGAAGGGCTTGGGCAGCTACTGCGCAACGTCGACCTGGTACGGGGACACCTCAACCCCGACCTCCATGTGTCGACGATCCTGCTCACCATGTACGACGGCCGCACCAGGCTCGCGTCTCAGGTCGCGGAGGAGGTGCGCACCCACTTCGGCAAGGAGGTGCTGCGCACCAGCATTCCGCGCTCTGTGCGGATCTCCGAGGCGCCGAGCTACGGGCAGACCGTACTCACCTATGACCCCGGCTCCAGCGGCTCCCTGTCGTATCTTGAGGCGGCACGTGAGATCGCTCTGCGCGGGGTGGGGTTGCAGTACGAGGCGCAGCAAGCCCACACGGGCAGTCGGAACAGCCAGCAGAACACTTCGGAGGGGATCCAGTGAGTGAGCGTCGTAGAGGGTTGGGGCGAGGGCTCGGTGCCCTGATCCCCGCCGCTCCGCAGGAGAAGCAGGTGCCGTCCGCGGGCGCTGGTGCGTCTTCTTCCGGGACGGTTCCGGTCATGACGGCCGAGCGCGGAGTGGCTGCTGCCAAGGTGACCACGCTCGGGGTGGTGCCGGAGCCGAGTGCGCCTGTTTCGGAGCCGAGCGGAGCGGGCGGGCCGAGCGAGGTGGCGGGTGCTTTCTTCGCGGAGATCCTTCTCGACTCCATCACGCCGAACCCTCGTCAGCCCCGAGAGGTATTCGACGAGGACGCGCTTGCCGAGTTGGTCACCTCCATCAAGGAGGTGGGTCTTCTCCAGCCTGTCGTCGTACGGCAGACCGGGCCCGAGCGCTTCGAGCTCATCATGGGCGAGCGGCGCTGGAGGGCCTGCCGTGAAGCCGGTCTTGAGCGGATCCCGTCCATCGTCCGGGCAACGGACGACGAGAAGCTGCTTCTCGACGCGCTCCTGGAGAACCTGCACCGGGCTCAGCTCAACCCGTTGGAAGAGGCGGCGGCGTACGACCAGCTGCTCAAGGAATTCAAGTGCACGCATGACCAGCTGGCCGACCGCATCGGGCGGTCGCGGCCGCAGGTGTCCAACACCTTGCGTCTGCTGAGGCTGTCGCCTCCGGTGCAGCGAAGGGTCGCGGCCGGGGTGCTCTCGGCAGGACATGCGCGTGCGCTGCTGTCGGTGGACGACTCCGAGGAGCAGGACAAGCTGGCGCATCGCATCGTGGCCGAAGGGCTCTCGGTGCGTGCGGTCGAGGAGATCGTGACGCTGATGGGCTCCAGGCCCACGAGCGCCTCCAAGGCCAAGGGGCCCCGGGCGGGCGGTCGGCTGTCGCCGGCGCTGTCCGATCTGGCCTCCAGGCTCTCGGACCGCTTCGAGACCCGAGTGAAGGTCGATCTCGGACAGAAGAAGGGAAAGATCGTCGTCGAGTTCGCCTCGATGGAGGATCTGGACCGCATTCTCGGCAGTCTCGCGCCCGGTGAGGGCCGTGTGCTGGACCGCAGCCCGTCGGATGAGCCGGCAGAGGACGACGAGAGCTGACGTCCTGAGTGACGCTGGGCGGGCTGTGTTCCGGAAGGACGGAACACAGCCCGCCCTTTGCTTTCTCTCGGTGTCAGCTTGATCCCGTGGTGGATACGATGCGTTCTGGTAGGCCACATCCAGTTGGTCCATCTCCGCGAACGGAGTGCACCGACCGTCGCAGGCGATGCGGCGGGCGAGGGAAGTGAGGAACAGCCTTCATGGGGCGTCGGCTCGCACCGCTCACGCTGGACAACCTTGCCGATCTTCCCGAACGCTGCCGTTCATGTGTGTTCTGGGAACTTGATCCGGTGCGTGGGGCAGCCGCGGTCAAGGCCGGCCGGCCCGGGGCGGAGAAGGAGGCCTGGATCTCCGGTGTCCTGCTGGAGTGGGGATGCTGCGGGCGCGTTGTCTATGTCGATGATGTTCCGGTCGGCTTCGTTCTCTATGCACCGCCGGCTTACGTCCCCCGGGCTGCGTCGTTTCCGACCAGCCCCGTCTCCCCCGATGCCGTCCAGCTGATGACTGCCTTGATCCTGCCGGGATACCAGGGGCAGGGTCTCGGCCGGGTCATGGTGCAGACCGTCGCCAAGGATCTGCTCAGTCGCGGATTCAAGGCCATCGAGGCGTTCGGGGACGCCCGCTGGAAAGAGCCTGCCTGTGTGCTGCCCGCGGATCATCTGCTGGCAGTGGGCTTCAAGACCGTACGAACGCATCCGTCTCACCCGCGGCTGAGGCTGGAGCTGCGTACGACGCTTTCGTGGAAGGAAGATGTCGAGCTGGCCCTGGACCGGCTGCTGGGTGCGGTCAAGAAGGAGCCGGTGCTGCGACCGCTGTGATTCGTCGGTGCCAACGTGAAACGGGCCCACCCCTCGGGGGTGGGCCCGTTTCACGTGAAACATCGGACGGCGGTACTGCCTTACTCGGTGATGAAGGCATCCAGGTCGCGGAGGATCGCGGCCTTCGGCTTGGCGCCCACGATGGTCTTGGCGACCTCGCCGCCCTGGTAGACGTTCAGCGTCGGGATGGACATGACGCCGTACTTGGCAGCGGTGGCCGGGTTCTCGTCGATGTTGAGCTTGACGATCTCGATCCGGTCGCCGTGCTCAGCCGCGATGGCCTCCAGAGAGGGGGCGATCTGGCGGCACGGACCGCACCAGGCGGCCCAGAAGTCCACCAGCACGGGCTTGTCGCTCTTCAGGACGACCTCGTCGAACGAGTCGTCAGTCACGTTCTTCAGCGCGCCGGCCACGGCGGCCTCCTTAACTTCGCGGGGGTGTGGGGTGAGGCTTGGATCAGACGGTTGCTGCGGCAGCCTTCTCGCCGTCGGCGAGCGCGGCAAGGAAGCGCTCGGCGTCGAGTGCGGCGGAGCAGCCGGTGCCGGCAGCGGTGATGGCCTGCCGGTAGGTGTGGTCGACGACATCGCCGGCGCCGAAGACACCGGTGAGGTTGGTGCGCGTCGAGGGCGCCTCGACCTTGAGGTAGCCCTCGTCGTCCAGGTCGAGCTGCCCCTTGAAGAGCTCGGTGCGCGGGTCGTGGCCGACTGCGATGAACAGGCCGGTCACGGGGAGCTCGGAGGTCTCACCGGTCTTGGTGTTGCGCAGGGTCAGACCGGAGAGCTTCTGCTCGCCGTGCACCCCGGCGACCTCGCTGTCCCAGGCGAACTTGATCTTCGGGTCCGCGAAGGCGCGGTCCTGCATGGCCTTGGAGGCACGCAGCGAGTCGCGGCGGTGGACGATGGTGACCGACTTGGCGAAGCGGGAGAGGAATGTGGCCTCCTCCATCGCGGTGTCACCGCCGCCGACCACGGCGATGTCCTGGTCCTTGAAGAAGAACCCGTCACAGGTCGCGCACCAGGAGACGCCGCGTCCGGAGAGGGCGTCCTCGTTGGGCAGACCGAGCTTGCGGTGCTGCGAGCCGGTGGTGATGATGACGGCCTTGGCGCGGTGTACCGTGCCCGCCGTGTCGGTGACGGTCTTGATGTCACCGGTGAGGTCGACGGAGACCACATCGTCCGGGACGAGCTCGGCACCGAACCGCTCGGACTGGGCGCGCATGTTGTCCATGAGCTCCGGGCCCATGATTCCGTCCTGGAAACCGGGGAAGTTCTCCACGTCGGTCGTGTTCATCAGCGCGCCACCGGCGGTGACGGCACCCTCGAAGACCAGCGGCTTCAGCGAGGCGCGCGCGGTGTAGAGGGCGGCTGTGTAGCCCGCGGGGCCAGAGCCGATGATGATCACATTACGCACGTCGCTCACGGGTTTCTTCCTCGTCTCTGCAGACTGCCTACTGTCCACGCCTACTGGGGTCGGTTCAACGACTCTCACCCCACCCAACGGATCCTACGGGTGATGCATTCCCGACGTGCCGGAGCGGCCCCGAGCGTGATGCTCAGGGGCGGACGTAGGCGTGTGTCAGCAGGAGCTTCCCCTTGGCCGCAGGGTCCGCACCGACGCATGCCGCATCGATGACATAGGCCTCGACGCGGCTCGTATCGGTGGGGTGAGGAAGGACAACGAGGAAGGCGTCCGTGCCTTCGTAGGTGCCCTTCTCGATGGCAAGGGCGGTGGCGTCCCGCCCTATGCCCTGCTCAACGCAGGAAGGGACGGGCACGACGGGGGCACGGAGCGGCGTCTGCGGTGATGCGGAGCCGGGCGGTGCGGTCTTCGGCGAGGACTTCGTATCGACGGACGGGGCCTGGTTCGCGCCGGCCGACTCCTTTGGGCTCGACGGGTCCGTGCGGGAGCTCAGGAGACTGTGGACACGCTCTTCGAGCGTGGACTGCGAGAACGTCTGCGAGCTTGCCTTCGAGGCGTCGGCCCCGCGGTCTGCGGCACTGAGGTCGGCGGAGTTCTGGGACGAGGAGACGTTCTGCAGCAGGAAGACACTCACGCCGACCGCGGCGGCGCCCAGTGCGGTGCCGAGTACCGCCGTGCGGCGGCGTCGCCGCACCGACCGGCGGCCGGGACCGGTGGCGGCACGTGAATGTCCGGCGGGGCGGTCCGCGAGGTCCTGCACCGTGGCGGCATGCTCTGTTTCACGTGAAACATCTGCCTCCGCGTCGGAAACGGCACGGGCTTCGTCAGCCAGCGCGGCGTCGATGCGGTCCGCTATATCGACGGGCATGGGCTGTGGAGCAGGCATGGAGCCCAGCAGATCGCGAATCTCCTCCAGCGACGCCTGGACGTCGGAGCAGAGCTCGCAGCCGTCCACGTGCCGGCGGACATCCGCTGTGCGCGACGGTGAGAGCACGCCTTCGGCGAGGTCGGAGATCTCCGAGACGTCCGGGTGCTGGGTCGTGTCAGTCGTCGATGTCATGTGCGCCCACCTCCGCCCTTCACTCCAGCTGGATCGCTCGTTCCCGCGTCTCTTGGCTCCGCTGCCGGTGGGACGGATGCTCTCGCCGTCCGGTTCCTTTCCACGCTCCGGTCATCGCTGTCCCCGTTCCCGGTGCGGAGGTGTGTGAGCAGTGGGGCCAGCCGGGCGCGTCCTCGGGCGCAGCGGCTCTTCACGGTGCCGACCGGCACGTCGAGGATGCGACCGGCCTCTGCCACCGGGTACCCCTGCATATCGACGAGGACGAGTGCCGCGCGCTGCTCTGCGGGGAGGGTGGCGAGGGCCGCGAACAGTTCGCGGTGCAGGTCCTGCCGTACGGCCGGGGCCTCGGCGGACTCGTGCGGTTCCAGAAGCTGGTCGAGCCGCTCCGGTTCGTTGACGGGCGAGGTCTTCCGTGAGGATGCCTTGCGGACCCGGTCGAGACAGGCGTTGACGGTGATGCGGTGCAGCCAGGTGGTGACGGCGGACTGGCCGCGGAAGGTGTGGGCGGCGCGGAAGGCGGAGACCAGGGCGTCCTGCACGGCGTCGGCCGCCTCCTCGCGGTCGCCCAGCGTTCGCAGAGCCACGGCCCACAGCCGGTCGCGATGACGCCTGACAAGCTCGCCGAAGGCGTCGGGTTCGCCGGCTACATGGCGAGCGAGGAGGTCTGAGTCGCTGAGTTGTCCGGACGGCTCGGCGGCCACCTCCCCCTCCCTCCCTCTCTGAGTCAAGGTGCGTCTGTCTATCACGGTTCCCGTGGGGAGGGGGAGGGGCAGAGGCGGTCAGCCGAGAACTGAGATCTCCGAGATGCCCCCGCGGTAGCCGCTGCCGGTGTCGTCCGACGGGAGCTCAGTGATGTGGATGAGGACGTAGCGGGTCCGCACCGGCTTGGTGAGGGTTTCCTTGAGGCTGCTTCCCGCCGTTTTGAGCTGGGTGAGGCGCTGCGGGAAGTCCGCGAGGGACGAGGGTGCGGAGGCACTCTTGTCGGCCGCCAGCACCTCGGCCTTCTGCCCGCTGCGGTACATGGCGATGTCGATGCCCGAGACGTCCTTCACACTCCCCAGGTCAACGATGATGCCGCTGCCGTCCTTGCGGGAGGGGAGGTTGCCGAAATTCGCGTAGCCCTGGTAGCGCGGGGTGATCCACGCGGTGCCCGGCTTGCCGTCGATCGCGTTCGGTACGGCCTCCTGCTTGATCCCGGACCCGCTGGGCATGAACTCCGCCGCATCGGTGATCCGCAGGGGCACGGCAGGCGGCGGCGCGACTTCGTCACCGTTCTTCGGGCTGGTCTGTGTGGTGCCGGGGTCATCCGAGTTGTTGTCCCGGCCCAGGAGGGTCTCGGCGAGCTGCCAGCTGCCGAGGCCCAGTGCGGCGATGAGCAGCGCGGACACGGCCCACTTGAGCGCCTTGCCCGTGCGGCTCTGGAGCGGGGCGGGCGGTATGGCGTGCACGGACTGGGTGGGCGGGACGCCGGGCCCGGCCGGGCGGCCGTAGGTGCCCTGCTGGTACGTGGTCCGCTGGTACTCGGGCGGTGCGGTGAACGTGGGCTCGGGCGGGCGGATGCGTGGCATCGCCGCGACGGCCCTTGCGAGCTCGTCCGGGGTGGTGCACGGCTGCTCCTGGCGGGAGGCCGTGGCTCCGTCGTTGGCGAGCGCCCGCATGGCGATCTCGGAGAGACCGCGGTGGACCCCGGCGCGCACCTGGTCGGGTGCGATCAGGCCGACACCCTTGGGGAGCCCGGTGAGGCCGTAGGCGTCGCTCTCGTACGGCCAGCGCTGGGTGAGCGCGGCGTAGAGCAGGGCGCCGATGGCTTCGGTGTCGGCGCGCTGGGGACTTTCGGAGGTGATGCCCCGCAGCGCGGCGTTCACCGCGAGGCCGCGGATCCGGTACTGACCGGAAGAGCTGCGCAGCACCGCTCCGGGAGTGAGCCTCAGATGGGCCAGCCCCTCACGGTGTGCGGCCGCCATGGCCTGGGAGATCTGGCTGACGAGCTGGTACGCGTCATGAGCGTCCATCGGGCCCGCGCCCAGCAGGGCGGTGAGCTCGGTGGCGTCCGGAAGCCACTCGTGGACGACGTAGACGAGGTCGTTCTCCTCCACGGCGTCGAGGACCTGTACGAAGCGGGGGTCGCCGAGCAGTGCGGAGGAACGGGCCGCGGCCAGCACGGAGCGGGCCCGCGGGTGGTCGGCGGGAAGGAGATGGACGCCCACCGCGCGGCGCAGTTTCTCGTCGACTGCGCGCCAGCTGCTGAACCCGTCCAGACGGGTGACGCACTCCTCCAGCCGGTAGCGCCCGGCAAGTTTGTGACCGCTGTGCAGGTCGGGGGCCGACGCGGCGCCATCGGAGCCTGTCGGCTCCTCCACCGCTTCCTGGGGGCCTGCGTCCGTTGAATCCTGGGCTTCTGCCGTGCCGTCGGTCGTGGCCTCGTCCGCCTTGGCGGACAGCGGCTCGTCACCGCTGTTGTCGGCCACGTCAACGGCAGCCGTGCTACGTTCCGCCACCGTCGTTCCTGCCTCCCCATCCGTTGCGCGATGCCAGCCAGCTCTGCACAGTCACGCCAATTGTGCCCATACTCCGGCACCATGCACGACACGCGGGGACCGGCGATGGTTGTGCGGGCCGGTGGCACTCAGCGGCCGAGCCGTCCCCGGATCATGCCGACCATGCCGTTGATCTCTTCGATCCGCATCCGCTTCGCCGCGACGACGAAGACTCCCAGCAGCACGATCCCACCGCAGATCAGCGCGACGAGCGAGCCCGAGGCGCCGTCGCCGAGCGCGTGCAGAAGAGCGAAGCCCACGCCGCCGCCGATCACTGCCCCGGGGATCGCGGCGAGGCACAGCCGGGCGTAGGTGCGCAGGACGTGGGCGCCGTCCAGATCGCCGCCCAGACGGTTGCGCAGCCGGCGCCACGCGATACCGACGCCGACGGCGTAGGCGAGGCCGTACGAGCCCGCCATGCCGACCACGGCCCACTGGGCGGGCAGAACGAGGTAGCAGACGGCCGAGGCGGCTGCGTTGACCAGGGCGACGATGACGGTGTTGTAGAAGGGTGTGCGGGTGTCCTCGTAGGCGTAGAACCCGCGCAGCACCACGTACTGCACCGAGTAGGGGATCAGCCCGAGACCGAAGGCCATCAGGATGAATCCCATGGAGCGGGCGGCCTCGGGGCCGCTGGAGGCGTAGAGCAGCGTGCACAGCGGGACACCCAGGGCGAGGAACGTGAACGCGACCGGCACGATGGCCACGGCGGAGTTGCGCAGGCCCTGCGAGATGTCGTCGCGGACCGCGCCCGGGTCGTTGTCGTGTGCGGCGCGGGAGATACGGGGCAGCAGGGCGGCCATGACCGAGACGGTGATGATCGCCTGCGGCATGCCCCAGATCAGCTGGGCGTTGGAATAGGCCAGGATTCCCGCCCCGTTCCTGCCCGACTCCTTGCCGGCCGCGGTCGCGAGCTGGGTGACGATGAGGACACCGGCCTGGTTGGCGAAGACGAACAGGACCGTCCACTTGGCCAGCTTGATCGTCTTGCCGAGCCCGTGGCCCTTCCAGTCGAAGCGCGGGCGGAACCTGAATCCGGCTTCGCGCAGGTACGGGATCATGGCCAGGGACTGGACGATCAGGCCGAGCAGAGTGCCGATGCCCAGCAGCCGGACGCCTTCCGGCGGGATCGTCTGGACGCCCATGTGGGATTCGTGCGAGGTGCCGTAGACCCAGATGAACATGCCGAAGGTGAAGATCATCACGATGTTGTTGAGGACCGGAGTCCACATCATCGCGCCGAACTTTCCGCGGGCGTTGAGGATCTGGCCCATCACGACATGCACACCCATGAAGAAGATGGTGGGCAGGCAGTACCGGGCGAAGGTCGTGGCCACGTTGTTGGCGGCGGCGTCGTTCGCGATCGGCAGCGACATCAGCCGGATGAGCCAGGGCGCGGCGAAGACGGCGAGGGCGACGATCAGGCCGAGCGCGACCATCACGAGGGTCAGCAGCCGGTTCGCGTAGGCCTCGCCGCCGTCCTCGTCGTCCTTCATGGAGCGGACGAGCTGGGGGACGAACACCGAGTTGAGGCCGCCGCCCACGGTGAGGATGTAGATCATCGTCGGCAGCGTGTACGCGATGGTGAAGCTGTCGCCGAGCATGGCCGCGCCGAGCGCCGCGGTGATCACCAGACTGCGTACGAAACCGGTGAGCCGTGAGACGAGGGTGCCGGCCGCCATGACCGCGCTGGACTTCAGCAGTCCGGAGGCCCGGCCGCCGCCGGACTTCGGCGGTACGGGTGCGGGAGCCGGCTCGGGCCGGGCCGGGCCGGGTGAGCTCGCCGGGCCCTCCTGGTCCCTGAAGAGGTGGGCGAACGCATCGGGTTCGTCGCGGCCCGTCGATGCCTGGGTGACGAGATCGTCCACGCCGACGAACTGGGTGGTCGCGGCGTCGTCACCGTACGGCAGGTGCCGGGACGGACCGTCGGGCTCGGGCGGCGGGGTCTGTGCCCAGATCCGGGGGTCGGGGGCGTACGGGGCGGCGGGCGGCTGCTGGTAGAGCGGCTGGGGCTGCTGATAGGTGCCAGGAGGCGGCGGCGGGTGCGCGGCGCGGTCGTACAGCGCCTCGCCCACCGGATCCTGCGCCGAGAGGTCCTGGGCCCGGTAGGGGTCGTAGTCGTACGCAGCCTGCAGATACGGATCGGGTGCCGGTGGCACCTGCTCCGGTCCGGGAGGCACCGGAGGACCGCCGGAAGACCCAGCTCCGCCCGTACCCTGACCGCGATCACCGTCGTACGGCGCGTTCATCGAAACCCCACCTCATCGTCCCCGGCCGACCGGCCACGACAGACATCGCTCAACGGTCCACTTTCTCACCCGTGCCCGACGGCTCCGCGCTTTCGGGACCGGTGTCCGGCCTCGGGTCACTCGGCTGGTCGGGTTCACTGCCGTCGCCGCCTGCCGCGCCGCCCGCGTTGGCGCGCTTGCGATGTGCATACATCCTGATGCCGGCGAGGACCAGCAGCAGCAGCCCGCCGGCGATCACGAGAAGCACGGTCGGTGTCAGCTCCGACACCTTCACGGTGAAGTTCATCTCCGCGCCGTACGGTGTGCCGTCCTCGGTGTACAGCTGTGCGGTCATCTGGACCTGGCCGTTGATGTTGGCCGCGGCGTCGAACTTCACGGACTGACTGTGACCGCCGGCGATCTGGATCGGCTGCTCCGCCACGGCACCGTCGTTGTTCAGCTTGAGGCGCGTCGCGTTCTCCGACTTCAGGCGCAGCACCAGATGGTCGACGTCCTGCAGCAGTCTGTTCTGCACCGTCACCGGGATCGTGGCGCTGCGGCCGGACAGGGTGACGTCCGACTTCGAGATGAGCTGGACCTCGTTGACGAGGCTCTGCAGATAGGTGCGCACCGAGTCCCGGTACTGCTGGGCCTCCAGGGGCCTGCCCCGCCACGACGTCGACATGGAGCGGTTGACCGCGTTGCCGAAGGGGGCCACCACTCGCTCGGGCTGGGTCAGGATGACCTGGAAGTTGTTGAGGGAGGCCTGGGTGGACTTGATGTCCTGGAAGGCCTGAGTGGGCAGCTCCTGGCTGCGCAGCTTCTTCGGGTACCGGGACGCCGGGGGGACCTGGGTGGTCGCCTTCGCGTCGGGCTTGGCCTCCGCCGCCTGGACCAGCCCCTGGGACTGCGTCCAGCGGCCGTCGTCGAGGGTGCGCAGGGCGCGGGCCATCGACTGGGCCTGGGCGACCGTCGGCATCCGCTGGGGTGCGACGACGAGGCTTCGGTCCTTGTCCGTGTCCTGCTCGGCCAGGGAGAGCGTGAGGGCGAGGAACTTCTGCACGGCGAGCGTGGAGGCCCCGGCCTTCGTCATGTCGCCCTGGAACGCCGTGGAGAGCCGTGCGTCGGAGACCACGGCGGTCGTGCCGCCGCCGATCGGCCGGGCGGCGGTGGGCGTGTACACCAGGCCGCCGGTCTCCTGAAGGCTGTCGCTGCGGGCGATCACGTTGTGGGCACCGGCCGAGGTCGCGACGTCCACGATGGACGGGTCGACGGCACCGTCGACCGGCCAGGCGAAGTCCGTCGACGGCTTCAGGTGCAGGATCGTCTGCACGGTCGTCGTGGCCACCTCGCTGGCGTTCTGGAGGTGGCTGAGGGTGCCCGACACGTTCTTGGCGCGGTGCGCGATCGACGCCAGATCGGGATCCCCGAACGGCAGCGCGATGACCTTGCCCTCGGACACCGAGGCTTCCAGTGAGGTGAGCCACTGCTTGGCCACGTTCTGGTTCGTACCGGCGATCGTGGTGTCGCCGGACTTGACCCGGTAGTCCCGTGTCATCGCGTCGACGCTGGCCAGCAGATCCGGGTCGATGACCCAGGTCACGGGCAGCTGCCGGCCCAGCGACACCATCTGTTCCAGGCGACCGCCGGGCGCGATCTCGGCGGCCAGGTCGTCGTCGGCGAACACCGGGGTCTGCTGGGAGTCGGAGCCGGTCTCCGCGGTGAGGTGGGCCGCCGCGATCAGGGGCCAGACGTAGCTGATCCGGGGCTTGGAGTCACGGTCCTCGCTCTGCCAGGGGAGGAAGGTCCGCTTGATCCCGAGCACCTGGTCGTACAGGGCGTGGGACGTCCGGCCCGACAGGGTGACGCCGAGCTGGTACACACCGTCGTCACCCAGTCCCAGCTTGCTGACCGGCACGGACAGGGTGAAGTCCTGGCTGATCCCGGAGGGAAGCTTGGCGATCTTGACCGTGTACTTGCCGCCGACCGGAGACGGATCGGCGTCGGGCAGGTATCCCGTGCGCTGGTCGGCCGCGTCGATCGAGGTCCTGCTGAAGAGCCGGGGCCCCACTCGCAGATCGACCTGAGCCGCGGTGACGGTCTCCTTGCCCTTGTTGGTCAGAGTGCCGGAGACGGTGAGTGTGTCCCCCTTCACGGGGGCGCTCGGAGTCACCGTGTCCAGGGATACCGCGACAGTGCCGGACCCCGTCGGGGCCTTGTCCGTCACGCCGGCCTGTGCCACCGGAGCGGTCGCCCCGGCCAGCAGGGCAGCGATGAGCGGAGCCCCGGCGAGCACGGCGGCTGTGCGCCTCAGCCACCGGCGGGCAGGAGAGAGGTTCGTCCCCTGGAAGTCTGCCGCCTCGGCCACGCGCCTACCCGTCCCTCGTCGTCATGAGCTGCTGTCGATCGTCGTCCGTTGCTGCGTCCACGCATGGTAACGATGTGCGCGGGGGCTAAGTGCTGGGGAGTACGACACATGATCGGGAGAGTCTCGCAGGGCTGAAGGAAACAATGACGCCCGGACCGGTCCGGGCACGTACCCTTTTCTGTTGTGCCGAACGCCAATGAAGACAACTCCAGTGCCCTGACCCAGGTGCAGCACCGCGCAGTCAGTGAACTGCTCCGGGTGTCCCCGGTCGCCGACGATCTCGCCCGCCGATTCAAGGATGCCGGATTCAGTCTTGCCCTGGTCGGCGGCTCGGTCCGGGACGCACTTCTCGGCAGGCTCGGGAACGACCTGGACTTCACGACCGATGCCCGTCCCGAGGACGTCCTCAAGATCGTCCGGCCATGGGCGGACTCGGTGTGGGAGGTCGGGATCGCCTTTGGCACGGTGGGCGCCCAGAAGGACGGCTACCAGATCGAAGTCACCACATACCGGTCCGAGGCGTACGACCGAACCTCGCGCAAGCCGGAAGTTTCCTACGGTGACTCCATCGAGGAGGACCTCGTCCGCCGCGATTTCACGGTCAACGCGATGGCCGTCGCGCTGCCTCAGAAGGACTTCATCGACCCGCACGGCGGCACTGAGGACCTGGCGGAGCGCGTCCTGCGCACCCCTGGAACGCCCGAGGAATCCTTCTCGGACGATCCCCTGCGGATGCTGCGCGCCGCGCGCTTCGCCGCTCAGCTGGACTTCGAAGTGGCCCCCGAGGTCGTCGCGGCGATGACGGAAATGGCCGGCCGGATCGAAATCGTCTCCGCCGAGCGGGTCCGTGAGGAGCTCAACAAGCTCCTGCTCTCCTCGCACCCCAGGAAGGGATTGGCGCTCCTTGTCGACACCGGACTGGCACAGGAGGTCCTTCCCGAGCTTCCCGCGCTCCGGCTCGAAAGTGATGAGCATCACCGTCACAAGGATGTGTACGAGCACTCTCTGACCGTTCTGGAGCAGGCGATCGACCTGGAGGAGGAAGGCCCGGACCTCGTTCTGCGTCTTGCCGCCCTCCTCCATGACATCGGCAAGCCGAGGACCCGGCGCTTCGAGAAGGACGGCCGGGTCTCGTTCCATCACCACGAGGTGGTGGGCGCCAAGATGGTCAAGAAGCGGATGGCCGAACTCAAGTACTCCAACGACATGGTCAAGGACGTCTCGAAGCTGGTGGAGCTGCACTTGCGCTTCCACGGGTACGGCGATGGGGAGTGGACCGACTCGGCGGTCCGCCGCTATGTGCGTGACGCCGGCCCTCTGCTGGAGCGGCTGCACAAGCTCACCCGCTCGGACTGCACCACGCGCAATAAGCGCAAGGCCGCCGCCCTCTCGCGGACCTACGACGCGCTGGAGGAGCGCATCGCTCAGTTGCAGGACAAGGAGGAGCTCGATGCGATCCGGCCGGACCTGGACGGAAACGAGATCATGCAGATCCTGAGCGTCGGACCCGGCCCGGTCATCGGCAAGGCGTATGCGTTCCTGCTGGAACTGCGCCTGGAGAACGGGCCGATGGAGCACGACGAGGCAGTGGCGGAGCTCAAGAAGTGGTGGGAATCGCAGAGCTGAGTCCCGCGAAGACGGTACGGGCCGGGAGGGCTGCCGGTCATGTTTCACGTGAAACATGACCGGCAACGCACACGCCGAGGGCGCTGTTTCACGTGAAACAGCACCCTCGGCCGGTACTGGTTCCGGTTTCGGTTCCGGGGGTCAGCTCGCCGGCTTGACCGGCGCGAGGCGGAACAGGGCCACGGCCACCAAGGCGTAGAGCGCGGCCACTCCGATCACCACCGCGGCGGACTTCCCGTCAGGAGGCAGCATCAGGGCGGAGACCGCGGCGGCGCCCACGAACGCCACGTTGAACAGCACGTCGTAGAGCGAGAAGACCCGGCCGCGGAAGGCATCGTCCACGGACGTCTGCACCACCGTGTCCGTCGCGATCTTCGCCCCCTGGGTGACGAGTCCGAGCACGAACGCGGCGACGAGCATCGGCGCGGGGGCGAACCACAGCCCCAGCGCCGGCACGAGGACAGCGGCCGCCGCCGCGCACACCATCATCCAGCGGAACCGGCCGAGCCGTGCCACGGCCCAGGGAGACAGCACCGCCGCTGCGAAGAACCCGGCACCGGATACGCCCACCGCCAGCCCGAGCAGCGCCAGCCCGTGGGACTCCGTGGTGGCCCAGGCGTACCGGCACAGCATCAGGACCGTCACGGTCAGCGCCCCGTAACAGAAGCGGATCACCGTTATGGCGGCCAGCGCCTGTGCGGCGTGCTTGCGTTCGGCCAGATGCCGCAGTCCGTCGCCGAGCCCGCGGGCGGTCGTGGACAGAGCCTCGCTCAGGCGGAGATGGTCACCGCTCCGCTCCGGTCCGAGCAGTCCGGCGGCAAGGGTCAGGGACGCCACCGCCGAGGCGAAGTAGAGCCCCGCCCCCAGCAGCACCACCGCCGCGTCGGAGTCCGACAGTGCCAGCCGTACGACGAAGGCGAGGCCACCGCCCGCCGTCGCGGCGAGTGTGCCCGCGGTCGGGGAGAGGGAGTTGGCCAGCACCAGCCGGTCCTGGTCGACGACACGCGGAAGCGCAGCGGAGAGGCCGGCCAGGACGAAGCGGTTGACCGCGGTGACACACAGAGCCGAGGCGTAGAAGAGCCAGTCGGGGGCGGAACCGAGGATCAGGAGCGCGGTGCAGCACGCGAACGCGGCGCGCAGCAGATTGCCGTAGAGGAAGACCTGGCGGCGGGGCCAGCGGTCCAGGAGCACTCCGGCGAACGGGCCGATGAGCGAGTAGGGCAGCAGGAGTACGGCCATCGCGGAGGCGATGGCGCCCGCCGACGTCTGTTTCTCCGGGGAGAAGACCACGTGCGTAGCGAGGGCCACCTGATAGACGCCGTCGGCCGACTGGGACAGCACCCTCACGGCCAGCAGGCGGCGGAAGTTCCGGAGACGCAGGAGAACGCGCAGGTCACGCACGACGGGCATGGGAGCAAGGGTCACATACGTTGAGGGTCCCCGGGCGGATTGCCCGGGGACCCTCAACGGTGCGGGAGCCGAGGAGCGTTGCCGCTCCTCGCCTGTGCCGCGCCGACGCGCCTGGGGCCGTCCGTCCGGATTCGGCTTGGAACCGGACCGGAGACCCTATTCAGGTGGCGTCAGTCGGAGACCTCGCCCCTGATGAACTTCTCGACGTTCTCGCGGGCCTCGTCGTCGAAGTACTGGACCGGCGGGGACTTCATGAAGTACGAGGACGCGGAGAGGATCGGGCCGCCGATGCCGCGGTCCTTGGCGATCTTCGCAGCGCGGACGGCGTCGATGATGACACCGGCCGAGTTCGGGGAGTCCCAGACCTCGAGCTTGTACTCCAGGTTCAGCGGAACGTCACCGAAGGCGCGGCCCTCAAGGCGCACGTACGCCCACTTGCGGTCGTCCAGCCAGGCCACGTAGTCCGACGGGCCGATGTGGACGTTGTCCGCACCGAGGTCGCGGTCACGGATCTGCGAGGTGACGGCCTGCGTCTTGGAGATCTTCTTGGACTCAAGGCGCTCACGCTCGAGCATGTTCTTGAAGTCCATGTTGCCGCCGACGTTCAGCTGCATCGTGCGGTCCAGGACAACGCCCCGGTCCTCGAACAGCTTCGCCATCACGCGGTGCGTGATGGTGGCGCCGACCTGCGACTTGATGTCGTCGCCGACGATCGGGACACCGGCCTCGGTGAACTTGTCCGCCCACTCCTTGGTACCGGCGATGAAGACCGGGAGGGCGTTGACGAACGCGACCTTGGCGTCGATGGCGCACTGCGCGTAGAACTTCGCAGCGACCTCGGAGCCGACGGGCAGGTAGCAGACCAGCACGTCGACCTTGCGGTCCTTGAGGATCTGGACGATGTCGACCGGGGCCTCGGCCGACTCCTCGATGGTCTCGCGGTAGTACTTGCCGAGCCCGTCGTGGGTGTGGCCGCGCTGGACGGTCAGTCCGGCGTTCGGCACGTCGCAGAGCTTGATGGTGTTGTTCTCGCTGGCGCCGATGGCGTCCGAGAGGTCGAGGCCGACCTTCTTCGCGTCGACGTCGAAGGCGGCGACGAACTCGACGTCCCGTACGTGGTACTCGCCGAACTGGACGTGCATCAGACCGGGCACCTTGCCGGCCGGATCGGCGTCCTTGTAGTACTCGACGCCCTGGACCAGCGAGGCGGCGCAGTTGCCCACGCCGACGATGGCTACGCGAACCGAACCCATTCCGGTTGCTCCCTGTGTGTAATGGATGTTCCTGATGAGGCCCCCACGGATCTGCGGGGATCTCACTTGGCGGTGTCGCCGGACGGATCCGGCGGGTTGTTACCCCGCCGGGGCAGGCCGTCCGGCTCTCCTGCGGTGTTCTGCTGAGCTGAGCCCTCGGGCGAGGATCGTCGCTGATCCCGTCCCGACCGCTCGCTCTCGATGAGCTCGTTCAGCCAGCGCACTTCGCGCTCCACGGACTCCATGCCGTGTCGCTGAAGCTCAAGTGTGTAGTCGTCGAGACGCTCGCGAGTGCGGGCCAGAGAGGCGCTCATCTTCTCGAGACGCTCCTCCAGTCGGCTGCGACGGCCTTCCAGCACCCGCATGCGCACCTCGCGCTCCGTCTGTCCGAAGAAGGCGAAACGAGCAGCGAAGTGCTCGTCCTCCCAGGAGTCGGGGCCGGTGTGCGAGAGCAGCTCTTCGAAGTGCTCCTTACCTTCCGCCGTCAATCGATAGACGATCTTGGCGCGGCGCCCTGACAGAGAAGAGGAAGGGGCCACCGCGCGGCCGGAGCCGGGCGGAAGGTCTGCCGGAGCGTTTCCCGGCTCCTCGATCAACCAGCCGTTGGCGACCAGCGTCTTGAGGCAGGGATAGAGGGTTCCGTAGCTGAAGGCACGGAAGATCCCCAGTGATGTGTTGAGACGTTTGCGCAGCTCATAGCCGTGCATCGGGGACTCACGGAGCAGTCCGAGGACAGCGAACTCGAGGATGCCGGAGCGTCTGCTCAACCTCGCCTCCTCCTTCTCCGAGTGCTCTCGCTGTCCCTGTGCCGAGCTGATATGCCGAGCCGATGTACCGAGCTGATGTATCGACTCGATACATCAGCACGATAGATCGGACTCTCCGCTGGGGCAAGGGGGGCCTTAGTGAACGGCGTCACATCGCGAATTCTTAGGAACCGACTTGCGTAATTTGAGGTGAAGTTCGGTCCTGGAAGGGTTTTGACCGTGCGTAGTCTGTCCGGCATGCAGACCACCGGGAACCGTGTGACGCCCGACCGCGTCAGTCTCCGCGGACTGACCGGATGCACTGCGGACGAGCCCGTCGCAGGGATGGTCCGTAATTCGGGGGGACCGGATCTCAACTGCCGCTTCCAGGCGTTCTCGCCTGCCCGAGGAGTAGTCGTTCGATGAGCGAGCACCGTCGCAAAACGCCCCAACCGCAAGGTGGCGGGCGCGCCGCGACCAGACGAGCCACCCAGCAGTCCTCAGGACGCCGGGCGGCACCGTCACACGGCGTCACCGAAGAATCACCTTCCGGTCCGTCCGGCGAGGACGCCCCGTACGGCGGCCGTGCCGCCGCGAGACGAGCCGCCCAGCGCGGCGGCGGCGGCCGCGGTGGTTCCGACGGCGGAGGGCGGCGCCGCGGCGGTGGTGACGACGGGGCGGAGGGCCCCGGGCGGGGCCGCGGGCGCGGAAACCAGCGCCCGGTCAAGAAGCGCTTCATCGACTACCCGCGCGCCGGCAAGTACGGCGCGCGGCGCTGGGTGCCGTCGTGGAAGCTGGTCTCCAGCCTGTGCATCGGCTTCGTCGGCCTTCTGATGGGCGTTGCCAGTCTTGCGTACGCGATGGTGACGATGCCCGAGGTGAACAAGGCCGCGAAGGCGGAGAACAACGTCTACTACTGGTCCGACGGCACCCAGATGGTCGCGACAGGTGGTGGGGCGAACCGTCAGGTCATCGCCTACGAGCAGATTCCCGAAGCGATGCGCAGCGCGGTCATCTCGGCGGAGAACAAGACTTTCGAGCACGACAGGGGCATCGACCCGATGGGTATCGGCCGAGCCCTGTGGAACATGGCCAAGGGCGGCCAGACGCAGGGTGGCTCGACCATCACGCAGCAGTATGTGAAGAACTCACGGCTCTCCCAGGAACAGACCCTGAGCCGGAAGGTCGAGGAGCTCTTCATCACGCTGAAGGTCGGCGAGCAGGGTAACAAGAAGGAGGTCATGGCCGGGTACCTCAACGTCTCGTACTACGGGCGGGGAGCCTCCGGTCTCCAGGCAGCGGCCCGTACGTACTACGGCATTGACGCCAAGGATCTGAACCCGAGCCAGTGCGCCTTCCTGGCGACCCTGCTCAAGGGCGCCAGCTACTACGACCCGGCCGGTGCCCCGGAGATCGACGCGAAGGAAGCCACCGCGGACAAGAACCGGGACCGGGCGGAGAAGCGTTGGCGGTGGATCCTCGACGAAGAGGTGAAGGACGGCCGGATGACGAAGGCCGACCGCCTCAAGTACACGAAGTTCCCGATGCCCGATCCGCCGAAGAAGGACGCCCAGCTGGGCGGCCAGACCGGCTACCTGGTCGACCTCGCGAAGTCGTACTTCCTCAACAACAACGACCATGGCGTCACCGAGGAAATGCTCCGCCTGGGCGGGTACGAGATCCACACGACCTTCGACAAGAAGAAGGTCAAGCAGCTCAACGCGGCGGTCAAGAGGGTCTACGACGAGAAGATCGACCCCAAGAAGCGCCCCGACGAGGACACGCACGTCCAGTTCGGTGGCGGGTCGGTCGATCCGGCGACCGGCGCCATCAAGGCGATCTACGGCGGCAAGGACGCGACCCAGCACTACACCAACAACGCGGACCCGACGGGCGCCGCGGTCGGTTCGACGTTCAAGCCCTTCGTGCTGGCCGCTGCCATGGAGTACGGGAGGCGGGACCCCGAGCTCAGCGCGGACCAGAGCGACTCGGCACGCGAGAAGGTCTCGCCGATGAGCATCTACAACGGCGACGACAAGCTGAAGATCAAGAAGTACAACGGTGAGATCTGGACCAACGAGAAGGGCGAGGAGTGGCTGCAGACCAACGATGGGCACCACTCCGAGGGCGACGTCACCCTTCGTAAGGCGATGGAGGTGTCCGCCAACTCCCCCTACGTCCAGCTGGGCATGGACGTGGGCACCGACAAGGTGAAGAAGGCGGCGCTGGCGGCCGGCCTGAAGGACGACAACAACATGGCGAACTCCACCGTTCCGTCGTTCTCCATCGGTACGTCCTCACCCAGTGTGATTCGCATGGCCGGCGCGTACGCCACCTTCGCGGCGAGCGGCCAGCAGCGCGAGCCGTTCTCGGTCACCCAGGTGAAGAAGCTCGGCAGGGTGATGTACCAGCACGAGACGGTCACCAAGCGCGCCTTCGACAATGACGTCGCCGACAACGTGACCGACGTGCTCAAGAACGTCGTCGAGAAGGGCACGGGTACGCCCGCGAAGCTCCCGGGCCGTGATGTGGCGGGCAAGACGGGTACGACGGACGACAACCTCTCCGCCTGGTTCGTCGGCTACACCCCGCAGCTGTCGACCGCGATCAGCATGTACCGGCTGGATGACAACGAGAAGCACAAGAACCGCAAGTTCGAGAAGATGTACGGGACCGGCGGTGAGAAGAAGATCCACGGTGCCTCGTTCCCGGCCCAGATCTGGCACGACTACATGGCCGAAGCGATGAAGAACCAGAAGGTCGTGAAGTTCCCGAAGGCGGAGCCGATCGGCGAGACGCTCTACGGGGGCGGCGCGAGCAGCCCCGAGCCGACGCCGAGCTACACGCCCCCTCCGAGCCCGCCGCCGTCGCCGTCCAAAACACCCAAGCCGAGTACTCCGCCCTCGCCGTCGCCCGACCCGTCCGAGACCTGCGGTACCTGGGACTGGAACTGCCAGAACGACAGCGGCGCTACGTCACAGGGAGGGGACAACGGCGGCGCCGATGGCGGCACGAACGGCGCGGACAACGGCGGCACCGAGGCCGGCACCTCGAACGGGACGTCGGCGGGGAACGGCGATCCCGGCGGCTCCAGCCCGCCCACCAGCGACGGAGGCAACAGCAACAGCAACGGCGACATCTTCGGTGGCCCGCCCGGTTAGCGCCCGGCAGGCAGCGCTCCTCACCCGGCCTGCGGGCCGGGTGAGGCCATCCGAGAGCCGTGTCGAGGGCCGCCGCACCACAGGGTGCGGCGGCCCTCGACGTTCGCACAGTCCGGTACGGCAGGATGTGCGGCATGCCAAGTGCAGAGGACACGAGCGTGCATCAGGAACGGTCCGTCGTACGGCCCACGCATGAGGACGAGGTCGCCGCGGCCGGCAGCGAGCTGATCGGTGGGAGGTCGGGCCGCTGGTCGCGGCTCGGCAGTACCGCACTCACCCCCGTGGGCGCCGTCGCGCTGGTGGCGCTGGGGATGTTCGCGCTCGGCATGGTGCAGAAGCTGCCCTGCTACAACTGGGCCTGGTTCCAGGGCGCCGGCTCCCAGTACACCCACGCCTGCTACTCGGACATTCCGCATCTGTACGCCGGGCGCGGTTTCTCCGACGGCCTGGTGCCCTACTTCGACCGGCTGCCCGGCGATATGCAGTATCTGGAGTACCCCGTGCTGACGGGGGTGTTCATGCAGATCGCCGCCTGGCTGACCCCGGGTGGTTCGATCCAGCACCAGGAGCAGGTGTACTGGCTGGTCAACGCGGGCATGCTGATGATCTGCACCGCGATCATCGCCGTCTGTGTCGCGCGCATCCACCGGCGCCGCCCCTGGGACGGCCTCCTGGTGGCGCTGGCCCCCGCCTTCGCCCTCACCGCCACGATCAACTGGGACCTGCTGGCCGTCGCCCTCACGGCCGCGGCGATGCTCATGTGGTCCAGGAGCCGCCCGCTGGCGTTCGGCATCCTCATCGGGCTGGCCACGGCCGCCAAGCTGTATCCCGTGCTGCTGCTGGGCCCGGCCTTCGTGCTGTGCTGGCGGGCCGGGAAATGGCGGGCGTTCTGGGTGGCGACGCTCGGCGCGGCGGCATCCTGGCTGGTGGTCAACCTGCCGGTGATGGTGTTCGCGCCCGAGGGGTGGAAGAAGTTCTACACCTTCAGCGAGGAGCGCTCGATCGACTTCGGCTCCTTCTGGCTGATCATCACACAGCGCACGGGCGACGCCATCGACGTCAGCACGGTCAACACCGTCTCGACCCTGGCGACGGTCGCGCTGTGCGCCGCCATCGGCGCGCTGACGCTGACAGCGCCGCGCAGGCCCCGGTTCGCGCAGCTCGCGTTCCTCGTCGTCGCGGTGTTCATCCTCGTCAACAAGGTCTATTCACCGCAGTACGTGCTGTGGCTGATCCCCCTCGCCGCGCTGGCCCGGCCGCGCTGGCGGGACTTCCTGATCTGGCAGGCGTGCGAGGTCATGTACTTCCTGGGCATCTGGATGTACCTCGCCTACACGACGAGCGGCGACAAGCACCAGGGGCTGCCGACGGAGGGCTATCAGCTGGCCATCGCCCTGCATCTGCTGGGCACGCTGTACCTCTGCGCCGTGGTCGTGCGCGACATTCTGATGCCGGAGCGGGACGGTGTGCGGCGCGACGGATCGGATGATCCGTCGGGCGGGGTCCTCGACGGGGCGCAGGACGTCTTCGTGCTGGGCCGCGCGGCCGCGCAGCCGCCGCACCATGCCGCGTTCACGGTCGAGGGACCGCGCGTGGAGTGGGGCACCCGGGGCACGCCGGCCGCCGACTGAGCAACGGGACGGGCAAGGCGCCGGGGCCGGCCGCCGCTGCGGCGGCCCCGGCGTGCGTCAGTGGTCGACGAGACGGTCGAACTGCGTGGTGGTGTGGCGCAGGTGGGCCACCAGCTCGTCGCCGACCCTCGGCTCCTCGGCGTCCGAGGGCACGAACAGGATCGACACCTGCATGTGCGGCGGCTCGGCGAACCAGCGCTGCTTGCCGGCCCAGACGAACGGCGACAGATTGCGGTTGACGGTGGCCAGGCCCGCGCGGGCGACGCCCTTGGCGCGCGGCATCACGCCGTGCAGCGCCTTCGGGGCCTCCAGGCCCACCCCGTGCGACGTACCGCCCGCGACGACCACCAGCCAGCCGTCGGAGGCGGCCTTCTGCTGCCGGTAGCCGAACCGGTCGCCCTTGACGACGCGCGTGACGTCGAGCACGGCACCGCGGTACTGCGTCGCCTCGTGATCGCCGAGCCAGAGCCGGGTCCCGATGCGGGCACGGAAGCGGGTCTGCGGGAACTGCTGCTGAAGCCGGCCCAGCTCCTCGGCCCGGAGATGGCTGACGAACATCGTGTGCAGCGGCAGCCGGGCCGCCCGCAGCCGGTCCATCCAGGCGATGACCTCCTCGACCGCGTCCGAGCCGTCGGTGCGGTCCAGCGGCAGGTGCAGGGCGAAGCCTTCGAGCCGTACGTCCTCGATGGCCGCGTGCAGCTGCCCGAGCTCCTCCTCCTTGACGCCGTGCCGCCTCATCGAGCTCATGCACTCGATGACGACGCGGGCGCCCACCAGGGCGTGCACCCCGTCCACGGACGACACGGAACGGACGACCCGGTCGGGCAGCGGCACCGGCTCCTCACCCCGCCGGAACGGTGTGAGCACCAGCAGATCGCCGCTGAACCAGTCCTTGATCCGGGCTGCTTCGTAGGTGGTGCCGACCGCGAGCGTGTCGGAGCCGAAGCGGATCGCCTCGTCGGCCAGCCGTTCGTGGCCGAAGCCGTACCCGTTGCCCTTGCAGACCGGTACGAGGCCGGGGAACTGATCGAGCACGGATTTCTGGTGCGCCCGCCAGCGCGCGGTGTCGACGTACAGGGAGAGCGCCATGGCCGGTCCGGAACCTTTCTGGTGGCTGCGGTGTATCAGAGGTATGAAGAGCTTCTTGAAGAGCCCATTGAAACGAATGAAGCCGGTTTCGTCAGCCTTGTGCCAAGGATCCCTGTGTCACGGATCCCTGTGCCGCGGATCCCTCTGTCGCGGATCAGCGGCGGGACATGTAGATGTCGAGCGCCTTGTGCAGCAGCTTGTTGAGCGGGAAGTCCCACTCACCGAGGTATTCCGCCGCCTGCCCACCGGTACCCACCTTGAACTGGATCAGACCGAAGAGGTGGTCGGTCTCGTCCAGGGAGTCGGAGATGCCGCGCAGGTCGTAGACGGTGGCGCCCATGGCGTACGAGTCACGGAGCATCCGCCACTGCATCGCGTTCGAGGGCCGGACCTCGCGCTTGTGGTTGGCCGATGCGCCGTAGGAGTACCAGACGTGACCGCCGACGATCAGCATGGTCGCGGCCGCGACGTTCTCGCCCTCGTGGCGGGCGAAGTAGAGCCGCATCCGGTTGGGGTCCTCGTTGTTGAGGGCCGTCCACATGCGCTGGAAGTAGCCGAGCGGGCGCGGCCGGAAGTGGTCTCGCTCGGCCGTGATCTCGTACAGCCGCTGCCACTCGGCGAGCTCGGCATAGCTGCCCTGGACGACCTCGACACCGGCCTTCTCGGCCTTCTTGATGTTGCGCCGCCAGAGCTGGTTGAAGCCCTTGTGGACGTCTTCGAGCGAGCGGTTCGCCAGCGGCACCTGGAAGATGTAGCGGGGCTGTACGTCACCGAATCCGGCGCCGCCGTCCTCGCCCTGCTGCCACCCCATCTTCCGCAGCCGGTCCGCGACTTCGAAGGCACGGGGCTCGATATGGGTGGCCTCGACATCGCGCAGGCGCTTCACGTCGGGGTCCTGGATACCGGCCTTGATCGCGTGGGCGTCCCAGCGGCGGATGACGACCGGCGGGCCCATCTTCACCGAGAAGGCGCCCTGCTGCTTGAGATGCGTCAGCATCGGCTGCAGCCAGTCGGCCAGGTTCGGGGCGTACCAGTTGATGACCGGCCCCTCGGGCAGATAAGCGAGGTACCGCTTGATCTTGGGCAGCTGCCTGTAGAGCACCAGGCCGGCGCCGACGAGCTCGCCGCTCTTGTCGAACCAGCCCAGGCTCTCCGAGCGCCACTCGGCCTTCACATCCGCCCATGCCGGGACCTGCATGTGACTCGCCGCGGGCAGACTCTGGATGTACGCCAGATGCTGCTCACGGCTGATGGTCCTCAGGGTCAGGCTCATGCGGGGCGCTCCTCGGCAGGTGTGTCCCCATCGGTCAGGGGCTCCGGCTCTCGCGCCGAAGCCTACTGTGACCGGGAAGCGCGCGGTCTGGCCCTGTCGTACCGGGACGGTTCCGGCCGGTGGGGCAGGGGACGGCGCCGGACTGCGACGCCGTCCCGAGCCCGTGCCGGGACCGCTGATCCCGGCCCGCTCAGCCCACCACGCCGCCGAAGAGGCCACCGTGGGCCATGCCGAGGAAGAACCCGACGGCGGAGGCTCCGATACCGAGGATCAGCAGGAACCTCTCCCGCGTCGTCACGGAGATGTACTGCCCGTACGCACCTGTGAGAATTCCGACGAGCCCGGCCCACGAGCTGATCAGATGCAGGCTGTGGAACATCGCTGTCACGAACGCGAGGATGCCGAGACCCAGCGTCACCAGCATCAGGGCGTCCTGGAGTGGATGGGCCCTGCCGTCCGTGGCGAGGAGTGAAACGGAAGGGCGGGATCGCACTGCGTGTGCCATGGAGTACCTCCTGGCCGAAAGGCGGCGCGTCGTGGCGCCGCTCACACCCGATGTGTACAGATTGCGTCTCCTGACCACCGGATTTCAACCGGAAGCCTCCCTACAGGTACTCTGTACGGTCTGCACCGGTGTCTGCCCAGGCCACCACAGGTCGGCCCCTTCTCGACGGAGGGCGTTGTCAGTGGCGGCTGTTTTACTCGGAGACACTGTTGCTTACGCATCACGACCCTCCTGCCACGGAACGACCGTGGCCGCTGAGTCCAAAGGAGGTGGGTTCCACATGCGTCACTACGAGGTGATGGTCATCCTCGACCCCGATCTCGAGGAGCGAGCAGTCTCCCCGCTGATCGAGAACTTCCTCTCCGTCGTCCGTGAGGGCGAAGGAAAGGTTGAGAAGGTCGACACCTGGGGCCGTCGTCGTCTCGCTTACGAGATCAAGAAGAAGCCCGAGGGCATCTACTCGGTCATCGACCTGCAGGCCGAGCCTGCGGTCGTCAAGGAGCTCGACCGCCAGATGAACCTGAACGAGTCGGTCC
This sequence comes from Streptomyces sp. NPDC048671, assembly GCF_055587045.1. Lineage (NCBI taxonomy): Bacteria > Bacillati > Actinomycetota > Actinomycetes > Kitasatosporales > Streptomycetaceae > Streptomyces > Streptomyces sp. NPDC048671. The sequence goes on along the minus strand of NZ_JBVJHB010000008.1, from coordinate 108,393 downwards.
TCCGGACCAAGGTCCTCCGTCCCGAGATCCACTGAGCTTCTAGCTCAGTGGTCATCGGGTTCGAGTAGCAGCAAGCAGCCAGAAGCAATCCCCGCCGAGAGGTTCACCCATGGCAGGCGAGACCGTCATCACGGTCGTCGGCAATCTCGTCGACGACCCCGAGCTGCGCTTCACCCCGTCCGGTGCGGCGGTCGCGAAGTTCCGCGTCGCGTCCACTCCCCGCATCTTCGACCGGCAGACCAATGAGTGGAAGGACGGCGAAGGCCTGTTCCTCACCTGCTCGGTCTGGCGGCAGGCGGCGGAGAACGTCGCCGAGTCGCTCACGCGAGGCATGCGCGTTGTCGTGCAGGGCCGGCTGAAGCAGCGGTCGTACGAAGACCGCGAGGGCGTCAAGCGCACGGTCTATGAGCTGGATGTCGAGGAAGTCGGCCCCAGTCTCAAGAACGCCACCGCCAAGGTCACCAAGACCACAGGTCGCGGTGCCCAGGGCGGCCAGGGCCAGGGTGGATACGGCGGCGGTCAGCAGGGTGGCGGTAACTGGGGCGGCGGTCCCGGTGCTGGTGGCCAGCAGGGCGGTGGCGGTGCTCCCGCCGACGACCCGTGGGCCACGAGCGCGCCGGCCGGCGGCCAGCAGGGCGGGGGCCAGCAGAGCGGCGGGGGCGGCTGGGGCGGAAGCTCCGGCGGTTCCAGCGGCTCTGGTGCATCTGGATCTGGCGGCGGCTACTCGGACGAGCCGCCCTTCTAAGGGCAGCTCGCACCCCCACTTCTTGATCACACAGGAGAAACACCATGGCGAAGCCGCCTGTGCGCAAGCCTAAGAAAAAGGTCTGCGCGTTCTGCAAGGACAAGACCCAGTACGTGGACTACAAGGACACGAACATGCTGCGGAAGTTCATTTCCGACCGTGGCAAGATCCGTGCCCGCCGCGTCACCGGCAACTGCACGCAGCACCAGCGTGACGTCGCCACGGCTGTCAAGAACAGCCGTGAGATGGCGCTGCTGCCCTACACGTCCACCGCGCGATAAGGGAAGGGTGACCGAATCATGAAGATCATCCTCACCCACGAGGTCACTGGCCTCGGTGCTGCCGGCGACGTCGTTGACGTCAAGGACGGGTACGCCCGTAACTACCTGGTTCCGCGTGGCTTTGCCATTCGCTGGACCAAGGGTGGCGAGAAGGACGTGGCGCAGATCCGCCGCGCCCGCAAGATCCACGAGATCGCCACGATCGAGCAGGCCAACGAGATCAAGTCCAAGCTTGAGGCCGTGAAGGTCCGTCTGGCTGTTCGCTCCGGCGACGCCGGCCGCCTCTTCGGCTCCGTCACCCCGGCCGACATCGCCTCGGCGATCAAGGCTGCCGGTGGTCCGGACGTCGACAAGCGCCGCGTCGAGCTCGGTTCGCCGATCAAGACGCTCGGCGGACACCAGGTGTCCGTGCGTCTGCACCCCGAGGTCGCTGCGAAGCTCGGCGTCGAGGTTGTTGCTGCCTGACCAGGCCGCATCTCAGCAGAACAGTGAAGGGCCGCACCTCTTGGGGTGCGGCCCTTCGCCGTTTCCGGCTTCGGGAGCGTGCTGGATCCCTGCCTGTTTCACGTGAAACAGGCAGGGATCCAGTGGCTCAGCGAGCGGCGCCGGTGACCAGCCACTTGCCCGAGCGGGTGCGGAGCCAGAGCGTCGCCATGCGAACGGCCATCATCAGGGCCATCGCGCACCACAGCACCGTCAGCCCGCCACCGAGGGTGGGAACGAGCAGGGCCACCGGGGCGAAGACGGCCAGGGTGACGAGCATGGCCCAGGCCAGATACGGACCGTCCCCGGCGCCCATCAGTACGCCGTCCAGGACGAAGACGATCCCGGAGATCGGCTGGGTCAGGGCCACCACCAGCAATGCGGGGAAGAGGGTGTCCCGGACGGACTGGTCGCTGGTGAACAACGGCACGAACAGAGGGCGGGCGAGAACGATCAGTACTCCGAACACCACGCCGGAGGCGACGCCCCACTGCACCATGCGGCGGCAGGCCTCACGCGCGCCCTGTGTGTCATCGGCCCCCAGGTACCGGCCGATGATGGCCTGCCCGGCGATGGCGATGGCGTCCAGCGCGAAGGCCATCAGGCTCCAGAGCGAGAGAATGATCTGGTGCGCGGCTAGGTCGGTGTCGCCCAGCCGGGCGGCGACGGCGGTGGCGATGAGCAGAACGGCACGGAGCGACAGCGTACGGACCAGGAGGGGCACGCCTGCCTGGGCGCTGGCCCGGATGCCTGCGGCGTCGGGGCGCAAGGAGGCGCCGTGCCGCCGGGCGCCTCGGACCACCACGACGAGATAGGCGACCGCCATCGAGATCTGGGCGATCACCGTGCCCCAGGCCGATCCGGCGATGCCGAGTCCGGCGCCGTAGACGAGGCCCACGTTGAGGGCCCCGTTGGCTGCGAAGCCGCCGATGGCGACATAGAGCGGGGTGCGGGTGTTCTGCAGGCCCCGGAGCACGCCGGTCGCGGCCATCACCACGAGCATGGCGGGGATGCCGAGGCTGGAGATCCGCAGATAGGTGGTGGCGTAGGGGGCCGCGGTGTGGGAGGCGCCGAAGACCTCCACGAGCCAGGGTGCCAGGGGGAGCGTCAGAGCGATGACCGCGAGGCCGAGCAGTATGGCCAGCCAGATGCCATCCATGCCCTGACGGATCGCAGAGCTCAGGTCCCCGGCGCCGACCCGTCGGGCGACTGCTGCTGTGGTGGCGTAGGCAAGGAAGACGAAGATACTCACGGCGGTCGTCAGGAGGGCCGCGGCAACGGCCAGGCCGGCCAGTTGAGGGGTCCCGAGATGGCCGACGATGGCGCTGTCGACCATGACGAAAAGAGGCTCGGCCACGAGTGCGCCGAAGGCGGGAACCGCGAGTGCGATGATCTCGCGGTCGTGCCGACGGCGACTGGGTGGCGGGCTCGCCGGTGCCTGGGTCATAGGGGCCAATCTAATCTTCCACAGGTAACAGATGCAATCCCCTATTGATCCTTACATTTGTTGGGGTTCGGTGTTCTGCTGCGCGTGGGTTGCCATGATCTTGCACCGACTCGGAAAGTTTTTCTCCCCCACAGCCAGTGGATGGGGAACGTGCAGGTCAGGGTGGTGATGGTGAGGGTGCTATGAGTTTGTCCACAGTGCTGTCCCCCGGTCCGTGCACAGGTTCTGCATGGTTCTCCACAGCATCTGGTCCGTCGTCCACATGCCCTGTGGATAACCAGATTGGCTGACGGTGCCGGGAGGCCTACCGTGGTGCGGCGCCCCCACCCCGTTTCGGCCCTGGAAACCGGCAGAACCCGACACACCGCAACCGGAGTCGGGCGTCTTGTTTGTCGGTGCCGTGCCGTAAGAAAGAGTGGCACGGCTAGGTCCGCGGAGCGGACGGGAGGAGGTGGCCGGATGAGTATTCCCGAGCCTTTGGACGACCCCTGGGCCGACACCGGTCCCAGTGACCGGCTGCCTGTTTCCCGCCAGCGCCGGGGCGAGGGCCGGGACCGCGGCGAGCAGCACGACCGCGGCCGGGAAAGCAACGGCTGGGAAGGCGGCTCCCCGGGGTTCGAGCGGGTGCCGCCCCAGGACCTCGACGCGGAACAGTCCGTCCTCGGTGGCATGCTCCTGTCCAAGGACGCCATCGCCGACGTAGTGGAGATCATCAAGGGCCACGATTTCTACCGCCCCGCCCACGAGACCGTCTTCCAGGCGATCCTCGACCTCTATGCCAAGGGCGAGCCGGCCGACCCGATCACGGTGGCGGCCGAACTCGTCAAGCGCGGCGAGATCACCAAGGTGGGCGGAGCCCCGTATCTGCACACCCTGGTCCAGTCGGTGCCGACCGCGGCCAACGCTTCGTACTACGCGGAGATCGTTCATGAGCGTGCGGTGCTCCGGCGTCTCGTCGAGGCCGGCACGAAGATCACGCAGATGGGATACGCGGCCGACGGCGATGTCGACGACATCGTCAACTCCGCACAGGCCGAGATCTACGCCGTCACCGAGCAGCGGACCAGTGAGGACTACCTGCCGCTCGGAGACATCATGGAGGGCGCGCTCGACGAGATCGAGGCGATCGGTTCACGCAGCGGCGAGATGACCGGTGTGCCGACCGGCTTCACCGACCTCGACGCCCTGACCAACGGCCTCCACCCGGGCCAGATGGTCGTCATCGCGGCCCGTCCCGCCATGGGTAAGTCCACACTCGCCCTGGACTTCGCGCGGGCCTGTTCGATCAAGAGCAACCTGCCCAGCGTGATCTTCTCCCTGGAAATGGGGCGGAACGAGATCGCGATGCGCCTGCTGTCCGCCGAGGCGCGGGTGGCGCTCCACCACATGCGCTCCGGCACCATGACCGACGAGGACTGGACGCGGCTGGCGCGACGGATGCCGGATGTCTCCGCCGCCCCGCTCTATATCGACGACTCCCCGAACCTCTCCATGATGGAGATCCGGGCGAAGTGCCGTCGCCTGAAGCAGCGCAACGATCTCAAACTGGTGGTCATCGACTATCTGCAGCTGATGCAGTCCGGTGGCTCGAAGCGTGCCGAGAGCCGACAGCAGGAGGTCTCGGACATGTCCCGAAACCTCAAGCTGCTGGCCAAGGAACTGCAACTGCCGGTCATCGCGCTCTCCCAGCTGAACCGTGGCCCCGAGCAGCGGACGGACAAGAAGCCGATGGTCTCCGACCTTCGAGAGTCCGGTTCCATCGAGCAGGACGCCGACATGGTGATCCTGCTGCACCGTGAGGACGCCTATGAGAAGGAGTCACCGCGGGCGGGCGAGGCGGACCTGATCGTGGCCAAGCACCGTAACGGCCCGACGGCGACGATCACCGTCGCCTTCCAGGGGCACTACTCGCGCTTCGTGGACATGGCGCAGACCTGATCGGAGCTTGTGCAGGTTCGCGTTTCGCGTGTCCGTTTCTCTTTGACCGCGGCCGTAGAGAACTGGAAGATCATCAGGAGTCGCGCCCGATTGGCGGGCCAACGCCCCTCCTTCAAGCCGGACTTACCGCATCTGACTGGAACCATGCCGCGGTGGGGGCGGCGGTCTCCGGGAGGGGCTGGTGGACGGGGGCGCGGCCTTTCGGCTGCTGGCGCTTGTGCACGTTGCTGATTCCTTCGAGCGCGCTGACCTCCGTGCCGTCGCGCCGCTGATGCCGGCTGGAGGCGGATTCGACGTGGCGCTGAGAGGTGCGGGTCGCGATGGTGCCTCTCGCGTTGAAACGCCGCCGCCTGGAAGGCTGAGCGGCCCCGCCGGGAACAGCGGTCCGGTCGGCACGGTTGCATCGACCGAGAGACCGGCGCCGCACGGGCGGGGAACGCGGAGACCGCAAGGTCGTCCGCCCCACCAGGACCCGGGCCGCAGGATCGCGGTACGCCCGCCGTGCACTCGGACCACGACATTATTTGTTTGCAGGAGGACTGTTTCATGACTGACCGGCCCTTGACGCTCATGGCAGTGCACGCCCACCCCGACGACGAGGCCACCGGAACCGGAGGGATCCTCGCGCGGTACGCGGCGGAAGGCATCCGCACGGTTCTCGTGACGTGTACCGACGGCGGTTGCGGTGACGGAAAGGGGGGCGTCAAGCCGGGCGATCCCGGGCACGATCCCGCGGCCGTCGCCTCGATGCGCCGTCAGGAACTCGAGGCGAGCTGTGACGTCCTGAAGGTCAGCGATCTGGAGATGCTGGACTATGCCGACTCCGGGATGATGGGCTGGCCGAGCAACGACGCCCCCGGATCCTTCTGGCAGACCCCCGTGGAGGAAGGCGCCGCCCGGCTTGCGGAACTCATGCGGCACTACCGGCCCGATGTGGTCGTCACCTATGACGAGAACGGCTTCTACGGCCACCCCGACCACATCCAGGCCAACCGCATCACGATGGCGGCGCTGGAGATGACCGGTCTGACACCGAAGGTGTACTGGACGACGATGCCCCGCTCGAGGATGCAGCGGTTCGGGGAGACCATGCGCGAGTTCCAGGAGGACATGCCGGAGCCGGATCCGGCCGAGGCAGCCGCGATGGCCGAGATCGGCCTTCCCGACGATGAGATCACCACGTGGGTGGACACCACCGCGTTCAGCGGCCAGAAGTTCGATGCGCTGGCCGCGCACGCCAGTCAGGGCGAGAACATCTTCTTCCTCAAGATGGGCAAGGAGAGGTTCGGCGAGTTCATGGGTCTGGAGACCTTCGTACGCGTCAAGGACGCCACCGGCGCGGCCGTACCCGAGAACGATCTCTTCGCCGGACTGCGCTGATCCGCCCGTCCGGCAGGGGCCCGGGAGCCGGCCACGAGGGCGGTCTCCGACACCGACCGCGAGACCCTGCAGCTGTCGGACCTCACCTGCCGTCCCGGACTCTCAGAGCTGATGCCGGGACGGCTCCGTGACGGGCAGGCACTCGGCGAGCAGGCCGACGACGTCACGCCAGGCTCGCTGCGCGTGCCGCGGGTGGTAGCCGACACCGGGGCGCACGGTGTGGTCGACCGGCGGATGGTGGAAGGCGTGAAGGGCTCCGCCGTAGACCACGAGGCGCCAGTCGACGCCCGCGTCCTGCATCTCGGCGGTGAACGCGTCCTGCTGCGCGGGCGGCATGATGGGGTCTTCCGACCCGACACCGGCCCACACCGGGCAGCGAATGCGCGCCGCCTCGCCCGGTCGGCCTGTGGTCAGGGCGTTGACCGTTCCGATCGCCCGCAGGTCGACGCCGTCGCGCCCGAGTTCCAGCACGATTGCGCCCCCGGTGCCGTAGCCGACGGCGGCGATCCGGTCGGGGTCGGTCCGCGGTTCGGCGCGCAGCACATCGAGCGCCGCGTGACCGATGCCCCGCATCCGGTCGGGGTCGGCGAGCAACGGCATGCAACGGGCCAGCATCTCCTCGGGGTCGGTGAACCAGCGCCCGCCGTTGATGTCGAAGGCCAGCGCCACGTAACCCAGCTCGGCCAGTGCGTCGGCCCGGCGGCGCTGGAAGTCGTTCAGCCCCGGCCCCTCGGGTCCGACCAGGACCGCGGGCCGGCGGCCGGCACCGGCCGGGAGCGCGAGGTGCCCGATCATCGTCAGGCCGTCGGCCGGGTATTCCACCGTGCGCGTCGTAACCGTCGTCATGAGACCGGACCGTAGTGAGCGTCGAGCCCGGCCGGGCCGGGCTTCACCGTCGGCGGAACCGAGGCCACCTCCTTCCGGTGCACCTCGGTGCCGTGCAACCAGGACACGACCCGACGACCGATTCTGCCGTTGCTGGGTCTCGCGACCAGTTCGCTGGCCGTGGTGGGCCGGCCCACGGTGTCGACCGTGCGGTACACGCTCCGGTGGGCTCGCACACCGCAGTGGACCTGTGCTGCTTCGATGCCCGGCACATGCGGTGTATTGGGGTAGCTCCCCCCGTTTCGATGAGGGGCATTCCCTATATGAGGGCCCGTCCCTCGTGCGGGCCGGGAAATGAGGTCGCCCCGGACGGTTCGGGACGGTAGTTGTTGACGATGACTATTCCTGCTGAACAGTTGCTTCCGGGTACGCGGCGCGCTCTGCTGCACCGCATCGCCACCGCCCAGGCCGAAGGCCGCTCACCCTCCCTGGCCGCCGCGGTGCAGCGCCAGGGGCAGACCGTCTGGAACGGCTCGCGCACCTGCGTCGACGGCCATGCACCGGATGCCGACACACAGTTCAGAATCGGGTCCCTCACCAAGACGTTCACCGCGGTGCTGGTCCTGCGGCTGCGTGACGAGGGCCTGTTGGATCTGGCCGATCCGCTGGAGAAGCACCTGCCCGGAACGGGGGCGGGTGAGGCCACCATCCATCAGCTGCTGGGCCACAGTGCGGGGCTCGGCGCGGAGTCGCCCGCTCCCTGGTGGGAACGGACGCCGGGCAGCCTGCGGCCCGAGCTCGCCGATGTGCTCGGTGAGCAGACCCGGATGCACGCTCCCGGCCGTCGTCACCACTACTCCAACCCGGGCTACACGGTGCTCGGAGCGCTGATCGAAGCCATGCGCGGAGCGCCCTGGGCGCAGGTTCTGCGGCGTGAGGTCCTGGAGCCGCTGGGCATGCACCGTACGGGTCCGGAGGCGGAGGCGCCGCATGCCGGTGGCTGGGCTGTCCATCCGTGGGCGGATGTCATGCTGCCCGAGCCGGCCGAGGACCTCGGACTGATGGCGCCGGCCGGTCAGCTCTGGTCCACCACCGCCGACCTCCTCCGGTTCGCCGCCTTCCTGGCCGAGGGAGACGACCGGGTGCTCTGCGCGGCTTCCGTGGAGGAGATGAAGGAGCCGTCCGCGCCGCCCGAGCCGGGGGACTGGGAAGGGAACTACGGCCTGGGGCTGCAGGTGATCCGGAGGAAGGGCCGCACGCTCGTCGGGCACACCGGGTCGCTTCCTGGTTTTCTGGCCGCCCTGTGGTTCTGTGCCGAGGAGGATGTGGCCGCGGTCGTGTTCGCCAACGTCACCTCGGGGCCGCCGCCCGGCGAGGTGGCCGCTGAGCTCGTGGACATCGTCGCCGAGGCTGAGCCCCGCATCCCGGAGCCGTGGCGCCCGCTGCCCGAGGTGGACGCGGAACTTCTCGCGCTCACCGGCCCCTGGTACTGGGGCACGCGTACCTACATCCTGCGCCTGAACCCCGATCGCGGGGTGGAACTCCGCGGCCTGCGCGGTGATGGCCGTAGTGCTCGGTTCACCGCCCGGCCGGACGGCACCTGGATCGGGCTGGACGGCTATTACACGGGGGAGACGCTGCGGATCGTCCGGAACGACGACGGCAGCGTGAACCACCTGGACCTGGGTTCGTTCGTCTTCACGCGCGAACCGTACGATCCCGCAGCGGCCGTTCCGGGCGGGGTGGACGAGAACGGGTGGCGTGGACTGGAAGGTTGAGCGTCGTGTTTCACGTGAAACACGACGGCCGAGCGGTCAGGCCGTCAACTCTCTTTCCAGCGGGGTGCGGAAGCGTGGTGTGATCCGCGCGTCCCCCACCCAGCCCGCCAGCCGGGATGCCTCCTCCTCGATCGCGGCGGTGGCATCCCGGCCGGTGTCGGTCAGGAGTCGCCAGACCGGTTCGCCGTTGGCGTGCTGTGCCCAACCGCCGACGATGCGGCCGTTCCACCACACGGTGGGGCCGATGTTGCCGGAGCGGTCGAAGAGGGCTGCCCGGTGTTCGGCAGTGAGGTGGAAACCGCGGTCGGCCCAGCCCATCGCGCTCGGGTCGAGCGCGGGCAGCAGAGCCGCCCAGGGCTCCGGCGCCGGTTCGGGCTCGGTGTCTCCCGGTGCGACCCAGGCGGTGGCGCCGCCGTCGAGCCGCACCTCCTCGGCTCCGACGGCTGCCAGGGCCTTGCGGACCTGCCCGAGCCCCCAGCCCGTCCACCACTTGAGGTCGGCCTCGGACGCGGGGCCGTATGAGCGGAGCCAGCGCAGGGCCAATTCCGCCTGTGCCCCGGCGGCTGCGAGCACCGGCCGGGGTTCGGCAGCCGTCCAGCGGAACTGGCTGGACGTCCAGGAGCCCCGGGGCCGGTCCCGGCGGATCCGGCCTTCGGCGGCCAGTATGCGGATGACCCGGGAGGCCACCCCCTGCACCGCCTCGTACTTCTTGCCGGGGAAGACCGTGAATTTCGTACGCAGGGCGGGTACCGCGGCGGAGAGTTCGCTGCCGGTGGCTGTCCCGCGGGCGGCCAGGGCCGTCAGGGTGGCCTTCTCCGTGTCGTCCAGCCAGCGTTCGTCCAGCTCCTGTGCGTCCTCGGCCAGGTGCTTCAGGAAGGTTCGGCGCTCCTTGGCAGCCACCGCGCGGGCATTCGACGCCTCGATCTGGGGGGCCAGCGCTTCCGGCACAGCGAAGAGGGTGTTGCGCATGGAGAGCAGCCGGACCAGTGAGACGTCCTCGTACAGGGACTTCTCCACCGCGGTGACGTTCGGTGTGCGGAGCCGGGCGCAGACGGACAGGAAGACGGTGGCCGCGTCGGTGGCGTGCAGAGCGACGAGGGCGTCCGCCACGGCCACCGGGGACTCGGCCCGCAGGGCGGGTGCCAGGAGATGGCGTCCGGCGAGCCTGATGCGGCGTTGCTCGTCGCTGATGTGGTGCACCGTGGACTCCTCGGATGCAGGTCTGCGGTCAGAGAGCGAGCTTGAAGCCCACATGGCCGGCGACGAAGCCGAGCCGTTCGTAGAAGCGGTGTGCGTCGGTCCGGGTCGCGTCTGAGGTCAGCTGGACCAACTGGCATTCCTGGCGCCGGGATTCGTCCACCGCCCACTGGATCAGCCGGGTGCCGAGTCCGCTGCCGCGTTCGTCCTTGTGGACACGGACGCCCTCGATCACCGAGCGCGTCGAGCCGCGTCGGGAGAGGCCCGGGATCACCGTCAGCTGGAGTGTGCCGACGATCCGGTCCGCGCGCACGGCCACCATCAGGTGTTGGTTCGGGTCCCCGGCCAGCCGCTGGAAAGCCGCCCGGTACGGCGTGAGGTCGTCCGGCGACTCGCGCCCGGCACCCAGCGGATCGTCGGCGAGCATGGCCACGATCTCGGAGAGGTCGTCGACGCCCGCGGCACGTATGTCCAGATCGCTCATGATCAGCAGCCTACGCAGCCGCCTCGGGCCACGCGGCGGCAATCGGGCTATACGGGGACCTTCAGCTCCTCGACCGCCCGCACCAGCGGGACCAGCTCGGGGTTCTTGGCAGCCTCGTCGAGTGCGGCGCGCAGGGCGGTGTCATTGGTCGGCCTGGCCTCGGCGAGCAGTGCGAGACCGGACTCGGTGACATCGGTGTAGATGCCCCTGCGGTCGGTGTCGCAGAGATACCGGGTCAGGAGACCGCGGTCCTCGAGTCGGGTGACCAGGCGGGTGGTGGCGCTCTGGCTGAGTACGACGGCGTCGGCCACCTGCTTCATCTGCAGATGTCCGCCCGGTCCGCTGTGCTGCCGGCTCAGCACGTCCAGCAGTGAGTACTCCCTCACGCTGAGGTCGTGCCGGCTCTGCAGCGCACGCTCGATATGGGCCTCGATCTTCCCGTGGAGCAGGGAGAGCGCGCACCAGCCCTGGGAGAGGGAGGTCAGTGCGGGGTCCGTCGCTGTCATGGGTGTCTCTCCTCCGTGCCGGCGCCGCTTACGTACAGGATAGGCGACGTGCGCAATAGCCCGCGCTTGCAATTAACCTGCGTCTGCAACTATTGTCGACGCTCGTAAGGCGCAGACGCAACCTTTAGGGAAGGTGTAACCCATGCCGCTCGCGCTCCTCGCCCTCGCCATCGGGGCATTCGGTATCGGGACCACCGAGTTCGTGATCATGGGGCTGCTTCCCGAGGTGGCCGCGGACTTCCAGGTCTCGATCCCGGCCGCCGGATTCCTCGTCACGGGCTATGCGCTCGGTGTCGTCCTCGGTGCCCCGCTGATGACCGTTCTCGGCACCAGGGTCACCCGCAAACGCATGCTGATGATCCTCATGGGGCTGTTCGTCATCGGCAACGTGGTGTCCGCGACCGCACCCGTCTTCGAGGTGATGCTCGCCGGCCGGGTCATCGCCTCCCTCGCCCACGGTGCGTTCTTCGGCATCGGATCGGTCGTGGCGGCCGATCTGGTCGCTCCGCACAAGAAGGCCGGTGCGATCGCCATGATGTTCACCGGCCTCACCGTCGCCAACGTCGTCGGTGTCCCGCTCGGCACCTACATCGGGCAGAGCGTCGGCTGGCGTGCCACGTTCTTCGCTGTCGCCGGTCTCGGTGTCATCGGCCTTCTCGGAGTGGCCCGGCTCGTCCCCGACCAGCCCCGCGCCGAAGGCGTCCGGCTCCGCCACGAGCTGGCCGCGTTCCGCAATGTGCAGGTCCTGCTCGCCATGGCGATGACGGTGCTGGGCTTCGGCGGAGTCTTCGCCGCGATCACGTACATCACACCGATGATGACCGAGATCGCCGGCTACTCGGCTTCCTCGATCACCTGGCTGCTGGTCCTCTTCGGGCTCGGCATGGTCGGCGGCAACCTGCTCGGCGGCAAATTCGCCGACCGCCACCTGATGCCCCTGCTGTACGTGTCGCTGGGCTCGCTCGCCGTGGTCCTGTCGCTGTTCACCCTGACCGCGCACAACAAGATCGCGGCAGCCGTCACCATCGTGCTGATCGGTGGCCTGGGCTTCGCGACCGTGCCCCCGCTGCAGAAGAGGGTGCTCGACCAGGCGGCGGGCGCCCCGACCCTCGCCTCCGCCGTGAACATCGGCGCCTTCAACCTCGGCAACGCACTGTCGGCATGGCTCGGCGGCGTCGTCATCGCTGCCGGTCTCGGCTACACCGCTCCCAACTGGGTCGGCGCGGTCCTCGCCGCCTCCGCCCTGGGCCTCGCCGTCGTCTCCAGCACCCTGGAGCGCCGCACGGCCGCCCGGAGCCGTCCGGTCGCCGCTCACATCCCGGAGCCGGCCGCCGTGCCGGCGGCCCGGCACTGATCCGCCGCACACATCCCACGCGTAAATCCCGCAGCGCGCCGCAGCGCGCCGCACCGCACCAAGGAGACATCCCCATGAGCACCATCACTGCCGCCGTCGCCCCGCTCACCACGCGGGACGCGGAGGCGCTCGTCGAAGCGGCCCGTACGGCCGCCGAGGCAGCAGGCGTCGCCGCGGCGGTCACGGTCCTCGACGCGGGCGGCCATCTGCTGGCCTTCCGCCGCGACGACCGGGCCGTTCTCATCGCCGGTGAGACCAGTACCCGCAAGGCCTACACGGCCCTTCAGCTCAACGCCCCCACGGCCGACCTGGTCGACGCCGTCCAGCCGGGAGGGCTCTTCCACACCCTGCCGACCGCGCTGGACCGGCCGCTGCTGTTCATCGCCGGCGGTGTCCCGGTCCACCGAGACGGCCGCCTGATCGGCGCTCTCGGTGTCGGTGGCGGAGCGCCCGAGCAGGATCACGGGTTCGCCGCAGCTGCCGTGGACAGCCTCGTCTGAGTTGGCGTCGACCAGGAAACCAGGACGAGCCGGTCGCGAGACTACGAACCGGCGGGCCCGCCCGGCCCGCCCGGACCGCCGCCGGGATGTCAGCCCGTCGCCACGCTCAGCGGCGCGAAGCGCTGCGTCCAGTCCCCCGGCGGCTGCTCCCCGAGGGTCATCACCGTGGTCGCGGAGTCGTGCCGGAGCCCGCGCTCCCCGAGCCAGCGGAGCAGTTCCTCGTGACGGGCGTCGATGTCGGCACGCAGCGGCTGGTCGGTCGCCCCGGCCAGCGAGGACACGAGGAGTTTCGCCGTGGCGGTGTCCCGCGCGACGAGCGGGCCGACCACGTGGCTGCCCGAGCTCGGCCAGAGCGCCGCATAGCCGACGAGCTCTCCGCCTTCCTCGGCCACCCGCAGGTGGTCGGCGAAGGCGGGGAGGCGGGTCAGGAGGTGTGTCCGGTCGAGCCCGAAGGCGTTTCCGTCCAGCCGGAGCATGGCCTGAAGGTCCCCGGCCGAGGCAGGACGAACGGTGAGGCCGGGGCGGACCCCAAGGCCTGGATGAACATCCGCAACCGGGCTGCCGGGCTCGGCGGACGGCTGGAAATGCCCGCTCATCCGCTCGGCCCTGCCCACCGCGACGAACCCGAGCTTCTCGTAGAGCGGCCGGCCCGGTGTCGTCGCGTAGAGGCTGAGGGGAGTGCCCCCGGTCGATTCGATCACCTGGTGCATCAGCTGCTGGGCGACCCCCTGCCGGGCGTGGCGTCCGGCGACCAGCAGCATGCCGATGGCGGCCATGCGTGGGCCGTAGGACGTCACCACACAGGTCGCCATCAGGCCCTTGCTGTCGGGGTCGTCGATACCGAAGCCCGTTCCCGCCGCGAGGAGCAGCCCCCATCGGTGCTCATCACGCGGCCAGCCGCGCTCCTCGGAGAGATCGGCGCAAGGGACCAGATCGTCCCGGGTGAGGCGCCGGACGGGCAGACCGGCGAGTGGGCGGGGCAGTGGACTGGACATGGGGGTCAGGCTCTCCGACACGATGATCGCTCGTCCAGCGCTTTAACGGAACTGGCCGAGACCCGCGGCCGCCGGCCACGCCAGGGCGGCCTCTCACGTGAGCTGTTGCGCGTGGGCTGTTTCACGTGAAACAACTCCGGAGCCACTCAGCCCAGATCGGTCGCGTGCATCGCGCGGACGCCCTCGATGTTGCCGTCCAGGTAGTGGCGCAGCGACAGCGGCACGAGGTGGACGGCAGCGATCCCGACCCGGCTGAACGGCACCCGTACGACGTCGTACTCCCCGCAGGGGTCGTCGATCTCGGGTCCGTGGCGCAGGGACAGGTCCATCGAGTCGAGCCGGCAGACGAAGAAGTGCTGGACCTTGACGCCCTTCACCCCGCTGCCCTCGATGTGCTCCACGGTGTCGACGAAACAGGGGACCACATCGGTGATCTTGGCGCCGAGCTCCTCGTCCACCTCGCGGTGCAGGGCGTCGACGACGGTCGCGTCCTCGGGTTCGACCCCGCCGCCCGGAGTGAGCCAGTACGGATCCACCCCCGGCTTGGTGCGCTTGATGAGGATGAGGTCGTTGCCGTCGAGCAGGATGGCGCGTGCGGTGCGCTTGACCACAGGACGTTCGGTCATGGCAAGAGCGTGGCCCGCTGGACCCGTTCTGAAACACCTGAGGGCTGCCGGACCGTCCTGAGGTCACCAGTCGGATGCGGCGCGCAGCAGCCACTCGTGTGCGCGAGCGAGATGCGGCAGTGCGAGCGTGCCGGTCCGTGCGGCGAGGAAATAGGTGCGCAGCGGGGGCACCGGAGGGTCGAGGAGCGCCACCACCTCGCCCCGTTCCAGTGCGCCTTCGCAGAGATAGCGGGGCAGGACGGCCAGCCCGGCGCCCGCCGCCGTGCATTCCAGGACCGCCCGGAGGTCCGGTGCGATGACGGCCCCGGCGGCTGCGGGCCGGCTGTCGAAGACCGCCGCCCAGTAGCGGGAGACGAGCGGCAGGCTCTCGTGCACCTCCACCACCGGCAGCTGTTCCAGGACCACCGGGCCGTTGCGTCGCAGGGTCCCAGGACCGAGCCGCGCGGCCCAGCGGGGCGCGGCGACCAGGACGTGCTCCTCGTCGCAGAGCGGGGTCGCGGTGAGCAGCCCGCCGCGCGGGCGGGCCGTCACGATGGCCAGGTCGTGGTGTCCGGCGGCCAGGCCGTCCAGCGTCTCGTCGGTGTCCGCGGAGAACGAGCTGCGCAGGGCGAGGCCCTGGGTGATCAGCGGCGTGAGCGCGGGCAGCGCCCGTACTGAGGTGAATTCCGGTGGTCCGGCCAGATGCAGCGTGCGAACGCCCGACTCCTCGTCGAGCTCTGCCTCGGTGATCTCCACCAGCGCGTCCAGATGGGGAGCGGCCCGGTGCGCGAGTTCGTCCCCGATGGTGGTGGGGGTCACACCGCGGGCTCTGCGCAGGAAGAGAGGGCGGCCCAGCTGCCGTTCCAGGGTGCGTATCTGGGAGGTCACGGCGGGCTGGGAGAGGCCGAGGAGTGCGGCGGCCCGGGTGAACGAACCGGCCCGGTGCACGGTGACGAATGTGCGCAGCAGGGCCAGGTCCATGTCCTGTCCCCTCTCACCGTCGCGACGCGTCGGGCCCGGACAACCATAAATATGCCGATAGGCCGCTGCCGCTACTGTGATTGGACACTGACGCAGAGTCAACTAGCCTTGTCGAGGCGGTTCGTCGCGTGGAGAACGCGGCGTGCCGGGACGGCCCGAGCCACGAGGGGGGAGGCTCGGGCCGTCCGTACCGCATCGGCTGCCGCCGGCACGGCCGCTCAGCTTCCGGCGACCGCCTCGGCCAGCGCCCGTTCCACGTCGGCCACCAGGTCCGCCGGGTTCTCGGCGCCCACCGAGAAGCGGATGAAGCCTTCCGGTACGGCGTCGCCGCCCCAGCGGGCCCGTCGCTCGGCGGTGGAACGCACCCCGCCGAAGCTGGTCGCGTCCTCGGCCAGCCGGAGCGCCGAGAGGAAGCGCTCGGCGGTCTCCCGGTCGGCCAGCACGAACGACACCACTGAGCCGAAGCGCCGCATCTGCCGCACGGCGTTCGGGTGCGAGGGGTCGGTGGGCAGCCCGGGATATCGCAGTCCGGTCACCTCCCGGCGCTCGGCGAGTGCCTCGGCGAGAGCGAGGGCGTTCGCGCACTGCCGCTCGATCCGCAGTTCCAGGGTGGCCAGCGAGCGGTGCGCGAGCCAGGCCTCCATCGGCCCGGGGATCGCACCGACCACCTTGCGCCAGCGCCGCACCCCTGCCGCCAGCTCGGGGTCGAGACAGGCCACGTGGCCGAGCAGGATGTCGCCGTGCCCGGTCATGCCCTTGGTGTCACTGGCCACCGAGAAGTCGGCCCCCAGCTCCAGCGGGCGCTGGCCGAGCGGGGTGGCGAGCGTGTTGTCCACGGCCACCAGCGTGCCGCCCGCGTGCGCGGCGTCGACGAGCCGCCGCACGTCACAGACCTCGAGCCCGGGATTGGACGGGGTCTCGATCCACAGGAGCTTGGCGCCCTCCAGGACGGCCAGCTGGGCATCGCCCCCGGTCGGGGCGGTCCGCACCTCCACCCCGTAGGCCTCCAGCTGCGCCCGTACCAACGGGAGCGCCTGGTATCCGTCGTCGGGCAGCACGATCACGTCACCGCTGCGCGCCTGGGAGAGCAGCACGGCCGAGACCGCCGCCATCCCGGAGGCGAAGACGGTGGTCTCGACGCTCTCCCCCGGCGCTTCGAGCTCGCCGATGGCCCGTTCCAGATGGGTCCAGGTCGGGTTGGTGTCACGGCCGTAGGTGTACGGGCCGGTCGGCTCGCCGGAGAGGTGGAAGTGGGCGGCGAAGACCGGGCCCGGGAGAGTCGGTTCGTACTGTTCCGGGTCCGGCAGGCCGGCCCGTACCGCGCGGGTTCCGTCGCCCATGGTGCTCATACTGTGTCCTCACTGCTCTTCCTGGTCCGTCACCGGTTCTGCCCGCACTGTTCCAGGTGTACGCGGATCAGTCCTCGTCGGGCAGGACGACGTTCAGCGCCCACGACACGATCGAGATGATCAGTCCGCCGAGGACGGCGGTCCAGAAGCCGTGGACGTGGAAGCTCAGATCGAACTGGTCGGCCAGCCAGGAGGTCAGCATCAGCATCAGGGCGTTCACCACCAGGGTGAACAGCCCCAGCGTGAGGATGAAGAGCGGCAGCGTGAGCAGCTTCAGGACAGGCTTCACGCAGAAGTTGACCAGGCCGAAGATAAGAGCGACCACGATCAGGGTCAGTACCTTGCGGCCGGTGCTGCCGCCGGTCAGCGTGATGTCCTGGAGCAGCCAGATGGCCACTGCCAGCGCACCCGCGTTGGCGATCGTCTTGACTACGAAATTCTTCATGTGTCTGATCGTGGCAGACATGATCGGTGGTGGACACCGGCTGGGCAGAGGCAAGGGGCGGACAGGTCATGAAGGCATTCAGACTGGACGAGCTGGAAGCGGAACGGGCCGCCAACGACGGCGCGTATCTGCAGTTCGTGCGCGAACGGAACATGTCTGTCGGCCTGTACGCGCTGGACGCCGGTGCGATCGACCCGCAGCAGCCGCACGAGCAGGACGAGGTCTACCTTGTCGTCAGCGGGCGCGGGTCGATCACCGTGGGCATGGAAACCACACAGGTGGGCAGAGGAAGTGTTGTGTACGTACCTGCCGGCACGGCCCACAAGTTCCACCACATCACCGAGGATCTGCGGGTGATGGTGGTCTTCTCGCCGCCCGAGGGCTGAGGGGTCCGGGAGGCGGAGCCGTCTCTCGGGGATCCCTAAGGGTTCGATCAGGGGAGTTCAAGGGCTGCGAGGCCCCCGCCGACCACCCCCGTACCTCTAGCATCGAAGCAGGAACTCACAGAGACGAGGTATGGACGATGGCCGTGCGGGAGATATTCGCGGGAATGCCCTGGTGGGTGAAGTGGATCGCGGTGCCCGTTATCGCGATCGTCGTGTTCGGCAGCCTGATCGCCAGCTTGGTCGGCTTCGTCGTCTGGCTGCTCTTCAAGGTCCTGATCTTCGTGGTCCTGGTCGGCGGGGTCGTCTTCCTCGTGCGGAAGTTCATGTCGTCCTCCTCCTAGGGCCTGTGTGGAGGCCGGTAGCCGCGCGACCGGCCGGACGGTTAGGCCAGCCGAGCTAAGCGGAAGACGAAACGACACCCCCTTCGGGCGCTGCCGATACAGTGAAAATCCGCTGCCGCCGCCTGGGAGAGCACCGTCAGCCACCACCTGACCAGTGGTGGGTACGGCATCCGGACTCCGGAGCCAGGCCCGCGGCAGACATGTGGAGGCGGCCTCCACAGGCGGGCTGACCGCCCGTCACCATGCCTGGGGGTGACCGTTGACCACGGCATCGAGTACCGCTGTGCCGACGTTGATCGGATCGGTGCAGCGGGCGCTGAGGCTGCTGGAGGCCGTGGGCGCCCATCGCGACGGGGCGCCGGCCAAGCAGCTCGCGCGGGAGGCGGGGCTTCCGCTGCCCACCGCCTACCACCTGCTGCGCACCCTCACCCATGAGGGATATCTGCGCCGGGAGAACGGCGTCTTCCTCTTCGGCGCAGCCGCCGAGCGGCTGGTGGACGACGGCGCTCTGCAGAACCGTCGCAGCCGGATGACCCAGTCGCTGGGCCGCTGGCGGGACATCATCGGAGCCCCGGTGTACTGCGCCGTCTACCGCGACGGTGAGATCGAACTCGTCGCGGTCGCCGATACCCCGGCAGCGCCCGCGGTGGACGAATGGGCCGCCTTCCAGGAGACCGGGCACGCCCACGCGATCGGCCAGTGTCTGCTGAGCCAGCTCGACGAGAAGGCCCGCGATGACCACCTGGACCGGCATCCGGTGCGCCCGCTGACCCGCTACTCCGTACGCGACCGCCCGGCCCTGCTTGAACGGCTGCGGTCGCTGGAGCGAATGGAACCTGTCGTCGAGCGACAGGAGTACGCCCTCGGGACGGTCTGCGCGGCCATCCCGATCACGGCCGGTTTCACGGCTGCGGCGATGGCCATTTCGGTACCTCTCGACCAGGAAGATCGGTTGCTCCCCGCAGTCGAACGACTACGTGGCGAAGTGGCCAGCCTCTTGCGTTCGTTCGTGTTCTCTATCAGTATCTGAAAAATCACTCCTTGTGATCTGCTATCGCGTGCACCACGATGGCGTCAATAGGGCCACGGGGGATCATTCCTGGCCAGATTCATCTACTGCGGGGTTGAACGATGCGCGAGTCGGTTCAAGCTGAGGTCATGATGAGCTTCCTCGTCTCCGAGGAGCTCTCTTTCCGTATCCCGGTGGAGCTCCGGTACGAAGTGTGCGATCCGTACGCGATCCGGATGACCTTCCATCTGCCCGGCGACGCCCCCGTCACCTGGGCTTTCGGCCGTGAGCTGCTGCTCGACGGTCTCAACAGCCCCAGTGGCGACGGCGACGTACACATCGGGCCGACGGAGCCCGAAGGGCTGTGCGATGTCCACATCCGGCTCCAGGTGGGGGCGGACCGTGCTCTCTTCAGGGCAGGTACGGCACCACTTGTGGCCTTTCTCGACAGGACGGACAAGCTGGTCCCCCTCGGGCAGGAGTGCACGCTGGGTGACTTCGAGGGCAATCTCGAAGAGGCATTGGGGCGAATTCTGGCCGAGGAACAGAACGCCGGCTGACGGGGACCGTCCCTCCAGCCCAGGGTGCCGGTCGAACACCACACCTGCCGAACGGGTGAATCACTCTCCGTGTGCGACCGTTCAGGACCTCGCTCGTCGGCGGCGTCCTCCGCCACTCCGTACGGGTGCCGAAGCTCCGGCTTCCGCGCCGACCCCCGTACGGTCCGCGGAGACGACCAGTGCCGCGAGCGCGGTGGTCACCGGCACCGAGGCGACCAGCCCGATCGAGCCGACCAGCGTCCGCACGATCTCCTCCGCCACCAGTTCGCTGTTGGCCACCGTCCCCATGCTGCTCTCGGCGATCGAGAACAGCAGCAGCAGCGGAAGCGCGGCGCCCGCATAGGCGAGCACCAGGGTGTTGACCACCGAGGCGATGTGGTCCCGTCCGATCCTGATCCCTGCCCGGTAGAGCTGCTTCGTACTCATCGTCGGGTCCGCCTGATGCAGTTCCCAGACAGCCGACGTCTGGGTGACCGTCACATCGTCGAGCACTCCCAGCGAGCCGATGATGACGCCGGCCAGAAGCAGACCGCTCATGTCGATGTGCGGATACAGGCCGTGGATGAGGCCGGTGCTGTCATCGGTGTTCCCGCTCAGGCTTGCCCAGCCGATGAAGAGCGAGCCGAGCAGCCCGATCAGCAGCAGTGAGATCAGGGTGCCGATGACGGCGACCGAGGTGCGGGCGGTCAGCCCGTGGCAGATGTAGAGGGCGATCAGCATGATGGCGCCGGCTCCGACGACCGCCACGATCAGCGGATTCGAGCCTTGCAGGACGGCCGGGAGGATGAACAGGGTCAGCACGGCGAACGACAGGGCGAGCGCCACCAGCGCCATGACCCCGCGCAGCCTGCCCACGACGACCACCGCCACGGCGAAGATCCCGGCCAGCAGTGCCATCGGGAAATTCCGGTTCACGTCCGTCACGGAGTACTGGAGGTCATGGGGTGCGTCGGGGGCGTACGCGACCACCACGCCCTGCCCCTCCCGCAGCTGTCGCGGTGCGTCGGGCTGGACGACCTCGATGAACGTGCGTCCCTTGTCCTCGCCGCTCGTGACCTCGACCGTGGCCTTCTCGCAGAGCCCTGCCCCGTCGCCACCGGTGGCCGGGTCCCCCGTCGGCGGCGTGGTCTCGCCGCTGGTGGGCAGCTGGGACGCGTTCACGTCCTTGCAGTCGACCTTGTCGATGTTCACCACCTCGGCCTGCTGCGTCTGCCGGTCGAAACCGACACCGGTGCGCTCGTGCGCCGGCGCACCACCGGGCCAGAGCAGCACGAGACCGACGGCGACCGCGGCCGCGAACGGGATCAGCACGGCGGCGATCACCTTGCGCAGATGCTTGGACACGGGGGCGGCGGGGCCGTGGCTGTGGCTGTGCGAGTGGGTGTGCTGAGGGCCCGGCTGTTCGGGAACGATATGGGGGGACGTCACCGGCCGATCATCGCAACAAGAACAGGGCCCTCTGTTCAGCACACCCGCGAGGGCGTTAGCGTGGTGGCACCTTTGCACACGCGGGAGCTCGGAGCACCGGGCTGAGAGGGCGCTGATCTCCGTACATCCGTACGGGACACGCTGCGCCGACCGCCGAACCTGTTACCGGGTAATGCCGGCGTAGGGAGTAGGTCTCATGACCACAGCGGACGCACGCACGCCTGCCTCCAATCAGAGCGACGAGGCCGGGAAGTCCATCGGCTGGCACAAGGGATACGTCCAGGGCTCGCGCCCGGACCTCCGGGTGCCGGTCCGCCAGGTGCACCTCACCAACGGCAAGGACGTGACGCTGTACGACACGTCGGGGCCGTACACCGATCCCGCCGTCGACACCGATGTCCGCCGCGGACTCGCACCTCTGCGGGAGAACTGGATCATCGCCCGCGGCGACACCGAGGAGTACGCCGGCCGGGCCGCGCGGCCCGAGGACGACGGGCTCAAGCACACCTCACCGCGGATGGGGTCTCCCCTGCCCGAGCGAAGCCGAGAGCTCGGGGAAGGACTGCGCAATCTGGACGCCGTCTTCCCCGGCCGTCCGCGCCAGCCGCGGCGCAGCCGGGACGGCCGCCCGGTGACCCAGCTCGCGTATGCCCGCCGAGGCGAGGTCACCCCGGAGATGGAGTACGTGGCGATCCGGGAGAACGTCGAGCCCGAGGTGGTGCGCGAGGAGATCGCCGCGGGCCGGGCCGTGCTGCCGGCCAACGTCAACCACCCGGAGATCGAGCCGATGATCATCGGCAAGCGGTTCCTGGTGAAGGTGAACGCCAACATCGGCAACTCCGCGGTGACTTCCTCCATCGAGGAGGAGGTGGACAAGATGACCTGGGCGACCAAGTGGGGCGCCGACACGGTCATGGACCTTTCCACCGGCCGCAACATTCACACCACCCGTGAGTGGGTTCTGCGCAACTCCCCGGTGCCGATCGGCACCGTGCCCCTCTACCAGGCCCTCGAAAAGGTCGACGGCAGGGCGGAGGAGCTGACCTGGGAGATCTACAAGGACACCGTCATCGAGCAGGCCGAGCAGGGCGTCGACTACATGACGGTCCACGCCGGCGTGCGCCTGCCGTATGTGCCGCTGACCGCCCGCCGCAAGACCGGCATCGTCTCCCGGGGCGGCTCGATCATGGCCGCGTGGTGCCTCGCGCACCACAAGGAGTCGTTCCTGTACGAGCACTTCGAGGAGCTCTGCGAGATCCTCGCCTCGTACGACGTGACGTACTCACTGGGCGACGGGCTGCGCCCCGGATCGATCGCGGACGCCAACGACGAGGCGCAGTTCGCCGAACTGCGCACGCTCGGCGAACTGAACACGGTCGCCAAGCGGTTCGGCGTCCAGACGATGATCGAGGGCCCGGGGCATGTCCCGATGCACAAGATCAAGGAGAACATCGACCTCCAGCAGGAGATCTGCGAGGAGGCGCCGTTCTACACGCTCGGCCCGCTGACCACCGACGTCGCGCCGGCGTACGACCACATCACCTCGGGCATCGGCGCCGCGATGATCGCCTGGTGGGGGACGGCGATGCTCTGTTACGTGACGCCCAAGGAGCACCTCGGCCTGCCCAACCGGGACGATGTGAAGACCGGCGTCATCACCTACCGGATCGCGGCCCATGCGGCGGACCTCGCCAAGGGGCACCCGGGGGCGCAGGAGTGGGACGACGCGCTGTCGGACGCCCGGTTCGAGTTCCGGTGGGAGGACCAGTTCAATCTGGCGCTCGATCCGGACACGGCGCGGGAGTTCCACGACGAGACGCTGCCGGCCGAGCCGGCGAAGACGGCGCACTTCTGCTCGATGTGCGGTCCGAAGTTCTGCTCGATGAAGATCAGCAGAAGCATCACCGAGCAGTTCGCCCCTGACCTGGTCCCTTCGGCCTCGGACGAGGAGATCGAGGCGGGGATGCTGGAGAAGTCCAGGGAGTTCGCCGAAGCGGGTAACCGGGTGTACCTGCCGCTGGCGGACTGACGCCCACAGGGCGGCTGGGTGGCTCCGGTGGTGAAGGGAGCTGCCCGGCCGCTGTCCGGAAGAAGTGGTTTGGGCGTTGGCGGTGGGTCTCGTAGCGTCGTGGGCGTGATGAATATGGTCGGCGAGCCGCGCAGGCTCGGAGTTCCCGGGTCCGAGGCGAGGCTGGGGTTCGAGACGGAGCTCCACGAACTGGGGTCGGCGCCGCGGCGCAGGCTGCTGGTCCTCGATGAGAAGCCCGCGTTCGAGCTCTCCTCCTGGTGTGGGACGTGTCAGTTCCTGTTCCGGCGGCTTGAGGGTGCCAACGAGACGTTGTCGTTGGAAGGCATGCGGGATCGTCTCGCCGACCCGCTCTCCGGCCTGGAGGACGACATCTTGGATGCGTTCGGCTCCTTGCTGCCGGAAGGCGACTACCTTCCCTTGCTGCTCAGTGTCGAGCCACGGCTGGTCATTCCGGGGAAGGAGGGCGACTACTTCAGCGGTGAGCAGGTGGCCACTTGGGGATTTGACCAGTTCTGGGGGCTTCCGGAACACCCGCGTACGCCGTACTACCGGACCTTCGAGACCGTGGTCGACGACAACGCGCACCTCTATGAGTTCGTGGTGCCGATGGTTCCTCCGTCCTGGAATGAGCGGGAGCGCGTGGCGGAGTATGCCGATCGGATGGGTCGAGGTTCTGTGCCGACAGCGGTCGCGGTGTCGACTCTGGATCTGTGTCAGCCCGCGATCGCTGTCGAGCCGGCCGACGAGTACGAGCACTGGGGGCTGACGCATTTCCTGCTCGACGGCCATCACAAGCTGGAGGCGGCAGCATCGGTGGGGCGTTCCGTGCGGCTTCTGTCGCTCTTGGCTTTGGGCGAGGGCCTGGCCGGCCCCGACGATCACCGAAGGCTGGCGGCTCTGCGCTCTCAGCCCAGCCTGAGCCGTGGGGCTCGACCGGCCCGGTGACGGGCGCCCGCGTTCGCCGGCCCGGTCCCGTCAGTCCATCTCGTGTTCCGGCCCGCCGAAATCGGGGCTGGAGAAGTCCGGGCTGGTGAAGGTCGGCCGGGGCGCGGCCGCCGGGCCGTCGTCCGGGCTGGAGAAGTCCGGCCGGCTGTAGCCGATCTTCGGGATGCGGTTGGCCGAGGGGTACGGGGTGCGCGCGGCGGGGGCGGCGCCGGGGTCGGCGAGTGCGTCCCGCAGGAAAGGCAGGATGCCCCGTTCCAGCAGTGCGTGCCGCCAGGCCTCGCGGGCACGCGCCACGTCCTGCGGCAGCTCCTCGCCCGAGTCATCGGCGGCCAGGGAGGTGGAGCCGTTCCGCAGGGCGGTGATGAGGAGGCCGATGGCGGCGATCAGGATGGCGGCCGCGGTGAGCGCCGCGAAGAACCAGCCCGCGTCGACCATGGTCCCCGCGAAGGACGGTGGCGGGCTGAGCATCTTCAGGATGTAACCGACCAGCAGGAAGATCACCGCGGCCGTGCCGGCGAGCACCGGGGCCAGAACGGTGACGACGGCTCCTATGCCGGCGCCCGACTGGTCGGGATCGTCGGCGCCGGTTCCCCGGACGGAGTCCTGGTCGGTGCCGGCGGCGGTGGCGCGCAGCTCTTCGCGGGCCTTCACGTAGTGCTCGTACTCGGTGGCGGCCGTGGCGGTGATGAGGGCGGTGGCGGCCATCGCCATGGTGCGCAGCTGTACCGGGTTGAGCCGTTCGCCGACTGCGGCCAGATCTGGTCGTTCATGGGCGTGACGCAGCGCGTCGTCGAGGATCCGCTCGTACTCGGGGCGGTCCTCGGTCAGCAGGTGCGGAGCGCTGTTCATGTGCATCCCCCGATGCTCCGTAGGGCCTGTATGCCCGATTCGACCGGGCAGTTGGGCGGAAACGGAGGAGAGCCTGCTACTGGTACGCCGATGGTAGAGCGCCCACGGCACAGGGTGACAGGGGGTTTCCGGAAATAGGCCCAGTGGTCGGCATGGTCAGGTCGTTCATGCGTCTTCCCCGAGGGCCGTCAGTCATGCAGGGGGAGTTGGACGACCAGTAGCTTTCCGGCCATGGTCACTCCGCCGTCCATGGCGATGGCGAGCCCGTCCGCGTACACGTGCGGGCCGTCCACCAGCGGGCCCGCGCTGTTCTCGCCCTCCTCGGAGCCGACCTCGCCGAGCAGATACGGAATGGGGCTGTGACCATGGACGACGCGTCGGCCGCCGTAGGCCGCCATCAGCTGCTGGACGGCCTGCGGGCCCGACTCGTCGCGGAAGGCGAAGCGCTTGGTGAGCTTGCGGAAGAGGTCCCAGCACTCATCGGCGTCGTTCCGCGTCAGAATGGCGTGCACCGTGTCGTTGACGTCCTCGATGGTGGTTCCGTAGTCGAGGTACGCCGTCGTGTCCGAGTGCATCAGCAGATGCCCGTCCTCCTCGACGACCGCGTCGAGCCGGGACATCCACTGGAGGTGGACGTCCTGGAGCCGCTCCATGTCGGTCTTCTGGCCGCCGTTGAGCAGCCAGGCGGCCTGGAAGGTGGCGGTGCCCGCG
Source organism: Streptomyces sp. NPDC048671 (assembly GCF_055587045.1). Classification (NCBI taxonomy): domain Bacteria; kingdom Bacillati; phylum Actinomycetota; class Actinomycetes; order Kitasatosporales; family Streptomycetaceae; genus Streptomyces; species Streptomyces sp. NPDC048671. The sequence continues at coordinate 82,842 of NZ_JBVJHB010000008.1, read as the reverse complement.
CCGGAGTTCACCGGGGTGTCGCCGAACCGCTTGGCGCCCAGGAGCAGCAGCTCGTGGTTGCCCATCAGGGCCTTGCAGTAGCCACCCGAGGCCGCGGCCTCGGCGGACAGCCGCATCACGAGGTCGATGACGCCGATGCCGTCGGGCCCCCGGTCGGTGAAGTCGCCGAGGAACCAGAGCCGCGCGTTGCCCGCGGACCAGTTGCCCTCGCCGTCGATCAGGCCCTGCTCGGCGAGGGCGGCGTGGAGCTCGTCCAGATAGCCGTGGACGTCGCCGACCACGTACAGGGGGCCGAGCTCCGGATCCTGGGCGGGCCGCGGTTCGGGCACGGCCCGCACCTTGACGGTGTCGTCGCGGGTGATCACCGGAAGGTCGCGCGCGGTGGGGGTGTACCCCTCCGGCGCCTCACCTTCCGGGAAGGCGCTCCCCGGGCGCGGAGCCGCGGGCGGCGCCGGGGACTGCGCATAGGGCGGTACGCGGAAGTCGCGCAACGTCGCCGTCCGCACCGCGGGTTCCTGACCGGCCCCCTGTGTCATCGACCCCTCCACCACCGTCGCGCCGCCGTACACCTGACGGGCCCTGCTGGTCGGGGCGGTCCGCGGTGTCGTCCGCCCATCATAGGAATGCGAATCGTGCTCTGTGACGCACCAGGGGTGGTGAATCCGAACGCACGCCGGGATATCCGGTCGATTAGTCCTGATTGGTCGGATCAATCCCCCGCCGGAGAGCGCGGCGCGCTGACCGTGGTGCGGGGCGGACGGCGTTGCGAGGAGGTCCGGACGATGAGCTCCGTCGGTATCACCTGCTCCACCGGGCCGTCCTGGTCGACGCCTTCGATGGCGTCGATGAGCAGCTGGACGACCGCCGTGCCGATTCTGCGCGGTTTGAGCGAGAGCGTGGTGATGGGCGGCTCGGTCGTCGCGTAGACGGTGGATTCGCTGCAGCAGACCAGCAGCAGGTCCTCAGGGACGCGCAGACCGTACCGGCGGGCCGCCGCGAGGAGATCGGTGCCGTTGGGGTCGAAGAGCCCGTAGACGGCGTCAGGGCGGTCCGGGCGGGCCAGCAGGCGGTCGGCGGCCACCGCGCCCGCACACGGGTCGTGAGCGGGGTAGGACTCGTACACGGGATCCTGGCCCACCCGCTCGCACCAGTGGAGGTACGCGGTGGTGGACAGCCGGGTGTACGTGTCGGTGGTGGTGCCGGTGAGCAGCCCGATACGGCGGGCCCCGGCGGCGGCGAGGTGGTCGAGGAGGTCGAGCACGGCGGCCCGGTGGTCGTTGTCGACCCAGGCGGTGACCGGGAGGGTCCCGGCCGGCCTGCCGTCGGAGACGACGGGCAGCCCCTGGCGGACGAGTTCGGTGACGACCGGGTCCTGGTCGGAGGGGTCGATGACGACGGTGCCGTCGAGGGCGACATTCGACCAGACGTCGTGGCGTGAGGTGGCGGGCAGGATGACGAGGGCGTAGCCGCGGGCCAGCGCGGCGGACGTGGCGGCTCTGGCCATCTCGGCGAAGTACGCGAATTCGGTGAAGGTGAAGGGTTCATCCCCGTAGGTCGTCACGGTCAGGCCGATCAGGCCGGACTTGCCGGTACGGAGCGTTCGGGCCGCGGCGGATGGGCGGTAGCCCAAGCGCTCGGCGACCTCGCGGACATGGCGGCGGGTGGCGTCCGGGAGCCTGCCCTTGCCGTTGAGCGCGTCGGAGACGGTCGTGATGGAGACTCCGGCGGCGGCGGCCACATCCCGGATGCCTGCTCGTCCCCGCCTGCCGCCGCGCCGGGGGGTCTCCGTCCGGCTCACCTGGTGCTTCCCTGCTGCTGTCATGGCGAGCCGATAGTAGGGCTCGCACGGGTAGTTGGTCTGATCGCATATGCATGCGTTGACAGGCACGTTTCTGCATGGTCATCAGCAGTCAATAGCCTTGTGAATCAAGGGTGTTATTGGACAGAACCATCATGTGTGGGGTGCCGGACCGGATGGGCCTGCCGTAGGGGCGATGTCTCGAAGAGGTCTCAACTCACCTCTTCGAGGGACGCGCGCCACGGAGTGAGCCACCGGCGCGCGCCAGGGGGCGGAGCGCTCCCCCTCATTCCGGGGCCCACCGGACGAATCCTCTGTCCCGCCGTTCGCAGCGGCGCCCAATCCTCATAAGGTGAGCAGTATTGATGTGTACAGACGGACGAGGAGGACCTGCGGTGAGCCAGACGAGCCCCAAGTTGCGCGCCGAGCTGGACGGCGTTCCCGCCTATGTGCCGGGCAAGCCGGCCGCGGCGGACGGACCGGTCGCCTTCAAGCTGTCCTCCAACGAGAATCCGTATCCGCCGCTGCCGGGGGTGATGGAGTCCGCGATGGCCGCGGCCGCGCACTTCAACCGCTACCCGGACATGGCCTGCACCGGCCTGATGAACGAGCTGTCCGACCGTTTCGGCGTGCCTGTCTCGCACCTGGCCACCGGCACCGGCTCGGTCGGTGTGGCGCAGCAGCTGCTGCAGGCCACGTCGGGCCCTGGCGACGAGGTCATCTACGCGTGGCGCTCCTTCGAGGCGTACCCGATCATCACGCAGGTGAGCGGTGCGACGTCGGTGAAGGTGCCGCTGACCGACGGTGAGGTGCACGACCTGGACGCGATGGCGGACGCGATCACCGACCGGACCCGGATGATCTTCGTCTGCAATCCGAACAACCCCACCGGCACCGTGGTGCGCAGGGCCGAGCTGGAGCGGTTCCTGGACCGGGTGCCGGGCGATGTGCTCGTGGTGCTGGACGAGGCGTACAAGGAGTTCATCCGCGACGCCGATGTGCCGGACGGCATCGAGATCTACCGGGACCGGCCCAATGTGGCGGTGCTGCGGACGTTCTCCAAGGCCTACGGTCTGGCCGGTCTGCGGGTCGGCTTCGCCGTGGCCCACGAGCCGGTGGCGGCCGCGCTGCGCAAGACCGCGGTGCCGTTCGGTGTCAGCCAGCTCGCCCAGGACGCGGCGGTGGCGTCGCTGCGTGCCGAGGACGAACTCCTGGGCCGGGTGGGCTCCTTGGTGTGCGAGCGTCAGCGGGTGCAGGAGACGCTGGTGCGGCAGGGGTGGACGGTGCCGGAGTCCCAGGCGAACTTCGTCTGGCTGCGGCTGGGGGACCGTACCGCCGACTTCGCCGCGGTCTGCGAGAAGGCCGGCGTGGTGGTCCGGCCGTTCGCGGGCGAGGGTGTGCGGGTCACGATCGGCGAGGACGAGGCCAACGACCTGTTCCTGAAGGTGACGGAGTCGTACCGCAAGGAGCTGTAGCGGTAGCTGTAAAGGATCTTTGGCGGAGGCCGCCGGAGGCATCCGTATGAAGAAGGGCCCCGTACCTCGATCGCGAGGTGCGGGGCCCTTCCGCCTGCCTCGTCCCGGGGCCGGAGCGGTGTCTGCTTCGGGGGAAATGATCAGTACGTCCCTGAAGGGGTACCCCGGCCGAGAGTTCGATTCGGGGGTGCGCCATAATTGCTTGTGAATGTGAACGCGTTCACAAGCGTGTCCTGCTTCCTCCCATGATCAGTCGGATTTAAGGGACAAACTGCCGGTGCAACTACGGCGACGTAAGGAGAAGACGACGTGGAGCTAGCTCTGGCGCCGGAGACCCTGGCGCGATGGCAGTTCGGAACGACCACCGTCTACCACTTCCTCTTCGTCCCCCTGACGATCTCGCTCGCCGCGCTCACCGCGGGCCTGCAGACCGCCTGGGTGCGGACGAACAACGAGAAGTACCTCAGGGCCACCAAGTTCTGGGGAAAGCTCTTCCTGATCAACATCGCCATGGGCGTCGTCACCGGCATCGTCCAGGAGTTCCAGTTCGGCATGAACTGGTCGGACTACTCGCGGTTCGTCGGAGACATCTTCGGTGCTCCGCTCGCGTTCGAGGCGCTGATCGCGTTCTTCTTCGAGTCCACCTTCATCGGACTGTGGATCTTCGGCTGGGACAGGCTGCCGAAGAAGATCCACCTCGCCTGCATCTGGATGGTCTCGCTCGGCACCGTCCTCTCCGCGTACTTCATCCTGGCGGCCAACTCCTGGATGCAGCACCCGGTCGGCTACCGCATCAACAAGGAACGCGGACGCGCGGAGCTCACCGACTTCTGGCACGTGCTCACCCAGAACACCGCGCTGGCCCAGTTCTTCCACACCATCACGGCGGCCTTCCTGGTCGGCGGGGCGTTCGTGGTCGGCATCTCCGCCTTCCACCTGGCCCGCAAGAGGCACATCCCGGTGATGCGGACCTCGCTCCGGCTGGGGCTGATCACCGTGGTGGCCGCCGGTCTGCTCACGGCCGTCAGCGGTGACCAGCTCGGCAAGGTGATGTTCAAGCAGCAGCCGATGAAGATGGCCGCGGCCGAAGCGCTGTGGGACGGGCAGCACTCCGCGCCGTTCTCGATCTTCGCGTACGGGGATGTCAGCAAGGGGCGCAACTCCGTCGAGATCTCGGTCCCCGGAGTACTGTCCTTCCTCGCCGACGACAACTTCAACTCGTACGTCCCCGGCATCAACGACATCAACAAGGCCGAGCAGGACAAGTTCGGGCCCGGCGACTACCGGCCCAACATCCCGGTCGCCTTCTGGAGCTTCCGGTGGATGATCGGCTTCGGCATGGCGTCCTTCGCCCTCGGGATCCTGGGGCTGTGGCTGACCCGGAAGAAGTTCATGCTCCCACCGGAGATGCGGACCGGTGAGGACGAAGTGCCGCACCTGGTCCTGTTCAAGAACAAGGCGCTGAGCCCGAAGCTCGCCAGGTGCTACTGGATCGTCGCCCTGTGGACCCTGCTCTTCCCGCTGATCGCCAACTCCTGGGGCTGGATCTTCACCGAGATGGGCCGGCAGCCCTGGGTCGTCTACGGCGTGCTCCAGACCCGTGACGCGGTCTCCCCCGGCGTCTCGCAGGGCGAGGTGCTCACCTCGATGATCCTCTTCACATCGCTCTACGCGGCGCTGGCCGTGGTCGAGGTCAAGCTGCTCGTGAAGTACATCAAGGCCGGGCCTCCGGAGCTCACTGACGACGACCTCAACCCGCCCACCAGGATCGGCGGCGACGATGACGACGCCGACCGGCCCATGGCCTTCTCCTACTGAGAGCGCAGGAGCCGAGAGATGGAACTCCACGACGTCTGGTTCGTGCTCATCGCCGTCCTCTGGATCGGCTACTTCTTCCTGGAGGGATTCGACTTCGGGATCGGTGTGCTCACCAAGCTGCTGGCCCGCGACCGCAAGGAACGGCGGGTCCTGATCAACACGATCGGGCCCGTCTGGGACGGCAACGAGGTCTGGCTGCTCAGCGCGGGCGGAGCGACGTTCGCCGCGTTCCCCGAGTGGTACGCCACGCTGTTCTCCGGGTTCTACCTGCCGCTGCTGATCATCCTGCTCTGCCTGATCGTGCGCGGTGTCGCCTTCGAGTACCGGGCGAAGCGGCCCGAGGACAAGTGGCAGACCAACTGGGAGAACGCGATCTTCTGGACCTCGCTGATCCCGGCACTCCTGTGGGGTGTGGCCTTCGGGAACATCGTGCGCGGCGTGAAGATCGACGCGGACATGGAGTACGTGGGCAACTTCTGGGATCTGCTCAATCCGTACTCGATCCTCGGCGGGCTGGTCACGCTCTCCCTGTTCACCTTCCACGGAACGGTGTTCGCGGGGCTCAAGACGGTCGGCGACATCCGGGTCAGGGCGCGCCGGCTGGCGCTGAAGCTGGGCGCGGTCACCGCGGTGCTGGCACTGGGCTTCCTGATCTGGACCCAGGCCGACAACGGCGACGGCTGGAGCCTGATCGCGATGATCATCGCGGTGGTGTCCCTGGTCGCGGCGATCGGCGCCGTCGCGGCGGGGCGCGAGGGCTGGTCCTTCGCCTTCTCCGGAGTGACCATCACGGCCGCGGTCGCGATGCTCTTCCTGACGCTCTTCCCGAACGTCATGCCGTCCTCGCTGAACGATGCCTGGAGCCTCACGGTCACCAACGCCTCGTCCACCCCGTACACGCTGAAGATCATGACCTGGTGCGCGGGGATCGCCACTCCGCTGGTGCTGCTGTACCAGAGCTGGACCTACTGGGTGTTCCGCAAGCGGATCGGTACGCACCACATCGCCGACGCGCACTGAACGCAGTAGCGACCTGGTACGCGACCGAGCGGATCAAGTCGTACGTGCCTTGACCGAGCCGAGCCCTCTGGGGTGTTTCACGTGAAACCGATCGACCCGCGCCTGCTCCGCCACGCCCGTGCCACCCGCCTCTTCCTGGTGGCTGTGGTGGTACTCGGACTGGCCGGGGCGGCGCTGGTCATCGCCCAGGCCATGCTCGTCGCCGAAGTGGTGGTGGGCGGTTTCGAGGACGGGCTCACCGGGTCGGGGCTGCGCACCCCGCTCATCCTTCTCGCCGCGGTCGCGCTCGGCCGGGCCCTGGTCTCCTGGCTCACCGAGCTGGCCGCCTACCGGGCCGGCGCGGCCGTCAAGTCGGAACTGCGCGGACGGCTGCTCGACCGGGCGGCGGCGCTGGGTCCGGAATGGCTGAGCGGGCAGCGCACCGGCTCGCTGGTGACGCTCGCCACCCGGGGGATCGATGCGCTCGACGACTACTTCGCGCGCTATCTGCCGCAGCTCGGGCTCGCGGTGGTGGTGCCGGTGGCGGTGCTGGCCAGGGTGGTCACGGAGGACTGGATCTCGGCGGCGATCATCGTCGTCACCCTGCCGCTCATCCCGCTCTTCATGATTCTGATCGGCTGGGCGACCCAGTCGCGGATGGACCGTCAGTGGCGGCTGCTCTCGCGCCTCTCCGGACACTTCCTCGACGTGGTCGCCGGGCTGCCGACGCTGAAGGTCTTCGGCCGGGCCAAGGCCCAGGCCGAGTCCATCCGCACCATCACCTCGCAGTACCGGCTGGCGACCGTGCGCACGCTGCGGATCGCCTTCCTGTCGTCCTTCGCCCTGGAGCTGCTGGCGACGCTCTCGGTGGCCCTCGTCGCCGTCACCATCGGCATGCGGCTGGTGCACGGCGAACTTGACCTCTACACCGGCCTGGTGGTGCTGATTCTCGCGCCGGAGGCCTATCTGCCGCTCCGGCAGGTGGGGGCGCAGTACCACGCCGCCGCCGAGGGCCTCTCGGCCGCGGAGGAGATCTTCTCGGTCCTGGAGACCGAGCCGCGGGCGGCCGGTACGCAGGAGGTCCCGAAGTCGCTGCGGCTGGAGCTGGAGGGCGTGACCGTCCGGCACGCGGGGCGCACCGAGCCCTCGCTCGACGGCGCCTCGCTGGTGGTGGACGAGGGGGAGACCGTCGCCCTGGTCGGCCCGAGCGGCGTCGGCAAGTCCACCCTGCTCAACGTGGTGCTGGGATTCGCCGCACCCGACGAGGGGCGGGTACGGGTCGGCGGCACCGATCTGGCGGACCTCTCCCCCGAACGCTGGCGCGAACGGATCGCCTGGGTCCCGCAGCGCCCGCATCTCTTCGCCGGCACGATCGCGGAGAACGTACGGCTGGCCCGGCCGGAGGCGGACGACAGCGCGGTGGCGGCCGCGCTGCGCGACGCCGGGGCGTACGACTTCGTGACGGACCTGCCGGACGGCGCCGCCACCCTCCTCGGCGAGGACGGCGCGGGCCTGTCCGCCGGACAGCGGCAGCGCCTCGCGCTCGCCCGCGCGTTTCTCGCCGACCGGCCGGTGCTGCTGCTCGACGAGCCGACCGCGAGCCTGGACGGCGAGACGGAGGCGGGCATCGTCGAGGCGGTACGCAGACTGGCGGCGGGCCGGACCGTGCTGCTGGTGGTGCACCGGCCGGCGCTCCTGTCGGTCGCGGACCGGGTGGTGCGGCTGGAGCCGGGCGCGACGGCCGGACCGGCCGATGCGGCGGCGCCCCCGGTGCAGGCCGTGGTGCCGCGCCCGGCGGGCGCACCCGATGACCTCACCGGCAGCGCGGCGGGGCCCGAACCCGAGGTGCTGCGGGACACCGCGGCCAGGACCGGGCACGTGCTGGCCAGGGTCAGGGAGGCCGCCGGGGCACAGCGCGGCCGGCTCGCGCTCGCCCTGCTGCTGGGCAGCCTCGCGCTGGGCTCGGCGGTCGGTCTCATGGCCGTCTCCGGCTGGTTGATCTCCCGCGCCTCCGAACAGCCCCCGGTGCTCTACCTGATGGTCGCGGTGACGGCGACCCGCGCCTTCGGTATCGGGCGGGCGGTCTTCCGCTACGCCGAACGCCTCGTCTCGCACGACGCGGTACTCCGGATGCTCGCCGAGCTGCGCGTCGCCGTCTACCGGGGCCTGGAGCGCATCGCGCCCGCGGGCCTGCGCCGGACCCGGCGCGGGGACCTGCTCTCGCGGCTCGTCGCCGATGTGGACGCCTTGCAGGACTACTGGCTGCGGTGGCTGCTGCCCGCCGGGACCGCGGTCGTCGTGGGAGCGGCAGCCGCCGGATTCACCGGCTGGCTGCTGCCGGAAGCGGGTGCCGTACTCGCGGCCGGACTGCTGCTGGCCGGGGTCGGGGTCCCGCTCGTCAGCGGCGCCTGCGCCCGGCACGCCGAGCGGCGCCTCGCGCCCGCCCGCGCCGATCTGGCGACCCGGATCACCGACCTGCTCGGCGGGACCGCCGAACTGACCGTCGCCGGAGCCCTGCCGGGACGCTCGGCCAGGACCCGGGAGGCCGACGGCGTCCTGACCCGGATCGCCTCCCGGGCGGCGACCGCCACCGCGCTCGGCGGCGGGCTCTGCGCCCTGATCGCCGGCCTCACCGTGGTCGCCGCCGCACTCGTGGCCCTTCCCGCGGTGGCCGACGGACGGCTGGCCGGTGTGGAACTCGCCGTCGTCGTCCTCACCCCGCTGGCCGCCTTCGAGGCCGTCACCGGTCTCCCGCTCGCCGTGCAGTACCGGCAGCGGGTCAGGCGGAGCGCGGAGCGGGTGTACGAGGTGCTGGACGCCCCGGTGCCGGTGTGCGAACCCGCCACCCCGGCCGAGGCGCCCGCGTCGCCCTTCCCGCTGGAGGTACGGGGCCTTTCGGCCCGGTACGCGGGGGCGCGGCACGATGCCCTGGACTCCGTGGACCTCACGCTGGAGGCCGGCCGGCGCATCGCGGTCGTGGGCCCGTCGGGTTCCGGGAAGACCACGCTCGCCCAGGTCCTGCTCCGCTTCCTGGACGCGCGGGCGGGGACGTACCGGATCGGCGGTGTGGAGGCGTCCGCGCTGGACGGGGACACGGTCCGGCGGTTCGTCGGGCTGTGCGCCCAGGACGCCCACATCTTCGACAGCTCCATCCGGGAGAACCTGCGTCTCGCCCGTACCGGCGCGACCGACGCGGAACTGCGCGACGCCCTCGCGCGGGCCCGGCTGCTCGACTGGGCCGAGGCACTGCCGGAGGGCCTTGACACCCTCGTCGGCGAACACGGCGCCCGTCTCTCCGGGGGCCAGCGCCAGCGGCTCGCGCTGGCTCGGGCGCTGCTGGCGGACTTCCCCGTGCTCGTGCTGGACGAGCCCGCCGAGCACCTCGATCTGCCGACCGCCGACGCCCTGACCGCGGACCTGCTGGCGGCCACCCGGGGACGTACGACGGTGCTGATCACCCACCGGCTCGAAGGCCTGGACGCGGTCGACGAGGTGGTGGTCCTGGACGCGGGTGTGGTGGTGCAGCGGGGGGCGTACGCGGCACTCGTGGCGGTGGACGGTCCGCTGAGCCGGATGCTGGCGCGCGAGCGCGAGACCGTACCCGTACCTGTACGGGAGCCGGGCGAGTTCCTGGACGTACGGGTCTGAGGTGTACGGGTCTGAGGCATCCGGGTCCGAGGTGTACGGGTCCGAGGTGTCCGAACCAGTTCCCGACTTTCCCCAACAAAAGGGACTAACTACTCTCTGGGTATGTCAGAGCAGGACCCGAAGCAGCCGAAGCACCCCACGCACCCGTCAGACCCGAAGGACTCGCTCGAAGCCGCGACGGAGGCGACCCGCAGTCTGCGGGGCCTGTCCACCGAACTCACCGCCCGCGTGCCGCAGCTGCTCGAAGCCATGCGCTCCGTCGGCACCGGGCTCGAACTGCACACCACCCTCGACCGGATCTGCGAGACGGCGGCCGAACTGGCCCACGCCCGCTACGCGGCCATCGGCGTCGTGGACGAGGAGGGCAAGGGGCTCTCGGACTTCGTCACCTACGGGGTCCCGGAGCCGGTGGCGGACGAGATCGGCCATCGGCCCGACGGCCAGCGGGGTCTGCTCGGCGCCCTGATCCACGACCCCCGCCCCGTACGGCTCACCGATCTGACGGCCGATCCGCGGTTCGCCGGATTTCCGCCGGGCCATCCCCCGATGCGGACCTTCCTCGGCGTACCGATCCGGGTGCAGGGCGAGATCTTCGGCAATCTCTACCTGGCCGGGAAGGACGGTGGGGGCGAGTTCACCGACTACGACCTGCACATGGTGCGGGTGCTGGCCACCGAGGCGGGCATCGCCATCGGCAATGCCCGGCTCTACGAGGCCGCCCGGCAGCGCGAGCGGTGGATCGACGGCTCGGTCGCCGTGACCACCGCCCTGCTCTCCGGCGGGGACGCCGACGACGCGCTCGCGGTCGTCGCCGAACAGGCCCGCCATCTCGCCGCCTCCGACGCCGGGATCGTGCTGCTGCCGGCCGAGGAGGGAGGCCTGGAGATCGTCGCCGTGTCCGCGGACGAACCGGTCGCGGCGCTCGGGGTGATCATCCCGGCGCAGAGCCCGATCGTGGGGATGCTGCTGAGCGGCGAGGCCGTCTTCGTGGACGATTCGGCCACCGACCCCCGCGTGACCACCAGGCTGGCGGACCGGTTCGGGCCGAGCATGCTGCTTCCGCTGCACAGCGGGGGCCGGGTGCTCGGCGCGCTCGCCACCCCGCGGGCCCGGGGCGGCCGGCCGTTCACGGAGACGGAGCGGACCCTCGCCGCCCAGTTCGCCTCGCAGGCCGCGCTCGCCCTGATGATGGCCGAGGCGCAGCGGGACCGGGAACGGCTCGCGGTCTACGAGGACCGCGACCGGATCGCCCGGGACCTGCACGACCTGGTCATCCAGCGGCTGTTCGCCACCGGGATGATGCTGGAGAGCGCTCAGCGCCGGTCGGACGTGCCGGAGGTGCAGACCGGCGTGGGTCGTGCGGTCGACGAGCTGGACGTGACCATCCAGGAGATCCGTACCGCCATCTTCGCGTTGCAGCAGGAGCCGGCCGAGGCGCCGTCCGGGCTGCGCACGCGGGTGCTGCGCGAGATCAACATGGCGGCGGTCCCGCTGGGCTTCAAACCGTCACACCGCTTCCTCGGCCCGGTCGACTCCGCGGTCGGAGAGCTGACCGGCAAGAACCTGATCGCGGCGCTGCGTGAGGCGCTGTCCAACGCCTTCCGGCACGCCGTCGCGTCCCGGATCGACGTGGTCGTGGACGCGACCGCCACGCTCCCCGACGGGCGGGACGCGGTACGGCTCACGGTCGCCGACGACGGTGTGGGGATCCCACCGGGCGGCAGGCGCAGCGGGCTCCGGAACCTGGCCCGCCGGGCGGAGTCGCTCGGCGGGGCCAGCTGGTTCGGGCCCGGTCTCGGGGAGGACGGCGGCGGCACGACGGTGGTGTGGCAGGCACCGCTCTGACGCCGTGCGGGTCACACCGCCGGCGGCGGTTCGCGAGGCGGCTTCGGTGTACGCGTGGTCGGCTCGGCTCAGCGCTGGGTGCGGGACAGTGCGCGCTCGGCGATGAGCCGCTCGATGACGACCGCGACGCCGTCCTCGTTGTTGGTGACCGTACGGCCGCCGGCCGCGGCCACGGCGGCCGGGTGGGCGTTGCCCATCGCGTACGAGGTGCCGGCCCAGCTCAGCATCTCCACGTCGTTGGGCATGTCTCCGAACGCGACGACCTCGGCGGGGGAGATGCCGCGCTCGGCGCAGCAGAGTTCCAGCGTGCTGGCCTTGGAGACGCCCGGTCCGCTGATCTCCAGGAGGGCGGTCGGGCTGGACCGGGTGAAGGAGGCCCGGTCGCCCGCGGCCGTACGGGCCAGGGCGAGGAAGTCGTCCGGGGTCAGCTCGCCGTGGTGGGCGAGGAGCTTCAGCACGGGGGCGCCTGTGCCCGGTGTCTCCTCGTGGAGCAGCTTCTCGGCGGCGGCCACGGTGGCGCCGGGGTCGAGGTGGAAGGGCGGGTAGTCCGGTTCGTAGTGGATACCGGTGGACAGTTCGACGGCGAAGGAGGTGCCGGGGGCGGCCGCGCGCAGGGCGTGCACGACGTCGAGGGCGGCCTCCCGCTCCAGGGCGCGGACCTTCAGCAGCCTGCCGCCGTCGTGCAGGTCGGCGACGGCGGCGCCGTTGGCGCAGATCGCCAGGCCGTGGCCGTGGACGTGGTCGCTGACGACATCCATCCAGCGGGCGGGGCGGCCGGTGACGAAGAAGACCTCGATCCCGGCTTCCTCGGCGGCGGCGAGCGCCGCGACCGTACGGTCCGAGACGGTCTTGTCGTCGCGCAGGAGGGTGCCGTCCAGATCGGTGGCGATCAGCCGGGGAGCGGCAGGAAGAGGGGAATCGGTAGCTGAGGTCACCGCCCCATTCTCGCCCACCGGGGTGCACGGGCGTGCGCAGGGGCGCACATCTGAGTACGCGCGCTTGTGAGCAGGGAACATCCCGCTGGCATATGTCAGACGCCGAGTGACTGCCGAGGGGACGGCGCGAGGCCCGCCGGCGGCCGGTGGTGTGATCACCACCCGCACCGAATCCGGCGGGCCCTCGTGCGTTCGTTCTCCTTCGGCAGCGGTTCCTGTCGTGGTGCCCGGTCGTGGTGCCCGGTCGTGGTGCCCAGGAGTGGTTCCGCCGGAGAGCGGAGGCCTTTACGCCCAGCTGGTCATGGTCGGGGTGGGATCCCCGGCGGCCACGGCGGTGACGATCACAGCCCCCAAGGTCATCCCGGCCAGGATTCTCGCCCGGCGGCCGAACGCGTCCTTGTTCCCCGGGCGCTCCGGGGCATCCGTACCGGATTCGTCCCGCAGTTCCTGCGCCGCTGTGACGTCGAGTTCCTGCTCGTGCATCCTGTACTCCCTGTGTCGGTGATTTCCTGTGAGCGGGTCGGTGCTTTCCTGCGAGTGGGTCAGTGTGAGGGGGCCGGTGCCGGTCCCGGCCTCAGCAGCAGGACCGAGGGCACCTCGGTCGCGCAGGCCAGCCGCAGCAGGCCGTAGCCGATTCCGGCAGTGCCGTACAGCAGGCCGGGGGTGGGTACCTCGCCCGGTGTGCCGCACCGGGCTCCGTACTGTTCGACAGCGCCGAGCAGGCGTCGGCCGAACATCTTCCGCAGACGACGGGCCTCCTCGTACCCGGCCTGTTCCAGTTCGACGAGTGCGTCGACGACACCCAGTTCGCCGTTGCACAGCGACTGGTCGCGCAGGGGTTCGTGTGCCGCCGCGGCGGCGAGGAACCGGCGTACCAGGGGCTCACCGTCCGGCCGCCCGGCCGCTCCCATGGCCGCACCCGCCAGCCCGGTGCTCCAGCTCAGGTCCCGGTCCCCCGGGTACGGCGCCGGGGCCCGTCCGGTGGCCCAGCGGACGCCGGCACCGCCGTGCAGGAAGCCCCCGTCCTCGTCCCCGCCCCCGTCCTCGCCCCCGTCCCCGGCCTCGCCGTCCAGCCGGGCGGCGAGGGAATCGGCGAGTTCGCCGGCATACCGTTCCCCGGTCTCGGCATGCACGGCGCGCAGCGCCGCGAGACCCCCGGCCGGGCCGAGCCCGATCCCCTGCTCCTGCTCGTCGCAGGTGAGCGAGGAGGCCAGCGCGGTCAGCGCCGCGGGCACGCACGCGCGGAGCCGGGCGTCGTCCAGCAGGGTTGCCAGGCGGGCCAGCGCGTAACAGATTCCGCCCAGTCCGAAGAAGCCGCCGGGACCCACCTGCCGGGCCAGACCGGCGTGCTGCGCGAGGCCGCGGACCAGGTCCGGCAGCGCTCCCGCGGCGTGCCGCGCCACCGAGGTGTAACGGTCGATGCCGGTGAGCCGGCCCAGCTGGGCCAGGAACAGGGCCGGCCCCGGATACCCGTCGGCCAGGCCGGCTCCGGACTGCTGCACCGCCCACCGCTGCCCGTCCAGTGGTTCCAGGCCGATCCAGTTGGTCCTGCCGGTGTTGCGCACGGACGTGGCGATCACCTCGTCGCCGAGCCGGCAGGCCAGGGCCAGCAGCCGGCCGCGGTCCAGGGGCTGGGGGGTCACCGGCCGGGACCGGGCCGCTCCGGCGGCCGGTACGGCCTTGGTCGCCAGCGCCGCGGCGATCAGCCACGTCTGCCTGCGCAGATCCGCCTCGCTCATCCGGTGGATCTTGCCGAAGGCGGTGTCGAGGCCGCTCGACGCGAGGGTGACGGGCACCGGGGTGCCGTGCGCGGTGCGCAGCGTGCGCGAGTCGGTCGTGCCGGTGAACAGCGGAACGTCACCGGCCATCAGCTCCGCCCGTTCGTACACCGCCAGTTGCCGCAGGTGAGCGCGGCCGGCCTCGGTGTCCAGACCGCTGAACGCCGCGGCGCGGGTGTCGGGACCGGTGAGGCGGTCCGGCTCGGTGGCCTCCGCCAGCATGGCGGCGTAGACATGGCTCGGCCGGACCACGACCCGGATCGGCTGCCCGGCGAAACCCGCGAGCACTCCGCCGGGGTCCGTCAGTTCCCCGGCGTGGTGCAGTACGGCGCGGTACCCGGCGGCGAATCCGGTGTGCAGGTGCGTTCCGTACTCCAGCGGGTCCACCGGGCTGCCGTCGAGTACCGGACGGTTCGCTGCGCCCGGGTAGGAGACCCTGCGCCGGACGATCCTCATCGTGTCGGTGCCGAGGTCGGCCCAGTCCGGTACCAGCAGCGAGCGGGAACCGTCCCGGCCCGCGCCGAACGCGGAGATGTCGACCTGGCCGGCCTCGGTGTCCATCAGCCACGGCAGCAGCCCGGTGCGGGCCACCGAGTCGTTCAGGGAGGCGAGGGCCGGATCGTCCCCGTGGTCGGTGCGCGGGCTCCAGGCCGGGTGGAACAGCGTCTCCACATCGACCACGACCGGCTGGCCGGCACTGGCGATGACGTTCTCGCAGTGCAGGTCGACCGCGTCGATCGCGTAACACAGGGCCAGGAGTGCGCCCTGCCGGCGGTAGAACGACTCCACATCGCCCACGTCGGTGCACGCCGTCGCGGGAACGAACTCGGCCCATCCGTAGCCGTCACGGGACAGGAGTGCCACCCCGGAGGGCGCCAGATCGGGCAGGATCCCGCGGAACCAGGCCAGCAGCGCGTTCCAGCTGCGGTGCAGGCCGAGCGGCCGGGGCTTGTACACCAGCCGCTCACCCCGGGCGAAGCGGAGCACGGCCACCGTCCGGCCCCCGGCGTGCCGGTCCCCGGCCCCGAACCCGACCCCGACCAGGCGCGCCGTCAGGGCCGTCGGCAGCACCTCCGCGGCCAGCGCACGCCGGTCGGCGGCGAGCCGGTCGAGCAGTTCCGTGAGCGCCGCGGCGGTGTTGACGCACTCGCCGGCGAGCAGACCGGCCAGCATCGGGTGACGCGTGAGCAGATCGGTCAGCCGGTCGCGCCGGGCGAGGCCGCCCAGGAAGGAGCGGTAGCGCTCGGGGCCGGTGGCGCCGTGCAGCACACCGGCGGCGCGTGCCGACGCCAGTTCGCCGGTCAGTACGCGCCCGGCGAGGCGGGCCAGCCGCTCGGCCAGGGTGGCCGCCACCTCCTGCCAGACCGCGTCCAGGTCGACGGCCTCGGACCGGGCCCGCCGTGTCACCTGCTCGTGGGCCGCGGCCATGAACGGTCCGAACGGGTGGACGAGTTCGCTGATCGAACCGGCGTCCGCCGTCGGCGGATCATCGGTGGCGGGGGCCAGCGCAAGCACGTGTGCGAGGAACGCCTCATGCTCTCCCCTCAGCTGCTCGGATGGAGTGGTCGCAGGGACCGTCTGCCCGTTCGTTCGGTTGTCCACGGTCACAAGGGTGCTCACCGCGCGCCGGTCCGGCATGGGTATTCGTTGCCCAGATTCGTAAGCGGTACCCACGGCCTCTCCCGGTGTGCCGTGCCGGAGGCGTCCCCGGCCGGCCGTTCGTCTCTTCCGCCGGCGTCCGGAGCGGGGCCGCGTGCACGGTCCCTCTCCGGACGGAGAGGGGCCTCGCGCACGGTCCCGGATACCTTCGTTCGCCCGTATCTCCTTACGGGGAAGGCTAGTTACAATCCCCGCATGCGAACCCGCGCCGCCACCCACGTCGGCCGTCCTGCCGAACTGGCAGCTCTGAGCGCGGTTCTCGGGGAGGCGCGCCGCGGCCGGGGCACGACCGCGTTCCTGACGGGCGAGCCCGGAATCGGCAAGTCCCGCCTGCTGAGGGAAGTGCTCGGCTGCGCCGTGGACGCCGAGATGGTGGTCCTGCGCGGGCGCGGCAGTGTGACCGGGCCACCCGTGCCGTTCCGGCCGCTGACCGAGGCCCTGATGTCCGTCGCCAGAACGCTGGACCCGGAACTGATCCGGCAACTGGGCCCCTACCAGCGGGTCCTGGGCCGGCTGGTGCCGGACTGGGAGGACCCCGGAGGCCAGTACGGGGACGCGTCGATGGTGGTGCTCGGCGAGGCCGTGCTCCGGCTGACCGCGCTGGTGGGCCGGGAACGGGGCTGTGTGCTGGCACTGGACGACCTGCACGAGGCGGACCCGGAGACCCTCGCCGTGGTGGACTACCTGGCGGGCAACCTGAGCGGGCAGCCGGTCGCCGTGGTGGCCGCGGTGCGCACCGAGTCGCCGGAGGCGCACCTGCTCGCCGATGAGGTGTGCCGGCGTAACGACGGGGTCGCGTTCCCGCTCGCCAGGCTCGGCCGGCCCGAGGTTCACGAACTGGTCTCCACCTGCCTGGAGACCGAGCCGGCACTGATACCGGACCCGGTCTCGGACCGGCTCTTCCACGACAGCGCGGGCAATCCCCTCATGGTGGAGGAACTGCTGCACAGCATGATCGCCACCGGTGAACTCGTACACGCGCAGAAGGCGTGGCGGCTCACGGGCACCACCGTCGGCTCGGTGCCTCCGACACTGGTCCGGCTGATCAGCGCGAGGGCCGACCGGCTGGGCGCCGGCGGATCGCGGCTGCTGTCCGTCGCAGCGCTGCTGGGACGCCGTTTCCAGCTCACGCTCGTCCAGCAGGTCCTCGGTCTGGACGACCAGCACCTGCTCAATGACGTGCAGTCGGCGGTGGACGCGCAGCTGCTCGCGCCGGACGAGGGGATTCCGGGCTGGTACGCGTTCCAGCACCCGCTCGCCGTCGACGCGCTGCGCAGCAGGCTCGGCCCCGGTGAACTGGCCCGCACGGCGCGGCAGGCCGCCGAGGCGGTGGAGGTCGTCCACCCGGGCCTTCCGGGGGAGTGGTGCCAGCTGACCGCCCAGTTGCGGGAGCGGGCGGGTGAGCGCACGGCCGCCGCCCGGATGTACCTGGAGTGCGGTCGCAGAGCCACCGTCGCCGGTGCGCCCGGCTCCGCGGTCGCCGTGCTCGAACGAGCCCGGGAGGTGCTCGGCGGGCCCCAGGACCTGGCTCAGCACCATTCCCTGTTGACGGAGTTGCTGGAGGCGCTGCTCGAGGCCCTCGCCGATGACGGCCGGCTGGACCGGGCGCTGGCCGTGGCGGAGGAGCTGACCGGGCTGGCGCCCGGCGACCGCACCCGGCAGATCGACCGGCACATCCGGCTGGCCTGGGCGGCGCAGGTGGCCGGGCAGTGGGCGCAGGGCGACGCGCAGGTGACGGCGGCCCGGGAATGCCTGCCAGGAGCGGCGACCGAGGCGCAATTGGCCTCGCTGGACGCGGTGGCGGCCTACCTGTCCGTGCTCAGCCCGGCGGTGGACCGGATGGACCGCTGCGTCGGGCTCGCGCGCAGCGCGGCACGGCGGGCGGAGCGTGCCGGCCTGCCCCTCGTCGTCTGCCAGGCCTGGTACATCCTCGGGTTCGCCGCCCGCGAGCGTGACATGGCGGAGTCCGACGCGTGCTTCCGCCGGTGTCTGGACTGTGCGGTGGAACACGGGCTGACGGCCTGGCGCAACTACGCGCTGGTCGGTCTCGGCGGGAACGCCTGGCTGACGCTGGGCGACGCCGGTCCACTGCGCCGGGCCCACCAGGAGCTGCTGCGGGGAGGCGCGCTCACCCTCGCGCAGAACGCCGCCGCGGTACTCGGTCTGGACAGGGTGCTGACGGCGGACTTCGAGCGGGCCGAGGAGGAACTCGACGCGTCGCTGGCCGGGAGCCGTGGGCTGCGGCTGGTCGGCGTGACGCACTACGTGCTCATGGCCAGGGTCGTGCTCGCCGCGCATCGCGGCCGGCGGGACCAGATGCTGGAGGCGCTCACGGAGTTCACCCGCAACGGCGGTGACGAGTCCGGTGAGGCGCTGCTGGTGCACGGGCTCGGCCGCGCCGTCTGCGCGCTGCTGGAGGAGGACCGCGCCACGGCGGAGCTCGACATGGCGCGGGTCGCGGCCGAACAGGAGCTGAGCCAGAGCCCGTTCCACCTCGACGGGCATCACGGCCTCGGACTGCTGCTCGACGTGCTCGCCGGGCGGGCCGGTGACGCGCGCCTGCACGAGGTGGCCGCCATAGATGCGGCGGGGATGCGGTGGAACCGTCATTTCGTCGCGCTGGCGGAGGCGGTTCTCGCCGGGCGGCGGGGTGACTCGGCCGGGGCGAGTGAGGCGATGCGCCGGGCCGACCTGGATTCGCGGCCCTTCGCCATGGCCCGGTGCCTCGGTCTGCGTCTGGTCGCCGAATCGGCGGCGGACGAGGGCTGGGGGCGGCCGCGGGAGTGGCTGCGCGAGGCGGAGGAGTACTTCCACCGTGCGGAGGTGGGGCCGGTGGCCGGTGCCTGCCGGACGATACTCCGGCGGCTCGGTGAGCCGGTCCGGCAGCGACGGTCCGGCACCGACCGCATTCCGGAGGCACTGCGCAGGCTCGGGGTGACGGCACGCGAGTTCGAGGTGCTGGAGATGATGCCGGGCAAGCTGAGCAACAAGGCGCTGGCGGCACGGCTCCACATCTCACCCCGTACGGTCGAGAAGCATGTGGCGAGCCTGTTGCAGAAGACGGGGCTGCCGGACCGCGGCGCCCTCTTCGACCAGGTGGCGGACCTGCTGCTGCGGGAGTGAGCCTCCGGACGCAGCCGGTCGGCTGCGTCCCCGGTACGCAGGTCCTCTCCGGGTGAGCCGGTGCCGGCGGCCGTTGCGCTCCTCGCGCGAGGTTCCGAATCCGGGTCGGTCCTACCCATGTGCCGGGGGCGGCGCGGTCGGATGATTCCACTGCCGCGACCACGCGGTGACGGATGACGCGCAGAAGGGGGCCGCCGTGGAACTCGGTGAGCGGGCGGGGCTTGAGCCGGCACCGCGTGGAGAAGCGGACATGACGCGGTGTGCGGTGGCGACGGGCGTCATGACGCGGTGCGCGGTGGTGACGGGCGTACGACCGGGGTGCCGGCCGCAGTGGCGGACTCCACCCCGGCTGTCCCGCCCGGAGGTGCTCGAACTCGCGCTGTGGGCCGCGGGTGGCGATCCGCGTCTCGTGGTGTCCGGCCGCGGCGGACAGTCCCTCACCGCCGGGCCCCGCCCCGGTGCCGTGGCCGGGGCGGGCGACGAGGCGCTCACCAGGGCCCGGTGCGCCGTCCGTGCCGCGCGGGAGCGCCAGCGCCTCGGCCGGCACGCCGAGGCCGCCGCCCTGGCGGACACGGCTCTGCTGTGGGCCCGGCGGGCGGGTTCGGAGCCGGAACGGGCAACCGCGCTGAGCGTCCTCGGCGTCTCGTTGTGGCACGGCCCCGAGCCCGTGTCCGCGGCCGTCCTCCGTCTCCGGGGTCTGCTGGAGGAGCACGGTGAGGAACGGCCCGCCGCCCGCCTGGCGCTGGCCGTTCCGCTCGCGGTGCTGCACGGGATGCAGGAGCGCTGGACCCTCGCCCGTGCCGCCCTTGACCTGGTGCGTTCCGTGGCGGTGGAGTCCGATCCCGCGAGCGGCGGTGTGCTGGTGTCCGTGCTGACGGCTCGGGTCGAGTCGCTGGCGGGCCGGACCCTGCCGGCCGTTCGGCTGCTGCGGGCCGCGGCGGACGCGCACGGCCTCGGCCTGTTGCGGGACGCGGTGCGCTGGGCGGCCGTTCGGCTGCTGACCGACACGGACCGGTACGAGGAGGCGGCACGGTGGCTGCCTCGGGGCTGCCCGCCTCCTTCGCGCACGGTCGGTGGAGGCGGTGCGGCGTGGACCGTGGGTGAGGTCCGGCCGGCCGGACTGGCGGCGCGGATCGCGGCGGCCCAGGGGCGTACCGGGGAAGCCCGGACGCTGGCGGAGCGCGCGGTGGGTGAGGCGGCGGCGACCGACTCCCCGTTGGCGCAGGCGCTGGCCCGGCTGGACCAGGCGGAGGTGCTGAGGCTGACGGGCTGCCGCGACGAGGCGCGCCACGCGGTCTCCCTGGCGGGATGGGGCTTCGCACGCAAGGGGCATGTGCCCGGCGTGAGCGACGCGACGGTGCGGCATGCCGCGCTGGCGTCCGTCGTGCGGTCCGGCTGACGGTCGGCCGCCGGCCTCTGACGTCCGGCGGCGTGCCACGGAGCGAGGGCCGGTACCCGCCGCTGTCCGACCGGACCGTGGAGCGGGCCATGAGGGGCAGGCCATGAGGGCAGGCCATGAGGGGCAGGAAGGCCGGGTCGGCCTTCCTGCCCCTCAGAGGTTGTACCCGTTCCATCACCGGCGGTTCCGCAGCCCGCGGACCGCTCGGTCAGTGCCCTGACCGTCCGTGTCTGCCCCGAGGAGCCCCGTCCAGTGCGGCGAGTGCGCGTGCTGGGCGGTGCGCCGGGGCGCACACGGTCGGTAGAGACACTGTCAGACGCTGATGATGCTGTGCATGACGCTGCTGGTGGTGTCGTCGGAGATGCTGATCGTCATCGACGACAGCCCCTGCCCCGCCGACGATGCCAGTTCCTCCGTGTCGACGAAGGTCCGGTACCCGTCGATGAGTTCGTGAGCGCTCATGTCTACTCCTTGACTGCTGTGAAGCCGATCAGCAGGTGTGCTCGGCGGTGAGCGACAGGGACACGCCGATGGTGATGGTGACGGTGATCGGCGACTGCTCCTCGACGGCGACGACGGACTGCGCGGCCAGCTCCTCGGCGTCGGTGTAGGCGTTGAAACCGTTCATCAGGTCCTGAACAGACATGAGTGTCTCCCTCTGTGAGTGTGCGTTCGGTGACTGGCCCTCAACGGCCGTTTGCCGTCGAGCGCGGTACAGATTATTGACTTAGTAAGTCATTTTGCATGACACGTTGTGTCAGTACTGCTGGGGTGAGCGGTAGCCCCGAAGGCGGGACGACGGGTGGGTTCAGCAGCCCGACTCGTACGTGGCCACCACGCTCGCGACGCTGATGATGCTGATGGTGATCGGCGACTGCTGCTCGGCGACCGAGGTGTTCGTCGTCGCCGCCAGCTCCTCGGCGTCGGTGTAGGCGGCGAATCCGCTCATCAGGGTCTGGGTGGACATAGGTGTCTCCTTCGGTGGGGCGGGGGTGGGTGACCCCCGCCCGTCGGTTCCCGTCGGTTCCCGTCGGGGTGTGACTCATTTCTATGACCTCGGGAAGTTCCTGTCAACATCTGTGACTATATTTGTCATGCACCTCGACTCGGATGGGCGTCACCGTGTCATGGAAGGGTGCGTCCTCATGGGGTGACGGCTACCGCCCCTGGCAGCTCGGCGACGTCGTAAGCTACGGAGCGATCCTTGACACGCGTGCGGAATGGACGGCGGATGGAACTGTTGGCCCAACCTGAGTTCGGGCGGCTGCTGCGCAGACTTCGGGCCGAGCGCGGACTGTCACAGGCGGACCTCGTGGGTCCGAAGGTGTCGGCGAGCTACGTCTCGCGCCTGGAGTCCGGCGGCCGGGCGGTGACGCCGCAGGCGGCGGCCCACCTCGCGGAGCGGCTCGGCATCGCGATCGACGTCTTCCGGATCGCCGCGGGTGCGGTGAGCGCGGACCGGGCGCCGGCGCTCCTGGCCGAGGCCGTCGCGGCCCTCGACGACGGTGCTCCCGCCGAGGCCGTACGGCTGCTCACCACCTGCGCCGCGCTGCCCGACGTGTCCGCGGACCACGCCTGGCAGGTGCTCTGGTACCTGGCTCGCGCCCACGAGAGGCTCGGGGACGTGCGGGCGCGGCGGGACACGCTGGAACGCCTGCGCCCGGTGGCCCAGGAGTCGGGTATCACCCCGCTGCGGGTCCGGGTCCTGGCCGGGCTGTCCGGCTGCGACCTGGCGCTCGGGGAGTCGGAGTCCGCTGTCGCGCGGGGGCGCGAGGCACTGGCCGTGGCCACGGGCGCGGGCGCGGCCGACGCCGAACGGGCGGCGGCGCTGCTCGCCGTCGCGGCGGCCGAGGTGGCGACGGGACGGCTCGGCGAGGCGGAGGAACACGCCGGCCTGCTGCTGGAGCGGACCGCGGAGATGTCCGGGCGCCGGCGGGCCCGTGCGCTGTGGGCGGTCGCGGCGGTGCACACGGCGCGCGACGCGCACGATCGGGCCCTGCCCCTGCTGGAGGAGGCCCTGGGCGCCGCGGACGCGCGGGGCGACCTGCTTCTGTGGGCCAGGCTGCGCCTGGCGGCCGTCTCCGCGTACGTCGAGGTGCACGGCGCGATGGCGGAGGACCCGGAGCGTTGGTGCCGTGAGGCGGAGACCGCGCTCGCCATGATGGACGACGGGGCCGGTTACCTAGGCGAGTTGTGGGTCGTCCAGGCGCGGGTCGCCTTTCACCGGGGCGAGTTCGCCGCCGCGGCCCGGCTGTGCCGCGATGCCCTCACCGGCTCCGGCACGATGAACCGTCATGACCGTGTCCGGACCGAGATCCTGCTGCACGAGGCGGAGTTGGCCGACGGCGCGGGCGAGTCCGCCGCAGCGGAGTTGCGGCGGATCGCCGAGGAGGCGACCCGTTCGGGCAGCCTCGATCTCGCCACGCGCGCGTGGAAGGCCCTCGCGCAGGCGGCGCTGCGGGGCAACTGAGTCTCACGAGGTCTCACGAGGCGCGTCCGCGCGCACCCGCGCGGCGTGTACACGAGGCGCGTCCGCGCGGGGTGTACACGAGGCGCGTCCGCGCGGCGTGTCACCGGGTCGGGGCCGCGTGGCGTGTCGCGAGGCCGCGTCCGTGCGGCGTCTCACGGGCCGGGTCCGCGCGCGTCTTACGAGACCGCGTCCGCGCACACCCGTGCGGCGTCCCAGCCCTCCTCGTTGTCGGGTGACTCCGCTGCGTCCATGGCCTCCGAGACCAGGTCCAGGTAGACGAACAACTGTTCGTGCCAGGCGACGTACGCGGCGAAGTCGTGGGCGTGGGTGAGGCTCCGCAGGGCCACCGCCCGGCGGGCCGCGGCCGGGGACGGCTGCCTGCCGTAGCCCTCCAGGAACGCGCCGGCCAGGGCGGTGTAGTCAGCGGGGCCGCAGACGCCCCGGCGGTGTCCCGCGGCCATCTCGGCGAACTCGGCCAACTGCCAGGTGATGTCGAACTCCCAGGAACCGAAGGTGAGTTCCTCCCCGGTGAGCAGCACCGGGCGTCCCGCTCCGGTGGGCAGGACCAGCGTGCCGAGGGCGGGGCCGCCGTGCAGCAGGACGGGGGGCAGCGGGCCGTGGGCGGCGCGCTCGCCCCAGTCGGCGATCAGCGCCAGCCGGCGTCTGCCGAAGCGGGACCGGGCCTCGGCGTGCAGCCGTGGTGCCGCGCCCGGCCCGGTGCCGGTGCGCAGCCACCGGGCGAGCCGGGCCGGTGCCGGGGGCACGGTGGGCAGCCGCTCGGGCGCGGGCCGGTCATGCAGCATCCGCAGGGTCGTTCCCAGGCCGCGCACGGCCTCCCGTACGGATGCCTCGGCGCCCGGGGCCGCGATGCGGAGGACCGCGGCCGCCGAACGGGTTCCGGGCGCGGGGTAGCGCAGCACGCCGGCCTGACGGGGGTCCGGCGTGGCCAGGGCGAGGCCGACCGGGGCCCCGGCGGACACCGCGCGCACCGCATCGGCGGTACGTGCGCCGGGCAGCGGAAGGGGGGCGTCACGGGACGGCCCCGGCCGGCGGGCCCACACGTGGCCGCCGGCGGGCACGGCCAGAATCGCGGTGAGAATGTGCCGGGTGCCCAGCTCGCGGGCGAGACGTTCGTCCGGCGCCGGCCGGATGCCGGTGCCTGGGGCCGCGTCAGACGGGGCGGGCATCGCAAGCTCCCTCCGTCCGCGTGAGCGCGGACCGGCGTCGGGCGATCAGGTCGAGCAGCGCGGGCAGCGGCGCCGCGACCGAGGCGTCGTCGCGGCCGGTGGAGGCACTGCGGCCGGGGTGGGGTGGTGCGACCAGCACGTTGTCGTACCGTTCGAGCGCCGTGAGGTGGTTGCGGTAGGCCGGGCCGGCCTCGGCGCCGGGCGGAAGCGCGGGGGCGAGGCCGATCACGGCTCGGGTGCACTGGAGTGCCATCAGTACCGGCGTGTCGGCCAGTCCCTGCGCGAACCGGCCGATGAAGTTCAGGCCGGCGGGATGCACCGCGACCGCGTCGGGCCACCGGGCGAGTTCGACGTGGTCCAGGTGTGGTGCCGCGGCATCGGTGGTGCCCGGCCATACGTCCAGCAGCACCTCGCTGCCCAGGATCGCGCTGAGGGCCGCCCTGCTGACGAACCGGTCGGCGCTGCGGGTGACCGCGAGGCGGACCTCGGTGTGCGGGTGGCTGGTGCGCAGCCAGTTCAGCCAGAAGGGCAGGAAGGCCACGCTCAGGGCGCCCGTGCCGAAGAGCAGCAGCCGGGACGGTGCGGGCGGTGGGCCGCCGGGCGACGCGGCCGGCTGCTCCCGACCCGGCCCGGCGGTGTCCGCTCCCGTTGCGCCGGTGTCTTTCGGATCCCCGGCGGTGTCCGCTCCTGTCCCGGCGGTGTCTTTCGGATCCCCGGCGGTGTCCGCTTCCGTTGCGGCCGTGTCCTTTTCCCGGCCGGCCATGTCGGCACTCGGGTCAGCCATGGTGCTCCTTCACGGCTGTGAACACGTCCTCCAGGTCCGTCAGCGCCTCCTGGAGGCCATGGGTGAAGTGGACACCGCCGACGTTGAGGATCACCTCGTCGATGCCGGCGGCGCGGTGCCGTGCCAGTTCGCGGGCGATGTGCGCCGGGCTGCCGTAGACGAACACACCTGCCTCCACCAGCTGTTTGGCCTTGAGCAGGCTGTCGTCCTCGGCCCGCACGTTCACCCCCGCCCGGCGCAGCATGTCGAGGTAGTGGGGGGCGGCGAGGTGGGCGGAGACCACGGCGGCGGCGAGGCGCGCCGGGTCGCGTCCGGGGCGGTCGACCGCGAGGTGGACCACGGTCGCCACCCGGGGAGGACACCGGTCGCCGGCACCGTCCAGCAGAGCGGGAGCCAGCACGTCCCGGACGTACGAGGCCGGAGTGAGCCAGGTGATGGCGACGTCGGTCACGGCCGCGGCCGATCGTGCCATGGCGGGCCGCAGCACACCCGCGCCGATCTCGACGGCCGGGTGCGGGCGGGTGGGTGTCAGCGAGGTACGCAGGCGCTGGTACTCGCCCGTCAGATCGGCCGTGTCGCCGTCGAGCAGGGCGCGGGCGGCGGTGAGGAACTCCGTGGCCGCGGTGCGCGGGCTGCGGTACGGCGCTCCGTGCAGTGAGGCGACGAAGCCGGGGGTCGCGGTTCCGTAGCCCATGACCACGGTCCGGCCGGTGATCAGTGCCAGGGAGCGGGCCTGCGCCGCCGCGTCGTACGGGGTGCGCAGCGGTATCAGGGAGACGCCGGTGCCGACCGGGAGACGCAGCCCGCGGCCGGCGAGGTGGGCGAAGAGCTGGAGCGGGTCCAGGCGCAGTGACTGGCCCGTCCACAGGCGGCGGGCGTTGTGCCGGACCGCCAGTTCGGCGTAGGGCAGGGCGTCGTCGACGGAGTCCGGCTGGTGCGGGATCATCACGGCGGGCGTGGCCCGCGAGGACATGGCCATGGCGTGGGTCCAATCGTGGATCAGCGTCCGGAGGTGGCGAGCCGCCCGGTCGGACTGGGCAGTACCTCGCGGGGCGAGGTGAGGTTGTGAGCGGGGTCGGCCGGGTCGATTCCGGCCTCCAGCAGGCTGTCGTGCACGGTCTGAACGAGAGACCGGGCGGCGGGATCCTGGGCGTGTGCGACGAGGCCCGCGGCCACCGCGGACGCCCGGTGTTCGCCGAAGCTGACCCGGCGCATGCCGGCCCGGCCGTCGTCGGGTTCCCAGGCGGCCCCGACACCGGGGGCGAGTTCGCGTACGAAGGCCGAGACGGTGGCGCCGAGTCCGGGCAGGCCCTGGGCGGCGCCGGCGATGAGTTCCGCCGCGTCCCAGCTCTCCGGGCCCAGGTAGACCACACAGGCGTCCTGGCGGGGATAGCCGATCCGGGAAGAGGTGATCTTGGCGCGGTACGGGACTCGTTCGCACTCCAGCAGGCCCAGCACGTCCGCCCAGATCCGCGGGGCCGCGTCGGGCCCGGTGACGTGCAGGTAGATCCGGAGCGTGCCGGTGGAGCGGGACCTGGCGGCGGTGGTCCCCTCGCAGAGGAAGAAGCCGGGTGACACGGCGGGCCGGGCGGCGTCCAGACGGACCCGGGCGCGGGTGCCGGTGCCCGCACCGGTGGTGTCCACGCGTTCGCGCGCCACCGTCACCCGTACCCCGCCGTCCAGCGCGATGGGGACGCCGGCCTCGTCGCCGTCGCCGAGCAGCTCCACGGGGCGCGTGATGTGGCGGTGCGGCATGGCCGCGAGCAGCCGCGCCTCAAGGGCGGTGTCCCGCAGCGACCTGGGAGCCGTCGTCTCCTCGTCGGTGCGGCCCATGTGGTGGCGGCGGTAGAACTCGGCGGCGATCACCGCGCGCAGGGACCGCGGGTCGTCGGCGGTCAGTTCCCGCTCGCCGACCAGGGCGCTCGTGGCGCCGTCGGCGACGCTGGTCTCCCGCAGAATGCGCAGGATCGCGGGCGCCAACGGGGCCTCCGCGGCCGGGATCGCCGGGGCGTCCGGGGTGCTTCGAACGCTCTGGCTGCGTGGGACGTCCGGAATGCTCCGTGTGGTCCGGGTGCTCGGGGCGGTGCTCATGCCTGGGTTCCCTTCCAGCCGAGTACGGACACGAAGGCGTCCGGGGAGAGCAGGGCGGTGCGGCCGATACCGGCGGCGGCGCGTTCGGCGGCGCCGAGGCGTGCGCTGCGTTCGGACGTGGCGAGGAGCCGGTCGAGCAGGTGCCAGCCGGCGAACGCGGTGGCCCGGGTCAACAGCTCCGGGTCCTGTTCGGTGGAGTCCGGCCGTGCCTGCGTGTAGGCGTCGTGGAAGGCCGCGATCAGCGGGGTCACCCTGGCCAGTTCCGCGATGCCGGTGGCGACGACCTCGTCGTGGGACACGGGTGCTCCGGGAGCCTGGGGCAGGCCGGCCGGCACCTTGAGGACGGCCCGGAAGAGCCAGTCGCCGGCGAATGCGCCGAGGTCACGGGCCGGGTCGCCGAGACGGAACTCCTCCCAGTCCGTCAGGAGCATCCGGCTGCCGGGCGCGGTGAGGAACTGGTCCAGACGCAGGTCGCCGTGGATCGGGGTGCGGGGCGCACGCGCCTCGTCGCGCCTGAGGCCGTGCAGTGCCTCGTGCAGCGCGGGGTCGCCCTGGAGCAGCCGCCACGCCTCCAGGGCGCCGGCGCTGGCCCGGGTGTAGAGGGCCCAGGGCAGGGACCGCAGGTGGCCGAGGGGCGGCAGTGGCAGCGGGGTGTCCTCGATGTCCGCCCCGCCGGCCGGCCGCAGTGAGTGCAAGGTGGCGAGGATCCGGCCGGCTTCCCGCGCGAGCGGCGTCCCGAACTCGTCCTGGGCGGCCAGGTCGCTGCCCGATGAGGCGTCCGCCACCAGCTCGAAGGCCAGGAGCCGGGCCGCCTCGTCCGATCCGATCAGCCGGGGGCGGGGGAGGGACGCCTCATCGGCGGCTGCCGAGACGACCTGTTCGAAGCCGAGTACCCGGCGGAAGCGGCGCAGCGACTGCGCGGGCTCCCCGCTGATGTGTTTGACGAAGACCGGCGTGCCATGGGTGGTGGTGCCTGCCCAGTTGTCGTTGCGGCCGGGGTAGGCGCTGAGCGATTCCTCGGTGAGGGAACCCACCCCCAGACGCTGCAGGAGATCCGGTACGGCGGGGAAGTCGGACAGATCCGCTGGGGCGATCCGACGGCGCGTGCGCTCGTCCGGCGTCGCCAGAGTGTCATTCGGCATGACCGAATGGTAGTCACCCACTTCCGTCACATGTCAAGGACCAGGACATTTTTGGCATGAAACTTGACAAGCTCGGGGTCCGGTCGTGTACACCAGTCAATGTCTTGCGCAGCGTGCCGCTGCGAATGTCGGCGACCCGACGGAGGAACAGCCATGTCGGCCGAACAAGTACACCCGGAACCCCCGCGCACCCGACTGCGCGTGCTGCGCCAAGTGATGAGGGACAGGAAGAACACGGTCCCCGCCGTGCTCCTCGCGCTGGCCGCGACTGCCGCGTCGCTCACCGTGCCGCTGGTGGTCCGCAACATCGTCAGCGAGTTCTCCCAGCACCACTCCGTGACAAATTATGTCATGTTGATGACAGTGCTTGCGCTGGCCGGGGCGGTGGCCTCGGCCCTGTCGTCGTTCCGGCTGGCGCGGGCCGGCGAAGCCATGGTGCTGACGGTCCGGCAGCGGCTGGTCGCCCATGCGCTGCGCCTGCCGCTGTCCGACGCCCGCCGGGTCGGTGTCGGTGAACTGGTCTCCCGCGTCACGTCGGACTCCTCCCAGCTGCGGTCGGTGGTCGACATCGGCGTCACCCAACTGCCGATGGCCGCGCTCACGGTCACCGCCACCCTGATCATCATGGGCCTGCTCGACTGGGTGCTCCTGCTCATCGTGCTGTTCACGTTCACGGTGGCCGGGCTGGCGATCACCGTGTTCATCAAGGGCATCCGGCAGAGCAGCGCCGACCAG
Organism: Streptomyces sp. NPDC048671; assembly: GCF_055587045.1. Classification (NCBI taxonomy): domain Bacteria; kingdom Bacillati; phylum Actinomycetota; class Actinomycetes; order Kitasatosporales; family Streptomycetaceae; genus Streptomyces; species Streptomyces sp. NPDC048671. Next base: position 53,956 of record NZ_JBVJHB010000008.1, on the reverse strand, counting down.
CAGGAGGCGCTCGGTGAACTCGCCCAGCGCTTCACCTCCGCACTCGGCGCCCTCACCACCATCAAGGCCTGCCGGGCGGAGACCCAGGTCACGGGCGCCATCGACGGCGACGCGGCGACCGCCACCGGCGCCGCGGTCACCGCGGCCCGCCGTCAGGCGTTCGTCACCCCGATCATGGGGCTCGGCCAGCAACTGGCCCTGATCGGTGTCGTCCTGGGCAGTGGCACGCGGCTCGCCACCGGCTCGCTGAGCATCGCCGAGTTCGCCGCGTTCCTGCTGTACCTGCTGCAACTCCTGGCACCGCTCTCGCTGGTGACCAGCGGCATCGCCCGGCTCCAGCTCGGCTTCGCCGCGCAGGCGCGTATCGAGGACGTCCTCTCGGAGGAGCGCGAGGACGCGTCGCGGGAGCCCCGTCCGCTCGACGAACCGCGCGACGTCCCGGTCTCGGTCCCCGGCACCCTGCCCGGCACGGTCGCTCTCCTGTCTCCCGCCGGGCTCACCGACCCCGGTGCGCCCGCGGTCGAGTTCGACCGGGTGGAGTTCAGCCACGACGGGAAGCACCGGGCCGTCGACGACCTGTCCTTCACGGTTCCCCGGCGCGGGGTCACCGCCCTCGTCGGCCCCTCGGGCGCCGGGAAGACGACCGCGCTGAACCTGGTGGAGCGCTTCCTCGTACCCGACGGCGGCGCCGTCCGGCTCCTCGGCCGTGACACCGCGCTCTGGCCGCTGGACGAACTGCGCGGCCACGTCACCTACCTCGATCAGGCGTTCACCCTCCTGGAAGGAACCGTCAGGGAGAACCTGCTCCTCGGCCGCACCTCCCCGGCCACGGAGGACAGCCTGCTGGCCGCACTGGCGGCGGTGGGGCTCGACGAGGCGGTCGCCCTGCTGCCCCAGGGGCTCGACACCACGGTGGGCCGAGGCGACGACCTCTCCGGTGGCCAGCGTCAGCGGCTCGCGCTGGCCCGGGTGCTGCTCACCGACGCCCCGGTGGTTCTGCTGGACGAACCGACCTCCCAGCTCGACAGCATCAACGAGAACCGGCTGCGCGAGGTGGTCGACCGGCTGTCCCGGGACCGGGCCGTCGTCGTCGTGGCGCATCGCATCTCGACCGTCCGCCGGGCCCAGCGCATCGTCGTCCTGGACGAGGGGCGCTGCCTCGACTCGGGCACCCACGACCAGCTCCTGGACCGCTGCGAGATGTACGCGGAGCTGGTACGGGGACAGCGGCTCGGTCTCCGTGTGGGCGCAGGTGTCTGAGCCGGCCCGCCGCACATCCGTCGCGGCCGACACCGGCCGTATCCGGCGCCTCACCCTGCCCAACGGCCTCCGGGTGGTGCTCGCCCCCGAACACGGCACCGGCGTCTGCGCCGTCGGCCTGCGGTACGGGGTGGGGTTCCGCTCGGACCCGCCGGGGCGGGCGGGGCTCGCACACCTGCTGGAACACCTGATGTTCCGGCGGCGCGGCGCGCGGGGCGACGCGGAACTGGCCGGCGGGTACGCCAACGCGGCGACCGGGCAGGACTCCACCGACTTCTACCACGTGGTCCCGGCCGGTCTGCTGGGCAGCGCGCTCGCCGCGCAACGCGGACGGATGGACGCGCCGCCGCCGGACGCGGCGGTGCTCGCCACCGAGCTCAACATCGTCGCGGAGGAGATCCGGCGCAACATCACCGGCCGTCCTTACGGCGGATTTCCCAAGACCGTGTTGCCGCCCCTGCTTTACCGCACCTACGCCAACACGCACGACGGCTACGGGGACATGGAGGCGCTCGGACACGTCACGCCGCAGGAGTGCCGGAACTTCTTCGACCGGCACCACGCTCCGGGCAACGCCGTCCTCACGGTGATCGGCGCCTACGAACCCGAGGCGACACGGCAATTGATCGAACGGAAGTTCGGCGATGTGCCGGCCCGGCCGGTGCCGCCGTGGGAGGCCCCGTGCGAGCCGGAACAGGTCACCGACCGCCACGGACGGCACACGGATCCGCTCGCGCCGCTGCCCGCCGTCTGCGTCGGCTACCGGCTCCCCGACCCCGTCGCCGACCTGGACGGCTACCTCGCGCATGTGCTCCTTGCGGCGCTCGTGGAGCAGCGCCTTCGCGAGCGGCTTGTGCGGCGGGAGAACCGCGCGGTGGCCGTGACGGCGGGCTGCGGACTGATCGGCGGGGCGTTCGCCGCACGCCACCCGGTGACCCTGGCCTGCACCGTCACCCACACGGAGCGGATGGGCGCGGAAGAGGTCCGGGGCGCCCTCGACACCGAACTCGCCGCACTGGCCGCGGACGGCCCCGCCCCGGACGAACTCCGCGTGGTCGCCAACCGCTGGATCGGCGGCCTGCTGCGTCACCATGACGCGCCCCACGCCCGGGTGCGCGCCATCGGCGCCTTCGAACTGTTCCACGCGGACGCGGCCCTGTACGAGCGTGTCCCCCGGCTGCTGGCCACGACCTCGACGGCCGCGACCGCCGAAGCCGCGGCGCGGCTGCGCGACGCGCACCGCGCCGTCCTCACCCTGGCCCCGCAGGAGCCCGCCCGCCGCACCCAGCCCCCCGTACCCGGACCGTGAGGCAGACATGACCCACAGGACGACCGCCACACCAGGCAGCCCACGCCGTACGGGGCGGCCGCACGTGCTGCGCCGGGCGGGGCTTTGTACGGGGCGTCCGTACGTGTTGCGCCGACCGGATCCCGGTACGGAGCGGCCGCATGTGTTCCGCCGGCCGGGGCCCCGTACGGTACGGCCGCACGCGTTCCGCCGGCCGAGGCCCCGTACGGTACGGCCGTCAGGAGCGGCACGATGACCGGCACGCTCCTCGGTCCCGCCGCCACCGTTCCGCGGAGTGCCGTCGCCCGTCTGCCCGGTGGCCTGCGGGTCACCGCCGTCCGGCTGGCCACGGTGCCCCGCGTGGAGGTGCGGCTCACGATGCCGCTCGCGCCCCGGTTCACCGGGCACGCCGCCGCGGACGCCGTCACCGGACCGGTGCGGGCGGCGCGAGCCGCTGTGCTCGCGGCCTGTGCGCTGCGCGGTGCCATGTGTGCGGACGGCACGCCCACGGAGACCGCGCTGGGGCGGGCCGGCGCGGACGTCGTGCCGCTGGCCGGCGCCGACCGCCTGGCGCTGCACGGCGGTGTGCTCGCCGGCGGCCTGGACGTCCTGCTGCGCGCCATGGCCGGTGCGGTGTCCTCGATGACGTGGTCCGACCACGACGTGGCGGCGGCGCGCACCGTGCTGGGCGGGCAGGCCGCGGTGGCCGGCAGGCAGTCCGCGGCGTCGGCCCGCGCGCTGCTCCACCGGCACGCTCCCGGCTGGGCCGGTGACCCGCAGGAACTGCCGACGCCGGAACTGATCGACGCGGTCACCTCCGAGCAGGTGTGCGAGCTGCACGCCCGTGCCCTCGTACCGGCACCCGCACGGCTCGTCCTGGTGGGCGACCTGGACCCGGACGAGGCCGTCGGCGCGGCCCAGGAGGCATTCGCGGGGTGGACCGGCCCGGCGGCAAGGACACCTGACGCCCTCGGGTGCGAGGGCCTCCCGCCCCTGCCCGCCACGGACTTCCCGTCCGGGACGGTCGGGCTGTATCCCGCCGTCCGGGAGAGCGTCGCGCAGGTGCTCCTGTGCGCGGCGAGCGACGACGAGCCGCTCACTCCGGCCCTGCGTCTGGCGGCCCTCGTATTCGGCGGCCACCCGGAGTCCCGGGTGATCACCCGGCTGCGCGAACGCCACGGCTACACGTACGCGGCCCGGTCCTGGGCGGAGAGCCGAGGAACCCCCGAGCCGGGATCCCGGTCCGGGGGCGGGTTCCCGCTGGGGCGCGGACACCGGCTTTTCATCGGCGCGGACACGGCGCCGTCCACGGCGCGTCCCCTGCTGGAGAGCCTGGGCGACGAGCTGGCACGGATGGTGACGGACCCGCCGTCGGCCGGTGAAGTGGAGCGCGCGTGCGCCCACTTCACCGGGATCTCGCTGATCGCGTGGTCGACCCAGGCGGGTCTGGCGGACGCGCTCGCGGATCCCTCGCCTCAGGCGCCGGCGGACCCGGAACAGCTCCGCGAACTGCTCGTGGCGCTGGCCCGTACACCTCCCGAGACCGTTGCGGCCGCCGCCCGCGGCGCCTTCGCTCCCGGCCGGTTCACGGGTGTGGTGACCGGCGCGGCGCCGGCACCAGGCGCCGGCCGCCACTGGCGGGTCACGACCTCAGCGGAGTGACTGCCGGAGCCGTCCCGAGAGCCCTCGTGGTGCGTTCGTCAGCGGTGCGTTCGTCAGCAGTACGTTCTTCAGCGGAGCTGGTCGAGCGCCTCGGTCGCGATCTTCTCGAAGGCTCCCTGGTCGGCCGCGAAGTCCGAGTCCGGGATGGGCCAGTGGATCACGAGCTCGGTGAAGCCGAGATCGCGGTGGCGGCCGGCGAAGTCGACGAACGCGTCGACCGATTCCAGCGGACGGTTGCGGTCCGGGGTGAAGCCCATGAGCAGGACCTTGTCCAGCGGCGCGGCGTCCCGGCCGATCTCGGCGCAGGCCGCACCGAGCCGCTCGATCTGGCCACGCAGCGCGGCCACCGACTGCTCCGCGGTGCCCTCCTCGAACAGCTTCGGGTCCCCGGTCGTCACCCACGCCTGTCCGTACCGGGCGGCCAGCTTCAGCCCGCGCGGTCCGGTGGCCGCCACCGCGAGAGGCAGCCGGGGCCGCTGCACACAGCCCGGGATGTTCCGCGCCTCGACCGCCGAGTAGAAGTTCCCCTCATGCGTCACCGCGTCCTCGGTGAGCAGCCGGTCGAGCAGCGGCACGAACTCGCCGAAGCGGTCCGCGCGCTCACGCGGCGTCCACGCCTCCTGCCCCAGCGCCGTCGCGTCGAAGCCGTTGCCGCCCGCCCCGATTCCCAGGGTGATCCGCCCGTCGGAGACGTCGTCGAGAGTGATCAGCTCCTTGGCGAGTGTCACGGGGTGGCGGAAGTTCGGGGAGGTGACGAGGGTGCCCAGGCGGAGGCGCTCAGTCGCTGTGGCGGCGGCCGTGAGGGTTGGCAGGGCGCCGAACCAAGGGCCGTCGCGGAAGGTTCGCCAGGAGAGGTGGTCGTAGGTGTACGCGGTGTGGAACCCGAGCTCCTCGGCTCGCTGCCACTTCGCGCGGCCCCCCTCGTGCCATCGGTCCACGGGGAGGATCACGGTGCTCAGGCGCAGACTCATGCCCCGAGCCTACGTGTCACCTCTCCGCCGGCCGGTCAGGCCGCCTGAGCGCTGGCTTCACGGGCATCCGGATGTGGGATTCGCTCCAGGTGCGGGATTCGCTCCGGGTGAGGGGTTCGCTCCGGGTCAGCCGGGCAGGCGCAGGAACTCCGGAGGCACCGCGGCCGTGAGCCAGACCCCGTTGGCGCTGACGCGGAAGGTGTGACCGGCCAGGTGCATCGCGCCGGTGTCCACCGACAGCACGACGGGCCTGCCGCGCCGGGCCCCGACGCGGGTCGCCGTCTCACGGTCCGGGGAGAGGTGGACGTGGGTGCGGTTCATCGGCCGCAGTCCCTCGCTCCGGATCGCGTCCAGGAACCGGCCGACCGTACCGTGATAGAGGTACGCGGGCGGCTCGGCCGGTGGCAGGTCCAGGTCCACTTCCACGGTGTGCCCCTGGCTCGCCCGGATGCGGCCGCCCTCGACGGCGAAGCGCTGCTTGTCGTTGGAGGCGACGACATGGTCGAGCTCGGCGCGGGTGAGCGGGAAGCGGTGGCGGGCCGTGGCCCGGAGCAGCTCGTCGATGGTCACCCAGCCGTGTGCGTCGAGCTGGAGGCCGATCCGTTCAGGTTGATGTCGCAGGTGCTTCGAGAGGTACTTCGACACCTTGACGGTGCGTCTTTCATCCATCCCTCCAGAGTGCCCGCGGCGCGGTCTCCGGCGCATCCGGATTCTGCCCGGGATTTACGGCAGCAATTTTTGTCCACAGGTTTGATCCACAGCCAACTCGGGTTATCCACAGGTAATTTGGCGATTCTGTGGACAAGTGGCGTGCGATTTAGTCTATTTGGTCAATTTGCTCCGTGTTGGCATGAGATGAGGCAAGTGAGTCCAATGTTCTTGCTTGTACCTCACGTTCAGTGGCCGCGGTGACAAAGGCGGAGGCATGTTCCCGGCCAACCAGCCGTTCCACCGCTGTGATTGTCGCGGGCGGCAGGGCCACCGGCACCGGCGGACGCGCCGCGGAACCCGAGGTGAAGGGCTCCTCCGCGGTGAGATGGTGCTCCAGATGACGTGTCGCGAACGTCCGCATCGCACGGGCGAGTTCGGCGTCCACCGTCTGCTGGGCGAGCGGACGGAGCCTGCGCACCATCGAGGCGGCCTCGGTCGCGGCAGCGTCCGTCGGCGGCCGGTGGCCGAGATAGCGGGCGAAAACGTGCTCGGTGGTGAACTCCAGGAAACGGGACGCTATCTGCTCGACCTGACCGCGAAGTTCCCTCAGATGCCCGGAGATCGCGCTGAGCGGGACGCCCGCCGCGTACAACTCCACCGCGACCGCGAGCTCCTGGGGGCTCGGCACCAGGAACTCGTCGTCGCGTCCGGGGATCGGTTCGAGCACGCCGAGGTCCACCGCCTCGGTGATGGCCTGCTCGTCCGAGGTGCCGCCGAACTTCTTCTCCAGCTCGGCCCGGGTGATCCGGTCCGCCCGTTCGTCGGTCCACGGCCCGTGCACCTCGGCGACGAGCCCGAGCACCCCGCCGAGCCCCCGGCCCGTGTCCCACGCCTCCAGCAACTCCTTGATGCTGGCAAGGGTGTAACCGCGGTCGAGCAGGCCGGCGATCTGCCGGAGCCGGGCGAGATGGGTCTCCCGGTACACATTGGCCCGGCCCCGCCGCTCCGGGGTCGGCAGCAGCCCGCGGTCCTGGTACGCGCGGATCGTGCGGACCGTCGCACCGCTGGCATGCGCCAGGTCCTCGATCCGGTACTCCGCGCCCGCCCGCCCGGCCGACGTCGGCTCCGGCCCGCTCACAGCGGCGGCTTCAGCCGGGCGATGCCGCGCAGCGCTCCGGGGCTGACCCGGGACAGGAACCGGGCGGCATGGGACTCCGGCGTCACCGGGACGACGGCCTGGTTGCGGACGACCGCCCGCAGGATCGCCTCGGCGACCTTCTCGGGCGGGTAGTTGCGCACCCCGTACAGCTTGCTCGTCCGTTTCCGCAGCCGCTGCTCCTCCGCCGCGTCGGTCCCGGCGAAATGCGCCGCCGCGGTGATGTTCGTGTTGACGATGCCGGGACAGACCGCGCTGACCCCGATCGACTTCTCGGCGAGCTCGGCGCGCAGACATTCGCTGAGCATCAGCACGGCGGCCTTCGACGTGCTGTACGCCGGAAGCGCGCGTGACGGCTGATACGCGGCAGCGGAGGCCGTGTTGACGATGTGGCCGCCCTGCCCGCGCTCGGCCATCTGCTTGCCGAAGAGCCGGCAGCCGTGGATGACACCCCAGAGGTTGACGTCGAGGACGTGCCTCCAGTCCTCGGTGGTCGTCTCCAGGAACGAGCCGGACAGCCCGATCCCCGCGTTGTTGACCAGCACGTCGACGATCCCGTACTCGGCGGCGACCTTCTCGGCGAGCTTCTCCATGGCCTGCTCGTCGCTGACGTCGACCGTCTCCGCCCAGGCGGCCGGTGCGCCTATCAGCCGGGCCAGCTCCGCCGTCCGGGCCGCACCGTCCGCATCCCGGTCCACGGCCACCACCCGGGCGCCCGCCTCCGCGAAGGCGAAGGCGGTGGCCCGGCCGATGCCGCCGGCCGCGCCCGTCACCAGGACGAGCTGTCCGCCGAACCGGTCCGCGTGCGCCCCCTTCGGCACGGTGTCCCGCACCGGGACCCCGCCCTGCAGAGCCTCCTCGTTGGCGGCGGCGAACTCATTGATCCAGGAGGCCAGCTGGTCGGGCCTGGTGCGCGGTACCCAGTGTTTGGCCGGCAGCGAGCGGCGGGTCAACTGTGGCACCCATGATTCGAGTTCGTCGTAGAGCTGCTCCGACAGGAAGATGTCACCGGTCGGTGTGATCAGCTGGACCGGCATATGCGCGTAGGCATCGGTGCGGGGCCTGCGCAGCCGGGACCGGACGTTGTCGCGGTAGAGCCAGGCCCCGTGCGCGGCGTCGTCGGGCAGGGACGCCGTCGGGTAGTCGCCCGGCGGCACCTTCTCCAGCCGCTCCAGAATGCCGGCCCACCGCTTGCCGAGCGGGCCGCGCCAGGCCAACTCCGGCAGGACCGGCGTATGCAGCATGTACACGTACCAGGACTTGGCGCCCTGGCCCAGCAGCTGGCCCACCCGGCGCGGAGTGGGCCTGGCCATCCGCTGCTTGATCCAGTGTCCGAAGTGGTCCAGGGACGGGCCGGACATCGAGGTGAAGGAAGCGATCCGGCCCTCCGTGCGGCTGACCGTCGCGAACTCCCAGCCCTGGACCGAGCCCCAGTCGTGCCCGACCACATGGACCGGCCGGTCCGGGCTCACCGCGTCGATGACGGCCAGGAAGTCGTCGGTCAGCTTCTCCAGGGTGAAGCCGCCGCGCAGCGGGACAGGCGCCGTCGAACCGCCGTGACCGCGTACGTCGTACAGCACGACGTGCCACTCTTCGGCCAGCTGCCGGGCGACCTGCGTCCAGACCTCCTTGCTGTCCGGGTAGCCGTGCACGAGCACGATCGTCGGACGCTCCGCCTCGCCCAGTTCGACGACACACAGCTCGATACCGCCCGTGGCCACCCGGCGCTCGCGCGCCCCCGGCAGATCCCGCAGACTCATGCCGCCACCCTCTCCTCGGCCCAGCGCCGCACATGCGGCAGATCGTCGTCCAGCCAGAAGGCGCTCTGCTCGGGGTCCCGTGAGTCGGTGACGACCAGGATCTCCTCGAACTTCGCGCCGGTACCCCGGAACCCGAGATGGGGTTCGACCGCCCACAGGCCCGGCTGCGGAGGATGGTCGGAGAAGCGGTACGGACTCCAGAGCGGCGACCAGCCGTCCCGGTGCCCGTGGACCGCGTCACTCAGCAGCCCCTTGAGCGACTGGGTGCCGAACCCGAACACCTGTGGCGACCAACGGCGTTCGGCCACCCGGTCGACCTTGTGGGCGATGACACCGAAGGGGTACGCGCGGTGCCGGTTGGCGTAGCCCTGCCTGATCATCAGGCGCTCGACGTCCTCGTATATCTCGCGCAGCGGGCGCCGCTCGCGCACCTCGCGCAGGATCAGCTCGCGGTGGACCTCCAGGTCGGCGAGCAGTCTGTCGTGCAGGGGGTTCAGCCCCAGGCAGCCGGAGTAGCCGATGTCCGCGGTGAAACCCTTGTACACCGGGGCCATGTCGAGGATGAACGGCATCCCCGGCTCCAGCTGCCGGTTGGTCGGGAAGAACTGCGGCGGCACCTTGAAACCGGTGAACGCCGTGCGGTCCCCGAACCAGGCGAAGGGAAGATGGAACCAGTCCCGCACCCCGCGCTGACGCAGCCACTCGCGCTGCATCCGGGCCGCGTCCCGCTCGGTCACCCCAGGCCTCAGACGGGCGGCGACCGCTTCCGCACAGGCGTACGCGAGACGCTGCACGTCTCTGAACCCCTGCAGCTCCGGGGCTCGTTCGTCGTTCACTCGCGAGGCCATGCCACCGTCCGTTCCCTGCCGTGTGCGGTACGTGCCCGTAACGTGACACTGATGAATGTGACAATGTCCGGCGGCTACGTCAAGAGGTGGGTGAGACCTGTGGACAACTCCGCGCCGCACCCGGCGCGACGGCCGGGAGCAGAGGGCCGGGACCAGCGGGCGGCCTCCTCCTTGACGGGGTCCCCCTACGGGTCCGTACATCTGGAGTCTGACGCGAATCCAGCCGCCAGGTCTGACGACCTGTGTGGCCCGCGCCACTACCGTCGATGACGTGACTGTCATCGCGACCGAAAGCCTGAGCATGCGGTTCCCCCGGGTAACCGCACTTGACCGGCTCTCCTTGGACATCGGCCCCGGCGTGACCGGGCTGGTGGGCGCCAACGGAGCCGGCAAGTCCACATTGATCAAGATCCTGCTGGGTCTGTCTCCCGCCACCGAGGGCCGGGCCGCGGTGCTCGGGCTCGATGTCTCGACCAGCGGCGCCGCCATCCGGGAACGGGTCGGCTACATGCCCGAGCACGACTGCCTGCCGCCCGACGTCTCGGCCACCGAGTTCGTCGTCCACATGGCCCGGATGTCCGGACTGCCGCCCACCGCGGCGCGCGAACGCACCGCGGACACCCTGCGCCACGTCGGCCTGTACGAGGAGCGCTACCGCCCCATCGGCGGCTATTCGACCGGTATGAAACAGCGGGTGAAGCTGGCCCAGGCCCTGGTCCACGACCCGCAGCTGGTCCTCCTCGACGAGCCGACCAACGGCCTCGACCCGGTCGGCCGCGACGAGATGCTCGGCCTGATCCGGCGGGTGCACACCGACTTCGGCATCTCGGTCCTGGTCACCTCGCACCTCCTGGGCGAACTGGAACGCACCTGCGACCACGTCGTCGTCATCGACGGCGGAGCGCTGCTGCGCTCCAGCTCCACCAGCGACTTCACCCAGACCACCACGACCCTCGCGGTCGAGGTCACCGACAGCGACACCCACCCCGACGGCACCGACGCGCTGCGCCGTGCCCTCACGGACACGGGGATCAAGCTGGTGGGTCTCGACGGTCTGGACACGGAGGGGCTGCCGGGGGCGGGCCACATCCTGCTGATCGAGGCGGCCGGCGAGGAGACGTACGACATCGTCCGCGACAGCGTCGCCGGACTGGGCCTCGGTCTCGTCCGGATGGAACAGCGACGCCACCACATCGCCGAGGTCTTCCGTACCGAAGAGGCACCGGCGGCGCAGGTCGTGGCGCAGACCGCGTCCGTGGCCGCCGGGGCCGTACAGCAGAAGGGGAGCGGGAGCGATGAGCACTGAGACCGGCGCCGCGATCGGGAGCGAGACCTCCCGGATCCACAACATCGGCTACCGCGCCTACGACGGCCCGCGCCTCGGCCGGGCCTACGCACGCCGCTCCCTCTACTCGCAGTCCCTGCGCGGTTCCTTCGGGCTCGGCCGTTCGGTCAAGTCCAAGGTGCTGCCCATGCTGCTGTTCGGCGTGATGTGCCTGGTGGCGGCGATCATCGTGGCGGTGGCCATCAACATCCCCGACTCGACGAAGCTGCCGGTCAAGTACACCTCCTACGCGATCTTCCTCCAGGCGATCATCGGGCTGTTCCTCGCCTCGCAGGCACCGCAGTCGGTCTCCAGGGACCTTCGTTTCAAGAGCGTGCCGCTGTACTTCTCCCGGCCGATCGAGCGGGGCGACTACGTCGTCGCCAAGTTCGCCGCCATGGCCTCCGCGCTCTTCGTGCTCACCGGCGTGCCGCTAGTCATCCTCTACGCCGGCGCGCTGCTGGCGAAGTTCGACTTCGGCGACCAGACCAAGTGGTTCGCCCAGGGAATGGTGTCGGTGGCGCTGCTGTCCGTGCTCTTCGCCGGCCTCGGTCTGGTGATGGCCGCGCTCACCCCGCGCCGGGGCTTCGGCGTCGCCGCCGTGATCGCCGTCCTCACCATCTCCTACGGTGCGGTCTCCACCGTCCAGAGCATCGCCTGGACGACGGGGTCCACCGGAGCCGTCCCGTGGCTGGGGCTGTTCTCCCCGATCACGCTGATCGACGGTGTGCAGACCGCGTTCCTCGGAGCCACCTCCGCCTTCCCCGGAGGGGAAGGCCCGGGGGCCGGTGCCGGAGTGGTCTATCTGATCGTTGTTCTCGCGCTCGTCGCCGGCTCGTACGCCGTACTGATGCGCCGCTACCGGAGGGTCGGGCTGTGACCACCATCGAGATCGACCACACCTCCCGCTGGTTCGGCAATGTGGTCGCCGTCAACGACGTGAGCATGACCGTGGGACCGGGCGTCACCGGGCTGCTGGGCCCCAACGGCGCGGGCAAGTCCACGCTGATCAACATGATGGCCGGATTCCTCGCCCCGTCCACGGGAACCGTCACGCTCAACGGCAAGGCGATCTGGCGCAACGAAGCCGTGTACCGGGAGATCGGCATCGTGCCCGAGCGGGAGGGCATGTACGACTTCCTGACCGGCCGCGAATTCGTGGTCGCCAACGCGGAACTGCACGGCCTCGGCGACGCCGAGGCGGCCGTCTCGCTGGCCACGGTCCAGATGGAGTACGCGCAGGACCGCAAGATCTCGACGTACAGCAAGGGCATGCGCCAGCGCGTGAAGATGGCCTCAGCGCTGGTCCACGACCCGTCCGTGCTGCTGCTCGACGAGCCGTTCAACGGGATGGACCCGCGCCAGCGGATGCAGCTGATGGAACTGCTGCGACGGATGGGAGAAGAGGGCCGCACGGTCCTCTTCTCCTCTCACATCCTCGAAGAGGTCGAGCAACTCGCCTCGCACATCGAGGTGATCGTGGCCGGACGGCACGCCGCGTCCGGTGACTTCCGCAAGATCCGCCGGCTGATGACGGACCGCCCGCACCGCTATCTCGTACGGTCCAGCGATGACCGCGCGCTCGCTGCCGCACTCATCTCCGACCCGTCGACGGCGGGGATCGAAGTGGACCTGAGCGAAAACGCCCTGCGCATCCAGGCGGTCGACTTCGGACGCTTCACCACGCTGCTGCCGAAGGTGGCACGCGAGCAGGGCATCCGGCTGCTGACCGTTTCGCCGTCCGACGAATCCCTCGAATCGGTCTTTTCCTATCTCGTAGCGGCCTGAGTAGTGGCCGATAAGGAGCTGTGAAGCGTCATGTACGACCCCACAGTCGCCCGGCTCACCTACCGGGCACTGCTCGGCCGGCGCCGGGCCGCCATCCTCTTCATCCTGCCCGCACTGCTGGTGATCATCGCGGTGGCGGTACGGATGTTCGCCGGGGCCGATGACCAGGTCGCCTCGGATGTGCTGGGCGGCTTCGCCATCGCCACCATGGTGCCGCTGATCGGCGTGATCGCCGGGACCGGAGCCATCGGTCCGGAGATCGACGACGGCTCGATCGTCTATCTGCTGGCCAAGCCGGTGACGCGGCCGACGATCATCTTCACCAAGCTGATCGTGGCGATCGCCGTGACGATGGTGTTCTCGGCGGTGCCGACCCTGATCGCCGGCCTGATCCTCAACGGCAACGGCCAGCAGATCGCGGTGGCCTACACGATCGCCGCCCTGGTCGCCTCGATCGCCTACAGCGCGCTGTTCCTGCTCCTGGGCACGGTCAGCCGGCACGCGGTCGTTCTCGGACTCGTCTACGCGCTGGTGTGGGAGGCCCTCTTCGGCAGCCTGGTCTCCGGTGCGCGCACGCTGAGCGTCCAGCAGTGGTCGCTCGCGCTGGCCGAGAAGGTCGGCGGGGGCGGCGCGATCACCTCGGACGTCGGATTGCCGCTCGCGACGGTCCTGCTGATCCTGGTCACCGTGGCGGCGACCTGGTACGCGGGCCAGAAGCTGCGCACCCTGAAGCTCGCCGGCGAGGAGTGAGCACAGAGACCCTGCGATGCGACAACCCCCGTCCGACGGACGGGGGTTGTCGTATGTCGGACAGTATTACGCGTAACTGTACGGATATCGGTTCGTTGTTCCGGATGCGTGGAGGCAACTGGAATCCGTGACGTCGAGCTTTCGTGAATCTAGGGAATGCCGATGCCGTGGGACACGCCTACGGGCGACACCCTCGGGTCGGCCATTGAGCAAGTGGCAACCGTGAGCGCCCTCCGCCCCTTGAGCCCGGGGAGAGGGCTGTCCCGCGTCGCTTTCACGATCGGAAGGCATGCTCATGCCCACGGAAATCGCCCTGCTCGAATCGCGCGCGCTGCGCGTCGAGCAGATGGAGCGCGTCGACGCTCTCGACAAGGTGAAGAGTCTTGTCATGCTCCCGGACGGAATCCATGTCCGCACCGAGGACGTGGCTCGTTACTTCGAAGTATCCACAGCCTCTGTCAGGAGGCTCACCGATCGCCATCAGAGCGAGCTCATCGAGAATGGGATGCGCGTGCTGCGCGGCTCTGAGCTGCGCTCTTTCCATAGCGACATGGTGTCGCTATGGGGAGACGAGCAGGCGGAAAGTTATCCACAGGCGGCCACGCAGCTCCGTCTTTACACCCGCAGGACCGTCCTCAACGTCGCGATGCTGCTCCGCGACAGCGACATCGCGCGCTGCGTCCGTACGTACCTTCTCGACGCCGAGCAGGACCTGCGGGCGGGATACGCCTCGCTCGAACACCGCGTCACCCGGGTCGAAAGCTGCCTGGCCGGAGTCGGCACCGCTCTCCAGGAACTGGGGCCGGTCCTCAACCGGATGTCGTTCCGGCTCGACAGCCTCGACCGGAGGCTTGAGGTCACTCAGCAGGTGGTCGGTGCCATGAGCGTGCGGCTGGGCGGGGTGTCCGAGGACATCGTCCGGCTCGACGGGCGGATGGACGAGCTGGCGCGCGGTCTGAAGGATCTGAGCCGCCGCAACAGGAGCCGCTGAGAACCCTGATGTCCGGTGTCACCCGGCACCCGCCGCCCGTAAATGGGTGGCACCGGACATCGGGTGCGCGGCACAGTAGCCGGTACGGCACCCGCCGGGTACGGCACCACAGACCGGGAGAGGAGCGCGGCGATGACCGAGAGTCCGAGTCCGTCGAGCTCCCAGCAGGGCGTGCCCGAGCGGGCGGCGCAGTAGTCAGCGACTGCTCCGCCGAGCCGCTTCGAGCAGCACGCCGGGGCGGCCGTTTCCAGCGCATCGCGCGCGGCCGCCCTCCCCCGGAGGATTGGCCGAGTGGTAAGGCAGCGGCTTGCTAAGCCGTCGTCGGGGAGAAAACCCCGCGCGCGTTCGATCCGCGCATCCTCCGCCTCAGGCAGCCGGCCCCGAAGACTGCTGGAGCAGCTGCTCCAGCACCATGGCGATCCCGTCGTCCTCGTTCGACGCGGTGACCTCGTGGGCCACGGCCTTCAGGTCCTCGTGCGCGTTGGCCATCGCCACACCGTGCCGCGACCAGGCGAACATCGGGATGTCGTTCGGCATGTCACCGAAGGCGATCGTGTCCGCCGCCTTCACCCCCAGCCGGCGCGCGGCCAGCGAGAGGCCGGTGGCCTTGCTGAGCCCGAGCGGCAGGATCTCCACGACTCCGGGGCCGGCCATGACCACGTCGACCAGGTTGCCGACGGCCGCTCGCGCGGCCTTCGCCAGTGCGTCGTCGTCCAGATCCGGGTGCTGGATGTACACCTTGTTGAGCGGGGCCGCCCACATCTCGGCCGGGTCCTGCACGAAGAGGGCCGGCAGCGGACCCTCCTGCACGCGGTAGCCCGGACCGACCAGCACCTCGCCGTCCAGCCCGTCACGGCTGGCCGCCATCGCCAGCGGACCGACCTCGGCCTCGATCTTGGACAGCGCGAGACCGGCGAGCTGCCGGTCCAGCGTCAGCGAGGTCAGCAGCTTGCGCTCGCCCGCGTGGTAGACCTGCGCGCCCTGGCCGCAGACCGCCAGGCCCTCGTAGCCCAGGTCGTCCAGGATGTGCCGGGTCCACGGGACCGCGCGGCCGGTGACGATGATGTGTGCCGCACCGGCCGCGGTGACCGCGGCCAGTGCCTCGCGCGTGCGCCCGGAGACCGTGTGGTCCTCGCGCAGCAGGGTGCCGTCGAGGTCGGTCGCGACGAGCTTGTAGGGGAAGGTCACTTGGCGACCGGCTCCAGCACTTCACGCCCGCCCAGGTACGGACGGAGCACCTCGGGCACCCGTACCGAACCGTCGGCCAGCTGGTGGTTCTCCAGAATCGCCACGATGGTGCGCGGTACGGCGCAGAGCGTGCCGTTCAGCGTGGACAGGGGCTGGAGCACCTTCTTGCCGTCGCGGGTGTCACGCATCCGGACGGACAGCCGGCGTGCCTGGAAACCGTCGCAGTTGGACGCGGAGGTCAGCTCGCGGTACTTGCCCTGGGTGGGGATCCACGCCTCGCAGTCGAACTTCCTGGAGGCCGAGGCCCCCAGGTCGCCGGTGGCGACGTCGATCACCTGGAAGGGCAGCCCGAGAGCGGTGAGCCACTGCTTCTCCCAGTCCAGCAGCCGCTGGTGCTCGGCCTGGGCGTCCGCCGGGTCGACGTACGAGAACATCTCGACCTTGTCGAACTGGTGGACCCGGAAGATGCCACGGGTGTCCTTGCCGTACGTACCGGCCTCGCGGCGGAAGCACGGCGAGAAGCCGGCGTAGCGCAGCGGCAGCTTGTCCGCGTCGATGATCTCGTCCATGTGGTACGCCGCGAGCGGTACCTCGGAGGTGCCGACCAGGTAGAAGTCGTCCTTCTCCAGGTGGTACACGTTCTCCGAGGCCTGGCCGAGGAAGCCGGTGCCCTCCATGGCGCGCGGGCGGACCAGCGCCGGGGTGAGCATCGGGATGAAGCCGGCCTCGGTGGCCTGGGCGATCGCCGCGTTGACGAGGGCGAGCTCCAGCAGTGCGCCGACGCCCGTCAGGTAGTAGAAGCGCGAGCCGGACACCTTGGCGCCGCGCTCCATGTCGATCGCGCCGAGCGCCTCGCCGAGCTCCAGGTGGTCCTTGGGCTCGAAGCCCTCGGCACCGAAGTCGCGGATGGTGCCGTGCGTCTCCAGGACGACGAAGTCCTCCTCGCCGCCGACCGGCACGTCCTCGTGGACGATGTTGCCGAGTCGCAGCAGCAGGCTCTTGGTCTCCCCGTCGGCCTCGGTCTGCGTCACGTCGGCCGCCTTGACGTCGGCCTTGAGCTGCTCGGCCTTCTTCAGGAGCTCGGCGCGCTCCTCCGGAGAGGCCTTGGGGATGAGCTTGCCGAGCGATTTCTGCTCGGAACGGAGCTCGTCGAACCGAACCCCGGACGACCTGCGCCGCTCGTCGGCGGAGAGAAGGGCGTCGACGAGCGCGACGTCCTCTCCACGGGCGCGCTGGGAGGCGCGAACACGGTCGGGGTCCTCACGAAGCAGGCGAAGGTCAATCACCCCTCCAGGTTACCGGTGTCGGCTTCCGTAGCTAGAACCGATATTGACAAGAGTGTCGCTTTGCCCGAATTGCCGGTATTGATAATGCTGATGAGGAATCCACGGCAAGCGCGTGGGTGTCACCGTCAATAAAGAGGCTCTATTCCCCTAAATGGGGCAGAAGGGTTCATGGATCTTGACGTATCGGCCTTGTCTGGAAAGGGAGTTGACCGTCGCTTGTCCACAGGGAGGGGTGGTTCTCAAAAGTTATCCACAGGCTGTGAGGAAGATCTGTGGACATGGAGGAGATCATTCCGAAAGTGGCGTGAAGGCTCATGGAATCCCGCTTCAAACCCGCCCTGCACGCTCGTTCGGGTGGGAATTGCTCGCTCTAAAGAGTTGATCAATGGAATTGGGGTGACACCGGACGTCCTGCTGGTCTGTGGATGGATCTGAGCGAACTGGGGAGATTTGTCGACCATGTCGCATTGCGGTGTCGACTTGTCCCCAGGTCGAGACTCGCGCCTGTGGATAACTTTTCCGGTGCCGACAATCCGCTGATCGCACCGGAAGAGCGGGCGCGGCAGGGCGGGCGCGGAAGGCGCGGAAAGGCAGGGGTGCGAGGCCGCGAGGGCGTACGGGGCGGTTGGGGTGCGACGGACCGAGGGCCGTCAGGCTCGCCCGTCCAGGTTCCGGGCCAGCCAGTCCGAGGCCACCGTGAACTCCGCGTCCGACGTACCCGCACGCAACGGGCCCACGTCCGCCGGCGTCACTCCGGCCCGCGGATACGAACCGAGGAAGCGGACGTTCGGGCAGATCCGCTTCAGCCCCATCAGCGCCTCGCCCACCCGGCGGTCGGAGATATGCCCCTCGGCGTCCACCGCGAAGCAGTAGTTCCCGATGCCCGCGCCCGTCGGCCGGGACTGGATCAGCATCAGGTTCACCCCGCGCACCGCGAACTCCTGGAGCAGTTCGAGCAGCGCACCGGGGTGGTCGTCGCCCAGCCAGATGACCACCGACGTCTTGTCCGCACCGGTCGGCGCGGCCGGCCGGGCCGGACGGCCCACCAGCACGAAACGGGTCTGGGCGTTCTCCGCGTCGTGGATCTCAGTCACCAGCGGTTCGAGCCCGTACGTCGCCGCGGCGAACTCACCGGCGAAGGCGGCGTCGTACCGCCCCTCCTGCACGAGCCGCGCACCGTCCGCGTTGGACGCCGCCGACTCCCATACGGCCTGCGGGAGATGCGCGGCCATCCAGTTGCGTACCTGCGGCTGCGCGGCCGGGTGAGCGGTGACCGTCTTGACGTCGGACAGCTTGGTACCGGGGCGCACGAGCAGCGCGAAGGTGATGGAGAGCAGCACCTCGCGGTAGATCATCAGCGGTTCACCGCTGGTCAGCTGGTCGAGGGTGGTGGTGATGCCGCCCTCGACGGAGTTCTCGATCGGTACGAGTGCCGCGGCGGCCGTGCCGTTCCGCACCGCGTCCAGGGCCGCCGGCACGGAGACCATCGGGACGAGCTCACGGGTGGCGGCTTCCGGGAGCGTACGGAGGGCGACCTCGGTGAAGGTGCCTTCGGGGCCGAGATAGGCGTAGCGCGTGGCGGACATACCGTCACCCTAATGCGCCATGGTGGCTCAGGACTCCACGATCAATGCGCCGTACCGGCTCAGGATTCCAACAACCGCTGCCCCACGTACTCCCCGGCCGCCGCACCGCCCGGTACCGCGAAGAGGCCGCTCGCCTCGTGGCGGAGGAACGGCGACAGGGCGTCTCCCCGGTCGAGTTTGCGCTGCACCGGCACGAAGCCCCGCAGCGGATCCGCCTGCCAGCAGATGAACAGCAGCCCGGCGTCCGGGGTGCCGTCCGCGGCGATGCCGTCGTGGTACGAGAACGGGCGGCGGAGCATGGCCGCGCCGCTGTTGCGCTCGGGCGAGGAGATCCGGGCGTGGGCGTTGTCGGGGATCAGGAGTTTGCCGTCGGGGCCCGCCTTGTCGAGATCCATGTCGGTGGTCTCGGTGCCGCCGCTCAGGGGGGCGCCGTCCGCCTTGCGCCTGCCGATGACCTGTTCCTGACTCTCGACCGGGAGCTTCTCCCAGTCGTCGAGCAGCATTCTGATCCGCCGGACGACCGCGTACGAGCCGCCGGCCAGCCATGCGAACGTCGCGTCATCGGCGCCGGACGGGACGAAGACGCGACGGTCGAAGTCGTTGTCGGCCGGTTTCGGATTACCGGTACCGTCGATCTGGCCCATCAGATTTCGGGCGGTCATCGGCCTGGCGGTGGCTCCGGGGGTGCGGTTGAAGCCGTTCATCTGCCAGCGCACGGTGGCCGTCGAAGCGGCCTCCTTCTGTACGGCCCGCAGCGCGTGGAACGCGACGAGCGCGTCGTCGGCGCCGATCTGCACCCAGAGATCGCCGTTGGAGCGGGCGGAGTCGAGGTGGTCGGCGGAGAACGGCGGCAGCGGGTCGAGCCCCGGTGGCCGGCGGCCGACCAGGCCCGTGCGTTCGAAGAAGGTGGCACCAAAGCCGAAGGTGACGGTCAGCGAGGACGGGCCGGCATCCAGCGCGATCCCGGTGTCGTGCCCCGTGCCGTCCGCCGCGCCACCGGCGGTGGGCTCGCCGGCCATCAGCCGCTGCGCGGCGGTGGACCAGCGGCGCATCAGGGCGGCCGCCTCCTTCCGGCCGGCGCCGGGGGCCAGGTCGAAGGCGATGAGATGGCCGCTCGCTTGGAGCGGTGTGGTGATCCCCGGCTGATGTTTCCCGTGAAACATCACCTCGGAGGAGCCGACGGAGGTCAGCGCGGTCGGCGCCTCGTTCCGCGTCGCGGCGTAGCCGGCCGCACCGCCGGCCGCCCCGAGCACCAGCCCGGTGGCCCCGGCCACGCCCGCGGTGCCGAGCAGCCGCCGCCGGGAGAGGGCGCCGGCGGTCCCGGGGCCGGGACTTGTCCCGGCATCGTTGCTGGTCCTCTTGTTCCCGGCGCGTGAGCCGGTTGAGCTGCTTGAAGTGTTTGAGCTGCTTGAGCTGCTTGAGCTGCTTGAGGGGTTCGAAGGGTTTGAAGGGTTTGAAGTGTTTCCGTTCACGATCCTGCTCAGCCGATCTTCACGTTCTTGTCGACCGTCGTCTGGTCGATGTCCGACGTCCGCACGGTCGCCGAGACGTTCCAGTCCCCCGCTATCGGGATCTGGACACCGGTGGATGTCCAGTGCCCCTCGGTCAGCCGGACCGGCACCACCGGAAGGGGCCCGATGTCCTTGGACTTCAGGGTGAGGGCGAGCTTCACCTCGGGGACGTCCATGGCCTTCCCGTTGGTGTCGTCGACCCAGATGTGGACCACATTGGTCCCGGTACGGCCGGGGTCGATGTCCATCCGGACCGTGCCCTTGCCGTTCTTGCCGCCGGTGTCGAAAGGCAGCGTGACGTTGACGGGGCCGCCCGCCGCGGGGGCGGCGGCCGCGTTCGACGCACGGGCCGCCTCCTCCTCGGTACGACCGGGCTCGGTCGAGGTCAGGATGGTGGTCACCGCCAGCAGAGCCACCGCGACGCCGACTTCGGCCAGCACCGAGCGGCGGAGGCCGGAGCGGTCGGGGTCGGCATCGCGCACCCTCCTCTTCTCGGCGGTTGCCACGGCGGCCTTCTGGCGGGCGAGCTGGACGGCCCGCGCCGGGTCCTGCGCCTTTGGCTCGGACGTGGACGTGGCCTCGGCGTTGGCTTCGGCTTGGGCCCCGGCCCCGGCCCCGGCCTCGGCGCTGGCTTCGGTTTCGGCCTCCGCCTCAGCCACCGGTGCCGCAGCCGCAGCCGCCGCCCCCGTGCCGGTCGCCAGCCTTCCCGTCCACCGGCGTGAGAACGATGCGACCCCGACGAGGACCGCGACGAGCCCCACCTTCACGAGCAGCAGCTGCCCGTACCCGGTATCGGTCAGCGCGGACCAGGAGCCGAGCTGGCGCCAGGACTGGTAGATGCCGGTGGCGGCGACCACGAGGACACTGCCGAACGCGATCCGGGAGAAGCGCCGTACGGCGTCGGCGGTGACGTCGGGGGTGCGGTACAGCGCGACCAGCAGGGCCGCGAGTCCACCCAGCCAGGTTGCCACGGCCAGCAGATGGAGTACGTCGACCGGCATGGCGATCCCCGGCTGGATGCCGGTCGACGCGTGCTCGGCGAGGGCCCAGGTCCCGGCGATCCCGGCGGCGATGACCGCGCCGCCGATGGCGAGGCCGAAGGTGAGGTCCTTCTTCTCGCGTTCGTCCTCGCGCTTCGCGTACGCCCCGAACAGCACGGCGACGAACAGCGCACTGGCGCCGAGCAGCAGCAGCCGCGAGACGAGTGCGGCGCCGGGCTTCGTGTCGAGGACCGCCTTGAGCCCGTCGAGGTCGAAGGCGTCCGCGAGCTTCCCGGAACCGGTGTAGGGGTTGCGCAGCAGCAGCATGGCGAGAGTGGCCGCGGTGATGGTCATCCAGCCGCGCACCACGAGGCGTTGCAGCGGGCGCGCGCCCGCCCCGCGCTGCCAGCAGGCCAGCACGAAGGCTGCGCCGCCCGCGAGCACGATGAAGCCGGCGTACGCGGCGTAGCGCGCGATCCCGTAGAGGGTGCCGACGAGGCCGCCCCCGGCCTCGTTGTCCGGGAGGGCGACGCTGGTCTCGGAGGGGGCACCGATGGAGAAGGTGAAGGCGCCGGAGACCGGATGGCTGTCGGCGGAGACGGCCTGCCAGGCGACGGTGTACGTGCCGTCGGGCAGGCCGGTGTGCAGGGCGACGCCGTACTTCACGGTGGAGCCGCTGTGCAGATCGAGCGGGGCGGCCTCGGTGTCGGCGCGCTTGCCGTTGGGGTCCAGGACCCGGATGGATCCCTCGTCCACGGCGACCTGCTCGGAGAAGGTCAGCGTGACCTGCTTGGGTGCGGTGTCGACCACCGCCCCGTCCTGTGGATCGCTCCCGGTGAGCGCGGCGTGAGCCGACGCGGGACCCGCGACCGCCAGCAGCAGACCGAACACCACGCCGACGAGAGCGGCGAGGAGTCCGGCCGCGGCGAGCGGCCGGCGTATGGCGGACACGGACGGGGGCGGCCCGAAGTGCGGGGCGGTGGCTGTCATGGTTTGTCAGTCCCTCACTGCTTCTTCGGGTTGTGGGTGGTCTCCTTCACGGGAAGGTCGACCTTGATGGGGCCGGCCTTCTCGAAGTGCAGCTCCATGGACACCTTCTCGCCCTGCTTGGGCTGCTGCTTGAGCTTCATGAACATGATGTGGTTTCCACCGCGTTCCAGGTCCAGCTCACCGCCCGCGGGTACCGGGAAGGACGTCACCATGCGCATCGCCTGGTTCTTCGTCTCGTGGATCGTGACGTCGTCCGAGAGCGGGCTGGTGACAGAGGTGAGCCGGTCGGAACTGCCGCCGCTGTTCTGCACGACGAGGAAGGCGGCCGCCATGTCGTTGACGGGCTGCGGCATGAACGCGCCGATGACCTTCAGCTCCGGCTCGCTGCCCGGGGAGGAGCACCCCGCCAGCGTCAGACCCGTGGAGAGGGCCAGGACGCCGGCGAGGGTGGTGCGGCGGTTCACGGCTTCTCCCCCTTGATGATCTTGGGGAGGTCCTTGGTGTAGTCGTCGGGCGTGGTGTCCTCGCTGTACAGCGCGTACCCCTTGTCGGTCTTCGGGGAGAACGCCATGACCTGCGAGCCGTGCATCGAGACGGTCGTGCCGTCCTTCTGCTTCTTCGGCGCGTCTATACCGATGCCGATCTGCCGGGCGCCCGCCTGGATGGTGGGGAAGTCGCCGGTGAGACCGATGAAGGACGGGTCCTGGGACTTGAGCCAGCTGCCCAGCGAGGACGGGGTGTCCTGTTCCGGGTCGGTCGTGACGAAGACGACCTGGAGCTTGTCCCGGTCGGCCTCGGGGAGGGACTTCTTGGCGACCGCGATGTTGCTCATGACGAGCGGGCAGACATCGGGGCAGTGGGTGTAGCCGAAGTAGATGAGCGTCGGCTTGCCCTTGGTCTTCTCGCGCAGGTCGTACTTCTTGCCGTGGGTGTCGGTCAGGACGAGATTCGGCTTGGTGAACGGAACGTCGAGCACCGTCGCGGCCTTGGTCTTCTCCTCCATCGAGACGTCGGCGATCGGCTTCTTGCTGTCGTTGTCACTGCCGCCGCAGGCGGACAGGGTGAGCGCGGCCGCGGCGACGAGCGCCGCGGCCAGCACAGACTTCTTAACCATGGAGCACTGATTCCTGATGGGTCGGTGGGGCGGGTGGGGCTTTTAGGGCTCGTGGGGCTTTTGGTTCTTGTGGGGCTTGTGGAGGGTCAGACGGTGCGCCGACGGCCGGCCAGGACGCCGAAGGCGACACCGGCGACGCCGATGGCGATGCCGACGATGCCGAGGACGCGGGCCGTGGTGTCGCTGGAGGAGGCCGCCGAAGCCGTCGTCGTCTCGTCCTTCGCCTGGTCCACGGCAGCGTTCTTGTCGTCGGAGCCGGCGGCCGCGGCGCCGTGCGCCTCGTCGGTGGCAGCCGTCAGCTTGAGGACCGGAGCGGGGCTCTCGGGCTCCTCGGCCCCGTCCTTCTGCTCCTCGATCCAGCGGACGACTTCCTTGTTGTCGTACGTCTGGATGGCCTTGAACACCAGCTGGTCGGCGTTCTCGGGGAGCTGGCCGACGGAGAGCGGGAACTGCTGGAAGCGGCCGGGCTCGATCTTGCCGCCGTCCGCGGTCCAGGTGACCTTGGAGACGGCCTCGTTGATCTTCTTGCCGTGCATGTCGAGCGGCTTGGCCAGCTTGCTCGTGGTGACGTCGATCTTCCAGCCGGGGATCGCCTGCGGCTGGACGGAGGCCAGCGGGTGGTCGGTCGGGAAGTTGACCTCGAGCTTGGTCGTCGCGGCGTCGTCGCGCTCGTTGGGGACCTTGAAGTTGATGACGGCGTAACCGCCCTTGGCGGCCTCGCCCTGCGGCTGGACGCTGACGTGGGCGGAGGCCGTACCGGCGAGGATCAGCACGGTGGACGCGGCGACGCCGCCGGCGAGGGCGATGCGGGAAACGTTCATGTCAGGGATCACTCCACAAAGCACGAAGGAAAGGTGCTCCGCCGCGCGGGTGCGCGACGGCATCGCGACACCTCTTCTCTCACGAGCGGCGTGCGTGCGCCGGCCCGAACCGGCACCGGAGAGGTGCCTGCGAGGGGCGCGCGTACATCGCGAGGAGGGCGTCGCGTCAGGCTGCGAGAGCGAATACGGGTGGCGGCCCGCGTCTGATCACCATGTGCTGCAAGGGGTCCCCGGTGGCCGGGGCCGGTGCGTCCACGGCCGTACGCGGGATGCGCGGCCCGTTCGTCGATCCGCCCGGCAGACCGGCGCGCAGGGCGGACACGAGGACGAGTGCCGCGCGCAGCGCCCGCAGCCGGGCTCCGGCCGCGATCTGCTGGGCGCCGTGCGCCGACAGCCGGGCGAGGCGGAACAGGGCGATCTCGCCGCGCCGCAGCAGCCAGCCGGTGGCCAGCGCCGCCAGCAGGTGACCGAGCAGCATGGGCAGGCTGGGGAACATTCCGGCGAGGCCGGCCGCTCCGGTGCCGAGCATGGCGTCGGAGGGGGCGGCGGCCATGTGCTGATGGGTCTGCCCGGCCACCGCCGCCGGGTCGATGCCCGCGGTGGTGACGATGCGATGGGCGTCGGTGGCGTTCAACTGCGCCGGGCCCGCGCCGCAGACGAGGCTCGCCGCGAACCGGATCAGCGAGTCGTCACCGGCCCCCGAGGGCTGTGGCGTCGCGGTGTGCGTACCGACACCGAAGAGCGTGTGCAGCGCGACCTGCCCGCCGGCCAGGGCCGCGGCGATCGACGGCAGCGAGCGTTCGCGTCCGGCCAGGGGTACCACCACCGCGAGAATCCCGAGGAAGCCGACGAGCAGGGTCCACCCGGGCACCGCCGTGCAGGAGGCCAGCGCGTGTCCTGCCGCGGACAACGCGACGCAGACCGCGGCGAACACCGCGGCCCTCAACAGCCGCAGACCGGCTCCGGCGCGTCCCACAGACGTAGACATGGCCGAGTCATCATCGCACTGCGCCCCCGGCCGCCGTACGGCAGGTCCGGAAGGTCACCTTCCGCCCGATTGGCTGCGTGCCGGGCTGTTGGGGATGGTTGCGGACGGGGTAGGAGCTGCTTTGTGGGCCGGGCATGCACAGGTGTGGCGAGCCCGGGTATCCGCCGAATGAGCGGTCTCACATCCCGTCTGTGCTTACGAACGGCATCGGGCGGCAATAGGTATCGGTATGTCGAGCCGCAGCCAGGAGGCTGGAGCATGAGCATTTGGTGGTCACTCCATCTGCGGCGCGAAGCTGCGAGCGTTCCGCTCGCCCGTCGTTTCCTGCTCGGCACCATGGAATCCGCGGGCGTGGACCCGGACATCTCCTTCGACCTGTCGGTCGCGCTCAGCGAGGCCTGCGCGAACGCCGTCGAGCACGGCGGGGCCCAGGGCGGCCCGGACGATGCCGGGGAGAACCGGGACCGGTGGGACGCCTGGGAAGAGCCGTCCGCTACGGCCTGCGGGCAGTACCGGGTCACCGCGTATCTGGACGGCGAGAAATGCCGTATCGAAGTCGCCGATTCAGGCCCCGGCTTTCCGGCCCGCCGCACACTTCGCGATGCCGCACAGCAACAGCAACCACAACAGCACCAGCAGGAACCGCAGCAGTACGACCTGCGGCAGTTCCAGTCACACCAGTCCGCGCAGCAGTCCGGGCAGCAGACCGGGCCGTACGGCGGGCAGCAGGCCGGTCATCCGCCGCTGGCCGCCGAGGGCGGGCGCGGTCTCTGTCTGATCGAGCAGCTCGCCGACCACGTCCACTTCGGCAACCGGCCGGGGCGCGGCGGTGCGGTGGTCAGCTTCGACAAGGTCCTGAAATGGCGGGAGGGCGCCCTGCTCATGGTGTCCTGAGCAGGGCGCCCTCCGGCGCGCGTCGACGGCCCTTGACCGGCCGGCGGCAGGTCAGCTCTTGAGCCGGGCCATCCAGGCCTCGACCTCGTCGGCCTGACGCGGCAGCTTGTCCGAGAGGTTCCGGTTGCCGTCTTCGGTGACGAGGATGTCGTCCTCGATCCGGACGCCGATGCCTCGGTACTCCTCGGGCACGGTCAGGTCGTCGGCCTGGAAGTAGAGACCGGGCTCGACGGTGAGGCACACCCCAGGCTCCAGCGTTCCGTTGACGTACGACTCCGTCCGCGCGGCGGCGCAGTCGTGAACATCCATGCCGAGCATGTGACCGGTGCCGTGCAGGGTCCACCGGCGCTGCAGACCCAGCTCCAGGACCTCGTCCACGGACCGGTCGCCGAGCAGACCCCACTCGACGAGCTTCTCGGCCAGGACGCGCTGCGCGGCGTCGTGGAAGTCACGGAAGCCGGCGCCCGGCTTCACCGCCGCGATGCCGGCCTCCTGCGACTCGTACACCGCGTCGTAGATCTTCCGCTGCAGCGGCGTGAACGTGCCGTTGATGGGAAGGGTGCGGGTCACATCGGCGGTGTAGAGGTCGGTGGTCTCCACGCCGGCGTCGAGCAGCAGCAGCTCGCCGGAGCGCACCGCGCCGTCGTTGCGTACCCAGTGCAGGGTGGTGGCGTGCGGGCCCGCGGCGCAGATCGAGCCGTAGCCGATGTCGTTGCCCTCGATGCGGGCGCGCAGGAAGAACGTTCCCTCGATGTAGCGCTCGCTCGTCGCCTCGGCCTTGTCGAGGACCTTGACGACGTCCTCGAAACCGCGCGCCGTGATGTCGCAGGCCTTCGCCAGCTCGGCGATCTCGAAGGCGTCCTTCACCACGCGCGCCTCGGAGAGGAAGACCCGCAGCTCCTCGTCGCGCTCCGCCGTGACCTTGTCGGTCAGTGCGGCCTCGATGCCGGCGTCGTGACCGCGGACGTTGCGGACCGGGCCGGTGGCCTCGGTCAGCGCGGCGGGCAGCTCCCGTACGTCCTTCGCCGGGAGGCCGAGCAGCTGCTCGGCCTCGGCGAAGGAGTGGCGGCGGCCGACCCACAGCTCGCCCTGGCCGTCGAGCCAGAACTCACCGTTCTCACGGTCCGAGCGCGGCAGCAGGTAGACGGTCGCCTCGTGGCCGCCGTCCTTCGGCTCCAGGACGAGGACGCCGTCCTGGGTCTGGTCGCCGGTGAGGTACGCGTACTCGGTGGAGGCGCGGAAGGCGTACTCGGTGTCATTGGAACGGGTCTTCAGCCGGCCCGCGGGAACGACCAGCCGTTCGCCGGGGAAGCGCGCGGAGAGCGCGGCGCGGCGGTCGGCGGTGTGCCCGGCCTGAGCGATCGGCTCAAGTCCGTGCAGCTCGGTGTCGGCCCAACCGGACTTCATGTTCGCGGCGAGTTCGTCGGAGACGCCTGGGTACAGGCCGTTCTTCCGCTGCTTGACCGGCTCTGCCTCTTCGGTCTCCGGGTTCTCCGGGTTCTCCGGGATGAGCTCCTCAGACACGTTCTGTCTCCTTGAGTACGACACTGGACCCCCTCCATCGTACGGGCGTACGGAAGGGGGCCCAGGGCCGGAAGACCTCTTACCCGGAGTGCTCGGATCAGCCGGAGCGCCCGGACTCAGCCGGGACGGCCCGGCGGCACCACGGGGGCGGGCGGCGGGGGCGGCTCGGCGCGGCTCATTCGAACCGCGCGGCCAGCAGGACCACGTCCTCCGTTTCGTCACCCTGCTCGGGGCCCTCGGGGAGCACGGTGCGCAGCACATGGTCGGCGACCGACGCGGCGTCGTGGCGCAGCGCCCTGGGGACGCTCGCCGCCGCCGAGTGAAGCCGGGTGAACGCCCGGTCCATGGAGTCCCCGGCCCGGCGCAGCAGGCCGTCGGTGTACAGCAGTACGGTCTCGCCGGGCGCCGGGGCGATCTCCACGCTCGGCGCCTCCCAGCAGGCGAGCATGCCCAGCGGTGCGGACAGGGTGGTCTCGACGTACTCGGTGCGCCGGTCGCCGACGATCAGCGGCGGGGTGTGCCCGGCCCCGGCCAGCAGGACCTTGTGGCGGGCGGGTTCGCAGTAGGCGAACAGCGCGGTCGCGGAACGGGCGGGTTCGGTCAGCCGCAACAGCAGCTCAAGATCGGAGAGCACGGCGACCGGGTCCTCGCCCTCCATCACCGCGTACGCCCGCAGGCCGGCGCGCAGCCGTCCCATCGCGGCCAGGGCGCTCGGCCCGGAGCCGCTCACCGAGCCGACGGCGAGCCCGAGCGCACCCTCCGGGAGGGCCAGCGCGTCGTACCAGTCGTTGCCGCCCTGCGGCGCGGCGTGATGGCGTACGGCCAGCTCCACGCCGGGGATCCGGGGCATCCGGCTGGGCAGGAGCTCCTCGGTGACGGTGGCGACATCGGTCCTGGCCCGTTCCAGTTCCAGCAGCCGGGCCAGGTGTTCGGCGGCGTACCCGGCGTACAGCCCCATCAGGTGGCGCTGGCGCTCCAGCGGCTCGGCGGGTTCGTCGTAGAGCCAGACGGCGGAGGCGAGCCTGCCGGTCCGGTCGGTGGTGATCGGCAGGGCGTAGCTGGCGGCGTAGCCGAGCCGGGCGGCGACCTCACGCCTGCGGGGGTCCAGGCCGGTGTCGCCGAGCAGGTCGGGGGTGGTCAGGGGGCCTTCGGGGTTGGGCAGACCTTCCAGGATGCGTCCGTAGGACGTGGCGCTGCGCGGCACCGTCTCGATCTGGCCGAGCTCGGCGTGGGCCAGTCCGAGGCCGATGGTGCTGACGGGGCCGCGGCGGTCGGACGGTTCGAACACGATCAGCCCGCGGCGGGCTCCCACCAGAGCGGCTCCGGCGTCGAGCAGCTCGTGAAGTGCGTCGTCCAGGCCGCTGGTTCTGGCCAGCCGCTCGGTGAGCTCGTGCAGCGTGGTGAGGTCGGAGACCCAGCCCGCCAGACGGTCTTGGATGAAGGCACTGGGGGCGGCGGGCACCTCGGAGAGAGGCCCGTCAACGTGCGTCGAAACCGGAACTGTGGGATCGATTCCAGCCACTTTCGGCAGGTGCGGGGCACTCATGTTCGCCGGCTTTCCGACTGGTGTGTTTCGTCGAATAGCATCGCAAACCCCCATGTCATTCTGCGCAGCTATCAGTGCATCCACATGTACACGCACAAGTAAGGCGATGTCCAGCATTGTCACCACAGGATTTGTGGTGTCCAAGTGATATCCAACTTGGCCAAAAAATGCACCCTGCGGCCGCTATTTGCGGTCGACTGGGTCTGCTCGGCAGGGGGTGCCCTCGGGGTGAAGTCCCGAGGGGAGCGTCATTCCGGGCATGCTGGGTACGTAATCGGTAGATGGCCAGGGGCGGTTCCGACCGTCCCCGGAACCTGGCAGCGGGCCCGGACGTCCTCATCTGTGACGGCCACGCCCCACCCCCGAGTGGCGAGGTTGTACGCACGGACGGCAGGCGCGACACGCGCCCTGCGCCTCACCATGATTTCGACTGGAACCGGCTCGATTCGGCTCAGCACAGCTCACGCTCGGTAGCGACGACCAACCCGTACCGCAGGCTCGACGAGCATGTACACACAGTGAAATTCCGCACACGCGATGTGACGCACGCGTGGTGTGATGTGGACCCTCGGCGTTCAACGGAAAGGAACGAGCGCTCATGCGCGAGATCCTCGGAAGGCGACGCAGGCTCCGGTTCCGGGACAGGCCCGCCCAGCTCGACGCGGCCCTGACCTGTGCCACCGAGTGGCAGTGGCCGGTACTCCCGGGAGTGGGACTGCAGGCGGCCGACGGCCGCGGCGAGCGCGGCTGCGCCTGCCCCGATCCCGAGTGCGCCGTACCCGGCGCGCACCCCTTCGATCCCGGACTGCTCGCGGCGACCACCGACCCGCGGATGGTGCGGTGGTGGTGGACGAACCGGCCCACCGCGCCGGTCGTGCTGGCCACCGGCGGGCCGGCGCCGTGCGCACTGAGCCTGCCGGCCGGTGTCGGTGCCGGCGCGCTGGCCGAACTCGACCGGATGGGGGTGCGGCTGGGCCCCGTGGTGGCGACGCCGACCCGGTGGTCGCTGCTGGTCGCCCCGTACACCCTCGAACGGCTCGGTGAACTGCTGCACGCCCAGGACTGGGTGCCCAGTTCGCTGCGGTTCCACGGCGAGGGGGGCTACCTCCTCCTTCCGCCGTCCGAGACGGGCACGGGGCAAGTGCGCTGGGAGCGGGCGCCGGACCGGGTCTCCCGGCTGCGGCTGACCGGTGGAGCACCCGTCGCGGCGGCCGCCTCGCCGTGGCTGCCGGATGTAGGAGCGGTTCTGGACGCGCTGGTCGAGGCGAGCAACAGTGCGCCGGACGGTGGAAGCCGGCTCGCCTACTGACGCCGTGGCCTCGTACCGGCTGTGCGAAGCAGGACGGCGTGAAGCACGACGGGGCGAAGCGCGACGGCACGACGACGCAAAGCATGATGGCGCAAAATGTGACGGTGCAAAGTCGTTCGGTGGTCGGCTTTCTGATGCCCCCTCCGAATCGTGTGCGAAGAATGTTCGAGCTGCTCTTTCGGGAATCGCTCCGGGCGCTGTCCGGGATCAGTCCGGGATCAGTCCGGGTTCAGTCCGGGCGGGTGTTCGGTCCTAGGCCAGCCCTTAGTCCGGGAGTTGTTCGGGTGCTGTCCTGGTTGTTTTGCGGCCGCATTCCGGCGGAAGTCGCATTCCTGCGGCTGTTCGAAAGGTCCGGGGGACGGCTCAGGCCGCCGTCCTCCGGCCGCAGTCCTCTGGCCACCGTCCTCCGTCCGACGCCGGGGGTCCTGGGGCCGCCCTCGGGCCCGCGGACTGTGCGGCGTCGCTGTGGGAGCGGGATCCGACCCGGATCCTGTGGGGGCCGGAGTCAATCCGGTTCCGTCCGGGGCGGGTTGACGCAGGCCGTGGCCGCTGCTGCCCGAGCTGCCAGGGGCCGCAGTGAGCGCAGCGAGCCGTCGGGAGGCCGATGGCGAGACTTACGTCACTGGGGGCTCTTCCGGGGACCTGCATCAGGTCTGTGCGCGGTTCGTGCGCCGCGCTGTGCGCCATGGGCGCCGTACCCGGAAATGAGGATGCCCGATCGCTGGCGACGGGGGATGCACCAGCGACCGGGCTTCTAGAACGGTAACAAGAGATCTGCCGTTCGCAAATTCGATCTCGCGTATTCGGACAGCGATTTACCTGTCAGTACGGCGAGTTGTGACGCGAGTCACCGTACGCCGCCGTACGCCGCCGTACGCCGCCGTGCGGTCCGGGCGGTGGTCACTGTCAGCTGAGCGTCACCTGGCGGTTGGTGAGCCCGCCGCGCGCGCGGCGCTCCTCGGGGGTGAGGGGCGCGTCCGAAGCGAGCGCCGTGGCCAGCCGCTCCGCGAACACCGCGGCGGGCTTCTCGCACTCCTCGGCTCCCATGGTGCTCGGCAGATCCCAGACCGGGACCATCAGGCCGTGCGCGCGGAAGGAACCGACCAGCCGGGTCCCTTCGCCGAGGGACGAGACTCCGGCGGCGTGCAGCCGGGCGAGAGCGTCGAGGAGCTGCTCCTCGGGGTGCGGCATGACCCACCGGAGGTGGTTCTTCTCCGGCGTCTCGCACCAGTACGCGGCGTCCACCCCGGTGAGCAGGACGGTCGGGATCGCGGCGTCGTTCGCACGCTCCAGGGAGGCGGACACCTCGGCTGTGGCGTTCTCCGCGTCCGGCACCCAGAACTCGAAGCCGGAGTGCACGACGGGCGCGAACGGCGCGCCCGGGTCCAGGACGTCCTGCAGCCGGGGCCCGTCGGCCGGAACACGCCGGGCGGTCACGGGCGAGCCGGGCTCGGTCTCCAGCGCTCGCTGCAGGGTGTCGGCGAGGTCCCGGCTGAGGTCACCGGAGGAGGTGTCGTTCTGCAGAGCGAGCAGAACCGATCCGTCGTCGCGGCGCAGCGCGGGCCAGGCCATCGGGAGCACGGTCGCGAGCGTCACGGACGGCACGCCCTCGGGCAGCCCGCCCTTCAGCGTCAGCTCGACCGTGGCGGCGGGGACCAGCTCGCGCAGCGCGACCCAGTCGCACTCGCCGGCCAGTCCCTCGAAGGGGCGCTGGACCAGCTCGGTCACGGCCTGGGCGGCGGCGCGGCCGTGGCAGGCCTTGTAACGGCGGCCCGAACCGCACGGGCAGGGCTCACGAGCCCCGACCACCGGGATCTCGCCGTCCTTGAGTTGCTGCTTCCCGGCCTTGGTCTGAGGGCGCTTCTTGGCCATGGTGGGCTTTCTCCCGGTTGCGACGGTTGCGACAGTGCGGTCTGGGCCGCGAGCCTAGCCGCCCGTACGGTGTCCGGTGTGCAGCTGCCCCAGCTGCCTGCGGGCACGGGCGCGGGAACGCCGCTTTCCCGGTGCGACTTCCCCGGCTGTCGTACCGCTTCCGCCGTGCTTCCGTCGTACCGCTTCTGTCCTACGGCTTCTGGCGTACCGCTTCGCCCGGGTCAGCCCACGTCGTCGAAGGCGTCGGCGAGATCCAGCCCGTCGAGCCCCGGTACGACGGGTACCGCGGCCGCACTCGGCAGCGCGGTCGTGCCGTTCACCCGTCCGTTGCCCCGTCCGCCCGGTCGGCCACCGGGGCGCCCTGGTCCCTCGGTGACCAGCACCCAGACCGTGACCTCGCCGGACGAGCCGTCGCGTACGCCCCACTTCTTGGCGAGCGCGCTGATGATGTTGAGCCCTCGGCCGCCGCGAGCGGTTACCGATGGAGTCGCCGGAACCGGTCGGGTCGGACCGCCTCCGTCTGTCACCTCGACGGTCAGCCCGCCCGTTCTGTCGACGCGCCACGCGGCGCGCACGTCACCCTCTCCCACGTCGCTCTGCCGGCCCAGCGGCCTGCCGTGCCGACAGGCATTGCTGAGCAGTTCGGAAAGGATCAATACAGCATCGTCGACGACCGAATCCGACACCCCGTGGCTGCGCAACTGCTCACGCATCCGGTGCCGTGCCTGACCCACGCCCGCAGGGCCATGGGGTACGGCCATGCTCGACGACGTGGGCACTTCCTGTGCCACCACCAACGCCACCCCCGAGACCTCCTTTGCCCCACGCCACGGAGTGGATGCCCCCCCGGGCTGGACCGGAAACCGGCCAATGGTCCGCCAGTGACGCACTCGTAACGATCGAGTACACCCCGAATGCGCCGGTGCACTCCCCGTTACTGACAGGAAGACCGACCCGCATATGTGCCGGTCGGTCTATGAGCGTCCCAATTGCGACAGGACCTGCTTGGGGCGGTTCGTGATGATCGCCTCCACTCCGAGCCGGACGCAGAGGTCGACGTCCTCCGGTTCGTTGACCGTCCACACATGGGCCCGGTGGCCCGCGCGGTGCAGGCGGTCGATGTAGCCCGGGTGGCTGCGCACGATCCGCATCCCGGGACCGGCGATCCGGGCGCCGGCCGGCAGGCGCCCGTCACGCAGTCGCGGCGAGACGAACTGCATCAGATAGACGGTGGGCAGCTGCGGGGAGGCGTCCTGGATGCGGTGCAGGGAGCGGGCCGAGAAGCTCATGACGCGGACCGGCGAGGGGCCCCCGGCCGGCGGTGCGTCGAGCTCGAAGCGCTTCAGCAGATGCAGCAGCCGCTCCTCGACCTGGCCCGCCCAGCGGGTCGGGTGCTTGGTCTCGATGGCCAGCTGGAGCGGACGCCCGGTGGCTCTTGTCTCGACGAGCAGTTCGAGCAGCCGTTCCAGGGTGAGTACGGAGGTGAGCTCGCCCGGCACCGGGTCCCAGTCCGGGGACTCCGACTCCTCGCGGTCCTTCCACGAGCCGAAGTCGAGCGCGGCGAGCTCGGAGAGCTCCAGGGTGGAGACCGCGCCGCGACCGTTGGACGTACGGTTCACCCGGCGGTCGTGTACGCATACGAGATGGCCGTCGGCGGTGAGCCGTACGTCGCACTCCAGGGCGTCGGCGCCGTCCTCGATCGCCTTCCGGTACGCGGCCAGGGTGTGCTCGGGGGCGTCGTCGGACGCGCCCCGGTGTGCGATGACCTGGATGGGATGCTGCGTGGTGTGCTGCTGCCGTGCGTGGGTCACCGCGTCATGGTGTCACCGGCGGGCCCGCGGGCGCGCGAACCCTGCGACGTGTGACCGTTTTGCCCGATGTAAAGGCCCGTGCGCGGATGCACAGGTCCTGCTTACAGTGGTCTGACGTGCTGTGGGAAAAGCTGACTCCAGACACGTACACAGCGGATCTCTTGCCGAATCATGATGTGGAACCGAGGAGTATAGAGCTGTGAGCACAGAGAACGAGGGCAACGAGGGCACCGCGGCCGAGGCCGCCCCGTCCGTTCCGTCCGCACCTCCAGTGCCGGCCGATGCTCCCCAGGGGCCTCCTGGAAGCACGTACCCGGCCCCTCCGCGGACGGATGTGACGGCCGAGCAGCCACAGGTTCCCCCGGCCCATGACCCGGCGACCACGCCCATGGCCCAGGTCCCGCCGGCGCCGCAGCCCCACATGCCCCCTCCCGTACCGCAGTCGGCAGCGGATGCCGGCTGGCCCCCGCCCCCGCCCGCGGTCCCCGCCTACGCCCACGGCGCGCAGGGCGGCGGCCCCGTGTGGGGCCCGCCCGGCCAGCTGCAGACACCCGACGCCCCCCGCAAGCGGGGCGCCGGCGGTCTGGTGGCCGCGGTGGTCGTGGCAGCGCTCGTGGCGGGCGGCATCGGCGGAGCCCTCGGCTACTGGGCCGCGGACAGCAATGACGGCTCCGGCTCCTCCGGTTCGACCACGGTCGCGGCGTCGGCCAACCCGCAGGACCTCAAGCGCGACCCGGGCACGGTCGCGGGCGTGGCGGCCAAGGCACTGCCCAGCGTGGTCACCATCGACGCGAAGGGTGGCGACGGCGAGGGCGGCACCGGCACCGGCTTCGTGTACGACAAGGAGGGCCACATCCTCACGAACAACCACGTGGTGGCCTCCGCCGCGGACAACGGCCAGCTCACGGCGACGTTCTCGAACGGCAAGAAGTACGGCGCCGAGGTGGTCGGCCGGGCCGAGGGCTACGACGTCGCGGTCCTGAAGCTGAAGGACCCGCCGCAGGGGCTCACCCCGCTGGACCTGGGCAACTCTGACAAGGTGGCGGTGGGCGATTCGACGATCGCGATCGGCGCCCCGTTCGGCCTGTCCAACACGGTCACCACGGGCATCATCAGCGCGAAGAACCGCCCGGTCGCCTCCGGTGACGGCTCCGGCGGCAGCAACTCGTACATGAGCGCCCTGCAGACCGACGCCTCGATCAACCCGGGCAACTCCGGCGGCCCGCTGCTGAGCGCCGGCGGCGCGGTCATCGGGATCAACTCGGCGATCCAGTCGACCGGCAGCAGCACCGGCCAGAGCCAGGCGGGCTCCATCGGCCTCGGCTTCGCGATCCCGATCAACCAGGCGACGAACGTCGCCCAGCAGCTGATCAAGACCGGCCAGCCGGTGTACCCGGTCATCGGCGCCACGGTGACGATGGACGAGAAGACGGGCGGCGCGGTCATCTCGGACCAGGGCACGAGCGGCACGGACGCGGTCCCGAAGGACAGCCCGGCGGGCAGGGCCGGTCTGAAGCCGGGGGACGTCATCACGAAGTTCAACGACACCGTGGTCGACAGCGGCCCGACCCTGATCGGCGAGATCTGGACCCACAAGCCGGGCGACAAGGTCACGCTGACCTACAAGCGCGACGGCAAGACGTCGACCGCCGAAGTCACCCTGGGGGAGCGCAAGGGCGACAGCTGACCGGCTAGGCTGTCCTAGCGTCGAAAGCGGGTTGTTGGCCGCCGGCGCGGGGTGGGTTGCCCGAGCGGCCTAAGGGAACGGTCTTGAAAACCGTCGTGGCAGCGATGTCACCGTGGGTTCAAATCCCACACCCACCGCAGTTGAACGGCCCCTGACCGGGTGAATCGGTCAGGGGCCGTTCCGCTGCGCGCTGTCTGTCAGTACTCGTGGTTCCCCGTCAGCTCCCGGCAGAACGGGCACGGCAAGAGTACGGATACCACCTCGGCCGCAGCGGGATTCCTCAGGATGGTGGACGGGGCGGAGCTGTAGCGCAGAGGTCGTCGCGCGCGGTCTCCTAAATCGCGAGGACGCTGGTTCGAATCCGGCCGGTTCTGCCTTCTCGCCCGTCCGCTCGGCTCCGCCTGGGTTGAAGGCGGTCCGGATGGGAGCCCGCAGCGCTCCGTCACCTCGGGGGTTCGCAGCGGGTTGTGGTGAGACGTGCCGCTGAGGCGATGGTTGCGCGGGCCTCGTGTTCGGGGAGGCCGGTGCGGACGGCGGCTTCGGTGAGGGCGTCCGCCAGGCCGTCGCCGAAGCCGTGTTCGTAGGCGCGGCAGGCGGCCCAGAAGAGCCGGGTGTTGCGCTGGCCCTCGTCCCCCGCGAGGACGAACCGGATCAGGCCGCGGCCCCGGTCGTCGGGGCGGCCGTGGCGGCGATGTGTGCGTGCCGGGGGTGTCAGCAGCTGGAGGAGGGCGCGGGGGCAGGGGGCCGGCGGGAGGCTGCCGGTGCCGGGGACGAGCCGGTAGGTGCCGCGGGTGGTGGCAGAGCCGGGGCCGACCAGGTAGCCGCCCGTGCCGCGGATGTCGATGCCGGGGGCGAGCCGGCCCGCGGAGTTCGGTACGACCGTTCCGGGCGGGCCGGACAGCCAGATGTGGCGGCCGCCGCTGGGGGTGAGCACCGTGACGGTCGGCGGGATGGTGAACAGATGCTCCAGGGCGAGCTGTTGCAGGGCCGCTGTGGAGTCGTTCCGGCCGGTGGCATCGATGTCGAGGTCGATACCGATGAGGTGGTGCGGGGCCCGGCCGCAGGCGATGCCGTAGCCGGTGGCCCAAGGAGCGGCGGCGAAGAGGGCGTGTACGGCGGTGGGGTCGGTGGTGGCGTCATGGACCCCGTGTCCGGGCAGGCCGCAGGCACCCCGGCAACTGCTCGGGCGGTCCTCGTCGCGGTGCGGGGAGGGCAGGGCGGGGAGCTTGGTGGCGGACAACGGGATGACGGGGAGCCCGTGTTCGGCCGCGGACAGTGCGTGGGCCAGGGCCAGGGTGAAGGTTCGCCGGTAGGTGATGGCCATGCTTCCATGTTCGTACTAACGTTCGAATAAGGGAAGAGGGGCGGGTTCGTGAGTGCGGTGCGAGGCGTAGCGGCGGAACGCTTCTTCTCCTGCGGGGCAAGGGCTGTGGGGGTGCGTCCGGCTGACCTGCGAGTCTGTGATGTCTGGGGGTTTATCGGCTCCTCCTCACGCTTGCGGGGGAATCGAAAAGCATGGGTGGTTCGCCGGGGTGATGGCGGGCAGCCTTGATCTCGCGACGTCGTGACCATCACCCGGGCAGTCGGCCAACTGGCCCGGAACCAGCCTCACTTTCGGTTCCTGGAGGAATAGACATGGCAAGCATCCGTACCGCTCGTGCCCTCGCCGTTGTCGCCGCTCTGCCCCTCACCGCCGCGCTCTTCGCCGGTGTGGCCCAGGCCGACAACGGCTCGTTCGCGAACGACGGATCGAACGCGGGGGTGGCCGCGATCAGCGGCAGTGGCGTCGGGGCCAACTTCGGCAACTCGTCCACCTCGCAGCAGCAGGCCGTCGGAGACGGGGCGTCGAACCACAGCAACTCCGCCCAGGTGAACGGCTCCGCATTCACGGCGATCGACCAGTCCAGCCACACCGTCGCGGTGAACTTCACCAATCTCTGGTGATCCGGTGCCTGCCGCGGGCCGGTCGGGGGGCCGGGCCGCGGTTGGGGGAACGACGGCCTGCGTGGCGTCCCTTCGGTGGCGGCGTGCAGGCCGTTCGTCTTTCTCGGGGGTGAAGGGGGGGAGTTGGGGGGTGAGGGGGGCGGGCTGAGGGGAACGCGGGGATGAAGGGGGTGGGAGGGGGCGAAAGGGGAGGGGCCGGTGAGGGTCTGCTGTTGGGTGTCTTGACAGGTGAACGGAATCTGACGGACAGTCAGAAACCCTGATCCCTGATCCGCAGGCCCTTCCCGGGAGGCAGTCGCCGTGCACCTGGCCCCTACGGAGCGCCAGCTACAGCTGCGCGCCGAACTCCGCACGTAC
Organism: Streptomyces sp. NPDC048671; assembly: GCF_055587045.1. Classification (NCBI taxonomy): domain Bacteria; kingdom Bacillati; phylum Actinomycetota; class Actinomycetes; order Kitasatosporales; family Streptomycetaceae; genus Streptomyces; species Streptomyces sp. NPDC048671. The sequence goes on along the minus strand of NZ_JBVJHB010000008.1, from coordinate 16,099 downwards.
TTCCGCGATGTGATGCCGGAGTCCGGACACCGGGCCGGTCCGGTGGCCGGGAGCCCGGCCGAACAGCGGCGGCTGCTGCGCCGTATCGGCGCGGACGGGATGCTGGGACTCGGCTGGCCCGTCGAGTACGGCGGGCAGGGACGCGGCGCGGACGAACAGTTCGTGTTCTTCGACGAGGCCTACCGGGCGGGCGCCCCCGTCTCGATGGTCACCCTCAACACCGTGGGCCCCACCCTGATGAAGTACGGGACCGAGGCGCAGAAGGAGTACTTTCTGCCGCGGATCCTGGCCGGTGAGATCGTCTTCGCCATCGGCTACAGCGAGCCGGAAGCCGGTACCGACCTGGCGGCGCTGCGGACCAGGGCCGTACGGCAGGGCGACTCGTGGGTCATCGACGGGCAGAAGATCTTCACCAGCAACGCGCAGAACGCGGACTGGATCTGGCTCGCCTGCCGTACGGATCCGGACGCGCCCAAGCACCGGGGTATCTCGATCATCCTTGTGCCGACGGACGCGCCCGGCTTCTCCTGGACGCCCATCGAGACCGTGGGCGGGCTGACCACGACCGCCACGTACTACGACGGCGTGCAGGTGCCCGCCACCGGGCTGGTCGGTGCGGAGAACGGCGGCTGGGGGCTGATCACCAACCAGTTGAACCATGAGCGGGTGGCCCTGGCCGCGATCGGGATGCAGGCCGAGGACTTCTACGACGCGGCGCTCACCTTCGCCCGCACACCCGATCCAGTGACGGGGCGGCGCCCGGTTGACGAGCCGTGGATCCGGTCCAGGCTGGCCGAGGCCTATGCCCGGCTTGCGGCAACGCGCCTGCTCAACTGGCGTCTGGTGGGGGATATCGGGTCCGGTGCGCTGGCCCCCGGCGAGGCGAGCGGCGTGAAATTCGTGGGAACCGAAAGCGCCGTAGAGGTGTATCGAATGTGCCAGGAAATCACGGGCGGTGCCGGAATGATCCGGGGCGGTTCGCCCGGCGCCTTCGGGGACGGGGAGCTGGAGCGAATGAACAGGGCGGCGCAGATCAACACCTTCGGCGGCGGGGTGAGCGAGGTGCAGCGGGAGATCGTCGCGACGATGCGGCTCGGGATGAAGAGGGGGAAACGGTGATGGACGGGCAGGGCGTGCGGGACGAACTGTACGAGCGGCTCAGGGCGTACGAGGGGCGGTCGGCCGCCATCGCCGGCAGCGGCAAGGATCCGGTCAACGAGCCCATGATCAGGCACTGGTGCGAGGCCATGGGGGATACGAACCCCGCATACGACGGCCCCGACGCCATTGCCCCTCCGGCCATGCTGCAGGCGTGGACGATGGGCGGGCTGTCGGGGCACACGGACCGGGGCGAGGCCTACGACGAGCTCTTCGGCCTGCTCGACGGGGCCGGGTACGGCTCGGTGGTCGCGACCGACTGTGAGCAGGAGTATCTGCTGCCGCTGCGGCCCGGTGACCGGATCACCTTCGACGCGGTGATCGAGGCGGTGTCGGAGCGGAAGACGACGAAGCTGGGCACCGGCTACTTCATCACCACGCGTATGGACGTCCGGGCGCAGGACGAGCCGGCGGGGACGCACCGCTTCCGGATCCTCAAGTACCGGCCGGCGGCGCCGAAGGGGAAGGCGGAGGGCCCGGAGGCACCGGGCAAGGGGACCGCGCGGTCCGGGGAGCGGCGGGGCGGCGGGAGCGTGCGGCCCAGGCCGGTGATCAACCGGGACAACGCCGGATTCTGGAAGGGCGTCTCCGCACACCGGCTGCTGATCCAGCGCTGCGGCGCATGCGGCACCCTGCGCTTCCCCTGGCTGCCCGGCTGCAATGCATGCGGGTCGCCCGAGTGGGAGACGGTCGAGGCATCGGGCGAGGGCACCGTCTTCTCGTACGTCGTGATGCACCACCCGCCCTTCCCCGCGTTCAGCACGTCCGAGGGCGCCGAGCCGTACGCGGTGGCGCTGGTGGAGCTCGCGGAGGGGGTCCGGATGGTCAGCAACGTGATCGGGGTGCCGTACGACAAGGTGCGGGTGGGAATGCCGGCCCGGCTGGAATTCCTGCGTACGGACCCCGAGTTGGAACTGCCGGTCTTCCGGGGGAGCGAGGGCTGACATGGATTTCACACCCACTGAGGAGCAGACCGCCGCGCAGGGGCTCGCCGCCCGGATCTTCGGGGATCTGTCGACGCACGACCGTCTGGTCGCGGCCGGCACCGGTACGGACGCCGAGCTCTGGAAGGAGCTCTGCGCGGCCGGACTGCCCGGGGCGGTCGAGGAGATCGGACTCCTCGGCCTGGTGCTCCTCCTGGAGGAACAGGGCCGGACGACCGCACAGGTGCCCCTCGCGTCGAGCTGCGTATACGGGCTCCTCGCCGTCGCCGGACACGGTACGGACGAACAGCGCGAGCGGCTGCTGCCACCGTTCCGGGACGGTACGGCGGTGGCGGCGGGGGCCTTCCCGGCAGGCGGCTCCGTACGGGCACGGCCGGAGGGAGGACTGTGCGGCACGGTGCCGCTGGTGCCGTGGCTGAGGGATGCCACCCATGTCCTTGTCGCAGCCGCGGACCGGTCGCTGTGGCTCGTACGGACCGCGGACGCCGGTGTGCTGACCGAGCCCGTGGAGACCACGGCCCCGTGGTCGGCGGGACGGCTCGTGCTCGACGGGGCGCCCGGCGAACGGCTCGGCGGGGCGCGGGCGTACGAGGAGGTGCTCGCGACGGCCCGGACGGCGTTCGCGGGCCTTCAGGCGGGGGTGTGCGCGGGTGCGGTGGCGCGCGCTGTCGAACACACCGGCACGCGTGAGCAGTTCGGGCGCCCGCTCTCGACCAACCAGGGGGTGCTGCTGCGAGCCGCCGACGCCCATATGGACACCGAGGCGATACGCGTCACGGCGTACGAGGCCGCATGGCTGCACGACAAGTCGCTGCCCCGCGCGGCGCAGGCGCTCACCGCCGCGTGGTGGGCGTCCGAGGCGGGAAAGCGGGTCGTGCACGCGGCGCAGCACCTGCACGGAGGTACGGGGGCCGACCTCGACCACCCCGTGCACCGGCACTTCCTCTGGGGCCGTCAGCTCGACGCCTGTCTCGGCTGCGGCAGCGAAGTGCTTCAGGAACTCGGCGGACTGCTGGTGGAGGAGGGATCGCGGTGAAGGTCGGTGAAGAGCTGGCACCGCTGGAGATCGCGGTGACCCGCACCCTGATCGTGGCGGGCGCGGTCGCCTCCCGCGATTACCAGGACGTGCACCATGACGCGGAGCTGGCCCGGGAGAAGGGCTCCCCGGACATCTTCATGAACATCCTGACGACCAACGGCCTGGTCGGGCGTTACGTCACCGACCACTTCGGGCCCTCGGCGGTGCTCAGAAGGATCGCCATCAGGCTGGGTGCCCCGAATTATCCGGGCGACACGATGGTGTTGAGCGGCAAGGTGACCGCGCTCGGCGACGACGGGACGGCCGAGGTGTCGATAGTCGGCGCCAACGGCCTCGGCAGGCATGTCACCGGCACGGTGACCATCAGCGTTCCGGAGGGATCCGCATGAGCGTGCGCAGGGCCGATTCGCTCGGCGGACGGGCGGCCGTGGCCGGGATCGGGGCGACCGAGTTCTCCAAGGACTCAGGACGCAGCGAACTCAAACTGGCCGTCGAGGCCGTGCGGGCGGCGCTCGACGACGCGGGGCTCAGCCCCGCCGATGTCGACGGACTGGTCACTTTCACCATGGACACCAGCCCCGAGATCACCGTCGCCCAGGCGGCCGGCATCGGTGAGCTGTCGTTCTTTTCCCGCATCCACTACGGCGGCGGGGCGGCCTGTGCCACCGTCCAGCAGGCGGCCCTCGCCGTCGCCTGCGGGGTGGCCGACGTGGTCGTCTGCTACCGCGCGTTCAACGAGAGGTCGGGGCGGCGCTTCGGCTCCGGGGTGCAGCAGCGGGAACCCACCGCCGAGGGCGCGGCGCTGGGCTGGAACCTGCCCTTCGGGCTGCTCACCCCCGCCTCCTGGGTGGCCATGGCGGCGCAGCGGTATCTGCACACCTACGGGCTGACGCCGGAGGCCTTCGGCCACGTCGCGGTCACCGACCGGCGCCATGCCGCGCGCAACCCGGCGGCGTACTTCTACGAGAAGCCGATCACCCTTGCCGAACATGCGGCGTCCCGCTGGATCGTCGAGCCCCTGCGCCTGCTCGACTGCTGTCAGGAGACCGACGGCGGACAGGCGATCGTCGTCACCAGCGCGGAACGGGCCAGGGACCTGCGGCAGCCGCCCGCGGTGATCGTCGCCGCCGCGCAGGGAGCCGGGCGGGCACAGGAGCAGATGACCAGCTTCTACCGTGACGGGCTGACGGGTCTGCCGGAGATGGATGTCGTCGCCCGCCAGCTCTGGCGGAGCTCGGGCCTCTCCCCCGCCGACATCGACGTGGCGATCCTGTACGACCACTTCACCCCGTTCGTGCTGATGCAACTGGAGGAGTTCGGATTCTGCGGACCGGGTGAGGCCGCCGACTTCGTGGCAGCCGACGCACTGCCCCTGAACACCCATGGCGGCCAGCTGGGGGAGGCGTACCTGCACGGGATGAACGGCATCGCGGAGGCGGTCCGGCAGATCCGGGGCACCTCGGTGAACCAGATACCCGGGGCGGCCCGGTCCCTGGTCACGGCCGGCACGGGGGTACCCACCTCGGGTCTTGTCCTGGGCCGGGAGCAGTGAGCGGCCCAACCGGTCCGCGAGGCGCGGTCTGCCGGGCGACCCTGAGTACTGGCGCGCGGCCCCTCCACCTTCAGGAGGTGGCAGGGGGGCCGGTCCTACACCCTGAGGCGGACCCGGTTTCGGGACCTGGGGGCGATCCCCGGAGCGGCGCCCGCTCCTAGCGTGGAGGCATGACCACGCCAGTCTGCACGGGCACTTCCAGGGGAGTCGCCGCCAACACCGGACGCACGCCGCACATCCCGCAGGCGCCGCTCGCCGGACACCCGCCGCATGCGTCGACGGCCCCGCGTGCACCGCACGCGCCGGTTGCCCCGTACGCGGTGCCGCGCACCCCGGCCGCCGCGCGCACACCGTACGGTGCACGCGTTCCGTACGTCCCGTACCCGTCGTTCACGTCGTTCGTGAAGGCCCGCGGGCCTGTGCTGCTGCGCGCGGCCCGCTCGCTCACCGCGAATCCCAGCGATGCCGAGGACCTGCTGCAGACCGCTCTCACCAAGACGTATGTCGCCTGGGAGCGGATCGAGGACCACCGGGCTCTCGACGGCTATGTCCGCCGGGCTCTGCTGAACACCCGGACCTCGCAGTGGCGCAAGCGCAAGGTCGACGAGTTCGCCTGCGACGAGGTGCCCGAGCAGGAGACGGTTCCGGGGCCCGACCCCGCGGAGCAGCAGTCGTTGCACGACGCCATGTGGCGGGCTGTGCTGAGACTCCCCGACCGTCAGCGCGCGATGGTCGTCCTGCGCTATTACGAGGATCTCAGCGAGGCGCAGACGGCCGAGGTGCTGGGAGTGTCCATCGGCACGGTCAAGAGTGCCGTGTCCCGGGCGCTCGGCAAGCTGCGCCAGGACCCGGAGCTGGCACCGGTCAGGTGAGGCGTCGCCCGCGTCGCCCCGGCCAGGGAGCGAGACGTCGGCTGAGACATCGGCCCGGGGGCATGGCTGAGGAAGGACGCGAGGCTGGCCATGGACATGCTCATGGACATGCTCATGGACATGCTCATGGGCGTGGTCATGGATGCGAGGAAGGAAGGTTCGGTCATTGCGCACGGGTGGTGTGATTTTGTCGGACGACATTGATCCGTACGTCCGGGAGTAGTGACATACCGCTCGGTATGTGCGCAGAATCAGCGGAACCTTACTGCCGCGTAGCGCCTACCGGGAGGACGCCGTGCTCAGCACCATGCAGGACGTACCGCTGACTGTCACCCGCATCCTGAGCCATGGGATGACCATCCACGGGAAGTCGCAGGTCACGACCTGGACCGGAGAGCCCGAGCCGCAGCGGCGCAGTTTCGCCGAGATCGGTCGGCGGGCCACGCAGCTCGCCCACGCCCTGCGGGACGAGCTGGGTATCGACGGGGACCAGCGCGTCGCCACGCTGATGTGGAACAACGCCGAGCACGTGGAGGCCTACCTCGCCATCCCGTCCATGGGCGCCGTGCTCCACACCCTCAACCTCCGGCTCCCCGCCGAACAGCTGGTCTGGATCGTCAAGCACGCCGACGACAAGGTCCTCATCGTCAACGGCTCCGTGCTGCCCCTCCTCGCGCCGTTGCTCCCCCAGCTGACGTCGCTGGAACACGTGGTCGTCTCGGGACCCGGTGACCGTTCCGTCCTCGACGGCGCCGTGCCCCGCGTGCACGACTACGAGGAGCTGCTCGCCGGCCGGGCCACCAGCTACGACTGGCCCGAGCTGGACGAACGCCAGGCCGCCGCCATGTGCTACACCTCCGGCACCACCGGGGACCCGAAGGGTGTCGTCTACTCCCACCGTTCGATCTACCTGCACTCCATGCAGGTCAACATGTCCGAGTCGATGGGCCTGACCGACAAGGACACCACCCTGGTGGTCGTCCCCCAGTTCCATGTCAACGCCTGGGGTCTGCCGCACGCGACGTTCATGTCCGGCGTCAACATGCTGATGCCGGACCGCTTCCTTCAGCCCGCCCCGCTCGCCGACATGATCGAGCGGGAGAGGCCGACCCACGCCGCCGCCGTTCCCACCATCTGGCAGGGGCTGCTGGCCGAGGTCACCGCGAATCCGCGCGACCTCACCTCCATGGCGCGCGTCACCATCGGCGGCGCCGCCTGCCCGCCCTCTCTCATGGAGGCGTACGACAAGCTCGGTGTCCGCCTCTGTCACGCCTGGGGCATGACGGAGACCTCGCCGCTCGGCACCATGGCCAACCCGCCCGCCGGACTGACCGAGGAGCAGGAGTGGCCCTACCGCATCACCCAGGGCCGCTTTCCGGCCGGTGTCGAGGCACGGCTGGTCGGACCCGGCGGCGAGCACCTGCCGTGGGACGGCGAGTCGGCCGGTGAGCTGGAGGTGCGCGGCTCCTGGATCGCCGGTGCGTACTACGGCGGTGCGGACGGCGAGGCGCTGCGGCCCGAGGACAAGTTCAGCGAGGACGGCTGGCTGAAGACCGGCGACGTCGGGGTGATCAGCGACGACGGCTTCCTCACGCTCACCGACCGCGCCAAGGACGTCATCAAGTCCGGCGGAGAGTGGATTTCGAGTGTTCAACTCGAAAACGCATTGATGGCGCACCCGGATGTGGCCGAGGCGGCGGTCGTGGCCGTCCCGGACGACAGATGGGGCGAGCGTCCGTTGGCGACCGTGGTCCTCAAGGAGGGCGCGAGTGCCGACTACCAGGCGCTGAGGGCTTTTCTCGCGGAGCAGGGCATCGCCAAGTGGCAGCTGCCTGAGCGTTGGTCGGTCATCGCGTCCGTACCGAAGACCAGCGTCGGGAAGTTCGACAAGAAGGTGATCCGCAAGCAGTACGCGGAGGGCGAGCTGGACATCACCCAGCTCTGATCCGGACGGCCGGGGCCAGGATCAGGATCAGGGCCGGGGCCAGGATCGGGGCCAGGGCCAGGACCAGGGCCAGGACGAGAACGAGGGCGGTACGGGATCTCTCCCGTACCGCCCTCGTCGCGCTGCTGCCGCTGCCGCTGCTGTCACTGCCACTGCCACTGCCACCGCCACCGCCGCCGCTGTCCGCGGTCAGTTCGTGCCGATCTTCGCGAGCAGGTCGACGATGCGTGCCTGCACCTCGTCGCTCGTCGAACGCTCGGCGAGGAAGAGCACGGTCTCGCCCGAACTCAGCTTCGGCAGGTCCGACTGGCTCATGTCGGCCGAGGTGTAGACGACCAGCGGGGTGCGGTTCAGCTGGCCGTTGGCGCGCAGCCAGTCGACGATTCCGGCCCGGCGGCGGCGTACCTGCATCAGGTCCATCACCACCAGGTTCGGCCGCATCCGGGTCGCGAGCGAGACGGCCTCGCTGTCGGTCGCGGCACAGGCGACCTGCATGCCGCGGCGCTCCAGCGTCTGCGTCAGCGCGTACGCGATGTCCTCGTGCTCGTCGATCAGGAGGACCCGCGGCGGGTGCTGTTCGCTGTCGCGCGGGGCGAGTGCCTTCAGGAGCACGGCCGGGTCGGCACCGTACGCGGCGTCCCGCGAGGCCTGCCCCAGACCGGCCGTCACCAGCACGGGCACCTCGGCCGCCACCGCCGCCTGGCGCAGCGACTGAAGGGCCTTACGGGTGATGGGACCGGTCAGCGGGTCGACGAAGAGCGCGGCGGGGAACGCCGCGATCTGGGCGTCGACCTCCTCGCGCGAGTGCACGATCACCGGCCGGTAGCCGCGGTCGCTCAACGCCTGCTGGGTGGAGACGTCGGGCGCCGGCCAGACGAGCAGACGGCGCGGGTTGTCCAGCGGCTCCGGGGGCAGCTCGTCGTCCACGGGCTGCGGGGAGGGGCGGTTGGCGACTTCGACCGCGCCACCGGGGCCGTCCAGCGGCTCCGGTCCCTCGGCGGCCCCCTCGTCGGGTGCCCCGATCGCGTACGCGCGTCCTTCGGCCGCCGGAGCGGGCAGCAGCGGGCCCGATCCCGAGCCCGAGCCTTGCGGCGTGCCGCCCGTGCCGCCGGGGCCGGGGCCGCCGGGGCCACCGACACCTGCCCCGGACTGCGGGTTCGCCGGCTGCGGTGCTGAGGCAGCCGACGCCGGCAGGGGGGCCTGGTCGGTCAGGTTGGTCGGGTCGGCCGGGTCGCTCTCGGGCGGTGCGGCGAGCTTGCGGCGTCGGCCGGCGCCGCCGAGCGTCTGGTTCTGCTGGTGCGCGATGTGCTGGGCGAACGGCACGCCCTGCCCGAGCGTCCGCACGCTGAACGCGCGTCCGTGCGTCGAGTCCGAAGACCCCTCGGGCATGGGCGCCTCGGCGGGCAGTGGCTGCCGCCGCGCGTCCGGTCCGGGCACGAGGGTCCTGGGACGGGTCTCGTCGGGTCCGGTGGGGCCGTCGGGGCCTGCGGAGCCGGAGAGGCCGTCGGGGGTGTCGGTACGGCCGGAGCCGCGGGCGTTGCCGGCCGGGGACGTGCCGGTGGTGTGCGTGGTGTGGCCCGCGCCGGGCCACTCCGCGTCGCCGTCGGGCTGCTCCCCGGGAGACCGGACTGCCCCGGCCGAGGTTGCTCCGTGGTTGTGGACCTGGCCCAGGGCCGGTACGCCTTCCGGTTCCCAGTCACCGTTCTGTTCCCAGCCGTTGTCCTGCTCCCACCCACCGTCCAGTGCGGCGGACGGCGCCGGCTGTGCGAACGGGGCAGCGGGCGCGGCCGGGGGAGCCTGTTCGGGCAGGGCGGCGGGAGCCGCCTCGGGCAGCAGCCCCGATGCCTCGGGCAGCTGCTGCGGCGGGGCCGCCTGCGCGTCCGCGTGCCGGGCCCGGCGGCGTCCGGTCGGGAGCGGGTGTGGCTGCGGCGGGGTGTGGTCGTCATCCGGCGGACCGGACACGGCGTCGTGACGCCCCGGCAGCGAGGCGTCGGGCTCGGCGGCGACGGCCGGCATCTGGTCGGCGGCGGCGGGCGGCAGGGCGAACGGGACCCGAGGGCCCTTCGGCTCGGCCTGAGCGGCCCGGTCCTGGGCGGCGGAGAGCGCGCGCCGGGCCCGTCGCCCGCCCGGCTGCTGCCGTGCGGGCGCGGATTCCGGAGCCGGCGCCGCCGCCGGACGGGCCTGCTGAGCCGACGCCTGTGTCCCGGCGGCACCGTCGAGATCGGAGAGGGCCGCAGGGCCCTCGGACTCCACGGCGTTCACCGACGGCATGGCGGCCGGAAGGGCCAGCCGGCTCTCCCCGCCCTGGCGCGCCCGGTGGCCGGCGGCCGGTACGGGCGTCGGCGCCTCGTTCGGAACGCCCTGCGGCGGCACGGTCTGCCCCCGCTGCGGACGCCCCCCGGCCCCCTGAGCGCCCTCGGCCGCCGTCACCACGGACCCCTCGGACGGGGCCGCGGCAGCGGGCAGCGCCAGGGCCTGACCCGGTCCCTGCTGCCCCTCGGCGGTCTGGGCGCCGGTCTCCGCCGGGCTGGGCCGGCCGCGTCTGCGCCCGGACCCGCCGCTCTGCTCGGCGGGATTCAGTTCGTGCGGGTTCGGCCCGTGATGCTCGACGGCAGCCGCGGACGAGGACGGGTCCACGGGCCCGTCAACAGTTTCGGCCGCAGGCTTGCGCCGGGCCCGCCGCCGTCCGGTCGGTTCGGCCGCCCCGGTGTCCCCGGCCGCCGCCCCGGGCTCACCCGCGCCCTCGGAACCGCCCACCGGGCTCTCCAGGAAGGCATCCGTGGAGGCCCTGCGCGCCCGGCGCCGCCCCCCGCCACCCTCATGACCACCCGCGGCCCCCGGAACCGCCTCAACCGGAACCGCCTCAACCTGAGGTGTCTGAGAAACCCGAGGATCCTGAGGCGCCTGAGGGACGTCCAGAGCCTCTGGAACCATCGCAGCACCCGGAGCCATCGCAGCCCCCGGAACCTCCAAACCTCCCGCAGGAACCTCCAGCCCCCCCGCGCTCTCCAGACCTCCGAGGCCGAGGCCGGGGCCGGGGCCGGGGCCGGGGCCGGGGCCCTCCAGACCTCCCGGGCTCTCCGGAACGTCCGGGGCCATGGGAGAAGGCATCACTGTTCCCGAGCCCGTGCCCAGCGGTACTTCGAGCACGTACGCGCTGCCGCTCATGCCCGGCATCTCGTGTGTCTGGAGCACGCCGCCGTGCGCCCGCACGATCCCGCGCACGATCGGCTCGTGCACCGGGTCTCCCCCGGCGAACGGTCCGCGCACCTCGATCCGTACGACCTCACCGCGCTGTGCCGCGGCGACGACGACCGTCGAGTCGACGTAGCCGCCGCCCGGCATCAGCCGTGCCTTGCCGGTCGAGTCGACGCCGGCGACGTCCGCGACGAGGTGCGCGAGCGCGGTCACCAGCCGTCCCGCGTCGACCTCGGCCTCGATCGGCGGCGCGTGCACCGCGAACTGGGCGCGGCCGGGACCGATCAGCTCGACGGCGGCGTCGATACCGGCCGTCACTACTCCGTCGAGCAGCACGTTCGTCTTGACGAGCGCTTCGGAGCCGCCGTCCAGGCGCTGGTAGCTCAGTACGTTGTCGACGAGCGTCGTCATCCGCGCGTAGCCCGCGGCCAGGTGGTGCAGGATCTGGTTGGCCTCGGGCCACAGCTGGCCCGCGGGGTCGGCGGCGAGCGTGGACAGCTCGCCGCGCAGCTCCTCCAGCGGTCCGCGCAGCGACTCGCCGAGCACGGCGGTCAGCTGGGTGTGCCGGGCGGACAGGTCCGCCAGCCGTTCGGCCTGCTCCGCCATCCGGTCGGTCTGCTCCTCCAGCGCGGAGGCGTGCCGCTCGGTCTGGTCGGCCAGTTCGGCGGCGTGCTGTTCGGTCAGGCCGGTGATCTCGGCGGTGTGGTTCGCGGTCAGCTCGGTGACCTCGGCGGTGTGGCTCTCGGTCAGTTCGGTGATCTCGGCCGCGCGCTGCTCGTCGAGTTCCTCGTACGGCCTGCGGTCGGTGAATGTCATCACCGCACCGACCAGCTGGTCGCCGTCCCGCACGGGTGCCGTGGTCAGGTCGACCGGCACCTGGGCGCCGCTCTTGGACCACAGGACCTGCCCGCGCACCCGGTGCTTGCGCCCCGACTTCAAGGTGTCGGCGAGCGGCGATTCCTCGTACGGGAACGGCTCGCCCTCGGCCCGCGAGTGCAGGATCAGCGGATGCAGCTCCTGGCCGCCCAGGTCGGTGGCGCGGAAGCCGAGGATCTGGGCGGCGGCGGGGTTGACCAGGACGACCCGGCCGTCCGTGTCCGTGCCGACGACACCCTCGGACGCGGCGCGCAGGATCATCTCGGTCTGGCGCTGCGAGCGGGCCAGCTCGGCTTCGGTGTCGACGGTGCCCGACAGGTCGCGCACGACGAGCATCAGCAGCTCGTCACCCGTATAGGTGCCGTTGTAACTCGTCTGGACGTCGTTGTACGCGGCCTGCCCGTCCTCCAGGCTGGCGCTCGTCACCTCGACGGGGTACTCGTTGCCGTCGGTCCGCCGCGCGGTCATCCGCGTGGGCTTGGTACGGCCCCGCTCGTCCGCAGCCTCCGGCCTCCGCATCGACCCCGGGATCAGCTTGGAGTCGAACTCCGGCAGCAGATCGAGCAGTCCGCGTCCGACGAGCGCGGTGCCCGGCGTCTCGAACATTTCGAGGGCGATGGTGTTGGCGTTGACGACCGTACCGTTGCAGTTGACGAGCAGAAGCCCGTCCGGAAGGGCGTCGAGTATGGCTGCGAGGCGAGCAGCGCCTCGGGATGGCCTGCTGCTCACGACGACGCTTCCTCCCTGATTACTGCACCTTGCCGACAGCGGCCCCATCTTGCCCCTCGGGCCTCAGGCTGTCACTGGAGGAGTCTAAAGGCAGGGGAGGGCAAGGGGCGGCGGATGAGGGGGAGCTCTCACCAAGGTTCTGTGCATACGGTGTACGACTCCGACCCGTTACGCGCCCCGCGCGCCGCTCCGTGACCTGCGGAGCCCCTGCTCAGCGGACGTTCGGGAGCACCGGACGCAGGTTGTTCCAGCGCCCGATCTCGCACCCGTTGGACCGGTCGAACGAAGCATCGACGCTTCGCCCCCGCCAGCTACCGGTGACCCGGGCGGTGGCCGGTCCGCCGTACTGCTGCGTGCACATCGCGTCCCGGGAGACCGGCGTGAACGGGTCCGTGCTCTCGCCGGGCAGCTGCGCCAGCCGGTCGCAGGCCTGCCGCGCCGCCGGGTGGCTGCCGCCCGCCGGCTCGCACTCCAGCTCGTAGCTCCCGTCCGCCGCCGGGTCCCCCGACCCCGAGACGACCACCGTCAGATGCGTCCGGCTGTCCTCGCCCTGGAGCACGGGCAGCGGCAGCGGCAGCAACTGCAGCGGCAGCGGACCGGCCGAAGCCGTCGCGGCCGGGGCGGCGGCGGAGAGTGCGGCGAGGGACACGACAGCGGTGAGGGCGAGGCGACGCAGCATGCGGGCTCCTGTGGTCGTGCACGTCGGCGGCAGTGGCCGGCGACGGAGGGGATCGGCGGGGGGCGGCGCCCCCGGCATGACTAACGCTCCGCACGCCACGGCGTTGCGCAACCGCAGGCGCTTTGCCCTCGCGGCCGACTGCCTAGTACCGTAGGCAGCGATTGGTGACACGGCGCGTAGCTGTGTCATCATCTGCACGCACCACCCGCGCTTGCGCGGGGTGTGCTGGAGGCGTCGCCTAGTCCGGTCTATGGCGCCGCACTGCTAATGCGGTTTGGGTCTTAAAGCCCATCGAGGGTTCAAATCCCTCCGCCTCCGCGTGATCACCGAAGCCCCGTGCCACTGGCCGGGGCTTCGGTCGTATCCGGGTCCGGCTCCGCTGGGGACCGGTGCGCGCCGGTCCTGGACCGGCCCGGGACAGGCCTGCGTCCGGACGTCGCCGAACGGGTGTTTTCACAGCTCAGCAGCGGTGCGGCTAATGGATTTCGCGTGACGCCGCAGGTCATGTAATGTTGTTCTCGCAACGCAGACGGGGCAGAAAAGCCCAGGACGCCAAGCACTCGTAGCTTAACGGATAGAGCATCTGACTACGGATCAGAAGGTTGCAGGTTCGAATCCTGCCGAGTGCACAGCAGGTTAGAGGCCTCGTGGACATCGTCCACGGGGCCTCTAACCATCAGCGGGCGACATCAACACACCCGGGACCAGGCGTCGGCGTCCGGCTTGGCCTCGTCGTATTCCCCGCTGCCGAACCCCAAGGCGTCGTCCATACGCTCTGCTGCTGCCCGCAGCGTTGTATTCATCACCGAAGGGGCTTCAGGAGTCCTACGAGCGGGTTCTGAACGCTCGGTCCCGCATCGAGGTCGAGCTGTGGCGCGAGAGTGCGGCCCGCGCCCACCGGGTCCCCGGAGAACTCCTGGAATTCCTCGCTCCTCGCCACAGGTGCCGACAGGACTGGCCCCGGCGCCACCGAGACCCATCAACACCAAGCCCTGTGACGGCGACTTCGACCACCACGGGGAACGTGAACCTGCGACCGTCGAGACCACTGGCCCGGTCGTCACCCATCACCGCTGCCGAGATGTACAGCGAGCTCCATGCCACCCGTGAAAGCGTCAGCCGCATCGAGGGCCAGCTCGACGGCCTTACCGGAATCAAGGAATCTCTGGTCGACCACGAGGAACGCCTCCGCAGCTTGGAGGCTCAGCGCTGGCCGTGGTCGGCCTTGGGCCCAAGGGCCGAGGATCTGCCAGCCGTCGGCCAGCAGTCGCACACGCACGATCTCGCGGCCAGCCGCGCCGCGGCGGTCGACACCGCAGTCTCGTCCTCAACTACGACGATCAGCCGGGCCTGTGCAGGCTCCCACCGGTAGGCGAGGCGGCTTCCGGGCTGGGCTGCCGTCACGCCGCCGTCTGGGTCTGTGATGTAGAGCAGCTGGTCGCCGGCGAACTCCACCTCGGCCGCCCCCCCGGCGGTGGCGCGCGGGTGAGTTCCGCAGCCGCGTCCGGGTCGACGTCCGCGGCGACGACTGGGCCGTGGATGTCGGAGGCCCCGATGGTGCGGGCGTTTCATCACGACTCGAAGTAGCGCGGCGCCCAATTGGTGACGGCCGGGGTGCAGCTGGTGACGGTGACGGCCTGTTCGTCTGCGGGCGTGATGTGTGTGGCGTGGAAGTTGGAGCGCCTCTGCGCAGCGGGGCAACCCGCGCGGGGGACCCCCACGAGGGCGACGACTCCACTGGTTCCATTTTCGAATACTTAGATCTCGAACGGGGCAGGCAGGTTGAATTCCCCGACCTCTAAACGGAATTCACGCTACCGCTATTCGTGGACCGGTCGACTTCGAGCGAGGCCCTGGATTCTGTTTCCCCAGCGTAAGGCCGTGATCATTGGTGAGGTGGACTGCGGTGCCATAACTTCCCGCACCCACGCTTCGGTGGCCCAGGGTTCGCTACACCCCTAGATGAAACCATTGTTCTGATTGAGAGGGCCAACGGGTCTCATGTCAGCGGCACCCCAAATTCCACAAAGTGCCCAGATCGGCAGCGATACGTCGTGTCTGAAGCTCAGAAGAGCCTCAGATGAATCGGGATCCGTTGACGCGCAGTAGATGACTCGTGCATTTTTTGTGACGCAAGGTTCGCAAGGGGAGAAAAAGTGAACCTGCAAAGGGGGGGATTTCTGAATGCATGCCGGCAACGGTGTGCTGCCACCCTTTCCTGCTCGATTTCACAAGTCGAAAGAAAATCAACGAAAAGGGAGAATCTGTAGTTATGAATTCCGCAATGCGAGGTGCTTTCGCTTCTCTGGTCTGACGCTGGCGGGCATGGCCTTGGCCGCCGCACCCGGTACGGCCGCCGCCGCGTCGGCGAGCGAACCGGAGACTTCTTCCCCCGCTGCCTACGTCGCCTACCTGACCGAGAAGGCGGCCGCTGGGGACACCGGGGCCCAAGAGACGGCGAACCAGTTCAAGGAACTTTCGACCGAGAGGCAGAATCGTTTCCTCGCTCTGGTCAACGACCCGGCAACGACGAAGGCATTCGTCGAGGAGGCCAGCAAGGCGCCTGCGGAGGCCGCCGCCTGGACCACGCTCGCCGGCGGGGATGTCGTGTTCGAGCGCGAGAGTGACAGCGGGACCCAGACCGGCCCGCAGCTCAGTGCTGCCTACAAGGACATGTGGGCGTCGTACGGGTACTTCGACACCGTCTTCGGCATCAAGGTCACCGTCCGCACGAACTACCAGGTCAAGGGGAAAGGCACCACCAAGGTGTATCCGGGCAGCGCTTCGCACTACAACTACGTGCCGGCTGCCTCTTTCTCGAACAGCGCCGTCAAGGAGTGGATCTCCTCTCCCCCGGCGGGCAATGCCCGGTCGGAAACCGTCTGGACCGCTACCTGGACAGGCGGCCTCGGCTCCTGGTCGGCCCGTGAGGGGGTCTGGGGTGACTACCGCGGCTTCGTGGGTGGCTACCTGAAGTAGCCGGCCGCAGCCCGTAACTGGCGTGGGGGGGGGGGGGGGGGGGGGGGCCCCCCCCCCCCCCCCCCGGGGGGGGGGGGCCGGCCCCCCCCCCCCCCCCGGGGTGTGGGCGTAAAAAAAAAAAAAAAAAA
>NZ_JBVJHB010000007.1:106920-438310 GCF_055587045.1 Streptomyces sp. NPDC048671 | reverse complement strand
AACGTCGTCTTGATGACGCCCGCCCGCGTGCCGCCGATGCCCTTGGCGTACGACAGCGCCAGCTCCAGGCCCTTGCCCGTGGCGTCCTGCTCGACGGCCACGATGCACGGAACGCCGCGGCCCTCCTCGTACTGACGCCGGACCAGGTGACCCGGGCCCTTCGGGGCGACCATGCAGACGTCGACATTGGCCGGCGGCTTGATGAAGTCGAAGCGGATGTTCAGGCCGTGGCCGAAGAACAGCGCGTCGCCGTCCTTGAGGTTGTCCTTGACGGACTCCTCGTAGACCTGGGCCTGGATCGGGTCCGGAACCAGGATCATGATGACGTCGGCCTCGGCGGACGCCTCGGCCGGAGTGACCACACGCAGGCCCTGCTCCTCGGCCTTCGCCCTGGACTTCGAACCCTCGTGCAGACCGACACGGACGTCGACACCCGAGTCGCGCAGCGACAGCGCGTGGGCGTGGCCCTGGCTGCCGTAACCAAGGACCGCGACCTTGCGGCCCTGGATGATGGACAGGTCGGCATCGTCGTCGTAGAACAGCTCGGCCACTGGGTCTTCTCCTTGGTGTGCAGGTGTTGCGTCCCACCGTACGGCGGGGTGCGTCAGTTACGTTTTCGGGTCTCGCCATACGAGCGGCGAGGCGGCGGCTACGCCGTGCGGTCGAGGGCGCGCAGTGACCGGTCGGTGATCGAGCGCGCGCCACGTCCTATGGCGATGGTGCCGGACTGGACGAGCTCCTTGATGCCGTACTGCTCCAGCATCTTGAGCATCGCCTCCAGCTTGTCGGCGCCGCCGGTCGCCTCGATCGTGACGGCCTCCGGGGAGACGTCCACGGTCTTGGCGCGGAACAGCTGGACGATCTCGACGATCTGGGAACGGGTCTCGCTGTCGGCGCGGACCTTCACCAGGACGAGCTCTCGCTGGATCGCAGCGGCGGGCTCGAGTTCGACGATCTTCAGGACGTTGACCAGCTTGTTGAGCTGCTTGGTCACCTGCTCCAGGGGCAGGCCCTCGACATTGACCACAATGGTGATGCGGGAGATGTCGGGATGTTCGGTGGTTCCGACCGCGAGCGAGTCGATGTTGAAGCCGCGGCGGGAGAACAGGGCGGTGATCCGGGCGAGGACACCGGGCTTGTTCTCGACCAGGACGGAGAGCGTGTGCTTGGTGGACATGGAGGTCTGTCTCTCTCTGTCTCTCAGTCTTCTTCGTTGTCGCCGAAGTCGGGGCGGACACCGCGGGCTGCCATGACCTCGTCGTTGGAGGTGCCGGCGGCGACCATCGGCCACACCATGGCGTCCTCGTGGACGATGAAGTCGATGACGACCGGGCGGTCGTTGATCGCGTTGGCCTCGGCGATGACCTTGTCCAGGTCGGCCGGGTCCTCGCAGCGGATCGCGTAACAGCCCATGGCCTCGGACAGCTTGACGAAGTCGGGCACCCGGGTGCCCTTCGCCGGGACGCCGTCCGTGTCGGCGCCGGAGTGCAGCACGGTGTTGGAGTACCGCTGGTTGTAGAAGAGGGTCTGCCACTGGCGGACCATCCCGAGCGCGCCGTTGTTGATGATCGCGACCTTGATCGGGATGTTGTTGAGCGCGCAGGTGGTGAGCTCCTGATTGGTCATCTGGAAGCAGCCGTCACCGTCGATCGCCCAGACCGTACGGTCCGGCATCCCGGCCTTGGCACCCATCGCCGCCGGCACCGCGTACCCCATCGTCCCGGCGCCGCCGGAGTTCAGCCAGGTGGCGGGCTGCTCGTACTGGATGAAGTGCGAGGCCCACATCTGGTGCTGGCCGACGCCCGCCGCGAAGACGGTTCCCTCGGGGGCGAGTTGGCCGATCCGCTGGATGACCTGCTGCGGCGAGAGGCTGCCGTCCTCCGGCAGGTCGTAGCCGACCGGGTAGGTCTCGCGCCAGCGGTTGAGGTCCTTCCACCAGGCGGTGTAGTCGCCGGTGTGGCCCTCGGTGTGCTCGGCCTGGACTGCCTGGACGAGGTCGGCGATGACCTCGCGGGCGTCCCCGACGATCGGCACGTCGGCGTCGCGGTTCTTGCCGATCTCCGCCGGGTCGATGTCGGCGTGCACGATCTTGGCGTACGGGGCGAAGCTGTCCAGCTTGCCGGTGACCCGGTCGTCGAACCGGGCGCCGAGCGCGACGATCAGGTCGGCCTTCTGCAGCGCGGTGACGGCGGTGACCGCACCGTGCATGCCGGGCATTCCCACGTGCAGCGGGTGGCTGTCGGGGAACGAGCCGAGCGCCATCAGCGTGGTGGTGACGGGCGCTCCGGTGAGCTCGGCCAGAACCTTCAGTTCGGCGGTGGCTCCGGCCTTCATGACGCCGCCGCCCACGTACAGCACCGGGCGCTTGGCCTGGGTGATGAGCTTGGCGGCCTCGCGGATCTGCTTGGCGTGCGGCTTGGTGACCGGACGGTAGCCGGGCAGGTCCATCACCGGCGGCCAGCTGAAGGCGGTCTTCGTCTGGAGGGCGTCCTTGGCGATGTCGACGAGGACGGGGCCCGGACGGCCGGTGGAGGCGATGTGGAAGGCCTCCGCGATCGTGTGCGCGATGTCCTCGGCGCGGGTGACCAGGAAGTTGTGCTTGGTGATCGGCATCGTGATACCGCAGATGTCGGCTTCCTGGAAGGCGTCCGTACCGATGGCGGCCGAGGCCACCTGGCCGGTGATCGCGACCATGGGCACGGAGTCCATGGCCGCGTCGGCGATCGGGGTGACCAGGTTGGTGGCGCCCGGCCCGGAGGTGACCATGCAGACACCGACCTTGCCGGTGGCCTGTGCGTAGCCGGTGGCCGCGTGACCCGCGCCCTGCTCGTGGCGGACCAGGATGTGGCGGACTCGGGTGGAGTCCATCAGCGGGTCGTACGCCGGCAGGATGCAGCCGCCGGGGAGTCCGAATACGGTGTCGGCCCCGACTTCCTCGAGAGAACGGATGAGGGACTGCGCGCCCGTGAGGTGCTCAACGGTGGCGGACGACGATCCGCCGTTACGGGCGCGCGGCTGGGGATGGTGGGCCCCGGTGGCCTGCTCGGTCATCGGCATTCTCTTCTCGAAGCTGAGGGTTTTTGCGAGTGTTTTACGACGTTTTGCGTAGTACCGGTGCAACAAAAAACCCCTCGTGCCGTGAGGCAAGCGAGGGGAGCGCGCCGGTGCGGTCTGCAGAGTGTCATCGAGGGACTCTGCTTCAGCCGACGCGCTTTCCAAGTACGAGAATTCGGGTGCGCATGGCATTGACCCTCTCTCCGAGGCACTCGACGTGTCAAGTGGGTGGGATGGGCGTCTCAGTATGTGAGCCGGTGAGGAGCGGGATCGAGCCGCCCGCCAGGACCGGCTGAGCGGCCGGGCTGCCGGGCACCGGGAACTCGCCGCGGACCAGGGCGCGGCGCAGCCGGTACTCGTCCAACGGCCCGGAGAAGGCCATGCCCTGCCCGTGCGTGCAGCCCATGGCGCGCAGGGCGAGGACCTGTTCCGGTACGTCGACGCCGTCGGCCACGGACTGCATGCCGAGGTCGCACGCGATCCGCAGCAGCCCGCTGGTGATCTTGTGCAGCCGGGCGGACTCGACGACACCCTCGACCAGACCGCGGTCCAGTTTCAGTACGTCGATGGGGAGCCGGCGCAGGGCGTTGATCGCGGCGTAGCCGCTGCCGAAGCCGTCGAGCGCGATGCGCACGCCGAGCCGGCGCAGAGCCACCAGCCGCTGTTCGAGTTCGTCGAAGGAGACCCTCGGGTCGCTGTCGGAGACCTCGATCATCAGTGCCCCCGACGGCAGCCCGTAGCGGGTGAGCAGCGCCTCGACGGAGCCGAACGGCATCCCCTTGTCGAGCAGCCGGCGGGCGGAGAGCCGGACGGCGACGGAGACCTGGTGTCCGGCCCTGGCCCGGTCGGCGGCCTGCTCGACGGCCTCTTCGAGGAGCCAGCGGCCCAGCTCGGCGGTGCGGTCGCTGTCCTCGGCGACGCGGAGGAACTCGGCGGGGGTGAACAGGATGCCCTGGGCGGAGCGCCAGCGGGCCTGTGCCGCGACGGCGGCGACCGTACCGCTGGTCAGATGCACCACGGGCTGGTGGAGCAGCGCGAACTCGCCGTCGCGCAGGGCGGTGCGCAGCCGGGCCGCG
Source organism: Streptomyces sp. NPDC048671 (assembly GCF_055587045.1). Lineage (NCBI taxonomy): Bacteria > Bacillati > Actinomycetota > Actinomycetes > Kitasatosporales > Streptomycetaceae > Streptomyces > Streptomyces sp. NPDC048671. Next base: position 434,180 of record NZ_JBVJHB010000007.1, on the reverse strand, counting down.
AGCTCGGAGCGGCGTACCACCTCGGCCTGCATCTGCGGGGCGTACAGCTCGACGCGGTCCTTGCCGCCCGCCTTGGCGCGGTACATGGCGAGGTCCGCGTTGCGCATGAGGTCGTTGGGGGTGATGGCGGGCTCGGCGAAGGCGACCCCGATGGAGGCGGTGACCCGGACCTCGCCGGCGCCGATCCGGTAGGGCTGGGAGAGGGTGAGGCGCAGCCGGTCGGCGATCTCGTGGACCTGGTACTCGCGGGCGGTCTGCTCGCGGCTGCCGTCTCCGACGATGAGGGCGGCGAACTCGTCACCGCCGAGCCGGGCGGCGGTGTCCCCGGCCCGTACGGAGTCCTGGAGGCGGCGGGCGGCCTGGATGAGGAGCTCGTCGCCCGCCTGGTGGCCGAGCCGGTCGTTGGCGGCCTTGAAGCCGTCCAGGTCGATGAAGAGCACGGCGGTGCCCGCGTCACCGGCCCGGCGGCCGCTGAGGGTCTGGCGGACGCGGTCGGTGAACAGTGCGCGGTTGGGCAGGTCGGTGAGCGGGTCGTGCTCCGCGTTGTGCTGCAACTGGGCCTGCAGCCGGACCCGTTCGGTGACGTCGCGGCTGTTGAGGATCAGCCCGCCCTGGTGGCGGTTGACGGTGGACTCGACGTTCAGCCATTCGCCGCTGCCGGACCTGAAGCGGCACTCGATACGGGTGGTGGGTTCGTCGGCCGGCGGAGCGGCGAGGAAGCGGCGCACCTCGTGCACCACCCCGCCCAGGTCGTCGGGGTGGATGATCGAGGCGAGCTCCGCGCCGATGAGGTCGTCCGCCTCGCGCCCGTAGACACCGGAGGCGGCGGGGCTCACGTAGCGGAGTATGCCGGTCGGGGCGGCGATCATGATGACATCGCTGGAGCCCTGCACCAGGGAGCGGAAGTGGTTCTCCTTCTGGGCCAGTTCCTGGGTGAGTGCGATGTTGTCGACGAGCATGATGCCCTGCCGGACGACCAGCGCGAGCACCACCGCGCATCCGGTGAAGACCACGACACGGTCCACCCGGCGGCCCTCGATCACGTTGTAGAGGATGCCCAAGGTGCAGACGGCGGCGGCGAGATACGGCGTCAGCGCGGCCAGCGAACCGGCGATGGGGCGGCTGGTGGTACGTGGCGCGGGCCGCTGCTGGACAGCGTCGCCCTCCTCGCGGCCGGCCCCCCAGGGGGCGTAAGCGAGGAGCAGCGAACCGGCGAACCAGCCCGCGTCGAGCAACTGGCCGGAATGGTACGTCTGGCGCAGCAGCGGCGAGGTGAACAGGGCATCGCACAGGACGGTCAGGGCGAGGGCGGCGATGGCGGTGTTGACCGCGGCGCGGTTGACGCTGGACCGCCGGAAGTGCAGCGCGAGCACCATGGAGACCAGCACGATGTCGAGCAGCGGGTAGGCCAGCGAGAGCGCCGCCTGCGCCACGCTGGCGCCTTCGACGTCCGCCAGATGTGCCGTATGGGCGAGGGCGAGGCTCCAGGAGAGCGTGAGCAGCGATCCGCCGATCAGCCAGGAGTCGAGTGCCAGGCAGACCCAGCCGGCCCGGGTGACGGGGCGCCTGGCGAGGACGAGCAGCCCGACGATCGCGGGCGGCGCGAAGCAGAGGTAGAAGAGGTCGGCGAGGGAGGGGCTGGGCACCGGGAGCCCGCGCACGAACTCGTACCAGCCCCAGACCGCGTTGCCCCCGGCCGCCATGAGCGAGGAGAGCGAGAACAGCAGCCAGGCCGGCCGGAACCGGTTGTCCGCCGCGCGGGCGAAGAGGAAGCAGGAAACGGCGGCGGCCAGGGCGGCGGTACTGAGGCCGAAGTCGCCCATGAAGAGCGCCAGCTGCGCCGAGCCCCAGCCGACGCCCGCACCCACCGCGTATCCGGCGCAGGCGAGGCCGAGGAGGAGCTGCGGGAGCAGCGCGGGCGTCCTCCCGACAGCCGGTTGTCTGGTCAGGAGCGCTCCGCGGGTGCTCGACGGCGCGCTCACCGGGGTGCCCCCGAGGTCTCCGCACGGCCGCGGCGCCGGCGCACCGGACGCATCGTCGACCGCCTTCGGCCGCCCCGCCGTTTCGGATCGTTCGCCCATCGGCCGTACATCGCCCGTCGCCCCCTCGCGTGTGGCTTCCTCCCCGACGCCGTCCCTTCCACGGCGCAGCCTCCCTTTCGGGACGATACACCAGACTCGTCACAGAGGGACATAGTTCCTCTACTCTCCGTGACGACCTGGGGACTTGTCGGCACCGAGCGCTTCAGAACGTGCTCGCAGCGTGTTCAGCCGGTGGTACGCACGACGTTGTGGACCGGTTCCCCCGCGGCGAAGCGGCTGAGCTGTCCGGCGATCAGACGCTTGGCGCGCGGCAGGAACGCCGAAGTGCTGCCGCCCACATGCGGAGTGATCAGGACGTTCGGAGCATGCCAGAGGGGATGGCCGGAAGGGAGTGGTTCCGGGTCGGTGACGTCGAGTGCGGCGTGCAGCCGGCCGGACTCGAGTTCGGACAACAGGGCCTTGGTGTCGACGACACCGCCACGGGCGACATTCACCAGCAGCGCCCCGTCCGGCATCGCCGCGAGGAAGTCCGCGCCCACCAGCCCTTGTGTGGAGGGGTTCAGCGGGGTGGACAGAATCACGATGTCGGCTTCGGGCAACAGTGCGGGCAGGTCGTCGAGCGTATGTACGGGACCGCGTGCGGTTGTCCGCGCAGAGCGTGCGACGCGCGCCACCCGCGCGCACTCGAAGGGCGCGAGCCGGTCCTCTATGGCGGAGCCGATCGATCCGTACCCGACGATCAGCACGGACTTGTCGGCGAGCGCCGGGTAGAACCCGGACAGCCACTCCTCGTTGTCCTGGCCGCGCACGAAGCCGGGGAGGCCGCGCAGGGAGGCGAGGATCAGGGCGAGGGTCAGCTCGGCGGTGGACGCCTCGTGGACCCCCTTGGCGTTGCACAGCCGCACACCGGCGGGCAGCAGGCCGAGACCGGGCTCGACGTGGTCGATGCCCGCCGAGAGGGTCTGCACGACCCGCACCGCGCTCATCCCGGCGAGCGGACGGATCGCGACCTCCGGTCCCTTCATGTACGGAACGACATAGAAGGCACAGTCCGCGGGGTCGGCCGGGTAGTCCTGCCCGCCGTCCCAGAATCGGTAGTTGAGACCCTCGGGGAGTCCGTCGATACCGTCGGCCGGAATCGGCAGCCACACCTCGGGGGCCGCGGTGGAATTCGTGGTGGAAGTCATGGTCAGGAGGCTATGCGAAGGCGCGCGGGGAGCAGAGGTTAGTTTGTGGGTCCGGAGTGATCCCGTGCCGGCGGGGCCGAGGGAGGGTTCGGGGAATTGGAGCGCAGGAGTCTCGGCGCGGCGGCGCTCGCCGTGGGCGCGGTCGGTCTCGGCTGCATGCCGATGAGCTGGGCGTACGGCGCCTCGCAGCAGCGTGGCGACGATGCCTTGCGCGCGGTGCACGCGGCGCTCGACGCGGGCGTCCAATTGCTCGACACGGCGGACATGTACGGCCCGTTCACCAACGAACTGCTGCTGGGGCGGGCGTTGAAGGGGCGCCGTTCGGAGGCCTTCGTCTCCACCAAGTGCGGGCTGCTGGTGGGCGATCAGCACATCGTGGCCAATGGCCGTCCCGGCTACGTGCGGCGGGCGTGCGACGCCTCGCTGCGACGGCTGCAGACCGATGTGATCGATCTGTACCAACTGCACCGGGCCGATCCCGAGGTGCCTGTCGAGGAGACCTGGGGCGCGATGGCGGAGCTGGTGGCCGCGGGGAAGGTGCGCGCGCTCGGGCTCTGTGCGATCGGGGCGCGGGCCTCGCGCCGGCCGGGTGCGCGGCTGCATGACGGAACGATCCGGCAACTGGAACGGGTGCAGCAGGTGTTTCCCGTGAGCGCCGTGCAGGCGGAGCTCTCGGTGTGGTCGCCCCAGGCGCTGGAATCGCTGCTTCCGTGGTGTGCGGCGCGGGGTGTGGGGTTCCTGGCGGCGATGCCGCTGGGCAACGGCTATCTGACGGGGACGCTCACTCCGGGGCAGGGCTTCGAGCCGGAGGATCTGCGGGCCAGGCATCCGCGGTTCACCGCCGAGATGATGGCGGCGAACCAGCCGGTGGTGGTGGGGCTGCGCCGGGTCGCCGAACGGCACGGGGCGACGCCCGCGCAGGTGGCGCTGGCCTGGGTGCTGCGGCAGGGGCCGCAGGTGGTTCCGGTGCCCGGGACCAAGCGGGAGCGCTGGGCGGTGGAGAACGCGGGGGCGGCCGGTCTGACACTGACGGCGCAGGACCTGACGGAGATCGACCGGCTGCCGCCGGCGCGGGAGTCGTGGGACTGAGCACGGGCGGTGGGCGGGGCGGGGCGGGGCCGGCGGGCGGACCGGGGACGGCCGGCCGCCGGCCGCTCACCGCTGACCCGCATCGCTGACCCGTATCGCCGGCCCCTGATCGAAAAAGTCGGCTGTCATCGGGAACCTCGCGTCGGGCGGCGGTGTAAGAACAGTAGACAGGCGGCCGTCGAAGGGATCAGTGCGGTGTTCGGATCTGGGCAGGACCCGGTGGGGCGTCACATGACGTGTCACGGGAGTGGTCGCGTTGCGCGGCGGCAGCCGGGGGCGGGAGTGCGGCGCGGCGCGGTGGCCGTGCTGGCGGTCGGCGCCCTGCTGCTCGCCGCGGGGTGCTCCTCGCAGGAGGGGGCGGAGAGCACCGTGGGCCAGGGAGCGAGATCACCGGCCGGGTCCTCGACGGCCACGTCGAGCCCGGCGGCCTCCCCGTCCGCCTCGCGCCCCGCGGCCGAGCTGCCGCCCGCGAAGGGCTCGGTGAAGGTGGTGTCGACCCTCACGGAGGGGCTGGACTCGCCGTGGGGCCTCGCGGCCCTGCCGGACGGTGACCTGCTGGTCTCCTCGCGCGACAAGGGGACGATCACCAGGGTCGACGCGAAGAGCGGGAAGAAGACGCTGCTGGGCGCCGTGCCCGGAGTGGCTCCCGCCGGGGAGGGCGGGCTGCTGGGGATCGCCGTCTCCCCCACCTTCGGCACGGACCATCTGGTGTACGCGTACTTCACCACCGCCTCGGACAACCGCATCGCGCGCATGCTCTACGACGAGAAGGGCACGGCACCCGGCCGGATGCTGGGCGCTCCCGACACGATTCTGCGCGGCATCCCGAAGGGCTCCATCCACAACGGCGGGCGCATCGCCTTCGGCCCGGACCACATGCTGTACGCGGGGACGGGCGAGACGGGGGATCACGGCTTCGCGCAGGACAAGAAGTCGCTGGCCGGCAAGATCCTGCGGATGACGCCGGACGGCGAGCCGCTGCACGGCAATCCACAGGCCGACTCCGTGGTGTATTCGTACGGTCACCGCAATGTGCAGGGGCTCGCCTGGGACAACCACAAGCGGCTGTGGGCGTCGGAATTCGGCCAGGACACCTGGGACGAGCTGAACCTGATCGTGCCGGGTGGAAACTACGGCTGGCCGGACGTCGAGGGCAAGGCGGGCAAGGCGGGGTTCCGTGATCCCGTGGCACAGTGGAAGACGTCCGAGGCGTCACCGAGCGGCATCGCTTTCGCCAAGGGTTCCATCTGGATGGCCGGTCTGCGCGGTGAGCGGCTCTGGCGGATTCCGCTGTCCGGTACGGCGGACAAGGAACCTCTGGCGGCCCCGCAGTCGTTCCTGAAGGGGAAGTACGGCCGCCTGCGCACCGTGCTCGCGGCCGGAGGCAACAAGCTCTATCTCGTCACGAGCGAGACGGACACCCGTGGCACCCCGAAGCCGGGAGACGACAAGATCCTGGTGCTTGAGGTGCGGTAGCGGCTACAGCAGGCGGAAGGGTGCGCGGCCCGTGTTCAACTTCTTCGAGGAACTCTTCGCACCGGGCCGCAAGCACGCTGCCGAGGAACAGCGGAGGCTGGAGCTGAGCCGGGTGGATCTCGGCATCGGCGACCCGGCGCGCGGCCCGATAGACCTCACCTCGGGCAAGGTGGTGGTCCGCCGGCCGGACGCCGGAGACGAAGACCCCGAAGACGGGGACGCCGAGGACGGGGACGCCGGGGACGGGGACATCGGCGGTGCGGACGCCGGGGGCCCGGATCGAAACGACAGACCCTAGGAACCTGTCGGCGTGCGGTAGAGACGCAGCCGGTGGGCGAGCGCGGCGGCCTCGCCCCGGCTCGCCACCCCGAGCTTGGCCAGGATGTTGGAGACGTGCACGCTCGCGGTCTTGGGCGAGATGTAGAGCTCCTCGGCGATCTTGCGGTTGGTGTGGCCGTCGGCGACGAGCCGGTGCACGTCCTGTTCGCGCCGGGTCAGCCCGAAGGACTCCACAGCGGCGGCAGCCGTGGCCCGGAGCTGCTCGTCGGAGTGGTCCCGCCCGGTCTGCTCGGCGGTGGCGCTGTCGCTGTCCGGGACGGTGACGGCCACCAGGATCTCGTCACTCAGGCCCGAGCCCGCGCCGGGACCGTGGGGCGCGTCGGGGGCGGTGAGGGTGATGCGGGCGCGGCCGGCCAGCAGCTCGATGGTCTCGGCCAGCGGGCGGGCGCCGAGACGCAGGGCGGTGCCGTGCGCCTCGCGCAGCAGGGCGGTGGCCGTGGGCCGGTCGCCGGAGGCCACGAGCAGGGCCTCGGCCCAGCGGTGGCGGATCTGGGCCAGTTCGTACGGCCGGTGCAGCGGGGTGAAGGCCTGTGCCGCGCGGGACCAGTGATCAGGGGTGTCGAGGCCTTCGGCACGAGCCAGCTCGGCATCGACGAGCAGACCGTAGGCAGCCCATACGGGGACGACCATCGGCAGCCGCTTGAGGTGCGCACGGATCAGGGCGAGATTCGCCGGCCGGCCCGGCTCGGTGGCGGGCAGACCGCGGGCGTCGGCCTCGGCCGCCGCGACGACGTGCAGCAGAGGCAGGGCGTAGCGCTGGGTGCCGGTCGGGAAGCCGACCTCCGCCTGGGCCTCGAACGCCGTCCGGGCCTCGGAGAAGCGGCCCTGCTGGACGGCGAGGGTGACGGTGTGGCGCACGGCGTTGATGACGTACTGGGGCTGCGGGTCGCGGGAGCCGAAGCTCCGCTTGTTCAGCGCGAGTTGCCGTTCGGCCTCGGCGAAGTCTCCGCGCGCCAGCGCCACTTCGGTGCGGCGGGCGGCGACCAGGCCCTGGGGCTTGCGGGACAGCGCCGTGCGGGCAGCGGCCTCGGTGGTGGCCAGGGCCTCGTCCCAGTGGCCGAGCGAGAACAGGGACATCGCCTGGTTGGTGCGGACCCAGGCCTCCGTGTCGGCGATGCCGTGGCTGTGGCAGATCTCGATCCCGTGATCGGCGGCGGCCACGGCTTCCAGGGAACGGCCCATGGCTTCGAGGGTGGAGGGGAGATTGATGCCGGCCCGGCCCATGACGCCGATGAGGCACAGCTCGTCGGCCCGGTCGCGGACGGCGTACATCTCGGCGATGCCGTCGTCGATGTCTCCGGCATCGGCGGTCAGCCAGCCCCGGGTGAGGCGTGCGTGCAGCTCGATGTACTCGTCGCCGACCAGCCGGGCGTACTCCACGGCCCGGTCGGCGGCGGCGAGGGTCTGGGCACCGGGGCGGTGCAGGGCGCCCCAGCCGGCCACGCTCATCAGCACCTCCGCGTGGACGGCCGAGGGGGGCAGTCCCCGGACCAGCTCCTCGGCGGTGGCCAGCTCGTCCCAGCCGTCGCCCCGGGTGAGGTCCTGGATCAGATGGGAGCGCTGGACCCAGAACCAGGCGGCCCGCAGCGCGTCGTCCTCGCTCTCCAGGATGCGCAGGGCCTTCTTGCAGATGGCGAGGGCCCGTTCGCGATCGTTGCCGAAGCGGGCGGCGACGGTGGCCTCGGCCATCAGGTCGAGGTAGCTGAGGGGGTTGGCGCTGTCGCGGCCGCAGGCCGGGTAGACCTCGGCGTAGTCGATGGGGCGCAGAGTGCCGCGTATCGCTTCGGGAGCGTCGTCCCACAGCTCCATCGCCCGCTCCAGGAGCCGCAGTTGCTCGGAGAAGGCGTTGCGGTGGCGTGCTTCGACCGAGGCCTTCAGTACGGCGGGCAGGGCCTTTGCGGCATCGTGCGCGCCGTACCAGTAGCTGGCCAGCCGGGTGGCGCGCTCCCCGTCGCGGACGAGGGTGGGGTCGGCCTCCAGGGCCTCGGCGTAACGGCGGTTGAGGCGGGAGCGTTCGCCCGGCAGCAGGTCGTCGCTGACGGCCTCGCGGACCAGCGAGTGCCGGAAGCGGTAGCCGTTGCCCTCCGGAGTGGTGAGCAGCAGATTGGCGCCGACCGCTCCCCGCAGCGCTTCGATGAGGTCGTCCTCGGCGAGGCCGGCGACGGCGGCCAGCAGTTCGTACTCGACCGCGGAGCCGCCTTCGGCCACCACCCGGGCGACCCGCTGGGCGTCGTCGCTGAGTGTTTCGACCCTGACGAGGAGGAGGTCGCGCAGTGAGTCGGGGACCCCGGCCCCGTCGCCGCACTCCAGGCTGCAGGCGAGCTCCTCGACGAAGAAGGCGTTGCCGTCGGAGCGCTCGAATATCTCGTCCACCAGCGCCGGTTCGGGAGTGTCCGCGAGGATGCCGGCGAGCTGACGGCGGACCTCGGCCCGGTTGAAGCGGGCGAGTTCGATGCGGCGGACGGTCCGGAGCCGGTCCAGTTCGGCCAGGAGCGGGCGCAGCGGGTGGCGGCGGTGGATGTCGTCGGACCGGTAGGTGCCGACCACGACGAGGCGGCCGGTGCGCAGCGTACGGAACAGGTAGCCGAGGAGGTGCCGGGTGGAGGCGTCGGACCAGTGCAGGTCCTCCAGGACGAGGACGACCGCGCGTTCCCCCGAGATGCGCTCCAGCAGCCTGCCGGTGAGCTCGAAGAGCCGGGCGGTGCCGTGCTCGTCGGCCGAGTCCCGGCCCGGCTCACCGAGTTCGGGAAGCAGCCGGGCCAGTTCGCCCTCCTGCCCGGCGCAGGCCGCGGCCATCTCGTCGGGGAGGGTGCGGCGCAGGGCGCGCAGGGCCGCGGAGAAGGGGGCGTACGGCAGGCCGTCCGCGCCGATCTCCACGCAGCCGCCCACGGCGACGACGGCCCCGCGGCGGGCCGCCACCGCGAGGAACTCCTCGACCAGGCGGGTCTTGCCGACACCCGCCTCCCCACCGACGAGCAGCGCCTGCGGCTCTCCGCAGGCGCAGCCGGCCGGGCCGGCTCCTTCGGCGGTGGCACGGGCGAGCGCGTCGGTGAGCGAGGTGAGTTCACCTGCGCGGCCGACGAACACCGGACTGACTGACCTGGTCTCCACGGAGCCGAGCATCGCATACGGGTCCGACAGCTCGGAGCCGGGAAGCTGGACAGGCATCGTCTTTCGGCCCTTACGCGGCGTGCGCGAACCGTTCCCGTTCCCTGTCCGCGCTCACCGTCCTCTCGCGCTCCTTACGTGCCGAGCTGCGGGCGGCCCGGTCGGCGCGACGTGCTGCCCGGATGAGCCGCTCGTTGTCGGCGCGGCGGATCATTTCGGCCTGCCTGATCTTCTGGAACTCCAGCGTGAACATGCGATTCCCCCTTGGTGACGAGGGCCCGTTGGGCCTCGGTGGCGGCAGTTCGTCTGCCGTGCCTCCACTTTCGTCCCCCAGGGGGTGCCGCCGCATCGGGCGAGTTCCGCATCTCTGACGGGCCGGTGCCTTAGGCGGCTGCCCACGCCGCCGCACAAGGGCCGCGGTCACCCCCGCGGATGCCTTAGGCCGCGCCGGAAGGCGCCGTACGGGGGGCGAGAAGCCCGCCGTACGGGCGGCGAGAAGCAGCGGGAGGGGAGTACCCCGGCCGGTCAGCTTCCCGCGGTCGCGGCGGCCGCCGTGGGCAGGGCGACGATGAGGTCGAAGTACATGCCGACGGAGATCAGCACACCGATCACACCGAGCGCGATGCCGCCCATGGCCACCGCGCGGACCCAGCCGGCCTGCGGGTGCGCGGACGGGGCGCCGAAGGCGGGGCGGACCAGGACGTAGATTCCGACCAGCAGGGCGACGAGCCCGAAGAGGCCGTTGACCAGGGCGGTGGCGTGCCAGGCGTCGCCGTAGATCTCGGAGATCTGCTGCGCCGCGGAGCCGCCGGACGACGTCTTGATCTGCCCGATGAGGGTCTCGCGCTCGGCGGCGACCCGGCCGCTCCAGGCCCCGGTGAGCGAGACGATGCCGAGGCCGGCGGAGACGACGGCCGCGGCTGCGGTGCCGAGGCCGGCGGACTCCTTGTCGGACCCGTCGTCGTCGAGGTCGAGGCCGAAGTCCTGCTCCGCCGCGTCCGGACCCGCGTCCGCGTCCCCGTCCGTGTCACGGTCCGTGGGCTCCGCGGACTCCGTGCGTGCCTCGTCGGGCCGCCCCGCCGTCTCGGGTCGCTCCGCCGTGTCCTTGGCCCCGGCGGTGTCGGTGACGGCCTTCTCCGCCGTCGTCTTCTCTCCGTCGCCCTCGGCGACGGGAGCTGTGGGAGTAGTGGGAGTGGTGGGGTTCATTTCCCGCACGCTAGGTGCCCCGGATGAGAACCTTCTTAACGCCCGGCGGCTCCCCGCTCCCGTCCCCCGGCTCAGCCCTGCCGGGCCCGCCATTCCGGGGCCAGCACGGACCATATCTCCGAGTCGTGTCTCACACCTCGGTACAGGTAGTTCTGGCGCAGCACGCCGTCCCGCTTCATCCCGAGCCGCTCGGCCACGGCGATGCTCCGGGTGTTCGCGGCGGACGCGTCCCACTCGACCCGGTGCATACCGCGCTCCAGGACCGCCCAGTCGATCAGCCGGGTCGCCGCCCTGGTCACCAGGCCGTGCCCCTGGGCCGCGGGCTCCAGCCAGCAGCCGACCTCGCAGTTCCCGGACTCCGTGTCGAAGATCCGGAAGAGGACCCCGCCGACCAGCGTGCCGTTCAGCCAGATCCCGTAGAGCCGGCCGGTGTCGGCCGCCTGCTTCTCCGCGTACCGGCGCAGCAGGTCCCGCGCCGATTCCAGGTCGGTGGCGAAGGAGGCGAACGGGATCCACGGGTCGACGAGATCCCGCGCCCGGTCCATGTGGTCGAGGAACTCCCGCGCCTGCCAGATCTCCAGCGGCCGCAGCTCCGCCCCGTCGTCCCCCAGCGGTACCGCGAACATCGTGCCCCTCCTCGTAACTCGCCCGGCGCGGTTCCGCGCCGGGTCAGCGGACGCGCCGCGCGGCCGGTACGGCTTCGTCGTCCGGGCTCGCGGCCGCCCCCGGGATCTTCGCATGGGGCGCCCGGCAATCGGGAGGCTCGATGCTGAGACGCGGCAGCCTGCGGTCCAGCCAGCCCGGCATCCACCAGTTCGCCCCGCCCAGCAGATGCATCAGGGCCGGGACCAGCAGTGTGCGCAGGACGAAGGCGTCCAGTGCGACGGCCGCGGCGAGCGCGATCCCGAACATCGCGATGACCCGGTCGCCGCTGAGCACGAACGCGAGGAAGACCGAGATCATGATCACCGCGGCCGAGTTGATCACCCGGCTGGTCTCGGCGAGGCCGACCCGGACCGCCCGCCGGTTGTCACCGGTCTCCAGCCACTCCTCGTACATCCGGCCGACCAGGAACACCTGGTAGTCCATGGAGAGGCCGAAGAGCACGGACACCATGATGACCGGCAGGAAGGGTTCGATGGGGCCCGAGCTGCCCAGCCCCAGCAGCTCGCTCCCCCACCCCCACTGGAAGATCGCGACGACCACGCCGAACGAGGAGGCGACCGCCGCCACGTTCATCACCGCCGCCTTCAGCGGGATGCCGACCGACCGGAAGGCCATCAGCAGGAGCAGGCAGCCGAGCCCTATGACGACACCGATGAAGAGCGGGAGTTTCCCGATGATGATCTGTCCGAAGTCGTCGTAGCTGGCCGTCACGCCGCCCACATGGGTCTGGAGCGAGGTGTTGTCGGCCGCCTTCGGCAGGACGTCCGTACGCAGCCGGTCGACGAGCTCGCTGGTCTGCTGGGACTGCGGCGCCGAGTCCGGGACGACGGTGACGAACGCGGTGTCGCCGCTGGAGTTGTACGTGACCGGGTCGGCCGACGCGACTCCGTCGGTGGCGCGCAGCGTGGCGGGCAGCGCGTCCATCGCCAGCCGGTCGTCCGCGCCGTCGAGCTGTGCGGCGATGGTCAGCGGTCCGTTGACGCCGGGACCGAATCCGTCCGCCAGCAGGTCGTACGCCTGCCGGGTGGTCGAGGACTTCGCGTTGTTGCCCTGGTCGGAGCTGCCCAGGTGGAGCGAGAAGGTGGGGAGCGCGAGGACGAGCATCACCACCACCGCGATCCCGCCGAGCAGCTTGGGGTGCCGCTCCACGAAGGCGGACCAGCGCGCGGCGAAACCGGTGGGCAGGTCCGGCTGCGGGCCGTGCTCGGCGAGCCGTCTGCGCTCGCGCCTGCTCAGCGCCCGCATGCCGATGAGGGACAGCAGGGCCGGCAGCAGCGTCACGGCGGCCGCCACGGTCAGTACGACGGTGAGCGAGGCGGCGACGGCGACCCCGTTGAGGAAGCTCAGCCGCAGGATCAGCATGCCCAGCAGCGCGATGCAGACGGTGGCCCCGGCGAAGACGACGGCCCGCCCGGTCGTGGCGACCGCGTGCTGCGCCGCCTCGGGGACGGTCATGCCGCGCCGGAGCCCTCTGCGGTGCCGGGTGACGATGAAGAGGGCGTAGTCGATGCCGACCCCGAGCCCGACGAGCATCCCGAGCATGGGTGCGAAGTCGGCGACGGTCATCACGTGCCCGAGCAGCACGATGCCCGCGTACGCGGTGCCGACCGAGACGAGAGCGGTGGCGATGGGCAGCATGCTGGCGGCGAGCGAGCCGAAGGCGATGAAGAGCACGACGGCCGCGACGGCGACCCCGATGGCCTCGCTGAGGTGTACGGCGGGCGCCTCGGTGAGGGCGACGGCCGAGCCGCCCAGCTCGACCCGGAGGTGTTCGCCCGAGGCGGCCTTCGCGGTGCTGACGACCGCCTCGGCCTGCGCCACCGGTACGTCGTCGGCCTGCCCGTCGAAGGTGACCGTGGCGTAGGCCGTGCGCCCGTCCGCGCTGATCTGTGCGGCGCCCGCCTGGGTGTAGGGGCCGCTGACGTCGCCGACACCAGGCAGCCGTTCGACCGCGTGCAGGGTCCGGGTCATCTTCTGCTCGACGTCGGCCGCCCGCACGGTGGAGTCGTCGGTGTGCCAGACGATGGTGTCGGTGTCCCCGCCGAGGTTCGTGAAGCCGCTCTTCAACAGGGCGGCGGCGTGGCCGGATTCGGTGCCGGGCGCCTCGTAGTCGTTCGTGTAGGAACTGCCCGCGAACACCGCACCCGCGGCCGTGCCGCCGAGGGCGAGCAGCCAGATGAGGACGGCGACGAGACGGTGGGCGATGCACCAGCGGGCGATAGCAGCCAAGGGACGAGCTCCCTGCGGGTTCGTGGTCTCTCCGGCGGCTCGGGAGAACCGCACGCAGGAAACGCATGACCTTGAGACCGTCACTCTGACAGCGAACTGTGATCATTTGCCCGATTCGTGGTCATACTCACAGGCGTCGGATCCGCATATGGGAGACATCTCCGCGGCCGTCCGGCGGGCTCGCGGACCGCGCGTGACGGGCACGAACGCCCGCGGTCCGACGCCCGCCGGCGCAGGCGTCAGACCCCGATCACCCGCAGCGCCCCCCAGAGCGCGACCGTCGACACCGCCAGCGTCGCCGGTACGGTCAGCAGCCCGAGCCGGGTGAAGTGGCCGAGCTCCGGCGCCTGGTCGTGCGTGTGCAGGATGCGACGCCACAGCAGGGTGGCGAGCGAGCCGACGTACGTGAGGTTCGGCCCGAGGTTCACCCCGATCAGCGCGGCCAGCAGCGGCCCCGGCCCGGCCGCCGCGACGACCGGGAGGAGGGCGAGGATCGCCGGCAGGTTGTTGATCAGGTTGGCGAGCACCGCCGCCACCGCGGCCACCGCCAGCAGCGCGGGCAACGAGGACCCGCCCGGCAGGAGCCGGGCGATACCGGTACCCAGACCGTGGTCGACGACCGCCTTGACGACGACGCCCAGGGCCAGCACGAACAGGCAGAACGGCACGTTCGCGGAGTGCACCAGCCCCTTCACGGTGGTCTCCCGTCTCGCCAGCGCCCGCACGGCCAGCACGGCGGCGCCCGCCAGCGCCGCCCACAGCGGCTCCGCGCCCGCGAACGAGGTCACGGCGAATCCGCACAGGGTCAGCACCAGGACGACCAGGGTGAAGACGGGGAGGACGGGCCGGTCGTCCGCCGGCTTCGGCGGGTACGCCCCCGCCGCCAGGTCGGCCGCGAAGAACCGGCGGAAGACCACGTACTCGACGGCGATCGCCGCCAGCCAGGGCAGCGTCATCAGGGCGGCGAAGCGGGTGAAGGAGAGACCGCTGGCCGTGAACGCCAGCAGGTTGGTCAGATTGGAGACGGGAAGCAGGAGCGACGCGGAGTTGGCGAGGTGCGCGCAGGCGTACACGTACGGGCGGGGGCGGGCCCCGACGCGGGCCGCGGTCGCGAGGACGACGGGCGTCAGCAGGACCACGGTGGCGTCCAGACTGAGCACCGCCGTGATCACCGACGCGACGGCGAAGACGCCCCCGAGCAGCGGGCCGGTCCGCCCGCCGCAGGCGCGGGCGACCAGGTCACCGGCCGCCCTGAACAGCCCTTCGTCGGCGCAGAGCCGCGCCAGTACCAGGATCGCGGCGAGGAAGCCGACGACCGGCAGCAGGCTGTCCACCTGGGACCGGGCCTGGGGCCAGGAAACCGCGCCCACCACGATGACCAGCACCGCGGCGGGCACGGCGACGGTCGCCTCCGGCAGTCCCCGGGGGCGTACGACGGCGAACGCCAGCACCCCCAGCAGGAGGGCGACGGAGACGATCTCGGCGGTGACTGCGTTCAGTGGGCTCTCCGGAGCGGTGAAAGGGGCGGTGCGCCCGGTGGTACCGGATGCACCGCCCCTTCGAGGACGTACGGGGACGGGCTCAGCCCTCGACGCCGAGCTTCTCCAGGATCAGTTCACGCACCCGGGCCGCGTCCGCCTGGCCGCGGGTGGCCTTCATGACGGCGCCGACGAGCGCGCCGGCGGCGGCGACCTTGCCGCCGCGGATCTTGTCCGCGATGGCGGCGTTGCCCGCGATGGCCTCGTCGACCGCCGTGGACAGCGCGCCCTCGTCGGAGACGACCTTCAGGCCGCGCTTCTCGACGACGGTGTCCGGGTCGCCCTCGCCCGCGAGGACGCCCTCCAGCACCTGGCGGGCCAGCTTGTCGTTGAGGTCGCCCGAGGCGACGAGCTCGGCCACCCGGGCGACCTGCACCGGGGTGACGGGCAGCTCGTCGAGACCGCGGCCGGTCTCGTTGGCGTTACGGGCCAGCTCGCCCATCCACCACTTGCGGGCCTGGTCCGAGGGTGCGCCCACCTCGGTCGTGGCGACGATCAGGTCGACCGCGCCCGCGTTGAGGATGGACTGCATGTCGTGCTCGGAGACGCCCCAGTCCTCCTTGAGCCGTGCGCGGCGCAGCCGCGGCAGCTCGGGGAGACCGCCCCGCAGCTCCTCGACCCAGGCGCGGGCCGGGGCGACCGGTACCAGGTCGGGCTCCGGGAAGTAGCGGTAGTCCTCGGCGTTGTCCTTGATGCGGCCGGCCGTGGTGGAGCCGTCCTCCTCGTGGAAGTGCCGGGTCTCCTGCACGATCGTGCCGCCCGAGTTCAGCACCGCGGCGTGGCGCTGGATCTCGAAGCGGGCGGCCCGCTCGACGGAACGCAGGGAGTTCACGTTCTTCGTCTCGGAACGGGTGCCGAACGCCTCGCGGCCGTGCGGGCGCAGCGACAGGTTCACGTCGCAGCGCATCTGGCCCATCTCCATCCGGGCCTCGGAGACGCCGAGCGCCTTGATGAGCTCGCGCAGCTCGGCGACGTACGCCTTGGCGACCTCGGGGGCCCGTGCGCCCGCTCCCTCGATCGGCTTGGTGACGATCTCGATGAGCGGGATGCCCGCGCGGTTGTAGTCGAGCAGGGAGTGGGACGCGCCGTGGATACGGCCGGTGGCGCCGCCGACGTGCGTCGACTTGCCGGTGTCCTCCTCCATGTGGGCGCGCTCGATCTGCACCCGGAAGATCTCGCCGTCCTCCAGCTGGACGTCCAGATAGCCGTCGAAGGCGATCGGCTCGTCGTACTGGGAGGTCTGGAAGTTCTTCGGCATGTCCGGATAGAAGTAGTTCTTCCGGGCGAAGCGGCACCACTCGGCGATCTCGCAGTTCAGCGCGAGACCGATCTTGATGGCGGACTCGACGCCGATCTCGTTGACGACCGGCAGCGCGCCGGGCAGCCCGAGGCAGACCGGGCAGGTCTGGGAGTTGGCGTCCTGCTTGAGCTCGGTGGAGCAGCCGCAGAACATCTTGGTCTTGGTGCCCAGCTCGACATGGACTTCGAGGCCCATGACGGGGTCGTACGTCGCGAGGGCGTCCTCGTACGACTCCAGGTCAATGACAGCAGTCACGGTGAAAACTTTCCCTCTCAGCCCAGCAGGACGTCATCGTCGCCGAGACGCTTCAGTTCGCGATAGAGGATCGCGAGGCCGGTGACGATGGCGGCGGCGGACACGGTCGCGTCGATGAGGCGCAGTGTGTCGTTGTCGTTGCGCGCGAGCCTGATCTGCTTGGCAACACTGATCGCGCCGAACGCGGTGCTGCCGAGCGATACGTACAGCCCGGTCTTCGACTTCTTGAAGTTCGTGGCCTTCTTTGCCATGGCACTCATAGCGACGGAGCCTCCTCGAGCAGCGGGTGCCCCCACTTTTCCACGAACGCGGCCTCGACGGCGGCTCCGACCCTGTACAGCCGGTCGTCCTTCATGGCGGGAGCGATGATCTGCAGCCCGACCGGCAGTCCGTCCTCCGGCGCCAGGCCGCAGGGCAGCGACATGGCTGCGTTGCCGGCCAGGTTGGTCGGAATGGTGCACAGGTCCGCGAGGTACATCGCCATCGGGTCGTCGGCGCGTTCGCCGATCGGGAAGGCGGTGGTGGGTGTCGTCGGGGAGACGATGACGTCCACCTGCTCGAAGGCCTTCTCGAAGTCCCGCGTGATCAGGGTGCGGACCTTCTGCGCCGAGCCGTAGTAGGCGTCGTAGTAGCCGGAGCTCAGCGCGTACGTGCCGAGGATGATGCGGCGCTTGACCTCGTCGCCGAAGCCGGCCTCGCGGGTGAGCGCGGTGACCTCCTCGGCGGACTTCGTGCCGTCGTCGCCGACCCGCAGGCCGTAGCGCATGGCGTCGAAGCGGGCGAGGTTCGAAGAGCACTCGGACGGCGCGATGAGGTAGTACGCCGAAAGGCCGAGGTCGAAGGACGGGCAGTCCAGCTCGACGACGGTGGCGCCGAGCGACTTCAGCAGCTCGACCGACTCGTTGAAGCGCTGGACGACACCGGCCTGGTAGCCCTCGCCGGAGAACTGCTTGACGACTCCGACGCGCATGCCCTTCACCGAGCCGTTGCGCGCGGCCTCGACGACCGGCGGGACCGGGGCGTCGATGGAGGTGGAGTCGAGCGGGTCGTGTCCGGCGATGGCCTCGTGCAGCAGCGCCGCGTCCAGGACCGTACGGGCGCAGGGGCCGCCCTGGTCGAGGGAGGACGAGAAGGCCACCATGCCGTAGCGGGAGACGCCGCCGTAGGTGGGCTTGACGCCGACGGTGCCGGTGACGGCGGCGGGCTGGCGGATCGAGCCGCCGGTGTCCGTGCCGATGGCGAGCGGGGCCTCGAACGAGGCGAGCGCGGCCGAGGAGCCGCCGCCGGAACCGCCCGGGACACGGGTGAGGTCCCACGGGTTGCCGGTCGGGCCGTAGGCGCTGTTCTCGGTGGAGGACCCCATGGCGAACTCGTCCATGTTGGTCTTGCCGAGGATGACGATGTCGGCGGCCTTGAGCCGCTTGGTGACGGTCGCGTCGTATGGCGGGACCCAGCCTTCGAGGATCTTCGAGCCGACGGTGGTCGGCATGTCCTGCGTGGTGAAGATGTCCTTGAGCGCGAGCGGGACGCCGGCCAGCGGGCCGAGCTTCTCGCCCGCGGCCCTCTTCGCGTCGACGGCGCGGGCCTGCGCGAGCGCGCCCTCGCGGTCGACGTGCAGGAAGGCGTGGACCTTCTCGTCCACGGCCTCGATCCGGGCCAGGTGGGCCTCGGTGACCTCGACGGCCGTGAGCTCACCGGAGGCGATCCTCGCGGCGGTCTCGGCGGCGGTGAGCTTGATGATGGTGCTGATGTCCGTCATGGCTTTTTAGTCCTCCCCCAGGATCTGCGGCACCTTGAAACGCTGCTGCTCCTGGGCCGGGGCGCCGGAGAGCGCCTGCGCGGGGGTGAGCGAGGGACGGACCTCGTCCGTCCGCATGACGTTGGTCAGCGGCAGCGGATGGGAGGTCGGCGGTACGTCTTGGTCGGCGACCTCGGAGACGCGGGCGACCGCGCCGATGATGTCGTCGAGCTGACCGGCGAAGTGATCGAGCTCTTCGCCCTTCAGCTCCAGACGCGCCAGCCGGGCGAGGTGGGCGACCTCCTCGCGCGTGATGCCAGGCATGCAGCGATCCTCAGGGGTTGGTGTGTGGTTCTGGCCGGGGCCGGTGGCACATTTCCGCCGTCCGTCCGAAGGACGGGCCGCGCGGCGTCCGGTGCGTGCGATCGCAAGGCGCCGGAGCGCTCTCGTGGCGGAGCCACGTGGGCGCTTCGGCGACACGGCGAGCGTGCGTGCCAGACGTCGCGCGGCAGGTGGAAATGTGCCGCCGACCCCCAATCCTATGGGGTCCTCCGTACCAGCCACGGCCACCCGTGGAACACCTGCTCAGCGAAGCGGCAACCGGGCGCCTCCGGGCGCCTCACCGCAGGCCCACGCCCGCGCCCCGCCTACGACGTCGCGGGCCGCGAGTCGACGGTCCGCCCGGAGGGGCGCTGCTCCAGCTCGGGCGCCGCCGCGGTGGTCACACCCGCCGCCGCTGCCGCCGCGGCGGCGGCCGCCGCCAGCTCCGCCGGCCGCCGCCACCCGTGCTCGCCCCGCGCCCGCAGCCACGCGGTCGTCTCCTGGGGCGGCATCGCGGCGGCCACCAGCCAGCCCTGGACCGCGTCGCAGCGCAGGTCCCGCAGGCGCTCCCAGGTCTCGTCGTCCTCGACGCCCTCGGCGACGACCAGCAGGCCGAGCGAGTGCGCCAGGTCGATCGTGCAGCGGACGATCTCCGCGTCCTCGTGGTCGATGGCGAGCCGGGCCACGAAGGACCGGTCGATCTTGAGCTCGCTGACCGGCAGCCGCCGCAGATGGACGAGGGAGGAGTACCCCGTGCCGAAGTCGTCCAGGGACATCTTCACCCCGTGCCCGGTGAGCCCGGCCAGTGTGTCCGCGGCCCGCTGCGGGTCCTCTAGCAGTACGTGTTCCGTTATCTCCAGCTGGAGGGCACCGGCCGGAACGCCGTGCCGGGCCAGCCGGGCCGCGACGCCGCCCGCGAACCCCGGGGTGTGCACGTCGCGCGGGGAGACGTTGACCGCTACCGGGACGAACAGCCCCTGCGCCCGCCATCTCGCGACCTGGGCGAGCGCCGTCTCCAGTACGTACTCGGTGAGGTGCGGCATCAGCCCGGACGACTCGGCGATGGCGATGAACTCGTCCGGAGGGACCCGCCCCCGCTCCGGGTGCACCCAGCGGACCAGGGCTTCGAGACCGGCCACCTGTCCGTCGAAGCGGACCTTCGGCTGGTAGTGGAGCTCGACCTCGCCGGCGTCCAGCGCGCGCCGCAGATCACCGAGGAGCCCGAGCCGGTCCGGGGTGTTGCTGTCGCGCTTCGACTCGTACACCTCGACGCCCGTGCGGTCGCGCTTGGCCTGGTACATCGCCACGTCCGCGCGGCGCAGCAGACCCTCGGCGTCCAGCGCGTGGTCGGGGTAGACGGCGACGCCCGCGCTGGCCTCCAGCACCAGGGTGAGCCCGTCGAGGTCGAGCGGGGAGGAGAGTTCGGCGACCAGGTGGCGGGCGATCCGCTGGGCGCTGGTGGCGGAGTCCGCGGCCGGCAGCAGGACGGCGAACTCGTCGCCGCCGAGCCTGGCCGCCTCCGCCCCGCGCGGCAGGGCGAGGCGCAGGCGTTCCGCTATCTGGAGCAGCAGCCGGTCACCCGCCAGATGGCCCAGGGTGTCGTTGACCGCCCGGAAGCGGTCGAGGTCGATCAGGACCAGGCCGGCCCGGGTGCCGACGCTCTCGGCCTCCTCCAGGGCCGTCCAGGTCCGTTCCAGCAGCCACTGGCGGTTCGGCAGTCCGGTCAGCGGGTCCCGCAGCTGCTCCTCGGCCCTGGCGCGGGCGATCCAGAGCGTGGAGTCGAGCGCGATCAGCGGGACCGCGAAGAGCGGCAGCAGTACCGGCATGGCCATGGCGACGACGCAGATCAGCGGTGCGATGCCGAGCAGGGCGACGGCGACGAGGCCCTGCCGCAGCAGTGCGGTGCGGGCGACGGTCGGCAGCCCGC
The DNA here is from genome assembly GCF_055587045.1 of Streptomyces sp. NPDC048671. NCBI lineage: Bacteria > Bacillati > Actinomycetota > Actinomycetes > Kitasatosporales > Streptomycetaceae > Streptomyces > Streptomyces sp. NPDC048671. Next base: position 413,759 of record NZ_JBVJHB010000007.1, on the reverse strand, counting down.
CGCCCTGGGGCCGGGCGTACCAGAGCAGCACCCGGGTGACGAGCAGATAGGTGGAGGCGGCGAGGAGGACTTCCGGGACGACGTCGATACCCCAGTCGAGTGGCTGCCAGGGCGACTCGACGGTCTGCACCTCGCCGAACGCGGCCATGACCAGCGCCGCCGCGCCCACTCCCAGGATGTCCACCGCCCCGTGCAGCAGCCCCTGCCACCAGCGGTGCCTGCGCGCCATCCCGACGAGTACGACCACGACCAGGCTGACCAGGCCGGCGGGCACCCAGCCGTAGAGCAGCAGCACGGCGAGCGTGAGGGCGGCCCCGGAACCGGTGCCGCCCCACCAGCGGTCGCGGCCGAGCGCCACCAGATGACCGACGACGATCCCGGTGAGCACGGCGAGCGACCAGCCGGCCCTGCCGTCCGGGAAGAGCGCGTGTCCACCGCTCACGGTCCGGTAGAAGCCGGTCGCGAGCTGGACGGTGGCGAGGGCCACGACGACAGCGCCCACCTTGGGCGTGAGTCCGGCGAAACCCTGCAGCCGCGACACCGGTGCGGCGTTCTCGGTCGGTTTCATTCCGTCCCTCTCACAGCCGGCGGTGCCGATGTCACCTGATGGTTCCGTTCGCTGCCACCACGCCCGGCACATCCGGTGGCCGGGCGCCGCGGGCGCATCCCTCAACAGTAGGCCGCAGAGGGCTTCCAGGGGCAGCGGTCTACATCTCTTGCCCGAATGCGAACCGACCCCCCGTCAGCGTCTGCTATGCGCCGACCGGGTGAATCCGGGGCGTACACACCCACGATTCCCCGCCCCTGGGCCGGTTCTACTCCCCGGCCGCCTCCCCGGCCCCCTCTTCGGCCTCCGTCTCGGTCTCCGTCTCCGCCTCGGCCGGCACCGCCGCCTCGCGCGCCGCGTCGGGCCCGTCCGCGAGCAGCACGGCGAAGCCGTCCTCGTTCAGCACGGGCACCTTCAGCTGCATGGCCTTGTCGTACTTCGAGCCGGGGTTGTCGCCGACCACCACGAAGGAGGTCTTCTTCGAAACGGAACCCGTCACCTTCGCCCCGCGGCTCTGGAGGGCTTCTTTCGCGCCATCCCTGGTGTGCGAGGCCAGCGTGCCGGTGACGACGACGGTGAGCCCTTCGAGCGGCCTCGGCCCCTCCTCCTCACCGGCCCCCTCGTCCTCCATCCGGACCCCGGCCTCCCGCCACTTGCGCAGGATCTCCCGGTGCCAGTCCTCGGCGAACCACGCCTTGACCGAGGCCGCGATGATCGGTCCGACCCCGTCGGCGTCGGACAGCTCCTGCTCGGTGGCCTCGTCGATCCGGTCGACGGACCGGAACTGACGGGCCAGCTCCTGCGCGGCGACGGGACCGACATGGCGGATCGAGAGCCCGGTGAGGATCCGGGCCAGCGGCGCTTCCTTCGCCTCGGCGATGGCGTCCAGCATCGCGACGGCGTTCTTCTTCGGTTCGCCCTGCTGGTTGGCGAAGACCAGCGCGGTCTTCTCCTCCCCGGTCTTCGGATCCCGCTTGGGCAGTCCGCTGTCCATGTCGAGGACATAGGCCCGGATGGGCAGCAGCTGGTCGACGGTCAGCCCGAACAGGTCGCCCTCGTCGCGCAGCGGCGGGTCGGCGGGCTCCAGCGGACGGGTCAGGGCGGCGGCCGCGACATAGCCGAAGTGGTCGATGTCCAGGCACTTGCGGCCCGCCAGATAGGCGACGCGCTCACGCAGTTGTGCGGGGCAGGAGCGGGCGTTGGGGCAGCGGACGTCGATGTCGGCCTCCTTCATGGGCCGCAGCTCCGTCCCGCACTCGGGGCACTCGGTGGGCATGACGAACGCCTGCTCGGTGCCGTCCCTGAGGTCGACGACCGGGCCGAGGATCTCCGGAATCACATCGCCGGCCTTGCGGAGCACCACCGTGTCGCCGATCAGGACGCCCTTCGCCCGGACCACGTTCTGGTTGTGCAGGGTGGCGAACTCGACCTCGGAACCGGCGACTTCGACGGGCTCCACCTGGGCGTACGGGGTGACGCGGCCGGTGCGGCCGACGCCGACCCGGATGTTGACCAGCTTGGTGTTGACCTCCTCCGGCGCGTACTTCCAGGCGATCGCCCAGCGCGGTGCGCGTGAGGTCGAGCCGAGCCTGCCCTGGAGAGGGATCTCGTCGAGCTTGACGACGACGCCGTCGATCTCGTGCTCCACCGAGTGCCGGTTCTCGCCGAAGTGGGCGATGAACTCCCGTACCCCGTCCAGGGAGTCCACCACCTTGTTGTACTTGGCGGTGGGCAGACCCCATGCGTGCAGCAGCTCGTAGGCGTGCGAGAGGCAGTCGATGTCGAAGCCCTCACGGGCCCCGATGCCGTGCACCACCATGTGCAGCGGCCGGCCGGCGGTGACCTTGGGGTCCTTCTGGCGCAGTGAACCGGCCGCCGCGTTGCGCGGGTTGGCGAAGGGCTTGTCGTCCGCCTCGACCAGCCGGGCGTTGAGCGCCTCGAATCCGTCCATCGGGAAGAAGACCTCGCCGCGGATCTCGACGAGTGCCGGGATGCGGTCGCCCTTCAGCCGGTGCGGGATCTCCGCGATCGTCCGGACGTTGGGCGTGATGTCCTCGCCGGTGCGGCCGTCGCCGCGGGTGGCCGCCCTGGTCAGCAGGCCGTTCTCATAGGTGAGGTTGACCGCGAGGCCGTCGATCTTGAGCTCGCACAGGAAGTGGTAGCCGGTCGCGCCGACGTCCCGGGCGACCCGCTCGCCCCAGGTGGCCAGTTCCTCGTCGTCGAAGGCGTTGTCCAGGGACAGCATCCGCTCGCGGTGCTCGACGGAGGTGAATTCCGTCCGGTAGGGCCCCGCGACCTTCTGCGACGGCGAGTCGGGCGTGCGCAGCTGCGGATACGTGTCCTCCAGGCCCTCCAGCTCACGCATCAGCCGGTCGAACTCGGCGTCGCTGACGACCGGCTGGTCGTTCACGTAATAGCGGAAGCGGTGCTCCTCGATCTGCTCGGCGAGGAGCGCGTGCCGCTCCCGTGCCTCCGCTGGCACCGCGGTCCGTGCCTCCGCTGGCACTGCCGTCTGCTCTTCGCCGGCCATCGTCCCGTCCTCCCGTTACCCAGTGCCCCGTTACTCAGGGTTGTCTGCGAGCGATCTCGCGGCCCGGCCGCAGTGGGCGAGCGCGGCCCGTGCGTACGCGGGCGACGCACCCGCGAGCCCGCACGAGGGCGTGATGACCACGGACTCGGTCAGAGTCCCCGGATTCAGCCCCAGCCTGCGCCACAGCGTCCTGACACCCATGACGCTACCGCCCGGGTCCGACAATCCGCCCGAGGCCGGGTCGGTACCCGGCACCACCCCGAGGAACAACTGGGTCCCGCCCTCGACGGCTTCCCCGATCGCCTCCTCCTCACGCTCGGTGAGTAGGGAGAAGTCGAACGAGATGCCGTCCGCCCCGGCCCGGCGCAGCAGCGCGAACGGCACCTCGGGCGCACAGGTGTGGACGACCGAGGCGCCCTCGCCCGCCGCGCCCAGCACCTCGCGCAGGGTGGACTCGACGAGCTGGCGATCGACCGCCCGGTAGGTGCGGTAGGTGCTCGCCGTCCTGACCCGCCCCAGGAGGACCCCGGTGAGGGACGGTTCGTCGAGCTGGAGGATCACCCGGGCGCCGGGCATCCGCCGCCGTACCTCGGCGAGGTGGTCGCGCAGGCCCTCCGCCAGCGAGGCCGCCAGGTCGCGGCAGGCGCCCGGGTCACCGAGCACCGCCTCGCCGCCCCGGCGCTCCAGCGCGGCGGCCAGCGTCCAGGGCCCGACGGCCTGCACCTTGAGCGGGCCCTCGTAGCCCTGGGTGAACTCCTCCAGCGCGTCGAGGTCCTCGCCGAGCCAGGAGCGGGCCCGGCGGGTGTCGCGCCCCGGCCGGTCGCTGATCCGCCAGCCGCTCGGCTCGACGTGTCCGTACATTTCGACGAGCAGCCCGATGGTCCGCCCGATCATGTCCGCGCCCGGTCCGCGCGCGGGCAGTTCCGCCAGGTACGGCACGCCCTGGCCGTCCCCGAAGGAGCCGGTGACGGTCTTCGCCGCCTCCCGTGCGTCCCCTCCGGGCATCGAACCGATTCCGGTGGCCGGGCACCCGCTGAACTTGCTCTTCTCGCTCACGCGGGAAGCCTACGGCGGTTCGCCGCCCGTGCCGTCAGCGGCCGGGGCGGACCGTGAGGTCGTTGACCTCGGCGTCGCGCGGCAGGTCGATCGCCATCAGGATCGTGGTGGCCACCGACTCCGGGTCGATCCACCGCTCGGGGTCGTACTCCTTGCCCTCCTGCTGGTGGACCTTGGCCTGCATGGGGCTCGCGGTGCGCCCGGGGTAGACGGAGGTCACCCGGACCCCGTCGCCGTGCTCCTCGTGGCGCAGCGAGTCGGCCAGTGCCTTCAGCCCGTGCTTGCTCGCCGCGTAGGCGCCCCACTCGGCGTGGGCGGCGAGTCCGGCGCCGGAGTTGACGAAGAGGACGTGTCCCTGGGCGACGCGCAGTTGCGGCAGGAAGAGCCGGGTCAGCTCGGCCGGGGCCACGAGGTTGGCGTTGAGCTGGGTGTGCCAGGCCTTGGGCGTGAGCTCGCCGACCCGGCCGAGCTCGACGACGCCCGCGATGTGCATCAGCGAGTCGAGGCGCTCCGGCATCGGCTGCTGGGCGAAGGCCCAGGAGAGCCGGTCCGGGTTGGAGAGGTCTCCGACGATCGTGCGGGCGCCGGGGTGCAGCGCGGCGAGCTCCTTGGCGCGGCCCGCGTCACGGGCAAGGAGTACGAGATCGTCCCCGCGCTCGGTGAGACGGCGGGCGACTGCTGCGCCGATGCCGGAACCGGCGCCGGTGATGAGGTGAGTGGACATGCCCCCATCGTCGCACCCGTCCACCCCGGCGCCGGCACATCACCGCAGGCCGGACCACTCCTCCAGGTAGGCGAGGGCGCCCACCCCGTCCTTCGCGAAGAACACCAGGTCGGTCAGCGGGAGCGGCAGGAAGCCCTCGTCCTCCATGCGCTGGAACTGCTGGCGCAGGCCGTCGTAGAAGCCCGCCGTGTTGAGCAGCACGACCGGCTTGGTGTGCTTGCCGTGCTTCTTGAGCTCCAGGATCTCGGTGGCCTCGTCGAGCGTGCCGGTGCCGCCCACCATGATCACGACGGCGTCGGCCTTCTCCAGGAGGAGCGCCTTGCGCTCGGCGAGATCGCGGGCGATCACCATCTCGTCGGCGTTGGTACGCGCCTTCGCGGCCAGGAAGTCCACCGACACCCCGACCAGCTTCCCGCCGGACTCCTGCACCCCGTCGGCCACGACCTTCATCAGCCCGCTCTCCGAGCCGCCCCAGACCAGGGTGTGCCCGCCCCGGCCGAGCAGTTCGGCGAATTCGCGGGCGGGCCGGGTGTAGCGCTCGTCGAGGTCGGCGGCGGAGAGGAATACGCAGATCTTCATGGCGTCCACGGTAGAACCCGTCACTGACGGCCGTGCCGCCGGGGAAGAAACGGGCGGGCCGCGCCGCTGAGAAAGACATGACTGCCACCCGAGGACATCTCATCACCGTCGAGCCCGGCACCGAGCATGTGCGTGTGGTCCGCGAGGGCGTGCTGCTCGCCGAGAGCCGGCGCCCGCTCGTGCTGCGCGAGACCGGCTGTCCGGTCCGGTACTACCTGCCTCCCGAGGATGTCAGGACCGAGCTGCTGACGGCGTCGGACACCCGCACCCACTGCCCGTTCAAGGGGGACGCCTCCTACTGGTCGCTGCCGGACGCGGCGGATCTGGTCTGGGCGTACCCGGAGCCGAAGGAGGAAGTCGCCGCGATCAAGGACCACTTCTGCTTCTACGACACCGAGGCCGTCGCGTCCTGACCGCCGTCCGGCACCGGTTGACCGGCCGTCACACACCGCCCTGAGCTGCGGAGAAGAGAGATCTCAAAACTTCTTCGCGTCCGGCGATGAGTTTGTGGGCGCCCCGCAGTCCACCTTCACATGGACAAGACTCTCTCCCGCGACGGCACCCTGATCGCGTACTGGTGCCTGGGTGAAGGACCGCCGGTGATCCTGGTGGGCGGGGCACTGGGCACGGCCGCGACCGAGGCTCCGCTGGCCCGTCTGCTGGCGCCGCGCTTCCAGGTCGTCACGTACGACAGGCGCGGCCGGGGCGGCAGCGGTGACAGCGCGCCGTACGCGGTGGAGCGCGAGACCGAGGACCTGAGCGCGGTCGCCGGGGCAGTGGGCGGCCGCCCCTCGGTGTTCGGCGTCGGGACCGGCGGCGCGCTCGCCCTGGAGGCGCAGGCCGCCGGGCTCCCCGTGGACCTGCTCGCGGTGCACGAGCCGCCGTACACCCCCGGCGCCGCCGGTCTGCGGTTCAAGGCGGGCTGCACGGCCCGGCTGCACCGGCTGCTGTCCGCCGGGGACCGGGACGGGGCGGTGGAGCTGTTCCTGTCCGTGACGGGCGTCCCGGCCGATCTGATCGCCAGGATGCGGAGTGCGCCGCTGTGGCGGAGCCTGGTGTCCGTGGCGCACACCCTGGCGTACGACGACGCGCTGCTCGGTGACGGCTCGGTGCCGGCCGAGCGGTTCGCCTCCGTCCGGGCGCGGACCCTGGTGCTCAGCGGCGGTTTCAGCCCGGCCCGCGCACGGGCGGCGACCCGGCTGCTGGCGGACGCCCTCCCCCGGGGCCGCCACCGCACGCTGACGGGCCAGACCCTGGAGCTGGCGCCGCAGGTGATCGCTCCGGTGCTGGCGGAGTTCTTCACCCGGAACGTGTACGTGGGCCAGGCGTCCTGAGGGGGGCCTGAAAGCACTCCGCGCGGCCACGCCCGTACAGGGGTCGGGCGTTGCCGCGCGGGGTTCGAACGGTGGGGCGGATCAGCCCGCGGCGGCCGTCTCGCGGCGCACCGTCGTCGCGATCGTCGCGGAGCCGACCACGCGCGTCCCGTCGTACAGCACGACCGCCTGGCCCGGGGCCACGCCCCGTACCGGCTCGGTGAAGGAGACGCTGAGGGTGCCGTCGAGCAGTTCGGCCGTCACCTCGGTCTCACCGCCGTGGGCGCGCAGCTGGGCGGTGTACGTGCCCGTGCCGGCCGGCGGGGTCCCGCACCAGCGGGGCTTGATCGCGGTCAGCGCGGTCACGTCCAGGGCCTCGACGGGGCCGACGGTGACCGTGTTGTTCACCGGGGAGATGTCCAGGACGTAGCGCGGCTTGCCGTCGGCCGCGGGGTGGCCGATGCGCAGGCCCTTGCGCTGGCCGATGGTGAAGCCGAAGGCGCCCTCGTGGGTGCCGAGCTTGGTACCGGCCTCGTCGAGGATGTCGCCCTCCGCCGTGCCGCCGAGGCGGTCCGCGAGGAAGCCCTGGGTGTCGCCGTCGGCGATGAAGCAGATGTCGTGGCTGTCGGGCTTCTTGGCGACGGCCAGGCCCCGGCGCTCGGCCTCGGCGCGGATCTCGTCCTTGGTGGTGAGGGTGTCGCCGAGCGGGAACATGGCGTGGGCGAGCTGACGCTCGTCCAGGACGCCCAGCACATAGCTCTGGTCCTTGGCCATGTCGGAGGCGCGGTGCAGCTCACGGGTGCCGTCGGCGGCGAGGACCACGGTGGCGTAGTGACCGGTGCAGACCGCGTCGAAGCCCAGGGCGAGGGCCTTGTCGAGCAGTGCCGCGAACTTGATCTTCTCGTTGCAGCGCAGGCACGGGTTGGGGGTGCGGCCGGCCTCGTACTCCGCGACGAAGTCCTCCACGACGTCCTCGCGGAAGCGTTCCGCCAGGTCCCAGACGTAGAAGGGGATACCGATGACGTCCGCGGCGCGGCGGGCGTCACGGGAGTCCTCGATCGTGCAACAGCCTCGGGCTCCGGTCCGGAAGGACTGCGGGTTCGCGGAGAGGGCGAGGTGCACACCGGTCACGTCGTGTCCCGCCTCGGCGGCGCGGGCCGCGGCGACTGCGGAGTCGACACCGCCCGACATGGCGGCGAGGACACGGAGGGGGCGCTGGGAAGTCTGAGTCATAGCTCCACCAGGGTACGGGGCACCGGGAACGGAATGCTCATGGATATGCGTTGTCGCTCACATGGGGACCAAGGGCACGACGGGCGCCGACGGATCCGGCGCCGGCATCAGCCGGCGTTCGGTGCTGATCGGCGGTGCCGTCACCGCGGTCGGCACGGCGGCGCTTGCCCGGGACCGGCTGAAACATGCCTGGTGGCGGCTGCCGGGAGTGGAGAAGCCCCGTACACCGGGCGCGGTGGACTACGCGCGGGCCAAGTGGACGGCGGCGTCCCCGTCGAACTGGCGGCGCGCGGACCGCCCCGACGACTACGGCATCGACCGGGTCGTCATCCATGTCACCCAGGGCAGTTTCCAGAGCGCGGTCAAGGTCTTCCAGGACCCTGGGCACGGTGCGGCGGCGCACTACGTGGTGCGCAAGGACGGTCATGTGGCGCAGATGATCCGCGAGCTGGACGTGGCGTTCCACGCGGGGAACCGCTCGTACAACGAACGCAGTGTCGGCATCGAGCACGAGGGCTTCGTGGACCGCCCGCAGGACTTCACGGCGGCGATGTACGGGGCGTCCGCCCGGCTGACCGCGGCGATATGCGGGCGGTACGGGATACCGGTGGACCGCAAGCACATCATCGGGCACGTGGAGGTGCCGGGCGCCGATCACACGGACCCGGGCAGGCACTGGGACTGGGACAGGTACATGAAGCTGGTCCGGGCGGCGGACCGCGCCCGGTGACGGTGCCGGAGCGCCGGCGGTAGCGGGGCCGGCCCCGGCACCGTCACCGGGGCCGCGCTTTCAGCGCTGCGGTGGCGCACCGGAGCGGATGCCCGGGAGGAACCAGCCGTCCTCCCGTACCCGGAGCGACAGGTCGATCTTGGTGTACGTCGGCCGGCCCACCTGCTGGTACTTGTCCTTGACGCGGTCGAGGTAGTACTTCGCGGTGTTCGGGCTGATACCGGCCCGCCGGGCGGTCGCTTTCAGCGTGAGGCCCGAGGCGTACCCGACGAGCACTTCCCGTTCCTTCGGTGAGAGCCGGGGCCGGTCCGGGCTGTAGGCCCAGGCGAACGCGAGCTCCGGGGAGTGCGCGGTGCGGCCCGCCGCGATCTCCTCGATCGCGGCGACGAGGACGGACAGGTCGTGGTCCTTGGTGAGATAGCCATCGGCCCCGTCCGCCATGGCGGCGATGATCCGGTCGCGGTCGGCCACCACGCTGATCATCAGGACCCGGCTGCCGGACCCACGGATCCGGCGGATGTTCTCGGCGGGCCGGCTGCCGTCGCGCAGCATCAGGTCCAGCAGGACGACATCCGCCGGCTCCTGCCACTCCTCGAGCAGTCCGCTCACCGTGCCGGCGCAGCCCACGAGCCGCAGGCCGGGCACGTTCCCGAGCCACGAGCGGATCCCGTCGAGCAGCATGCGGTCGTCGTCGACCACCGCCACCGTGATCACCGCGGCCATCGGAGCTCCACACTGACACCCTCGCCGGGAGCACCGTCCACCGTGCAGTGGCCGCCGATCTCGCGCATCCGCCCGTGCACCGAGCGGGTGAGCCCGAATCCCGGGGCGGCCCGGCCGGGGACGAGTCCGTGTCCCTGGTCGACCACGGCGACGGTCAGCCGGCCGGAGTCGCCGGTGACGGTCATGTACGCGTGCCCGGTCCCGGCGTGCCGCCGGACGTTGTTCAGCGCCTCCGTGACCGCGTCCGCCATGGCGCGGGCTATGTCCGCGGGCACCGAGGGCAGTTCGTGGTACCTGGCAGTCACCTTGAGACCAAGGGATTCCGCGGACCGTACGGACTCCTCAAGGGCGGTGAATATCTCCGAACCGGCTTCCTGGTCGCCGGTCTGCTCGACCAGTCGCCTCAGGTACGCGGCCTCGCGGGCGCAGCGGCGCCGTACCTCGTTCGTTCCGGCGTCGACACCGCCCGCGATCGCCGTCAGGGTCGCCAGCACCGTGTCGTGCAGGGCCCGGTGGTGTTTGATGCGTTCCGCGTACCGCGCCCGCTGCGCCTCGGCGGCCAGTGCGCGGTCGTTGGCCGCGCCGAGCAACGTGCCCTGTCTGCGCAGGTACCACCAGAGCACTCTGGAGATCAGCGCGGAGAAGACCAGTGCGTTCAGATGTGCTCCGATGACCGCCGTATCGGCGGCGACCGCGATGTAGCCGCTCGCATGCGTCACCACCAGAAGCACGATGGCGGTCGCGGCCGCACGCCGGCGCAGGCCGACCGTCGCGAGCGCGGCCGACGAACCGCCCAGCAGCATGACCCACGCGATCGACTCCGGTGCCCGCGCCCCGCCCCACGTGTACGCGACGAAGGGTAATAAGGACCCGGTGACGAGGACGTCCAGCCACACGGCCCAGGGAGCCGGGCAGCCGCGTCGCCTGGTATCGGCGAACACCACGGCGCTGCACGTCAGGGCGGCGCCCAGCATCACCCACTGCACCGGGCGGTGCCGCTGGTGCTGGAGAACGGCGGAGATCCCTGCCACGAGATGGCTTCCGCGATAGAGCGCGGTCGCCAGAACCATGGAGGTCTGCGCACGGTGGAGCACCATTTTCATCGTCCCGCATGCCTTCCCGACCGCTGTCCGCAAGCCCCCTGAACGGGTGGTACACCGGCACGAGACGCGCCTATACCGTCACACATGGAGATCGGGGGGGATCTTCGCGCACACGATATGCACGACTGGCGCATTGTCGCCACACATTGCCCAGGAAGTACGTTTCCTCATCAACCGACGCGCGCCGAGCGGAAGTTGCCGCCTCCATCAGGGCGGTCGGTCTCGTGAACGGCGTACCGGACCCGATCGTCCCCCGGGCGGGTTCCCACGACGCGATCACAACGGCTCACCGTGCCCGCACACGATCGGTCCCCCGTTCCCCTCCAGTCAGTTCTTCTCCAGCTCCCCCGCCATGCCCGCCGGAGTCCGCCGGCGTGCGACGGCGCCGTACTCCGGAAGGAATCTCCGTGGCCGATGACGGTGTGACGAGCGGCGCCCCCACGTATTTCGTGTCGGATACCACCCTGCTGCCCGGGATCGTCGAGGGCGTCCTGCACCGGGCCGACGCGAAGGACTGGACCGTGCGGGCCGGTGCCTTCTGGTGCTCGGTCCGCCCGGACGGGCACGAGTCGGACGAGCAGGGCTGGAAGCTGCACCTCTCCGCCACGCCGCTGTCGGCGGCGCTGGTCCTCGCCGTGGCGAGCGAGGTGCTGATCGGGGAGCGGGCCTCCTTCAAGTTCGCGGGCACCGTCGAACGGGTCACGGAACTGACGGGCCCGCAGGCGGACCGCGGGAGCGGCGGCAAGTTCATCACCGTGTACCCGGACGGACCGGACCATTTCCATCGGCTCGCACGGAGACTGCACGAAGCCACGGACGGCCTGCGGGGGCCTGGCATCCTCTCCGACCGGCGCTACCGACCCGACAGTCTCGTGCACTACCGCTACGGCGTGTTCAACGGTGTGCGGACCATGACGAACGACGGCAGCGTGGAGGTCAGGCTGAGGCACCCGGACGGCGGCCTGGAGGAGGACCGGCGCAAGGCGTGGGTCACCACTCCCGCCTGGGCACCGGAGCCCTTCCCGCTCTCCGTGCCGGAGCCGCCCGCCGCTCCCACGAGGACGCCCGTACCGGCGACCACCACGGCGAAGCCCGCCACACCGGCGAAGAGGACCGTGGTCCTGCTCAACGGCCGTTACACCGTCAGCAAGGCCATCCGGCACGCCTACAAGGGCGGCGTGTACTACGCGACGGACCGGGACACCCGGCAGGACGTGGTGATCAAGGAAGCCCGGCCCCACGTCGGTGTCCGGATCGACGGCACCGACCTCCAGGACACCCTCCGGTACGAGGCCGGGATGCTGGACCTGCTGGCGCCCCTCGGATTCACCCCCCGGGCGGTCGAGACGTTCGCCCAGGGCGGGAACCTGTTCCTGGTGCAGGAACAGGTGACGGGGCAGACCCTGCGCAAGTGGGTGTCCGGGAATCCGTGCCCCGGAATGGCCGAGTTCCTGCATCTGGCACACCAGATCCTCGATGTGGTGGCCGGGGTCCACGGGACCGGCCACGTACTGCGTGATCTGTCCCCCAACAACCTCATGGTCACCCCCGACGGGCGGGTGAGGCTGATCGACGTCGAACTCCTGGCACCGCAGGGGGTACCGACCCGTCGCGGCTACACCCCGGGATACGCCGGACCGGAGCTCACCTCCCTGACCGGGCGCGCGTTCACCACCCCGGAGTACGAAGGGGACCTGTACAGCCTCGGCGCCGTCCTCCTGCATCTGGCGACCGGAGTGGATCCGCTCCTCGCGGCGGACGCCCCGGACCCGCGACCGGCCGACGAGCGCGTCCGGGCACTGGCCGTCCTGGCGGTGGCGGACCGCCCATGGGCCGCGCCGCTGCTCCCGGCGGTTCTGGCGCTGTGCGCCGCCGATCCCGCGCTCCGGTGGGAACTCACCCGGGTACGGGACTTCCTGACGGAGCTCCGGACGGCCGGCGCCGCCCCGGCGGCCAGGAGCGGACGGACCGATTGCGCCGGCTCACCGGATTTACGGATCGGGGCGTCACAGCGGGACCGGCTGATATCCGACGGCCTCACCCACATGCTCCGCACCCGGGGGACGGGCCGGGAGGGGCATCTGTGGCCGCTGAGCGGATTCGGGGCGAGCACCGACCCGCTGAACGTGCAGTACGGAGCTGCCGGGGCCCTCGCGGTCATGACCCGGGGCGCCGCCGCGGCGGGATCCGGCGCCGGACTCCGCGACGGTGTCGCCGAGGTGACGGAGTGGATCCGGGAGCGGCTGTCCGATCCGGGGGCCGGGCGCACAGCCGACGGCGTGACCCTGCCGGGGCTGCACTTCGGCCGGTCGGGTACGGCGTGGGCGCTGCTGGACGCGGCACGGCTCCTCGGCGACGACGCCGTGACGGAGACCGCGATCCGCCTGGCCCTGGACGTCCCGGTCGACTGGCCCAACCGTGACATCTGCCATGGAGCGGCCGGTGCGGGCATGGCCCAGCTGCACTTCTGGCGGACCACCGGGCAGACCGCGTTCCGGGACCGGGCCGTCGCCTGCGGCGAGACGCTCCTGGCCGCGGCGGAGAACGGCCCCGGCGGTGTCATCTGGCCGATACCCGCCACCTTCGACTCCCAGCTCGCCGGCGCTCGCCACTTCGGGTTCGCCCACGGTGTGGCGGGGATCGGCGCCTTCCTGCTGGCGGCGGGCCGGGCCACCGGTCGCGAGGACTTCGTGCGGATGGCGCACACGGCGGGCGACACGCTGGTCGAGGCCGCCCAGGTGGAGAACGGACAGGCCTGGTGGCCTGCCGACGCCAAGCTCTCGGACGCGTCCCGGACCCCGCACTGGTGCACCGGTGCCTCCGGTGTGGGCACCTTCCTGATCCGCCTGTGGCAGGCCACCGGGCAGGCGCGCCACCGGGATCTCGCCGAACTCGGTGCGGCCACCGTGCGCGCCACGATGTGGCAGGCCTCCCCCGCCGCCTGCCACGGGCTTTCCGGGAACGCGGAATTCCTCCTGGACATGGCGGCGGCCCTCGACGAACCGCGCTACCTGCGCTGGGCCACGGAACTCGCCGCGTGCGTCCATACCCGCGCCGCCGTCCGGGACGGACTGCTGGTGGTTCCCGACGAAACGCTGGAAGGGATCTCCATCGGGTACGGCACGGGGCTCGCCGGAGCCATCGGCATGCTGTTGCGGCTGCGGGACGGCGGCAGCCGGCTGTGGATGCCGGACTCGCTCTCGCTGCCCGCCCCCGGTGAGCGTTCCGCCCCCGCCATGGCCGGTGCGTCGTGAACCGGCCGCGCAACCGGATCAGCTTCCGCTTCTCCGCACGGGCGCGCCACGCGGCCTGCCTGGCGGACGTCGCGGACGGCGGGTTCGTCGCGCAGTGGTGGGACCTCGACGGCGAAGCCGGGGTGTGCCACCGGGAGACGGCCACGGCCGAGTCCACGTCCACCCAGCCGCTGCCGACCGACGACGGCCGGCTCCTCCTCCTGCGCAACGGCATCGGCAGTCACCAACTCGTCCTGTGCGAACCGGCCGACGCCGGCCGGACGCAGTCGGTCACGGTCCAGGCGCGGGGGCTGCGGCTGGTCCCCGGCGGGCCGACGGGCACCCTCGCACTGGCCGTCGAGGCGGAGGCGCGCGGCCACACCCGGGTATGGCAGGTCCGGGACACACCACTGCGGCTGGTCCGGCCCGTGTCCCTGCCCGGCCGGACAGCCGGCTTCTTCCCCCTGGACACCACCGGGCTCCGCTACGCGGCCGACCTCAGCCGGGACGGCGGGTGCCGGCCCGTCATTGTGGACCTCGCCGACGCGACCTGGTCCCCGATGCCGGCCCCGGCCGGGGCACGCGTCCACCGGCTCCTGCTGTCCGCACCGGGCTCCGGGCTGCTCCTGGTCGCCAGTGATCGCGGAGGGACCCTGCGCATCGGCCGTGCGTCGGCCGGTGATCCCGCGGATGTGTGTTTCCCAGCCGGATTCGACTCCCTGGACGGGGCCGTGCTGCCCCTGGCGGCGGATCCGTCCGGTGAACGGGTGGCCCTGCGGGTCACCAAGGGGGCCAAGGCGGACCTGGTCCTCTATGACGTGGCCGAGGACCGGTGGAGCCGGACCGGCCTGCCGTCCGGTGCGCTCCATCCCGTGGCCGGCTGGGGCGAGAAGGGGCTACGAGTGGTCTACTCGCACCCCGCCCACCCCACCGGCATCGTCACCGTGCCGACCGGTCCCACCGGCGGGGCAACCGGCGCCGCGCCGGTCGTCGTGACGACCCCTCCCGCCGCCGCGACGACCGGCGCGGTCCTCCCGGCAGCCTCCGGTGCCGGCACCGAGCGGTTCGACACCCCCGACGGAGACCTGGAGGCGGTCTGCCTGGGTGACTGGCGGACCAGTGCGACTGTCGTGGTCGCCCTGCACGGCGGCCCCGAAGCCGCCTGGGAGCTGCGCTTCCAGCCCACCCTGCACCGCCTGATCGAGGCGGGGGCCGCAGTGGTGGCGCCCAACCAGCGGGGCAGTACGGGGTACGGCCGCGCGCACTCCGCCGCCATTCACGGCGCGTGGGGCGTCCCCGATCTGGCCGACATACGCAGCCTGGTCCGCACGCTGACCGCACACCGGGGCGCCGGGGCGGAACCCCCCGCGCTCCACGGTGTCAGCTACGGGGCCTTCCTCGCCCTGCTGGCCGTGAGCGCCGACCCATCGGCCTGGTCACGGTGCGCGGTGGTCGCCCCCTTCCTGTCCGCGGCACGCCTGTACGCGCAGGCGGAGGCGCCCACCCGGGCCCTGATCGACCGGCACGGCCACGGCACCCCGCCCGACGACGAGTTGGGCGCGCGGGACGTCTGGGAGCTGGCCGGCCGCATCCGTACACCGCTGCTCTTCGTCCACGGCGCCAACGACCTCACGGTGCCGGTGGAGCAGTCCCGGCTGCTGCGACAGCGACTCATCGACGTGGGCAGGCGCGAGCACACCGACTTCGACTTCCTGGAGGTGGCGGGGTCGGGACACAGTCCACTGGAAGAAGCCGGTGGCGCCGAACTCGCCGGGCGGCTGGTGGCGTTCCTGGTCTCCGGGGACACCACCGCCCCACCGCCCACCCCTGACCTCATGGCCGCTCACGCGGCCGTGTGACACCGCCGGACCCGGCGGTGTGCGACGACGAACCCGTGACTGGAGGTGAATCACCATGACGATCGACGTCAACGAGCTCCAGACCCTGGACGGCGAAGAGACCGCCGAGCTCAGCCAGTGCGCCGCGACCTGCACCTGGACCTGTTCCTGGACCAGCCTGGTCCAGCAGTAGGCGAAGGCACACGTGAGACCCCCGGGGGGAGCCGGACCGGCCGGCGCCCCAGTACCACCGACGAAAGGACACGCCATGACCATCGACGTCAACGAGCTCCAGACCCTGGACGGCGAAGAGACCGCCGAGCTCAGCCAGTGTGCCGCGACCTGCACCTGGACCTGTTCCTGGACCAGCCTGGTCCAGCAGTAGCGACCATCCCGGGGGCGTGCCCCGCACGCCCCCGGGGCCCGGCCCGGCGAGGACGGCACGAACCGGTCCCCACAGCGCCCCCGTCCGGCGGCGGCGGGCCAGGACCGGTGGGCCGGTGGGACGGCCGTCCGTCCGTGGGGCCGTCGGCCGTCCCACCGGTGCCACCCTCGCGGAGGAAACCATGACGTCCCCCCAACGGCTGCTGATCGACGCCACGTCGTACTCCCGCGGCTGGTTCGTGGCCGCGAGCGCCGCGGCCGTCACCGGCGCCGCCGGCACACTGGCGCTTCCCGGAGTGCTGGCAGCCGCGCTCGACTCGGTCATCGACGGCAGGGTCGCCGCCGCGCCCGTGTACTGGTTCGCCCTGGTGGTGGCCGTCCTGGTGCCGGCCTCCGCCGTGCAGACACTGGCCGGAGGGGTCTACGGCGCGGACGCCGTCGCCGCGCTGCGCCGGAATCTGGCCGGCTCCGCTCTCGACGCCGGCCTACCGGGCGGGCAGCGATTCCCCTCGGGGGACCTCACCAGCCGGCTGTCGGGCAACTGCGCGCAGGCCGGACGGGCCGGACTGACCGTGGTGACCGCCTCGGCGTCCGTCCTGACCTCGCTCGGCGGTCTGGTCGCCCTGTGGATCATCGACTGGCGGCTCGGGGCGGCCTTCCTGCTCGGGGTGCCCCCGGTGGTCCTGATGGCCCGCCTGTTCATGCACCGCAGCTCCGAACTCTTCACCCGCTACCAGGAGGCGCAGGGAAGGATCTCCGCCCTGCTGCTCGAAGCGATCGGTGGCGCCCGGACCATCGGCGCCGCAGGCACCACCGACCGCGAGACGTCCCGGGTACTCGCGCCGCTCCCCGGCCTGTCCGCCACCGGGCTCCGCCTGTGGCGGCTTCAGCGCGACACAGGCTGGCAGGTCGGGCTGCTGCTCCCCGCGGTGGAGGTACTGATCCTGAGCGTCGGGGGCTACGCGCTGGTCGGCGGTGACATCACCGCAGGGCAGCTGACAGCGGTCGTCGGTTACACCGCTGTCGCGATGGCCATGCTCGACCAGCTCGACGCTCTCTTCACCCTCGGCATGGCGACCGCGGGGGCCCGTCGGGTCATCGCGGTCACCGATCAGTCGGTGGCCACCGCCGGAACCGGCTTCTCAGGCCCCGGTTCCCACAGCCGGACGGTGGACTTCCGGGGCGTCACCGTCCGGTCGGGCGACCGGACCGTCCTGGACTCGGTCGATCTCGGCATCACCGCGGGCACGGCACTGGCCGTGGTCGGCAGGTCCGGCTCCGGCAAGAGCACACTGGCCGCGCTGGTCGGGCGACTGCGGGACCCGGACGAGGGCGACGTACTCATCGACGGCGTTCCGGTGACCCGGTTCACCCCGGACGCGCTGCGTTCCGCGGTCGGTTACGCGTTCGAGCGCCCCGCACTGCTCGGCGAGACGGTACGCGGCATGATCGCCTTCGCCCGTCCCACCGCGTCCGACAGCGAGGTGACCGCCGCCGCGCGGGCCGCGCGCGCCGACGACTTCATACGCCGGCTGCCGGCGGGATACGACACGCCCCTGTCCGGGGCGCCCCTGTCGGGTGGCGAGGTGCAGCGGCTGGGGCTGGCTCGCGCACTGGTCCATGATCCCGCGGTCGTGGTCCTGGACGATGCCACGTCCAGCCTGGACACGGCGACGGAGGCCCAGGTCGACGCGGCGCTCGCCGCCGCCTGGTCCGACCGGACCCGCATCGTGATCGCACACCGGGTGTCCACGGCGGCCCGTGCCGACCTGGTGGCGTGGCTGGACGGCGGACGGGTCCGCGCCATGGGCCCGCACCGGGAGCTGTGGGCGCTGCCCGGTTACCGGGAACTGTTCGGCGCGACCGCCCGACCCGTGGAGGAGGACTCGTGACCCGTACCCCGCAAGCCCCGCCTGCCGCTCCCGGCACGGACGCCGGGGCCACCACGCCCGCCCCGCCCGCCGCTCCCGGCTGGCGGATGCTCGGCGGATACCTGGTGCGGCACCGGTCCACGGCCACCGCGGTGGCGGCCTGGTCCCTGCTCGAAGCGCTGCCGGCACTGCTCTCCGGCCTCCTCGTCGCCACCGCCCTGGACCGCGGGTTCCTCGCGGGACGACCGGCGACGGGCCTCGGCTGGCTGGGCCTGCTGGGTGTCACGATGGTGATCCGGGCAGCTGTGACACGCACCCTCACCCTGCATCTGGGCCGGCTCGTCGAACCCCTGCGGGACGAGCTGGTCACCACCGTGGTCGCCGGTTCCATCGACCGGGCCGTCCGCGGGGCCGGAGGCGGTGCGGGTGCCGGGGTGTCACGCATGACCGGCCAGGTCGAATCCGCGCGCTCCCTGGTCTCCGCGCTGCTGCGGTCGGCACGGCAGTTCGGGATCTCGCTGGCCATGGCCTTCATCGGGCTCGCGGCACTGTCCGCCCCGGTGGCGGCGATCGCCTTTCCGCCGGTCCTGCTCACGCTCGTCCTGTGCGTACCGCGGCTGCGGAAGCTCGCCCTGCGGCAGCGTACCGAGCTCCTGGCCGAGGAGCGCCTGGCCGCGGCCGCGGGCGAGACGTTCGACGGGATCCGCGACGTGCTGGCATGCGGTGCGCGCGACCGTGCGGCGGCCTCCGTCACGGCACGGATCACCGAGCACCAGATGGCGACCCGCGCCACCGAACGGACGTCGGCGGGCAACACGCTGCTGGTCTCGGTGGGTTGCCAGCTGCCGATGCTCGCGCTGCTGCTCACCGCCCCCCGGCTGCTCCGGAGCGGCACCCTGACCGTGGGCGAACTCCTGGGCGCGGCGAGCTACCTGCTCAGCGGAATCGCTCCCGCACTGCGCTCGCTGGTGGCCGTGCTCGGCTCCTGGGGTGTGGAGCTGGACACGGTACTGCGCCGGCTGGCGGAGACCGCCACGGCGATCGGCCCCGCCGATCGCCCGTCCGGCCGTACCCCGGCGTCGGCGGACCTCACGGCGGACCGGCTGACGTACGCCTACGGCCCTCATGCCGTCCCCGTGATCAGCGAACTGTCCCTCGATGTCCCCGCGGGCACGCATCTGGTGGTCGTGGGACCCAGTGGTGTCGGCAAGTCGACCCTGACCCTCCTGATCGCGGGGCTGGCCGGTCCGGGCAGCGGCCGGCTGTGCATCGGCGGGGTACCCGTGCACGAGGCCGATACGCGGTGGCTTCGCCGCGAGGTCGTGCTGATACCCCAGGAGGCGTACGTGTTCACCGGTACGCTCCGCGACAACCTGCGGTATCTGTGCCCGGCGGCCACCGACGGCCGGCTGGCGGCCGCGCTGGATGCGGTCGGCGCCACGGAACTGGCCGGGCGCCTGGGCGGCCTGGACGGTCCCGTGGGCCTGAACGGCCCTGAACTGTCCTCCGGCGAGAAGCAGTTGATCGCCCTGGCACGCGCCTACGCCTCTCCGGCCTCGATCGTGGTGCTCGACGAGGCCGGGTGCCATCTCGACCCCACGGCGGAGGCGAAGGCGGAGGAGGCGTTCGTGGCCCGGGGCACGACACTCGTCATCGTGGCGCACCGCATCAGCTCGGCCCTGCGTGCCCGGCGGATCCTGGTGATGGACGGGGCGAGCACCACGACCGGAACCCACGAGGAGCTCCTGCGGTCGTCCGCCCTCTACGCCGACCTGGTCGGCCACTGGCTGTCCGGCGGATCGGCGCCGGACGCCAAAGCGGCCGAGTCCCTGACGGTCGGGGCCCGGCACGGACGCGAGGTCAGCTGAGCCCCGCCGTGCGTGCCCGCTCCACCGCCGGGCCGATCGCCCGCACCACGTCGTCGATGTCCTGCTTGGTCGTGGTGTGGCCGAGCGAGAAGCGCAGGGTGCCGCGCGCCAGGTCCGGGTCGGTACCGGTGGCGAGCAGGACGTGACTGGGCTGGGCGATGCCGGCCGTGCAGGCGGAGCCGGTCGAGCACTCGATGCCCTGGGCGTCCAGCAGCAGCAGGAGCGAGTCGCCCTCGCAGCCGGGGAAGGTGAAGTGCGCGTTCGCCGGGAGCCGGCCGCCGGGGGCCGGGTCGCCGCCGAGGAGGGCGTCCGGGACCTGTGCCATCACGGCCGCGACCAGTGCGTCGCGGAGGCCGCCGATCTCGCGGGCGAAGTCCTCGCGCCCGTCGGCGGCGAGCCGTCCCGCGACGGCGAACGCCGCGACGCCGGGCACGTCGAGGGTGCCCGAGCGCACATGGCGCTCCTGACCGCCGCCGTGCAGCACGGGTACGGGGGTGTACTCGCGGCCGAGCAGCAGCGCGCCGACGCCGAACGGGCCGCCGATCTTGTGCGCGCTGACGGTCATCGCGGCCAGTCCGGAGCGGGCGAAGTCGACTTCCAGCTGCCCGAAGGCCTGCACCGCGTCGGCGTGCATGGGCACGTCGAACTCACGGGCGACGGAGGCCAGTTCCCGGACCGGCATGACGGTGCCGATCTCGTTGTTGGCCCACATCACGGTGATGATCGCGACGTCGTCGGGGTTACGGACCAGCGCCTCGCGCAGCACGTCCGGGTGGACGCGCCCGTACCGGTCGACGGGGAGGTACTCGACGGTCGCGCCCTCGTGCTCGGCGAGCCAGTCCACGGCGTCGAGCACCGCGTGGTGCTCGACCGGACTGGCCAGCACCCGGGTGCGGCGGGGGTCGGCGTCGCGGCGGGCCCAGTACAGACCCTTCACCGCGAGGTTGTCCGATTCGGTGCCGCCGGAGGTGAGGACCACCTCGCTGGGGCGGGCGCCGAGGGCGTCGGCGAGGGTCTCTCTGGACTCCTCGACGGTACGGCGGGCCCGGCGCCCGGCGGCGTGCAGGGAGGACGCGTTGCCGGTGACGGCGAGCTGGGCGGTCATCGCCGCGATCGCTTCCGGAAGCATCGGCGTGGTCGCGGCGTGGTCGAGGTAAGCCATGGTGGGCTCGATTCTACGAGCCTGCGGCGGGGCGTACGGCGGGCGCATGGCGTCCCGGTGCCCGCGCACCGCGGAAGGCGCGTCTCACCCGCCCCGGTCCGGAGCCCGATCCGGTGGGGGGAGCGGCGGGAATCGCGCTCTGTCAGCCGCCGAAGTTCCAGGCGACGACGCCGTTTCCGGTGACGAGGAAGGCCAGGACCACCAGGTCGGCGATGCCGAGTGCGAGTCCCAGCAGGGCGCGGCCGCGGCGGGCGGTGGAGCGGGCCAGGGCGATGACCGCCAGGACGATGGCCGCCGGACCCAGCAGGATGTTCAGCACCAGCAGACCGACGAGACCGAGTACGAACGAGGCGACGGCGAGGGCGTCGGCGTCCCGCGTGGACCGGACGGCGCCGGGGGCGGCGGGGGCGCTCGGAGCGGGGGCGTCCGTCGTTCCGGAGCGGCGGGTGAGTGTGGTGAGTGTCATGGTGCGGACTCCTTCGTGGATGGATGCGGTGGGGGTGACCGGACGGCGGAGGGCGGCATCCGTCACCGGGACCGGCGCTGTGTGCCCGTCCGCTCGCGCACGGCGAAGACCAGCAGCCAGCAGCCGATCAGGGCGCCGAGGACGAGGGTCAGCGGGAGCGGGATCTGCGCCACCGCTCCCAGCACGATCCCCAGCAGGAGCAGGGCGACGACAAGGACGATCATGGCCGGCCTTTCCATAATTGAGAGTACGAGAATTGAGAGTACGAGTGTTCACTGACTTGTCAGTCTAGACCCGGCACCCCTTCCCCGTCCCGGAGAACAGTTGTTTACTGAATGGCATGAGTCACACCGCCGGCATCCGCCAGACCCAGAAGCTGAAGACGCGTCAGGCGCTGCTGGACGCCGCTCTCGCACTGCTGGAGCACCAGAGCCTGAGCAGCCTGGGACTGCGCGAGGTGACCCGCGCCGCCGGTGTCGCGCCCACGGCCTTCTACCGGCACTTCGACGACATCGCCGGGCTCGGGGTGGCCCTCGTCGAGCAGACGCTGGGCAGCCTGCACGGAATGATCGGCGCGATCCTCGCCGAGACCGGCGACAGCGAGGTCCGGCTGGACCGCGGCGTCGGCCTGATAACGCGCCATGTCCGCGAGCAGCCCGCCCACTTCCGGTTCATCGCCCGTGAGCAGCACGGCGGGGTCGGCCCGGTCCGCGAGGCCATCTCCGCCCAGCTCCGGCTGTTCGCCCGGGAGGTGGCGGCGGCGCTCGCCGGAGAACCGGAGTCGCGGGGCTGGAGCGAGGAGGATCTGCTGATGCTGGGCGGCCTCTACGTGGACCACATGGTGATCACCGCGTCGGCGATGCTGGACGCGGGCCCGGACGGCGGGCGGACGGTGGCCGAGGTCGCCCGGCGCCGGCTGCGACTGGTCACACTCGGCCGGCGGCACTGGCTGGACGACGCCTCCTGACCCCGGACGCCCCCGCCAGGGAGCGTGGGCGGCCCCTAGGGTCTTTCGTTTGGATCATGCTGGGCTCGCGGGGGCCGGCACCGCACCTCGCGGCGTTGTCGTCGGTCGCCATGACTCCGCCATGACTCCCTCCTCCGCCTTGCGATGCACGGCACCGGACCCCGCTCCCTGATCCAGCCTGATCCAAACGAAAGACCCTAGGCTGGCGCCCATGAACGCCGACGACTGGGTCCTGGACCGTACGTTCCACAGCTCCGCCGGGGAGGTCCGCTGGGCCGCCCTGGGGCCAGCCGGCGCACCGCCCGTCGTCCTGGTGCACGGCACGCCCTTCTCCTCGTACGTCTGGCGCGGAGTGGCACGGGCGCTGGCCCAGGACCACCGGGTGTTCGTCTGGGACCTGCCCGGATACGGCGCCTCCGCCCAGTTCGAGGGCCAGGACGTGTCGCTCGGCTCCCAGGCCCGAGTGCTCACCGAGCTCCTCGGCCACTGGGAACTGTCCGAACCCGCCGTGGCCGCCCATGACTTCGGCGGCTGCGTCGCCCTGCGCGCCCACCTGCTGCACGGCGCCCGCTACCGCAGACTCGCCCTGGCCGACCCGGTGGCGTTGGCCCCCTGGGGCTCGCCCGCCTACCGGCTGCTCGGCGGACACCCGGAGGTCTTCGGGCAGTTGCCGCCCGAGCTGCACCGGGCGCTGGTACGGGAGTACGTGAGCTCCGCCAGCCACCCCGGTCTGCGTCCGGCGGTCCTGGACCGGCTCGTCGCGCCGTGGTGCACCGAGGCCGGGCAGCCCGCCTTCTACCGGCAGATCAGCCAGAACGACCAGCGGTTCACCGACGAGATCCAGCACCGCTACGGGGAGATCGAGCTGCCGGTGCTGATCTGCTGGGGCACCGAGGACACCTGGATCCCGGTCGGCCGCGGCCATGAACTGGCGTCGCTCGTACCGGGTTCCGAACTGCGGCTCATCGAGGGCGCCGGCCACCTCGTGCAGGAGGACGCCCCGGCCGAGCTGACCGCGGCGCTCACCCGCTTCCTGCGGACTCCCCCGGCTCCGGATCCCCGTACAGCGCCATGACCGCGGCCGCGTGCGCGGCGACCACGGAGCGCGCCGCGGGCGGTGCGAGGACCTCGACGTTCGGGCCGAAGGAGAGCAGGGAGCGCGCCCACTCCACCGATTCCACGGCCAGTTCGGCCCGTAGCCACTCGCCGTCCCGCTCCTCGGGCCGCGGCTCCCCGGTGAGCACCCCCGCGTTCAGCCGCAGGAAGAGGTCCAGCCGCGAGCGGTGCACCCGGACCCGCAGGATCACCCCGCCCTGCCGTTCCTCGACCTGGCGGCGCAGCAGCTCCCACACCTGCGCCAGCTCCGCCCCCGGCCTGCGCACCACCGCTTCCACGGTGAGGACGGCCCGCCGCACCCGGTCCGCGCGGAAGAGCCGGGGCTCGCCGTCGCGGTCGGCGACCAGGTACCAGACGCCCGCCTTCACCACCAGGCCGTACGGATCGACGGTGTAGGCGCGCTCGGTCCGCGTACCGCTGTGCCGGTAGTGCAGCCGCAGCCGCCGGTCGGTGAACACGGCGTCGTGCAGCTCGGCGATGTCGACGGCGGCGCGCGGGCCGCTCATCCAGCGCACCGGGTCGACGAGGATCCGGCGGCTGGTCAGCTCGGCGGCGGGCCGGTGCGGGGCGGGCAGCGCCGCCATCACCTTGCGCAGCGCGGAGCCGATGGCCGTGTCGAGCCCGAGCGCCGCGTGGGCGCCGTCCGCCGCCAGTACGAACAGGGCGCGCGCCTCGTCGGCGGTCAGCCCGGTGACATCGGTGCGGAACCCGGGCAGCAGGGCGATCCCGCCGTGCCTGCCGCGTTCCGCGTAGACGGGGACGCCGGAGGCGGAGAGCGCCTCGACGTCCCGGTAGATGGTGCGCACGGAGACGTCGAGGCGCTCGGCGAGCTCGGGCGCGGGGACCGGGCCGCGGGTCTGGAGCAGCAGCAGGATCGAGAGCAACCGGTCGGACTTCACCGCACCAGCATCCCCCGGTTCCGGCCTGCGCGGGGTCAGCTGCGCGGCGCCCTGGCGAGCTGGCGGGACTGGGCGACCAGCCGGTCCGCGCTGTCCCAGACGTCCGCGTCCTCCTCCAGGAAGCCGCCCGCGAGGTTGCGGGTGGTGATGGAGACGCGGAGCGGTCCGGGGGCCGGGCGGCAGCGGATGTGGGTGGTGAGTTCGATGGTCGGGGTCCAGCCCTTGAGCCCCAGCTCGAACGAGGTCGGCGGCAGGGCGTCGACGGTGAGCAGCAGCGAGAGCGGGTCGGCGTCGCGGCCGTCCGCGAGCCCGAACCAGCCGCGCATCTCGCCCTTGCCGGACGGCTGCCCGACGGCCCAGCCGATCGTCGCCGGGTCGAGCCTGATGTCGAGCCGCTCGGTGATGGCGGAGCTGCCGGGGATCGGGGCCGGGCCGTCGCCCGGACCCAGGCAGTTTTCGCGGGGCGGGATGGCGGGCGGCTCCGCCGACGTACGGATGTCGTCGGTCAGGCCGTCCAGGTCGCCGTAGGTGGCGAGGACCCGGATGCGCTCGACCTCGGTGCCATCGTCCGCGTACTGGAAGAGGGAGGCCTCGCCGGTGGAGAGGGTGCGCCCGGTCCGGACGACCTGGGTGCGGATCACCGCGGGGCCCGGGACGGACGCGGTGAGGTAGTGCGCGGAGACCGAGAAGGGGTCCTGGTGCGGGAGCGCCTGGCCGAGCGCGCGGCCGAGCATCGCGAGCAGGTAGCCGCCGTTGACGGCGTGGATGATCGTCCAGCCGGCGGAGAGCTCGGCGTCGTAGACGCCTTCTTCGCGAAGGGTGACGGCGGTGTCCCGGTCGAACTCGCTGTCGCCGATGGTCGCCTGCGCGGTCTCTGCCGCCTGCGTTGCTGCCTGTGCCATGCGACGCACGGTACACCGATCCCATTACTGAGCGGTAGCTTTTCTCGCTCGGTGAGACGGCTTGGTGAGACGGCTCGGTGAAATGGCTCGGTCAGACGGTAAGGGCCGGCGCTACCCCTCCTCCGCCGTCGCCGAGCGCCGGTTGTAGGCGCGCGGCGCCCGCCAGTGGTAGCGCAGCGCCAGCAGCCGCAGCACGAACGCCGTGATCACCGCGGCCCCGCTGGTGAAGGCGTTGAGCGCGTCGAAGCGGATGCAGAGCACGATGATCGCGGCCCCGACGATCGCGGGCACCGCGTACAGGTCGCGGTCCCAGCGCAGCAGTGAGGGCACCTCGTTGGCGAGTACGTCCCGCAGCACACCGCCGCCGACCGCGGTGGCCAGCCCGAGCGCCGCCGACGCGGTCAGGCCGAGGCCGTAGTCGTACGCCTTGACCGTCCCGGTGACGCAGAAGAGCCCGAGCCCGGCCGCGTCGAAGACGTTGACGCCGACCTGGATGCGCTCGACGTGCGGATGCAGGAAGAAGACCAGACCTGCGGCGAGCAGCGGGGTGGTGAAGTAGCCGAGATCCGTGAAGGCGGCCGGCGGCACCGCCCCGATCATCACGTCACGGAACAGCCCTCCGCCCAGCGCGGTGACCTCGGCGAGTACCGCGATGCCGAAGACATCGAAGTTCTTGCGTACGGCGAGCAGAGCGCCGGAGATCGCGAAGACGAAGATCCCGACGATGTCGAGCGCGTGTTGGACGGAGGGCGTGAACAGTTCGTTGAGCACCGGGCAATTGTGCCGGTACTACTCCTTGGGGTTTTCCTCCACGGCCTCGGAGGGGGTGACCGCATCACCCTCGGCGGGGCTTTCCGGCTTCGTCACCGTGACCAGCTCGACCGCTTCCCGGGCCGCGGCCGGCGCCTGGTCCGGTGCGTTCTCCGGGTGGTGGCAGGCGACCTGGTGGCCGGTCTTCAGCGCGACCAGCGGCGGTTCCTGCGTCTTGCAGATCTCCGTCGCCTTCCAGCACCGGGTGTGGAACCGGCAGCCGCTGGGCGGCGAGATCGGCGAGGGCACATCGCCCGTGAGCAGGATGCGCTCGCTCTTCACCCCGCGCCGCCGGGGGTCCGGCACCGGCACCGCGGACATCAGGGCCTTGGTGTACGGGTGCATGGGCGCCGAGTACAGCGACTTGCGGTCCGCCAGCTCGACGATCTTGCCCAGGTACATGACCGCGATCCGGTCCGAGACATGGCGGATGACCGAGAGGTCGTGCGCGATGATCACGTACGTGAGCCCGAGCTCTTCCTGGAGGTCGTCGAGCAGGTTGACCACCTGCGCCTGGATCGACACGTCCAGCGCGGAGACCGGTTCGTCGGCCACCACGAGCTTGGGGCGCAGGGCGAGCGCGCGGGCGATGCCGATGCGCTGGCGCTGGCCGCCGGAGAACTCGTGCGGGTAGCGGTTGTAGTGCTCGGGGCTGAGCCCGACCAGCTGGAGCAGTTCCTGGACGTGGTTCTTGAGACCGCCCTCGGGCTCGACGCCCTGGAGCCTGAACGGCGCGCTGACGATCGTGCCGATCGTGTGCCGCGGGTTCAGCGAGGAGTACGGGTCCTGGAAGATCATCTGGATGTCGCGCCGCATCGGCCGCATCTTGCCCATGGACAGATGCGTGATGTCGCGGCCGTCGAACTCGACCTTGCCGGCGCTCGGTTCGATCAGCCGGGTGATCAGCCGGCCCATCGTCGACTTGCCGCAGCCGGACTCGCCGACGACGCCCAGGGTCTCCCCCGGGTACACCTCGAAGTCGATGCCGTCGACGGCCTTGACCGCGGCGCTCTGCCGGCCGAGCAGTCCCTTGCGGATCGGGAAGTGCTTGGCCAGGCCCTCGACCCTGAGCAGCGGCTCGCGCGAGGCGGTGGCCTGCTCCGGGATCGTCACGTCCTTCTCCGGCACCGGGGGATCCTTCTTCTCGCTCACGTCGCTCACATCACTCGCCTCGCTCACAGCTTCGGCGCAATCTCTTCGGTCCAGATCCGGGTCCGCTCCTCCGGCGACATGTGGCAGGCGGAGTAGTGCCCGTCGCCGACCTGCTGCAGCTCGGGACGCGTCGTGCGGGTGAGGTCGTCCTTGGGGATGTCCGCGTACGGGCAGCGCGGGTTGAAGGCGCAGCCGGTGGGCACGTTGATCAGCGACGGCGGCTGGCCCTTGACGGGGATCAGCCGCTCGGTCTGCTCGCGGTCGATGCGCGGCATCGAGGTGAGCAGGCCCCAGGTGTACGGGTGCTGGGCCTCGTAGAAGACCTTCTCCGCCGGTCCGCGCTCGATGCACCGGCCGCCGTACATCACCAGGAGTTCGTCGGCCATCTCGGCGACGACCCCGAGGTCGTGCGTGATCATGATGACGGCGGAGCCGAACTCCTTCTGCAGGTCCCGGATCAGGTCCAGGATCTGCGCCTGGACGGTGACGTCCAGGGCGGTGGTCGGCTCGTCCGCGATGAGCAGTTCCGGGTTGTTGACCAGCGCCATCGCGATCATGGCGCGCTGGCGCATTCCGCCGGAGAACTCGTGCGCGTAGGCGTCGACCCGCTTGTGCGGCTCGGGGATGCCGACCCGGTCGAGCATCTCGATGGCCCGGGTGCGGGCGGTCTTCCTGTTGACCTTGTTGTGGATCCGGTAGGCCTCCACGATCTGCGCGCCGACCTTGAAGTACGGGTGCATCGCGGAGAGCGGGTCCTGGAAGATCATGGCCATCTTGCGGCCGCGCAGCTCGCGCACCCGGGCGTCGGAGGCGCCGATCAGCTCCTCGCCGTCCAGCCAGACCTCGCCCGAGATACGGGCGTTGGGGGCCGTGCGGTGCAGGCCCATCACGCCGAGCGAGGTGACGGACTTCCCGGAGCCGGACTCGCCCACGATGCCGAGGGTCTGTCCGGGCTTCACGTCGAAGCTGACGCCGTCGACGGACTTGACCAGCCCGTCGTCGGTCTTGAAGTGGATGCGCAGGTCCCGTACGGAGAGGAATGGCTCGTCGCCGCCGACGCGCGCGGCGGGCTCGCCGGCCGCCGCGGTCTGTGCCTTGGAAAGCTCGGTCACGAGTACCTCACCCTGGGGTCGATGGCGGCGTACACCAGGTCCACCAGCAGATTACAGATGACGATGAAGAAGGCCGCGACGAGCGTCACGCCCATCACGATGGGCAGGTCGCTCTCCTGCACGCTCTTGATGGCGAACTGGCCGAGTCCGGGGAAGGAGAACACGGTCTCGGTGATGACGGCGCCGCCGACCAGCAGGCCGAAGTCCATGCCGAAGATGGTGACGATGGGGGTGAGCGCGGCGCGCAGACCGTGCTTGCCGATGACCTGGCTCTCCCGCAGGCCCTTGGCGCGGGCCGTTCGGATGTAGTCCTCGCCCATCGTCTCCAGCATCCCGGCTCTGGTGATGCGGGCGTAGAGCGCGGAGTAGAGGAAGGCCAGCGAACACCACGGGATCAGCAGGTTCCACGCCCAGTCCAGCGGATTGTCCGTGAACGGCACATAGTTGACGCCGCCTTCCCAGACCGGCCATTGCACGGTGAACACACCGAGCGCGAGCATTCCGGTGAAGAAGATCGGCAGGGAGACACCGGCGAGCGCGATGGCCATGAAGAAGCGGTCGAGGACCGAACCCCGCTTGAGCGCGGAGACGACACCGATCGCCACACCGCTGATCAGCCAGATCACCGCGGCGCCGATCGCCAGGGAGAACGTGACCGGAATGCGTGCGGTCAGCTCGGGCCACACCTCGACGTGTCGCTTGAACGAGTAGCCGAAGCACGGCACGCCACAGTGCGTGGCCTCGGGGCCGAACTGGAAGTCGGCGCCGACGAAGAGCTGCTTGATGAAGTGCCAGTACTGGATGTAGAGCGGCTGGTCGAGGCCGAGATTCTGCTTGACCGCGAGGATGGACTGCGGATTGGCGTCCTTGCCCACGTACTGGGCTGCCAGTTGGTCCATCGTCTGCCCGGCGATACGGGGGACGAGGAAGAAGATCGCGAAGGTGACTGCGCTGACGATCAACAGCAGCAGCACCGCGCCGAAGACGCGTCGAATTATGTACGCAGCCACAGCTATCCGGCGCCGGTAACTGTCTGCCGGGGGGAACCCGTCCGGTCGGACACCGTGCCTTCACCTGCCTTTCGGGACAATTCTGGGCCCGGGGGCCCGCTCCCCGGGCCGCGTGCGCGGCCCGGGGAGCGGGGCCGTTCCTACTTGGCGGAACCCATCAGCACGTAGTCGTAGATGCCGAGGTAGGCCTGGGTGACCGTGACGTTCGTCGCGGACTTCGGCCGGAGCAGCAGGTTCTTGCGGTAGATCAGCGGCACTGCGGTAGCGCCTTCGGCCACGGCCTTGTCGACGTCGCCCCACGCCTTCTCACGGGCGGCGGTGTCGGTGTTGGCGATGCCCTCGTTGAGCAGCTTGTTGATCTTCGGGTCGTTCAGTTCCTGAACGTTGTTGCCACCGGACGGCTTGATGGACGCGCCGTTGATGATCTGGTCCAGGAAGCCGAAGCCGGTCGGCCAGTCGGCACCCCAGGCGCTCATGATCATGCCGAGCTTGTTCGCGTGCACGTAGCTCGGGTTGCCCGCGAAGTTCGAGAAGTACTTACCGGTCGGGAAGCTCTTGATCTCGGCGTTGACGCCGATCTTCTTGAGCGAGGCCTGCACCGCGGTGACCATGGACATCTCGGCGGGGCGGTCGGAGCGGGCCGAGATCTTGGTGTCGAAGCCCTTCGGCTTGCCGCACTGCTTCAGCTCGTCCTTGGCCTTGGCCTCGTCGCCCTTGTAGCCGGCGGTCTCGTACAGGTCGAACTTCGAGTAGCCGTTGACCGTCGGCGGCAGCAGCGTCGTCGCGACGTCACCCTTGGGGTCGCCGCCCTGGGCGGCCTGGACCGACGCCTTGTCGATGCCCCACTGCACGGCCTTGCGGCAGTGGATGTTGTCGAACGGCTTCACGTTGACGTTGAGACCGATGTACGAGGTGGCGCCCGCGTACGGGTTGTCGGTCTGCTTCTTCAGGTCGGCCTTGGTCAGCACCTTCGGCTGGGTCGCCGGGGCGACGCCGGTACCGGCGGCGTCAGCGGTGATGTTGTCGGCGAGGAGGTTGTTGTCGACCGTCTCCTGCTTGACCTTGAACCGGATCGTCACCTTGTCCGGCAGGGCCGGGCGCAGCGAGTCGGTCTTCGGGTCCCAGTTCGGGTTGCGCACGAGGGTCGCGCTGCGGCCCTCCTCGTAGGACTCGAACTTGTACGGGCCCGAGGACATGATGTGCTTCACGTAGTCGGCGCCGGTGTCCTTCGCGGCCGGCACGGGGGCCGTCTGCGTGAAGGTCGCCAGGTAGTCGAAGTCCGCGAAGGCGTCCTTCAGCTTGAAGATGATCGTGTTGTCGTCCGGCGTCTCGATGGAGGCGATGCCGTCCGGGTTCTTGTCCTTGTACGGACCCTTGTACTTGTCGCCGCCGATGAGGTGGGACTTGAAGTACGTCGGGCCGTTGGACATGGCCTCCGGCGCGAAGTTGGAGCGCTCGACGGCGTACTTGACGTCCTTCGAGGTGATCACGGAGCCGTCTTCGTACTTGAGCCCCTTCTTGATCTTGTACGTCCAGGTCTTCGCGTCCGCGCTCGCCTTGCCGAGGCCCTCGGCGAGGTCCGGGACGACCTCCAGGCCGTCCTTGCCCGCGGCCGGCTTGAACGAGGTGAGCGAACGGCCGTACAGGCGGGAGAAGTTCTGCACCCACCCGTAGTACGTGTTGCCGGGGTCGAGGGAGTCGGGCTCGTCGGACAGTTCGAGTTTGAGCGTCCCGCCCTTCTTGTCCGACTTGTTGACGATCGAGGTCAGCGCGGCGTCAGTGGCACCGGAGCCGCCCTTGTCGCCGCCGCCGCTGTTGTCGTCCTTGGAGCCGTTGCACGCGGAGGCGCCCAGCATCAGGACCACAGCCGTGGCAACCACCGCTGTCGTTTTTCTGGTCTTCACCTGAGGAAATTCCCCTCAATCGATGGTTGCCATGGCATGTCGCACGTCGTTGTGACGAGGACCCGGGCACTACTTGCTGCGGGGGTCGAGTGCATCGCGCAGCCCGTCTCCCAGCAGGTTGAACGCCAGGACCGTGACGAAGATGGCCACGCCCGGCACGATCATGTACATCGGGTCGTTCTGGTAGAAGTCGATCGCGTTGGTGAGCATCCCGCCCCAGGAGGCCTGCGGCGGGGCGATACCGACCCCGAGGTAGCTGAGACCGGCCTCGAAGAGGATGTTCGAGGGGATCAGCAGCGTGGAGTAGACCAGAACGGGTGCCACCAGGTTCGGCAGCAGCTCCCGGAAGAGAATGAAGGGTCCCCGGGCGCCCAGCGACCGGGCCGCTTCGACGAATTCGCGGTTGCGCAGGCTCATCGTCTGGGCCCGGACGATACGTCCCATGTACGGCCAGCTGAAGAAGCCGATCACGAAGATCAGTACCGCGATCCGCAGCGGCAGACCCGTCAGGCCGAAGGCGCCGTCCTGGAGTGCCGCCGAGATGGAGATCGCGAACAGCAGCAGCGGGAAGGCCAGGAAGGTGTCCATCATGCGGCTGATGATCGTGTCCACCCAGCCGCCGTAGAAGCCCGAGACCACACCGAAGAAGACGCCGATCACCACGGAGAGCAGGGTGGCGCCGACGGCGACGACGAGGGAGACCCAGGAGCCCTCGATGACCCGGGTCATGATGTCGCGCCCGTACTGCGGTTCGACGCCGAGCGGGTGGCTCCAGCTCATGCCGCCCCAGTCGCCCTTGGGGGCGAGCAGCGCGGGGTCGATGAGTTCCTGGTGGAAGGCGTTGGGGTCCAGACCGAAGACGGCCTGGATCGGCTTGGAGAGGACGGCGAGCAGGATCAGCAGGATGACAACGATGCCGCCGACAACGGCCACCTTGTCGCGCTTGAAGCGCGTCCAGGCGATCTGTCCGAGCGAACGGCCCTCGATCTGGCTCTGCTTGACTCCCGTGAGTACTGCCTCCGGCTGAGCCTCGGCAGCCGATCCGGTGGTCTCGATCGGTGCGGTCACAGTGCCTTTGACCCCTCCCGCCGGCGGTGGCCGGCCCTTGCTCGCCGCGGTAACGGCCTGGCGCGCATCAGCCGCGCACGCTCATGCGGTTGATGTCTTGGTACTGAGATACGTCTGAAGCGTCTGAAGCGTCCACGGAATGTCCGCCGGGGCAACCTCGTACAAAGGAGCGACGATCCCCACTAGCCGGGAGTCTTCAACGCGATTGCGATCACCCGCCAGACCTGACGGGGAATGTTTGCTCAAACGTGATGCGGTCAGTGAGCTTCCGTTATCCGGACAGCTTGATCGAGTGAGCGGACCACTCGGCCGCTAATCCACCAGAACGGACATGACGCCCAACAGGCGTTATTGGGTGGCTATTTGGGTGACCGTGGCGGTCGCCTTGTCCGCCCGGGGGCCCTTTGTCCGCTCGGGTGAGCGGACCCGGTGGGCCTAGTAGGCGTGCGGGGCCGGACCGGGCGCCTGCGGGTAGCCGTAACCGGGAGCGACGACGCCACTGCGGCCGGCCGGGGCGTGCGACTCGCGGTCGTAGAACGGACGGGAGTTGCCCCGCAGCCACATCGCGACCGGGTCGTACTCGTCGGACATGGCGACGGTGGAGACCGGCAGCCCCTCCGGGACCGTGCCGATCGACTGCTGCATCATCGCGCGCACCGCGTCGACGGACGGCTGGCTGGTGTCGTACAGATCGAGGCCGATGGCGAGGTACGGGACACCGAGCGCGGGCTGCACCCAGGCGCGGCGCAGCGAGCGGATCGCCGGGGTGTGGTGGGCGTTCTGCGTCAGCTGGGCGTAGAACTGCGGGGTCTCGACGGCGGGGTCGCTGATCCGCAGCGGACCGGCGGGCATCCGGTCGAGGCCGGTGGCGATCCGGCGCAGGTCGAGCCAGGGAACGCCCACGCCGCCGCCCGGGGCGTGCGGGTTCAGCCAGATGCCCCAGCGGTCGGGGAAGAGGGCGCGGGCGATGTCACGGCCGCCCACCACCTCATGGGCGCGGTTCCAGCCGCTGGCGGCGAGCTCCTGGGCGGAGGTGACGCAGGGGGCGTAGCCGAGGCCGTCGATCTCCATGTTGCCGTACTGGGCGTCGGGCGAACCGGCCCGGCCGTGCCAGAGCAGCATCCAGATCCGGTCGGCCGCCAGGGCCTGGAGCAAGGCCTCGTACGCGTCGTAGCGCCCGGGTGTCACTTGGCGCAGCATGTGCTCGACCTTCCCGGCCGCCGCGGTGCCTGACGCACTCACCCTGGGTCCCGCCCCTCTTCGATCCACTGTGTCGGCCTGCCGCTCCCGGGGCACGCGGGTACGGCGCGGTGCCGAGGCACCAGCCATCAAACCAGCTTAGGCGCCGGTCCTGACACCGACTTGACGCCATGGGCCGCAGCCGTCCGCGCGCGGACCGACGGGCGGCGCTACTCGCCGGCGCGCTGATAGAACGGCCGGATCCTCGCCCGCATCCAGTCGGCGACCGGGTCCTGCGCCACGTCGAGCAGCACCAGGTTGACCGGCCACGGCAGCTCGACGCGGCCGAGCGCGCGGCCGAGCGCGTCCATGGGGGCGTTGCGCCCGGCACCGTCCCAGGTCGAGAACTCGACGCCGACGAAGAGGACGGGGTCGCCGCCCTCGATGCTGGCCAGGGCCCTGCGGGCGCTGAGCACGACACCGCTCTCCTCGAACTCACCGGCGGCGGCGGCGAGGAAGTCGACGGGCTCCTCCTTCCAGTCCGGCTCATAGAGCCGGACCCGGCCGCCGCTGGCCGGTCCGTCGAGCAGGCTGCGCCCGGCCCGGCAGAGTTCGGCGACGGCGGGCGGCGGAAGGGGCATGCCGACCGCACCGCCCGGGTTCACCGCGATGCCGAGCTGCGGGGGCAGCCCGCGGGCGAACTCGACGGCGGGCGCCACGGTGAAGGACATGCGGGTGCCGACGCAGCCGAGGAACTGCTGCTCGGAGCTGAACACGGGGACGTACGCTGCGCCGTCGATCTCCAGTGTCGGCAGGTCCAGATCGGTGGCGTCCGGTCCGCCGCCGTTGGGCAGGGGCACCCAGACATGGCTGCGGCCGAGCACCTCCACGAGCCGGCCGCCCGCTTCCGGGTTGCCGAGCGAGGCGCCCAGTACTTCTTCGAGCTCATTGGCCGGCCATCCGCCCTGCGGGACGGTGTGACCGTGTGCCGGAATGTCCACTGCTTCCCCCTCTTGCCCCGTGCCGTGCAGCAAGAGGTTAGCGCCGCGCACCGGGTGTCCGGGCATCGGACGGGGCATCGGACGGCGTACTACCGGTCCTCGCTCCGGGCGGCCGCGAAGGTGATCCGCGTCAGCAGCGCCGCCGCCTCGCGGTCCAGGAGCACCGCCGAGACGCAGCCGAGCGGCAGTGTGCCCGTCTCGGTGTCCCGCAGCAGCCTGCGCAGGGCCCTGCGGTGCCGGGCGAACGCGTACCCGGAGACGCCGCGCCCCCGCTCCAGCTGGCCCGCCCGCGCTGTCTGCGGGGTGACGTCGAGCAGGACGAGGTGCAGGACGCTGCCGCGCCGCCGGGCGTCGCGCGCCAGCCAGCCGCGCACCCAGGCCTGGGTGCCGCAGTCGTGGACGACGACGGAGACCCCGGAGCGCAGCACCTGCCACAGTCCCCAGTAGTGGGCGACGCGGACGACCGGGCGGTAGAGGGCGTACGGGACTAAGCGCGGCAGCAGAGCGGCCCAGCGGTCCCTGGTGTCCTGGGAGTCGATGACGCGGGCGGACACCGCCCGCCTGATCAGGGTCGATTTGCCGCTGCCCGGCAGCCCGGAGACCACCACGACGTCACCCGCCACGAAATGCAGGGCGCGCGGGCCGCGCCCGGACCGGCCCCGCAGATCCCGTACGACAGGTCCGTGCGGGCCCCGCGTCTCCCGGGCCGGCGCACCCGGCTGTGCGGGCAGTGCCCCGTGTGCGACCCCCGCGGTCGTCGCGTACCGCTGCAACGTCATCGCCATCCCCTGTCGGCCGACCCACACCTGCCAAGAAGTGTAAAGAAAAGGTAATGCGACACAAGCGTGCGACCCGCCGGATCCGGTGGGGTACCGACGCCCCACTGTCCGGCGATGCGTGCGATGATGACCCGGCCAACTGCATAAAGGCCGCTCGAATCCGCGCGGGAGAGTTCCGGCTTTTGGGCCGGGCGCCGAAGGAGCAAGATCCTCCCTTGAATCTCTCAGGCCCCGTACCGCGTGGATGAGGCAGATCTGAAAAGCGAGTCGCCCAGCGGCTCCACCCAAGGTGCAAGCCGAACCCCTCCGGGGCCTCTCGGCGAACCTCTCAGGTTCCGATGACAGATGGGGAGGGATCGTCCTCGTCGTCATGCCCTGGGAGCCATATCCATGAGCACCGCCCCCCGTCTCACCACCCTCGATGCCCTGCACCGGTCGCTGGGCGCCACGATGACCGACTTCGCGGGCTGGGACATGCCCCTGCGGTACGCCAGTGAGCGCGACGAGCACATCGCCGTGCGCACGAAGGCCGGCCTCTTCGACCTCTCCCACATGGGCGAGATCACCGTCACCGGCCCGGCCGCCGTGGATCTGCTGAACTTCGCGCTGGTCGGCAACATCGGCACCGTGTCGGTGGGCCGGGCCCGCTACACAATGATCTGCGCCGAGGACGGCGGCATCCTGGACGACCTGATCGTGTACCGGCTGGCGGAGACCGAGTACATGGTGGTCGCCAACGCCGGCAACGCCCAGATCGTGCTGGACGCGCTGACCGCCCGCGGCGAGGGTTTCGACGCCGAGGTGCGCGACGACCACGACGCGTACGCGCTGCTGGCCGTCCAGGGCCCCGAGTCCCCCGCCATCCTGGCCGCCGTCACCGACGCCGATCTGGACGGGCTGAAGTACTACGCCGGACTGCCCGGCACGGTCGCCGGGGTCCCCGCGCTGATCGCCCGTACCGGCTACACCGGCGAGGACGGCTTCGAGCTGTTCGTCGCCCCCGGGCACGCCGAGCAGCTGTGGCGGGCGCTGACCGAGGCCGGCGCCTCCCGCGGCCTGATCCCCTGCGGGCTCTCCTGCCGCGACACGCTGCGCCTGGAGGCGGGCATGCCGCTGTACGGGCACGAGCTGACCGCCGGGCTGACCCCGTTCGACGCCGGGTTCGGCCGGGTCGTGAAGTTCGAGAAGGAGGGCGACTTCGTCGGCCGCAAGGCCCTGGAGGCCGCCGCCGAGCGCGCCGGGACCACCCCGCCCCGCAAGCTCGTCGGCCTGGTCGCCGAGGGCCGCCGGGTCCCGCGCGCCGGATTCCCCGTCGTCGCCGGCGGCCAGGTCATCGGCGAGGTCACCTCCGGTGCCCCGTCCCCCACCCTCGGCAAGCCGATCGCCATGGCGTACGTCGACGCCGGGCACGCCACGCCCGGCACCGAGGGCGTCGCGGTGGACATCCGGGGCAGCAACGAGCCGTACGAGGTCGTGGCGCTGCCGTTCTACAAGCGCCGGAAGTAGCCGGAAGCAGGCCGTGGGCGCGACACCGCCCCGCACACGTGACGCAGTCCTGTCTCACACCGTAAGACCATCGTTCATCAGCACTCCCCCGCGTACAGGAGAATTCAGGTCATGAGCAACCCCCAGCAGCTGCGGTACAGCAAGGAGCACGAGTGGCTGTCGGCCGTCGAGGACGGTGTGGCCACGATCGGCATCACGGAGTACGCGGCCAACGCGCTCGGTGACGTCGTCTACGCCCAGCTCCCCGAGGTCGGTGACACGGTGACCGCGGGCGAGACCTGCGGTGAGCTGGAGTCGACCAAGTCGGTCAGCGACCTGTACTCGCCGGTGACCGGCGAGATCACGGCCGCGAACCAGGACGTGGTGGACGACCCCTCGCTGGTGAACTCCGCACCGTTCGAAGGCGGCTGGCTGTTCAAGGTACGCGTCACGGACGAGCCGGAGGATCTGCTCTCCGCCGACGAGTACACCGCGTTCTCCGGCAACTGAGACCCCTAGGGACCACCTGATGTCGCTTCTCAACTCCTCCCTCCACGAGCTGGACCCGGACGTCGCCGCCGCTGTCGACGCCGAGCTCCACCGTCAGCAGTCCACCCTCGAAATGATCGCCTCGGAGAACTTCGCTCCGGTCGCGGTCATGGAGGCCCAGGGCACCGTCCTGACCAACAAGTACGCCGAGGGCTACCCCGGCCGCCGCTACTACGGCGGCTGCGAGCACGTCGATGTGATCGAGCAGATCGCCATCGACCGCGTCAAGGCGCTGTTCGGGGCCGAGGCCGCGAACGTGCAGCCGCACTCCGGCGCGCAGGCCAACGCCGCCGCGATGTTCGCGCTGCTGAAGCCGGGCGACACGATCATGGGCCTGAACCTGGCCCACGGCGGTCACCTGACCCACGGCATGAAGATCAACTTCTCGGGCAAGCTCTACAACGTGGTCCCGTACCACGTGGACGAGTCCGGCCTCGTGGACATGGCCGAGGTCGAGCGCCTCGCCAAGGAGTCCAAGCCGAAGCTGATCGTGGCCGGCTGGTCCGCGTACCCGCGTCAGCTGGACTTCGCCGCCTTCCGCCGGATCGCGGACGAGGTCGGCGCGTACCTGATGGTCGACATGGCGCACTTCGCCGGCCTGGTCGCCGCGGGTCTGCACCCCAGCCCGGTGCCGCACGCCCATGTCGTCACCACCACCACGCACAAGACCCTCGGCGGTCCGCGCGGTGGCGTCATCCTGTCGACGCAGGAGCTCGCCAAGAAGATCAACTCGGCGGTCTTCCCGGGTCAGCAGGGCGGCCCGCTGGAGCACGTGATCGCGGCCAAGGCGGTCTCGTTCAAGGTCGCGGCGACCGAGGAGTTCAAGGAGCGCCAGCAGCGCACCCTGGACGGCGCCCGCATCCTCGCCGAGCGTCTGGTGCAGCCGGACGTCACCGAGGTCGGCGTCTCCGTCCTGTCCGGCGGCACGGACGTGCACCTGGTCCTGGTGGACCTGCGCAACTCCGAGCTGGACGGCCAGCAGGCCGAGGACCGGCTCCACGAGCTGGGCATCACGGTCAACCGGAACGCCATCCCGAACGACCCGCGGCCGCCGATGGTCACCTCGGGTCTGCGGATCGGCACCCCGGCCCTGGCCACCCGCGGTTTCCAGGCGGAGGACTTCACCGAGGTCGCGGAGATCATCGCCGCCGCCCTCAAGCCGTCCTACGACGCGGACGACCTGAAGGCCCGCGTCGTCGCGCTCGCCGAGAAGTTCCCGCTGTACCCCGGTCTGTAGTCCGGTCTGCAGTCCGGTCTGTAGTCCGGACCTGCGCATTTGCACGTTGGGGCGGGGCACCACGCACACTGAACAGTGAGCGCGGTGCCCCATCCCTTGTCCCCCGCTCTCCGGGCCGACCCGGCCCGTACCGCACCACCCGGCAGACAACGGCGTCTACCAGCGCTTTTGAGGAGTCACCCGTGGCCATCTCGGTCTTCGACCTGTTCTCGATCGGCATCGGCCCGTCCAGCTCCCATACGGTCGGCCCGATGCGCGCGGCCCGTATGTTCGCGCGCCGGCTGAAGAACGAGGGCCTGCTCGCCCACACCGCCTCGATACGCGCCGAGCTGTTCGGCTCGCTCGGCGCCACCGGCCACGGCCACGGCACCCCCAAGGCCGTCCTGCTCGGCCTGGAGGGCGAGTCCCCCCGTACCGTCGACGTCGAAACGGCCGACGACCGGGTCGCCGAGATCCGCTCCACCGGCCGGCTCAACCTCCTAGGCATGCACGACATCGCCTTCGACGCCGAGGAGCAGCTGATCCTGCACCGCCGCAAGGCCCTGCCGTACCACGCGAACGGCATGACGGTCTTCGCGTACGACCGCGACGGCGCCCCGCTCCTGGAGAAGACGTACTACTCGGTCGGCGGCGGCTTCGTGGTCGACGAGGACGCGGTGGGCGAGGACCGGATCGTCCTCGACGACACCGTGCTGAAGAACCCGTTCCGCACCGGCGACGAACTGCTGCGGCTCGCCGGTGACACCGGTCTGTCGATCTCCTCCCTGATGCTGGAGAACGAGCGGGCCTGGCGCACCGAGGACGAGATCCGCTCGGGCCTGCTGGACATCTGGCGCTCCATGCAGGCGTGCGTGTCCCGCGGCATGTCCCGCGAGGGCATCCTGCCCGGCGGCCTCAAGGTCCGCCGCCGCGCCGCGAACACCGCCCGCCAGCTGCGCGCCGAGGGCGACCCGCAGACCCACGCGATGGAGTGGATCACCCTCTACGCGATGGCGGTCAACGAGGAGAACGCCGCGGGCGGCCGCGTCGTCACCGCCCCGACCAACGGCGCGGCCGGCATCATCCCGGCGGTGCTGCACTACTACGTGAACTTCGCGGCCGGCGGCGCCACCGAGGCGGAGAAGGACGACAGCATCGTCCGCTTCCTCCTGGCCGCCGGAGCCATCGGCATGCTGTTCAAGGAGAACGCCTCCATCTCCGGCGCCGAGGTCGGCTGCCAGGGCGAGGTGGGCTCCGCCTGCTCCATGGCCGCGGGCGCCCTCGCCGAGGTGCTGGGCGGCACCCCCGAGCAGGTCGAGAACGCCGCCGAGATCGGCATGGAGCACAATCTGGGCCTGACCTGCGACCCGGTCGGCGGCCTCGTCCAGATCCCGTGCATCGAGCGCAACGGCATGGCGGCGGTGAAGGCCGTCACGGCTGCGAAGATGGCGCTGCGCGGCGACGGCAGCCACAAGGTCTCCCTCGACAAGGTCATCAAGACCATGAAGGAGACCGGCGCCGACATGAGCGTCAAATACAAGGAGACGGCGCGGGGCGGGCTCGCGGTGAACATCATCGAGTGCTAGGCAGATGGGCCCTGACCAGCGTGTTTCCATCTTTCAGCGCTGTCAGGCCCTTCCCTTCGATCACCGTTCGGATCCGCCCGGCCCGCCGGCCGTCGCCAGGATGTATCAAATCGACCCCCTGAGCACGCCAGAGGGGTGCGATTTGATGCATGAGCACTGCGGAGAGCTCCTGCCTGGAGCAGCGGCTGGCCGGTCTCGCCCCCACGTTCACGACACGTTCACGACGGCGCAGGCGCGTCAGGCCCGACTATCCCCCGCGATCTGGCGCGCTTGGTCGCGGAAGGCGGGACAGACGAGCTGTCCCGAGGGGTGTACCGGCGGGCAGACGCCCCGGAGACCGCGCACGCGGATCTCCTGGCCGTGTGCGCGCGGGCTCCCGGCCGTGTCGTGTGCGGCGAGTCCGTCCTGGCCCCCTGCATGAGCTGATCGACGACGTCCCCGCAGCAGTACACGTCGCCGTGCCGCGAGGTACACGCCGCCCGACCATTTCCTACCCGCGGACCGTTGTGGCGCAAGGCCCCACGTCGCACCAGACTGGTCATATGACACAGGGCTCGCCTATCCGCGGCGGGACAGGCCTTCGTGTACGGCAGGATCCAGCTATGAGACTTCTAGTGATGGGCGGCACCTGGTTCCTCGGCAGACACGTCACCGCGGATGCGATCAGCCGGGGATGGGAGGTGAGCACCTTCAACCGTGGCCGTTCCGGAACCGACGTGCCCGGCGTCCGGCCTCTGCACGGAGACCGGACAGTGGCCGCTGATGTTCGTCGGCTTGCCGCACAGGGCCCGTGGGATGCGGTCATCGACACATCGAGTTCGGATCTGGCTCCCCGCGACGTGCAGTTGGCCGCTTCGGCGCTGAAGAACGTCGCGGCCCGTTGGGTACACGTGTCCACCGTTTCCGTCTACCAGGACTGGCCTCACCTCCCCCTTACCGAGCGCTCCCCGCTGCTGGAGTGCCCCGCTGACGCGGACGGCAGCTACGGCTACACCGGTGAGGGAGGCAGCCCTACGGCCTACGGCTTTCAGAAGGCAGGCGGAGAACGGGCCGTCGAGGAGTCGTTCGCTGACCGCACGGTGTTCCTGCGCCCCGGCGTCATCCTCGGCCCCGGAGAGTACGTGGGACGCCTGCCCTGGTGGCTGCACCGCGCCGGGCGAGGCGGCCGGATCCTGGCCCCCTCACCTGGTTCACGGACCATTCAGCCTGTCGACGTTCGTGATGTGGCCGCATTCGCACTCGACCAGGCGGAAGAGAACGGGGCCGGAAGCTACAACGTCGCACACCCTGACGGCATCACCTTCACGAGGTTCCTGGAGACCTGCCTGAACGTCACAGGCGGAACAGGAGACCCGGTATGGGTGGACCCCGAGGTGCTCACAACCCACGGCGTGAAGCAGTGGACCGAGATCCCGTTGTGGCGCACCCATGAGGGCGTGTGGTCGGTGGACGCGAGCCGGGCCTCGGCCGCGGGGCTGCGGTGCCGAACTCTGGCGGAAACGATCGCCGACACGTGGGCCTGGCTGCGCGACAAGGGCCGACCCGTGCCCCACCCCCGGGGGGCCGAGCACGGAATCGACCCGGCGAAGGAGGCCGCCGTACTCGCCTCCCTCTGATCAGGCGCCCAGGGCAGGGACTTCGTACGGCGAAGGGAGCTGTCCGTCCTTCTCTGCACGCTCATGATGCGCGCGGCCAAACTGGAGTGGTACGAGCAGGGAGTTGTCTGGCATCGCGTCATCACGGATGAACACCGCTCGGCCATCAACGATGTCCCGGCCGACAGCCTCGACGCCCGCGCCCGGGAAATCCGGCCCTTGCTTCTTCGCCGACAGCAACGTCCTACTGCGCCCCGGCGGACCGCTGGAGCCCGTCGCCGAGTGGGCCACCGCCTTCCGCGACGCGGGGCAGAAACTCGGTCACGCCGTCCAGGACGGAACGCTCGACCGCGGACTGCGACAGGTGCTCAGCTACCACGTGACCTTTCACTGGAACCGACTCTCGAACGACACCGGTCATCCGGTGAGTGCCGCCTGTCAGTTTGCCGAGGCGGCAACAGCGCTCGCGGCCGGCCGGCCGTCCGGCGCATGATCGTGTTCCGGGCCGCCGGCCGCTTCCGGGCGGTACGGGTCCGGAGCGCGGTCGGCCGAAAGCACCCGACCGTGACCGGCGCAGACCGAGAACCGCGGAGGACCCATGTCGCATCAGCCCGCCCAGTCCCCGGAACCCACGCACCGCACGGTGGCCTCTCCCGCCGGCCGTATCCACCTGGTGGAGCAGGGCACCGGGCCCCTGGTGCTGCTGCTGCACGGATTCCCGGAGTCCTGGTACTCCTGGCGCCACCAGCTGCCCGCGCTGGCCGCTGCCGGATACCGGGCGGTCGCCATCGATGTCCGGGGATACGGACGGTCCTCCCGGCCCTCGGACGTCTCGGCGTACCGGATGCTCGAACTGGTCGAGGACAACGCCGCCGTGGTGCACGCGCTCGGGGAGCGAAGTGCCGTGGTCGTCGGCCACGACTGGGGCGCGACGATCGCGGCGAACTCCGCGCTGGTCAGGCCCGATGTCTTCCGCGCAGTGGGGCTCCTGAGCGTTCCGTACGCCCCGCGCGGCGGTCCGCGCCCCAGCGAGGTCTTCGCGGGGATGGGCGGGGACGAGGAGTTCTACGTCGCCCGGTTCCAGGAGCCCGGCCGGGCCGAGGCCGAGATCGAGCCGGACGTCCGCGGCTGGCTCGCGGGCTTCTACGCGGCGTTCTCCGCCGACACCATGCCCGCGTCCGACGCCCCGGACCCGCACTTCGCCGGGTCCGGCGGGACACTGCGCGAGCGGTTCCCCGACCGGCGGCCCGGCTGGCTCGGTGAGGACGGACTCGACTTCTACGCGGGCGAGTTCGAGCGGACCGGAATGAGCGGGGCACTCAACCGCTACCGGAACATGGACCGGGACTGGGAGGATCTCGCGGACTTCGACGGCGCACCCGTCACTCAGCCGTCCCTCTTCCTCGGCGGGTCCCTGGACGCCTCCACCACCTGGCTGGCCGATGCCATCGCGGCGTATCCCACGACGCTGCCCGGCCTGGTCTCCGCGCAGATCCTGGACGGCTGCGGCCACTGGATCCAGCAGGAGCGCCCCGAGGAGGTCAACCGGATCCTGACGGGCTGGCTCGCCTCGCTGGCCGCCTGAACCGGCCCTACGGTGAGAGGGGCCGGCGGGGCGGATCTGTGCGCCGAATCGGCCAGGCCCACCCCCGCCGTCCGCCACTCGGCCGGCACAGGAGTGCTCCAACTACTCATAACCGAGCAGCCGTTCCTGTCGAACACACATTTTCAGTCACACGCGGCTCCCTTCCCCCGCATACTGGGAGTTCACTGGTCGTGACGAGTGGTGACGGAATCGCCGTGCACGTCAGGCGGTCCGCTGCCATGAGCCCCATGGGCCCGGCTCCGATGCCCAGGCCCCGGCGGAGGAAAGAGGACAGCGATGACAGCCGCCCCTCCCGTGGCGCACACCCGACGGGATCCGGCCGTCCGGCCCAGCCGCGCCGTTTCACGGACGGCGTCGCGACCCCCTCGTACCGACCAACCGCCCCGCCGCCGCTGATCCGCTGCTGCGGGGCGGTCCGCCGTAGCCCGTTCACGGTCACCGCCCTTTCGTCGGGCCGGTGCGGGCAGCTGTCCCCGAGAACGCGGCCGTGTCGAAGCGCCGATCGACAGGGCCGTGTTCACCGCTCGCCGCTCCGGCCGTGCGTGCGCGATTCGTTCCGCGCATCCCCCTTCCCTGTTCATATCGTCTGGACGAGGTGCACCCATGAGCAAGATTGCGCTTCCAGAATTCCACATGCCGTTCGAGAGCGCGGGATGTAATCCAGGAGTCGAGAAGACCAGGCAGGCCGCCTGGGAATGGGCCGAGACCAGAAATCTCGTCCTCTCTCCGGTGGCCCACAAGAAGATGATCCGGACCCGCCCCGAACTCTGGATATCCCTGATATTTCCCGAGGCGTCACAGAAGCACCTCGACCTGTTCTGCCAGTGGCTTTTCTGGGCCTTCCTCGTCGATGACGAGTTCGACGACGGTCCGGCCGGCCGCGACCCCGGGCTGTGTGAATCCGCCATCGCGCATCTGGTGGACGTGCTCGACGGCGCCCGGACACCGGTCGGCCCCATGGAGCTTGCCCTCGACGAACTATTGGTCCGGACCTGCACGGACCGGCCGTCGCACTGGGTGCGGCAGTTCCGCAGGGACACGGCCGCCTGGCTGTGGACGTACTACGCCGAGGCCGTAGACCGGGCTGCGGGCCATGTGCCGAGCACGGCCGATTTCGTGAAGCACCGCCGCGATTCGGTGGCCATGCAGCCATTCCTCGATCTGCATGAGATCACGGCCGGAATAGATCTTCCGGAATCCGCCCGAAACCTTCCCGCCTATATCGCACTGCGCAATTCGGTGACCGACCACTCAGGCCTCTGCAACGATATCTGCTCCTTCGAGAAGGAGGCGCTTCTCGGTTATGAGCACAATACCGTCCGGCTGATCCAACGGGATCGCGGGGGCACGGTCCAGGAGGCGGCGGACGAGGCCGGAATCCTGCTGGCGCGCATTGTCGAGCGCGTGCAGAGAGCGGAGAAGGAACTCGTCGAGGAGATGGAGGCGGCGGGAATCGA
The DNA here is from genome assembly GCF_055587045.1 of Streptomyces sp. NPDC048671. Lineage (NCBI taxonomy): Bacteria > Bacillati > Actinomycetota > Actinomycetes > Kitasatosporales > Streptomycetaceae > Streptomyces > Streptomyces sp. NPDC048671. The sequence continues at coordinate 369,006 of NZ_JBVJHB010000007.1, read as the reverse complement.
GGGCCCCGCGCGAGTCGCTCTGGAGCGCTGTGTGCGGGATTACCGGGGGCTCGTCCGAGGGGATTTCGACTACCACGCGCGGGCGGAGCGCTACACCCGCCCCGACCTCGTGGAGATCGACGAACAGGACTCCCTGTCCCCGAACTTCGCCACCTGACGGACGTCTGACGGACGCCCGGCGGGGCCCGCGGCGGGGGCCGACGCCCCTGCCGGGCCCCGCCGCGGCGGCCCACGGCACCGGAACACGGGCACTCGACGGCGTTTTCCGGACATTCGTCGTCCCGGTGGCTCGACCGGCACCGGCCCGCCCGCCCGCGGCCGGAAACGCGTACCGGCCAAAGCAGCCACTTCCGGCCCCTTTCAGCCTCTTTCAGCTCCTTTCAGCCCTTTCGCGGCCGCACGGGACCGCACAGGACCCCTCACGAATGGTCGGCCGTCCCCTGCCGTGATCTGCTGGTAGGTACGCCCGATGGCAGGCGGCAGTCCGATGAACCGAACTCGCCGGCCGTACCGCAGAAGGGCTGGAGGCATCTCATGGCTGCCGTACCTCCTCCGATATCCGCGTCCGGCGCCGACCGGACCGCTCCGCACGCCGACACGGCCCACGGCACCGTCCGCGGCACACACGAACCGGGCGTCGCAGTCTTCCGCGGCATCCCGTACGCGGCCCCGCCGGTGGGCGCCCACCGGTTCCGGGCCCCGGCGCCGCCGGAACCCTGGGAGGGCGTACGGGAGGCAGTGGTCCTCGGCCCGACCGCGCCCAAGCGTCCCTACGCCCCGCCGCTGGACCGGCTACTGCCCGATCCCGAGGTGCCCGGCGACGGCTGCCTCAACCTCAATGTGTGGACGCCGTCGCCCGCCCGCACCGGGCTGCCCGTCCTCGTCTGGATCCACGGCGGCTCGCTACTGCACGGCTCGTCCGCCCTCCCGCTGTACGACGGGGCCGCCTTCGCCCGCGACGGTGTGGTGCTCGTGTCGCTCAACTACCGGCTCGGCATCGAGGGGTTCGGGGTGTTCCCGGACGCGCCCGCCAACCGCGGGCTCCTCGACCAGCTCGCGGCGCTCGGCTGGGTGCGGGACAACATCGCGGCGTTCGGCGGCGATCCGGACCTGGTGACGGTGTGCGGGGAGTCGGCGGGCGCCATCAGCATCGGCGCGCTGCTCGCCGCGCCACGGACCCGCGGCCTGTTCCGGCGCGCGGTGCTGCAGAGCGGGGCCCCGGCCGCGCTCCCCGTGGACAAGGGCCGCCGCACCACCGAACTGATCGCGAAACGGCTCGGGGTGGCCGCGACGGCACGGGCCCTGGCCGGCGTGGACCCCGCCGCGCTCCTGGCGGCGCAGACCTCGGTGACGAGCGGCGGCTCCCCGCTGACCGGCGGGAACTCCTTCCAGATCGTGGTGGACGGCGATCTGCTGCCCCGCGAGCCGGCCGAGGCGCTGCGGGACGGCGCCGCTTCCGGCATCGATCTGCTGATGGGTTCCAACACCGAGGAGTACCGGCTCTGGTTCGTTCCCAGCGGGCTCACCGAACGGCTCTCCCGTACGAGACTCCGGCTGGCCCTGCTGAAGTTCAGGGTGCCGGGCGCCACGGCCCGTATCTACCGCGCGAACCGCCCCGGCGCCACCCCGGGCGAACTGCTCGGCGCCCTCGCCACCGACCTGCTGCTGCGCGTACCGCTGAACCGGCTGGCCGACGCCCGCAGCGGAGCCGCCGGCGGCACGCACCTCTACGAGTTCGGCTGGCCGTCCCCCGTACAGCGGCTCGGCTCCTGCCACGGGCTGGAGATCGGCTTCGTCTTCGACAACCTGGACCGGCCGGACGCGGTGGTGCTCGCGGGCGAGGACGCCCCGCAGGAGCTGGCCGATGCGATGCACGCGGCGTGGGTACGGTTCGCCGTCTCCGGCGATCCGGGCTGGCCCGGTTGGGACGCGTCGCGTCCGGTGATGCTCTTCGGCCCCGGCGCCCCCGCGACGGTGCGCGCCCCGCGCGACGACGAGCTGCGCGGCTGGCCGCCGTACCGCGACAAGCGCTGAGCGGCATGCGGGGCGCGGGGCATGGGGTGCGGAGTGCCGGGCACGGGGTGCGTCCGGCCACGTCTCAGCGGGTGCTGAGCCAGTGCGGGTCGGGTACGACGGTCAGGACCGCCGACACCAGGACGACCGCTGCCAGCGCGGCCAGTTCGCGGCGCGCCCGGCGCCGGGCGACCGCCGGGTCCGGGTCCGACGCCAGCCCCCGGCGCGCGCCGAGCGCCAGCGCGCTCACCACGGCCATCAGCACCAGCTTGACCAGCAGGGTGCGCCCGTACGCCGAGGTGAGCACGGTGTCCAGCGGCAGCCGGCGCAGGGCGCTGAACGTACCGGTCACCGCCAGGGCCGCGTACAGCCACCCGGCGAGCCGGGCGTAGCGGCCGAGCAGCGCGCGGGCGGCGCCGGGCCCGGTCCGCCGCCACAGCCGCATGGTGCGCAGCACGTGGAGCAGCCCGCCGCACCAGAGCGACGCGGCGGTCAGGTGGACGACGGTGAGCGCGGCGCCCACCGCCGGGCTGTACGCCTCGGGGTGGGCGCGCAACGCCTCCGCGCCGATGACGAGCGCGAGCGGGGCGGCGGCCAGTGCCGGGCGTCTGCTCGCCGCGCAGCACGCGGCGAGGGCGAAGCCGTTGGCGGTGAGCAGCAGCAGCCCGCCCTCGCGGGTCCCGTAGGTCTCGACGAGGCCGAGATCGCTGACCCGGGCGAGCCTGACGATCTGTCCGGCCGCTGCCAGCGCCCCGGCGACCGAGGCCGCCGCCGCCCAGCTGCGTGGGGCGGTCTCCGGCCGGCCGGGCAGGGAGCGGGCCAGTGCGGTGGCGGCGAGGCCGCCGAGGTGAACGGCGAGCGCGCCGAAGAGGACCGTACGCAGCAGGGTGGCGGTTCCGGCGCCGGGTATGCGCAGTTCACCGGTGCCGCGGGCGACGGCGGTGACGCCCAGCAGAGCGGCTGCCAAGGCCAGGAGGCAGGCCCCCGCCGTGACGAGTACGGCTGCCGCGGACCCGCGGCGGGCGGGTGCGGGCACACGTGAGCGGAGCACCGCCCACCCCCTTTCCTGAACGACAACCACACAAATAGCCTTCCGGCGTCCACGGCACCATCGAACATTCACCCGGAAGGACGCATTACGGCAGGCTCGAACGTTTCTGCATCCCCACCCGACGCGAGCCTCGGGTTAGGTTCACCGACTGTCACCTCACTGACAGCCACCCAGGCCCGGGTGCCTCCGCGGATTCGGCGCTGCGAGGAGAGGCATCATGACCGAGAGGCTGTCCCCCACGGCATCCCCCGCGCCGGTCCCCCTGCCCGAGCCGTGCGGTCGCGTGTACCGCAGGAACGGCCGGACGGTGGTGGCGCTGCGCGACGAAATCGATATCGCGACCGCGGCCCTCATCGCACCGGCCCTGGACGTCGCCACGTCGGACGGGTCACCGCATGTGGTGGTGGACCTGACCGGGGTGAGTTTCCTCGACTGCTCGGGGCTGACGCTGCTGTGCCGGGCCCGGCGTCGGGCGCTGGACCGGAACGGGCGGTTCTGGCTCGTCTGCGACTGCCCGAGGATCCTGCGACTGCTGCGGGCGGGCCGGCTGCACGACGTGTTCCGCCCGGTGGCGACGCCGGACGAGGCCTTCGACTCGGACGGGTCCGCCGACCTGTCCGTCCCGTCCGACCTGCCTGTCCCGTCCGACCTGTCCGTCCCGGACGGCCCGCCCGTCTCGCCCGTCCCGTTCGGCTCGTGATCGGGGCGGGTCCGTGGCCCCCCGGCCCGCCGGCCGGGGGTCCTCGGCCGTCAGCCCTTGTTCTGCGCGGCCCAGAACTCGTCGAAGGTGAGGAGCCCGTCACCGTTCGCGTCGTGGGAGTTGATCACGGCCTGCGCGACCGGCTCGGTGACATAGGGGTCCCCCAGCTGAGCCATGACGCTCGTGTACTCGGCAGCCGATATGAGCCCGTCGCCGTTCAGGTCGAACCGCTCGAACGCCTTGCGCGCCGACTCGATGTCCGCCACTGTTCCGCCCCTTCGTAATGCCTGTATGACGAAGGTCAGATTAACGGGCGCGACGGATGGCGATCGCGGCGGCCGGTCGTCGATCATGGAGGTCCGTCCGCCGCCCGGCGGACGGTGGCCCGGAGCGGGGAGAGTACGGCGCGATGACCGACGCACTGGCGGGGATCCTGGCAGCCGCGGCGCGGGGGCGGTTTCCGCCGCCGGACGGGGCCACGACTGTGGTGCGGCAGCCGAACGTACGGGATGCCGGGGTGCTGGCGTTCACCGCGCACTCGGTGGTGTTCACGGACGAGGACCCGCGGTGGGTGCGGGACGCCCTGGCCGCCGCCCCGGGCGACGCGCTCGCCGCGACGATGAATCCGCACTTCCTGGGCGCGCTGCTGGCCCGGACCGGACGGCACATGAACACGATCGATCTGCTCACGGTCGCGCCCGCGCTGCCGGGCGCGCCGGAGGTGGAGCTGCGGGAGATCCGGGACCCCGAACACCCCCGGGTGGCACGGGCGATGAGGTTCCGTGACGAGGTGCGGGTCTGGGGAACTGAGGGCGGTGTGCTGATCCTCGGGCGCGGTGTCGCGGGGCGCTGGGAGACCGCGATCGAGGTGGCCGAGGAGGCGCGCGGGCAGCGGCTCGGCGAACGGCTGGCGCGGGCGGCCCGGCATCTGGTGCCCGACACGGTGGTGTGGGCGCAGCAGTCGCCGGGGAACGCCCGCAGTGTGCGGACGTTCCAGGCGGCGGGCTACCGGCCGGTGGGCTCGGAGGCGCTGCTGATCGAGGGGTGAGGTGAGCCACCGGCGGGCGCGGCCTTCTGCCGGTGGACGCCGACAGGCTGCCTTCCACCGGAAGACGCAGGCGGGCGGCCTCCTACCGGAAGACGCCGGTGTGGCCGAGCGAGTAGCGCCCCGGCTGCGGGTAGACGGCGAGGCCGTGCGGTCCGCTGCCCACCGGGATCCGGGCGAGCTGCTTGCCGCTGGTGGTGTCGATCGCGTACACCTCGGAGTTGTAACGCCCGGTCAGCCAGAGAACCTTGCCGTCCGCGGAGACCCCGCCCATGTCGGGGCTGCCGCCGCCCGGCAGATGCCACTTCTTCGCCAGCTTCCGCTGTGCGAAGTCGAAGACGGAGACGGAGCCCTCGCCGCGGTTGGAGATGTACATCTGCTTGGCGTCGCGGCTGACGTAGAGCCCGTGGCAGCCCTTGCCGGTCGGCAGCAGCTTCGGGGTGGTGAACTTCTTTCCGTCCAGCACCCACATGCCGTTCGCCATCATGTCCGCGATGTAGAACGTGCTTCCGTCGGGCGACAGCTTCACGTCCTGCGGCATGGCGCCCTTGAACGGCAGTTTCTGCTGGCCCACCACCTTCATCTTCTCCGTGTCGACCTTGAGGAGTTCGCCGGAGAACTCGCAGGAGACGATGAAGTACCGGCCGTCCGCCGAGAAGTCTGCGTGGTTCACGCCCGCGCAGCTGACCGGGAGGGCCTTGGCCGTCTTCATGGTGTGCGCGTCGCGGAAGACCAGTTGACGGTCCATCGACGCCATCACGATGGCGTACTTGCCGTTCGGGGTGAAGTAGAGGTTGTACGGATCGGAGACGTCGACCGTCTTCCCCGTCTTCCCGGTCGCCGGGTCGATCGCGGTGAGGCTGTTGCCGAGGTCGTTGTTGACCCAGAGGGTCTTCAGGTCCCAGGACGGGACGACGTGCTGCGGCTGGCGGCCGACCGGGATGGTCTTGATGACCTTGTACGTGGCGGGGTCGATCACCGTCACGGTGTTGGAGTTGGTGTTGGGTACGTACACCCGGGACGGGAAGCCCTTGACGGTCGGCGACAGCTTCCCCGCGGCGTCGGCCGCGTACACGTTCGCCGGATCGAGCACCGGCGGCATCCCGGCCAGTCCGGGCGGCGCCGGCGGGGTGATGTGCTTGGGTCTGGCGGGTGGCGCGGCCGCCTCGCTGGCCGCGTCCGACGCCCCCTTTCCGGCGGGGGTGCCGCAACCGGTGAGTACGGCGAGCAGGACGCCCCCGAGCAGGGCCGCGGTGCGCGTGGTGGAGGGAAGCATCAGGTCAACAGCTCCGTGGTCGTCACCGCACGCAGTCCGCGGCGGTCGAGTTCGGTGAGAAGGAGGGGCAGCGCGGCGACCGTGTCCGCGTAGCCGAAGTGCATGCTCACCACCGATCCGTTACGGATCTCCCCGGCAACCTTGCGGGTGACGGCCGCGGCGCCGGGCGAGGTGAAGTCGAGGGAGTCCACGTCGTACGAGAGGACGTGCGGATACCCCGCGCGGACGGCGAGCCGCTGGACGAGCGGGGTGGCGTACTGGGTGCGCGAGGGCCGGAACCAGGTGCCGATGGAGCCGGTGAGCCGGCGCAGCCGCTGGGCGCAGCCGGTGATCTCCGCGTACGCCTGGGCCTCGCCCATCGAGGAGATGTCGATGTGGCGCTGGGTGTGGTTGCCGAGGTCGTGGCCGCCGTCGAGGATCCGGCGGGCCATCTCGGGGTGCTCGTCGAGCCAGCTGCCGACGGCCAGGACGGTGACCTGCGCGCGGGCCCGTTCGGCCTCGGCCAGCACGGTCCGGGCGATGGCGGGGTCGCCCTGGCCGTGGAAGGTGAGGGCGACGCGCGCCCGGTCGCGGGGGCCGTGGCCGATCTGCACCGGCTGCCCGGGGAAGTGGCGCGGGGCGGGCGCGGGGGCGGGCGCTCCGGCGGTGGCGGCCGGCTTCTTCGGTGCCGGGTGGGTGAGGGTCTTCGCCGAGGTCCCGGCGGTGTCGCGGTCCCCGCAACCGGTGGCGAGGGCCGCGGCGAGCGCGGCCCCAGCTCCTGCGCGCAGGGCGCTGCGGCGGTGCACCGGTGTGCCGGAGTCGTTCATGTGCAGAACATTAAGTGCGAGATGTCGGAAAAATGACAGTTGACCCTTGTCGCGGCTTTCGCAGGTCACACGGATGCGCGCCACCCGGCCCCTTGGTGATCAATGAATCACTCGCGATGACTGGTCGGCGTTCATGGATTTCCAGGCAGGTGACCCAGCACACCTATGATTCATTGCGAGATTGCCCGGATTCATCACTGGATGAGCATTTTGCGGCTTTGGCGATGGAGTCGCCCGTCTGCCATAGTCGGTGACACGACCCGCACTGACCCGGGCCGGGTCGTCATAAGCGGCCGTGAACACACCCCCCATTTCACGGCCCCCACACAGCAGCCCCCGCAGCGCCGCATCACGGCGGACCCGGGGGCTTCTGTGCGTCCGGAGCCCTCCGAGCCGATGACCCAGGGGCCGTCAGCGGTCGGAGATCCGCATCTCGAACCAGGTGATCTTGCCGCGCGGCAGCAGATCCACGCCCCACCGGTCGGAGAGCTTGTCGACGAGGAAGAGGCCCCGCCCGCTGATGTCCATCACCTGGACGGGCATGAGGCACGGCAGTCCGCGCGAGGGGTCACGCACCTCGATCCTGATCCAGCCGCGACGGCGCAGCATCCGCAGACCGAAGACCCTGGCGCCGGTGTGCCGCACCGCGTTGCCGACGAGTTCGGACACGAGCAGAACGGCGTACTCGCCGGTCTGCGGGGAGAGCCCCCACTGGCGCAGCACCACACAGGAAGTGAGCCGGCGCGCGGTGGCCGCGGACTCCGGACGGGAGGGCAGCCGGACTTCGTCCTCCGTCGGATTCCCGAACAACTCCAGCGCCTTGAACGCCTGTTCGTCCTCGACGGCCGGAATCCTCCGTGCCGCTGTCGCGCTGCTGCGCTGTCGCGGCTGCTCCACACCCTCCAGGCCCGCCATGGACACCATCATGGCTGCAAGGCGGGCCCCCTGTGGCCGTTCCGAGGGAATCCCCAACCCGGAATCAGCAATTCCACAGAGAGCTCTTGGCATATGCCAGTGGCAGAATGCCCTCGTTCACACCCCCGCCGACCTGCGCGAACACCGCGCCCGAATGGGTTTGCCGACACGGGCGGAGCGCTGAGCCTTAAGGTTGTCTTAAGGCTCAGCTAATCCGCCCGCACGGATGAACGCGCCGCGATCTGTTCCCAACTGGCGTTCGGTCAGAGGAATTTGGCCTTGCCCGGTCCTTCCTCCACAAAGCTGCGCATACCGCGCTCCCGGTCCTCCGTGGCGAAGAGTCCGGCGAACCAGGTTCGCTCGATCGTGAGGCCGGTGTCGATGTCCGTCTCCAGCCCGGCGTCGACGGCCTCCTTGGCGGCACGCAGCGCGAGGGCCGGGCCCTTCGCCAGCCTGGCGGCCCAGGCGTGCGCGTGCTCGTACACCTCGGCGGCGGGCACCACCCGGTCCACCAGGCCCATGGCGAGAGCCTCGTCGGCCTTCACGTGGCGGCCGGTGAAGATCAGGTCCTTGGCCTTGGCCGGGCCCACCAGACGGGCGAGCCGCTGGGTGCCGCCCGCGCCCGGGATCAGGCCGAGCATGATCTCCGGCTGCCCCAGCTTGGCGTTGTCGCCGGCGATCCGGAAGTCGGCGCAGAGGGCCAGTTCGCAGCCGCCGCCGAGCGCGTAGCCGGTGACGGCCGCGACGACGGGCTTGGGGATCCTGGCCACCGCGGTGAAGGACTCTTGCAGGGCCTTGGACCGAACGACCATCGTCGGGTGGTCCATCGCCTGCATCTCCTTGATGTCCGCGCCCGCCGCGAACACCTTCTCACCGCCGTAGAGCACCACGGCGCGCACGTCGTCGCGCCCGGAGGCCTCCTCGGCCAGCTCGCGCAGCCGGTCCTGGATGGCGATGTCCAGTGCGTTCATCGGCGGACGGTCCAGCCGGATCGTGCCGACGCCGCCGCTTACTTCGAGGGATACGGTCATGAGAGGCAGGTTAACCGGCGCTAACACGGCACCGGACAGGCCGCGGGCCGGTGCCGTTCGTCACAGCCGACGGACGGCGGACGACGAGCGGCGGGCGGCGGACTGCGGACGGCGGGCGACACGCCCGGCGCTGTCCGCGCTCCCCGGGATGGGGCGGGCGACAGCGCCGGCCGCGCAACCGGCTCAGCCCTCGACCCAGCCGTGCTTCTTGGCGAACTGCAGCATCCCTTGGCGTACCTGAAGGATGTGCGCCGCGGTGAGACCGGGTGCCGATTCCAGCAGCACCTCCGTGACGTCCCGTACGTACTCCTCCGAGTTGAGGACATCGCACAACACGTCGTCGCCGTCCGCGACCTGCCTGCTCGGGGACTCGGGACGCCCCGAGAACGCGGACGCCGGAGCCGACGTGGACCCGGTACCGCCGCCGCTGCCGGGGGCGAGCTGCACCGAGGACGCCTTCAGACCCCGGTCGCCCTGCTCGATCTCGAACTCGACCATAAGACCGGGCCTGAGAGAGGCCTCGGGAATACGAAGGTCGTTGACATGCAGGAAGACGTCCTCGCCTCCATGATCGGGGGCGATGAATCCATAGCCCTTCACGCCGTCGAACCGCACCACACGACCGGTGACCATCACAACCGCCCTCTCAACGAAACCCCGGACCCGTGCCCGGGGGTACCCCGCCACGACAGGCGGCCCGGACTTGCGCTCCACTCCGAACACGCCTTGCGACTACCTGACCACTACTGTCCCAGTTGTCATCGCCTTGCGGCCACACATTCACACATCGTCAGCACTCTATGCAACGAGTCGCCGTCCCGCCGACGCGGCCGGCCGGCGACGCCCAGGGGTCAGCCGGGGGCGATCTCCTGGAGGAACACCTTCATTACCTGGCGGAAGTGTTCCGGTTCCTCAAGATGCGGCAGGTGGCTGGACTCCTCGAATATCTCCCAGCGCGCTCCCGGAATGAGGTCCTGGAACGGTTGCACCGTCGCGGGTGTGGCTTCGTCATGGCGCCCGGAGATCAGCAGGGTGGGCACGTCGACGTCCGGGCAGAGGTCGATGACCGACCAGTCGCGCAGCGTGCCGTTCACGTGGAACTCGCTGGGGCCGTTCATCGCGTAGTAGACGGTGGGGTCGTTGTACACCTCGTAGAACGAGGCCAGGTAGTCACGGGGCCAGGGTTCGAGACGGCAGACGTGGCGCTCGTAGAACGTGCGCATGGCCCCGTGGTACTCGTCCGTCTCGGTGGTTCCGGCGGCCTCGTGCCGGAGCAGCGTGTCGTTGACGCCGGGCGGGAGCTGGTCGCGCAGGACCTTGGCCTCCTGGAGCCAGAGCGGATAGGAGGCGGGCGAGTTGGCGATGACCAGACCGCGCAGGCCTGACGGACGTGCCGCGGCGTGGTGCGTGATGAGCATGCCGCCCCAGGACTGGCCGAACAGTACGTAGTTGTCGGCGATCCCGAGGCCCGTCAGCAGGTTGTCGAGTTCGGCGGCGAACAGGTCCACGGTCCAGAAGTCCGCTCCCCGGTCGGGCAGATGCGTCGAGCCGCCGTTCCCGATCTGGTCGTAGTGCACGACGGACCAGCCGTCGTCGGCCAGGTCGGAGAGGTTCTGCAGATAGTCGTGGGTCGATCCCGGGCCGCCGTGCACGACGACGAGGGTGGGCCGGTCGGAGCGGAGGTCGCCCGTCACCCGGTACCACGTCTCGTACTCGCCGAACGGCAGGGTCCCCTTCGTACTGGGTGCCACAGTCACGTCACTTCGCCTCGCTTCGCTTCGCTCACGCTGTTTGCGGATGGGAGCTGTGGGTCTTGGTCTTGGTCTTGGGTCTTGTGCTCAGTCGCCGCGGCCTCTCCGGCCGCTCGGGCTGACCGGGCCCGGCGTCTTCGGCCACTCGTCCGATGCCAGCCACTCGTCGATGACGTGCGCCGTCTCCTCGGCGCGGTCCTCCACGAGGGTGAAGTGGTTGGCGCGCACGGTTCGCAGGGTGTGGCCGGCCTCCCAGGGCTCGGCACGGCCGCTGACCAGGTCGGGGGACGTGTCATCCCCGTCCGGCACGAAGGACTGGGTGCACTGCACGAAGAGCACCGGGGCCTCGACCGGGGTGAGCGGAAGCTGCGGTACCAGTTCCACCCAGCGGCCCATCGCGGAGAGCCTGCTGCTGTCGAACCGGCCGAACACCGCTTCCTTGTCGAACATGCCGAGTGCGAGGCCGTCGAGGGGGACGCCGTCGCTCCCGCCGTCGTGCACCTTGAACGTGTCCAGCAGGATGACGCCCGCCGGGCGTACCCCGCATTCCCGTTCCAGGTGTCCGGCGGTGGCGTAGGCGAGGGTGCCTCCGGACGAGTAGCCGAGCAGGACGAACGGTTGGCCGTCAGCCGCGTCCAGCACGCTCCGGGCGAGTGCCTGGACGGCCGCGTCGGACGACGTGGGCAGGCTCTCGCCCGCGAGGAAGCCCGGGACGGGCAGTGCGGAGATCTTGTGCCTGCCTCCGAAGTGGGACACCAGACGTGCGTGCTGGTGGACGCCCCCGGTGGCCATCGGCGTGCTGAGGCAGATGAGGTGCGGCCCCTCGGAGGCGTCCGCGAGCCGGACCGCGGTGGGCAGCCGGTCGATCTCGTCCACCGAGGCGAAGCCGGGCCGGACGTCGGCGGCCGCCTGGAGGAGCGCGAAGCCCTTGTCCGCGCGGCCGGAGACGACGGCGGAGTGGAACAGGTCACGGAGTGTCTCCGGCGCCCTGCCGACCGAGGGTGCCTCGGCCCCGCCGGACGCGGAAGCGCGCTCCGTCCCGTCCGGTCCCTCGGATCCCTCGGCGGCTCCTGCTCCGCCTGGCCCCGCCTCGTCGGCCGTGAGGGGCGCTGACTCCAGGAGATCCGTACGCAGGATCCGGGCGAGCTCGGCCGGGCTCTTGCTGTCGAAGACCACCATCGGAGGCAGCCGCAGTCCGGTGTCCTTCATCAGGACGTTACGGAGTTCCATCGCGCTCAGCGAGTCGAACCCTGCCTCCAGGAAGTCCCGTTCGGCGTCGAGGGCGTCCGCGCTGCTGTGGCCGAGGAGTGCGGCCGCCCGATCCATGACGAGCGTCCTGAGGAGGGCCTCCTGCCCTGCCGGATCGGCCTGCGCGAATCGTTGCCGCAGGGACGTCGCGTCCGTCCTGGACACCGCACTGCGCCGCCTGGTGGTGGGGACGAGGTCGCGCAGGAGTGCGGGGATGGTGTCGGTACGGGTACGGAGTGCGGTGACGTCGATCGGCAGGGGAACCAGGGCGGCCCGCCCCGAAGCGAGACCGGCGTCGAACAACGCGAGACCCTGCTCCGGCTTCAACGCCGGCAACCCCTGACGCCTCATCCGCTCCAAATCCGCCTCACCCAGCCACTCACCCATCCCCGCACCCGCCCACAGCCCGTAAGCGAGTGAGGTAGCCGGCAACCCCTCCGCCCGGCGATGCACCGCCAACGCGTCCAGGAACACATTCGCCGCCGCATAGTTCGCCTGACCGGCCGCCAGCACCGAACCACCCGCCGACGAAAACATCACGAAGAACGCCAGCCCACGATCCCGCGTCAACTCATGCAAATACCAAGCCCCATCAGCCTTCGCACCCAACACCCGGTCCAACCGAGCCCCATCCATCGAACCGACCAACCCGTTATCACCCGCACCAGCCGCATGCACCACACCCACCAACCCAGCACCCATACCCTCAACCAACCCCACCACCGCACCACGATCCGACACATCACACGCCACCACAGACACCTCAGCACCCAACCCCTCCAACTCCCCCACCAACACACCAACCCCAGGAGCCTCCAGTCCCCGACGCCCCGCCAACACCAAACGCCGCACCCCATGCGCCTCCACCAAATGCCGCGCCACCAAACCACCCAAACCACCCGTCCCACCCGTCACCAACACCACACCATCCCCCACAGCCACACCCGTGCCCTCGCCCCCGTCCGCCGGTACTTCCACCAGGCGCGGGACCAGCACCTCACCACCGCGCACCGCAACCTCCGGCTCACCGGAGCCCAGCACCACACCCGCAACATCTGCGAACACCCCACCCGAAGCATCCACATCCACCAGCACAATCCGGCCCGGATTCTCCGCCTGCGCCGCCCGCACCAACCCCCACACCGGCGCCACACACACATCCACACCATCCCCCACACCCACCGACACACCACCACGCGTCACCACCACCAACGGACCACCCACAGCACCCTCAGCACCCTCAGCACCCTCATCAGCCAACCACCCCTTCACCCTGTCCAGCACCCCACCCAACACCGACCGCACACCCACCACCGGATCCACACCCACACCCACACCCACCGACGGAACCTCAAACACCACCGCACCCGCCACCCCAGCACCATCCACCACACCAGCCGACACCAACGGCCGCCACACCACCTCATGCAACCCACCACCCACACCCGACCCACCCAACTGCTCCACCGACACCGGACGGAGCGTCAGTCCGTCGACCGAGAGGACTGGTGCTCCGGCGGCGTCAGCCATCGCCATGGATACGGTGTCGTCGCCGGCCCCCGTGAGGCGCACGCGCAGCGCGGTCGGACCTGACGCGAACAGGCGGACGCCCTCCCAGAAGAAGGGGAGCGCGGGACGGTCGTCCCCCGCCGGGCCGGATTCGAGTTCGGCCGCTCGGAGTCCGAGAGCGTGCATGGTGGAGTCGAGAAGCGCGGGGTGCAATCCGAACCGCTGGGCATCCGCGTGTACGGAGTCGTCGAGTTCGACCTCGGCGAAGATCTCCTCCCCGTCGATCCAGGCCGCCTTGAGCCCCTGGAAGACAGGGCCGTATCCGTAGCCACGCTCGGCCAGGAGGTCGTACATGTCGGCGACCTCCACCCGGTTCGCGCCCGGCGGGGGCCATTCGGTGAGGTCGAAGGCCGGCACCGACTCACCCGCACCCGCACCCGCACCCGCACCCGCACCCAGCACACCGTCCGCGTGCAGCGCCCAACCCGTACCCGCGCCATCGCTCTCACGACGCGAATGCACCCGTACCGAACGACACCCGACCTCGTCCGGACCACCCAGCACCACCTGCAACGCCACCCCGCCACGCTCCGGAAGAACCAACGGCGCACGCAACGTCAACTCCTCCACCACCTCACAACCCACCTCATCAGCAGCCCGCACCACCAACTCCACAAACGCAGCCCCCGGCAACAGCACGGATCCCAGCACCTCGTGATCCGCCAACCACCCCATGCCCTCCACCGACAACCGCCCCGTCAACACCACACCGCCTGAATCCGGCAACGCCACCGCCGCACCCAACACCGGATGGTCAACCACCACCTGACCCAGACCACCAGCATCACCACCACCCACACACTCCAACCAGAACCGCTCACGCTGGAACGCATACGTCGGCAGATCAACACGACGCGCACCCGAACCCTCAAAGAACCGGGACCAGTCCACCGAAACACCCGCCACATGCAACTGACCCAACGCCGCGACAGCCGTGACCGCCTCGGGACGCCCCTTACGCACCAACGAAACAAACAGAGCCGACTCCACATCCACCGACTGCTGCGCCATCCCACTCAGCACGCCATCCGGACCCAGCTCGACGTAGGACGTGACGCCCTGGTCCTCCAGGAACCGGACCGCGTCCGCGAACCGCACGGCCTCCCGCACATGCCGGACCCAGTACGCCGGCGTCGCGACCTCCTGCGACACCTCGCCCGTCACGTTCGACACCACCGGAACGGATGGGGCAGTAAACGACAGTCCGGCCACCACCGCCCCGAACTCCGCCAACATCGGCTCCATCAACGGCGAATGGAAAGCGTGAGACACCCGCAGCACACTCGTCCGGCGCCCCTGCTCCTCGAACGTCGCGACCAGCCCGCGAACCGCGTCCTCCGTACCCGAAACGACCACCGCACGCGGCCCGTTCACCGCAGCCAGCGCGACTCCGTCGTTCAGCAGTGGAAGCACCTCGGCCTCCGTCGCCTCCACCGCCACCATCGACCCACCAGCGGGAAGCGTCTGCATCAACCGACCACGCGCCACCACCAGTTCAGCCGCATCCGCCAGCGACAACACACCCGAGACGTGCGCGGCAGCGATCTCGCCCACCGAATGACCCACCAGGAAGTCCGGACGCACGCCCCAGGACCCCACCAGCCGGAACAGAGCAGTCTCCACCGCGAACAGGCCGGCCTGGGCGAACATCGTCCCGTTCAACAGGTCGGCGTCCTCACCCCACACCACCTCACGCAGACTCACACCCAACCGGGCATCCAACTCCACCAGCACCGCGTCAAACGCCTCCGCGAACACCGGAAACGCCTCGTACAGCTCCCGGCCCATCCCGAGCCGCTGCGCACCCTGACCCGTAAACAAGAAGGCCGTAGCACCAGCCGGACGCACCGACCCACTAACCACCGAAGCCGACACCCCGCCCTCAACAAGAGCGGTCAGACCCCGCACCAGCTCCTCACGGTCCGACGCCGCCACCACCGCACGATGCTCAAGCACCGCACGCGACACCACCGACGAAAAACCCACATCCACCAGCGAAGAAGAGGACTCCGCCACCCGGGCCAGCAGCTTCGCGGCCTGCCCCGACAGCCCCGCCCCATTCCGCGCCGACAACACCACCGGCACCACCGGCACCTCAACCGAGGAAACCGTCGCCGGAGCCTCCACCACCGGAGCCTGCTCCACAATCACATGCACGTTCGTCCCACTCAGCCCGAACGACGACACACCAACCCGACGCGGACGATCCCGCTCCGGCCACACCCGCGACTCCGTCAACAACTCCACCGCACCCACAGCCCAATCCACCTGCGGCGTCGGCACATCCACATGCAACGTCCTCGGCAACACACCATGCCGAATCGCCTGCACCGCCTTGATCACACCACCCACACCCGCAGCCGCCTGCGCATGACCCAGGTTCGACTTCAACGAGCCCAGCCAGAGCGGATCGCCCTCCGGGCGCCCCTGCCCATACGTGGCGAGCAGCGCCTGCGCCTCGATCGGGTCTCCCAGCCGGGTCCCGGTGCCGTGCGCCTCCACCAGATCAACATCGGCAGACGACAGCCCGGCGTTCTCCAGCGCGGCGCGGATCACCCGCTGCTGCGATGGGCCGTTCGGAGCCGTCAGCCCGTTACTCGCACCGTCCTGATTCACGGCACTGCCCCGCACCACGGCCAGGACGTCGTGCCCGAGCCGCCGGGCGTCCGAGAGACGCTCGACCAGCAGAACGCCGACACCCTCGGACCACGCGGCACCGTCCGCGGCACCCGCGAACGACTTGCACCGACCATCCTTCGCCAACCCACGCTGACGGCTGAACTCGACGAACATGTCCGGGGTCGACATCACGGCCACACCGCCGGCCAGCGCCATGGAGCACTCGCCCGAACGCAGAGCCTGGGCCGCCAGGTGCAACGCCACCAGCGACGACGAACACGCCGTGTCAATCGTGAGGGAAGGCCCCTCAAGGCCCAACGTGTAGGAGATGCGGCCGGACACCAGGCTGCCGCCCGTGGTCGCGGCGGCCTCTGTTCCCTGGCCGTAGTCGTGATACATCAGGCCGGCGAAGACTCCCGTCCTGGTCCCCTTCAGGGAGCGGGGATCGATGGCCGCACGTTCGAGGGCTTCCCACGACGCCTCCAGCAGCAGGCGCTGCTGGGGATCCATGATCAGGGCCTCGTTCGGGCTGATGCCGAAGAACGCCGGATCGAAGTCTCCCGCGTCATAGAGGAAACCGCCCTCGTTCGCGTAGGTCTTGCCCGGCACTCCCGGCTCGGGGTCGTACACGCCCTCGATGTCCCAGCCCCGGTCGAGCGGGAACCCCGACACCGCGTCGCGGCCGGCGTCGACCAGATCCCACAGGTCCTCGGGCGAGGTCACTCCGCCCGGGTAGCGGCAGGCCATGCCCACGATGACGATCGGCTCGTCGTCCAGGTCGCGCACGGCGGGGCTGCTGCTCGGCCGCTCCGCCTCCCGCACCTCGCTTCCGTCGAGTTCGCCGTCGATGTACGCCGCCACAGCCCGTGAGGTCGGATAGTCGAAGACCAGCGTCGCGGGGAGCCGGAGCCCGGTCGTCAGGTTCAGTTCGTTACGGAGCTCCACCGCGCTGAGCGAGTCGAAGCCGAGCTCCTGGAAGGGCCGGTCCGCCTCGATTGCCTGGGCCGACGCATGGCCCAGCACCTTGGCCACACGGCCACGGACCATCTCCAGCACCTTGCGTGCTCGTTCGTCGGCGGCGAGACCGGCCAGACTGCGCACCAGTTCCTGCCCGCCTCCGGCCCCGGCGCCGGCGCCGGCCACAGCGCGTGCGGCGGGTCGCCTGGTGGTGGGGACGAGGTCGCGCAGGAGTGCGGGGATGGTGTCGGTACGGGTACGGAGTGCGGTGACGTCGATCGGCAGGGGAACCAGGGCGGCCCGGCCCGAAGCGAGACCGGCGTCGAACAACGCGAGACCCTGCTCCGGCTTCAACGCAGGCAACCCCTGACGCCTCATCCGCTCCAAATCCGCCTCACCCAGCCACTCACCCATCCCCGCACCCGCCCACAGCCCATAAGCAAGTGAGGTAGCCGGCAACCCCTCCGCCCGGCGATGCACCGCCAACGCGTCCAGGAACACATTCGCCGCCGCGTAATTCGCCTGACCCGCCGCCAGCACCGAACCACCCGCCGACGAAAACATCACGAAGAACGCCAGCCCACGATCCCGCGTCAACTCATGCAAATACCAAGCCCCATCAGCCTTCGCACCCAACACCCGGTCCAACCGAACCCCATCCATCGAACCGACCAACCCGTTATCACCCGCACCAGCCGCATGCACCACACCCACCAACCCAGCACCCACACCCTCAACCAACCCCACCACCGCACCACGATCCGACACATCACACGCCACCACAGACACCTCAGCACCCAACCCCTCCAACTCCCCCACCAACACACCAACCCCAGGAGCCTCCAACCCCCGACGCCCCGCCAACACCAAACGCCGCACCCCATACACCTCCACCAAATGCCGCGCCACCAAACCACCCAAACCACCCGTCCCACCCGTCACCAACACCACACCATCACCCACAGCCACACCCGTGCCCTCGCCCCCGCCCGCCGGCACCTCGACCAGACGCGGGACCAACACCTCACCACCACGCACCGCAACCTCCGGCTCACCCGAACCCAGCACCACACCCGCAACATCCGCGAACACCCCACCCGAAGCACCCGCATCGCCATCCACATCCACCAGCACAATCCGGCCCGGATTCTCCGCCTGCGCCGCCCGCACCAACCCCCACACCGGCGCCACACACACATCCACACCATCCCCCACACCCACCGACACACCACCACGCGTCACCACCACCAACGGACCACCCACAGCACCCCCAGCACCCTCATCAGCCAACCACCCCTTCACCCGCTCAAGCACCCCACCCAACACCGACCGCACACCCACCACCGGATCCACACCCACACCCACGCCCGCACCTACCGACGGAACCTCAAACACCACCGCACCCGACACCTCAGCACCGTCCGCCACACCAGCCGACGTCAACGGCCGCCACACCACCTCATGCAACCCACCACCCACACCCGACCCACCCAACTGCTCCACCGACACCGGACGGGACACCAACGCGCCTACGCTGAGCACTGGTTGACCCGCTTCGTCCGACACCAGGACCGACACACTGTCCTGCCCGGCCGGGGCGATCCGGACGCGGAGAGCCGAGGCCCCTGCCGCGTGCAGAGCGACGTTGGTCCAGGCGAAGGGCAGAACGGTCGACTCGTCGGTCCCCGAACCGTCGTCAATGAGCGCCACGTGCATGGCTGCGTCGAGCAGAGCGGGGTGCAGGCCGAAGCGCTGGGCGTCGTCGTGCGCCGAGTCGGGGAGTGCGACCTCCGCGTACAGCTCCTCCCCGGAGGTCCAGGCGGCCTTGAGCCCCTGGAACACCGGTCCGTAACCGTAGCCACGCTCGTTAAGGAGGTCGTAGGCTCCTTCGACGTCGATCGCCGTAGCGCCCTTCGGCGGCCAGACAGCCAGGCCCGAGGCGGGGGTCTCCGCACCCACGGCAAGGGTGCCTTCCGCATGGCGCGTCCAAGGCGCGTGGTCGGCGCCCTCGCCTCGTGAGTGCACGCTGACCGAGCGTCGCCCCGTCGGATCGGCTGCTCCGATCGCTACCTGAATCGCGACACCGCCCTCTTCGGGGACCACGAGTGGCGCCTGCAACGTCAGCTCTTCGAGGAGGTCGCAGCCAACCTCGTCACCGGCTCTGACGGCCAGTTCGACAAAGGCTGTGCCGGGCAGGAGAACGCTGCCCAGCACGCCGTGATCGGCGATCCAGGTCTGGGTGGCCAGAGAGAGCCTTCCGGTGAGCACCAGCTCATCGGCCTCCGCCAGCGCGACGGCCGCGCCGAGGAGTGGGTGATCGGTCGTGCCCAGGCCGAACGAGCCGGGGTCGTTGCCCCCGAGCTCCGCCTCCATCCAGTACCGCTCGCGCTGGAAGGCATACGTCGGCAGATCGACGCGACGAGCCCCCGAACCCTCGAAGAACCGGGACCAGTCCACCGAGACGCCGTCCACATGCAACTGCCCCAACGCCGCGACAGCCGTGACCGCCTCGGGACGCCCCTTACGCGCCAACGAAACGAAGAGCGCCGACTCCGCGTCCACCGACTGCTGCGCCATCCCGCTCAGCACACCATCCGGACCCACCTCGACGTAGGACGTGACGCCTTGCGCAGCGACGAACGACACCGCGTCCGCGAACCGCACCGCCTCCCGGACGTGCCGCACCCAGTACTCCGCCGAACCCCAGTCCTCCGCCAGATCCCCCGACACACCCGACACCACCGGAATCGACGCGGCACCGAACGACAGCCCGGCCACCACCGCCCCGAACTCCGCCAACATCGGCTCCATCAACGGCGAATGGAACGCGTGAGACACCCGCAGCACACTCGTCCTGCGCCCCTGACCGGCGAACTTCCCCGCCAGATCAGCAACCGCACCCTCCACACCCGAAACCACCACGGAACGCGGACCATTGACGGCCGCGATCCCCACCTCGCCGTTCAGCAGCGGAAGCACCTCGGCCTCCGTCGCCTCCACCGCCACCATCGACCCATCGGCCGGCAACGCCTGCATCAACCGACCACGTGCCACCACCAGTTCAGCCGCATCACCCAACGACAACGCACCCGAGACATGCGCCGCCGCGATCTCGCCCACCGAATGACCCACCAGGAAGTCCGGACGCACCCCCCACGACTCCACCAAGCGGAACAGAGCGGTCTCGACCGCGAACAGGCCGGCCTGGGCGAACATCGTCCCGTTCAACAGACCGGCATCCTCACCCCACACCACCTCACGCAACGAACGCCCCAACCGGGCATCCAACTCCCCCACCACCGCGTCGAACGCATCCGCGAACACCGGAAACGCCTCATACAGCTCCCGGCCCATCCCCAACCGCTGCGCACCCTGACCCGTGAACAGGAACGCGACCTTGCCCGTCGGACGCACCGACCCCCGCGCCACCGAAGCCGACGACTCGCCCTCAACCAGAGCCGTCAGACCCCGCACCAACTCCTCACGGTCCGACGCCGCCACCACCGCACGATGCTCCAGCACCGCACGCGACACCACCGACGAAAAACCCACATCCAACAAGGAAGCGGAAGCATCCATACGCCCCAGCAACTTCCCTGCCTGCCCCGACAGTCCCGTCTCACTCCGGGCCGACAACACCACCGGAACCACCGGCAGTTCAACCGCCCTGGCGATCTCCGGCTCCTCCACCACCGGAGCCTGCTCCACAATCACATGCGCGTTCGTCCCACTCAGCCCGAACGACGACACACCAACACGCCTCGGCCGATCCCGCTCCGGCCACACCCGCGACTCCGTCAACAACTCCACCGCACCCGCGGCCCAATCCACCTGCGGCGTCGGCATATCCACATGCAACGTCCTCGGCAACACACCATGCCGAATCGCCTGCACCGCCTTGATCACACCACCCACACCCGCAGCCGCCTGCGCATGACCAAGATTCGACTTCAACGACCCCAACCACAACGGATCACCCTCGACCCGCCCCTGCCCATACGTCGCAAGCAACGCCTGCGCCTCGATCGGATCACCCAACCGAGTCCCCGTCCCGTGCGCCTCCACCAGATCCACCTGATCCGACGAAATCTGCGCATCAGCCAACGCCGCACGAATCACCCGCTGCTGCGACGGACCATTCGGAGCCGTCAGCCCATTACTCGCACCGTCCTGGTTGACGGCGCTGCCGCGCAGGACGGCCAGGACCGGGTGTCCGTTGCTGCGGGCGTCGGAGAGCTTCTCCAGGAGCAAAACGCCGGCCCCCTCCGACCAGCTCGTGCCGTCGGTGGAGCCCGCGAACGACTTGCAGCGGCCGTCCTTGGAGAGGCCGCCCTGTCTGCTGAACTCGACGAAGACCTCAGGCGTCGACATGAGCGCCACGCCTCCGGCCAGTGCCATGGAGCACTCGCCCGAACGCAGCGCCTGGGCCGCCAGGTGCATCGCGACCAGCGACGACGAGCACGCCGTGTCCAGCGTCATCGACGGGCCCTCGAAGCCGAAGACGTACGACACCCGGCCCGAGGCGATGGAACCCGTGGCGCTGGAGTGGGCGTAGTCGTGGTACATCATTCCGGCGAATACGCCGGTTTTGCTGCCCTTCAACGTGGTGGGGTCGATGCCGGCCCGCTCGAACGCCTCCCAGGACGTCTCCAGCAGCAGCCGCTGCTGCGGGTCCATGATCAGGGCCTCGTTCGGGCTGATCCCGAAGAACGCCGGGTCGAACGTGTCTGCGGTGTGGAGGAACCCGCCCTGGTTGACGTAGCTGGTGTTCTGTCGCTCGCCGTCCGGATCGTAGAGGGCACCGAGGTCCCAGCCGCGGTTCTCCGGGAACTCGGATATGGCGTCCACACCGTCGTTCACCAGCTGCCACAGGGCCTCCGGTGATTCGACGCCGCCCGGAAAGCGGCAGCTCATCGCGACGATGGCGATGGGCTCGTGGGCCGCGGAGGACAGCTTTCGGTTGTGGGCCCGCAGTCGGTCGTTCTCCTTGAGCGACGCCCGCAGTGCGGCGACCAGCTTCTCGTCAGAATTACTCATCGGGGCTCTCACATTCCCTGTGTCGCGTCGTCAAGGCCGGATCCGTCGAGCGCCATGCTGATCAGGCTCTCGGCATCCATCGAGTCGATGGAGTCGGCGGAGGGCTCGTCCGTACCCTCGGCCTCGTTCGCCGGCTCGTCGTAAGCACCGGCGAGCTCGAAGAGGACTTCCATCAGTCCCGCGTCCCTGAGCCGGCTCAGGGGAATTCCTTGCAGGATGCGTCGGACCCGCTCCTCCCCGACGGCCTCGGCGTCCGTGGGAGAGTCGGGGCGCAGTTCCTCCGCCAGGTGCTGGGCGAGTGCGCGGGAGTTCGGATAGTCGAAGACCAGCGTGGCCGAGGGGCGGAGTCCGGTGGCCTGGGCCAGGCCATTGCGGAACTCCACCGCCGCCAGCGAATCGAACCCGAGCTCCTTGAACGCCCGGTCCGGCTCGATGGCCGAGGGACCCGCGTACCCGAGAATGGCGGCCGCGTGGGCGCGTACGAGGTCGAGCACCTGCTCCGCGCGTTCGTCGTCGGTCAGCGAGGTCATCCGCCGGCGGAACGCCGCAGCACCGGATGCCGACGCGTCGGTGGGCCGGTGGGCACTGGGCCGTACCAGTCCTCGGAACAGGTCGGGCAGGTCGTCCGGCTCCGGGGCCCCCGCCCCGGTGAGGTCGACCCGCATGGTGACGAGCGCGGGCCCACCGGAGGTCTCGGCCGCGTCGAAGAGAGCGGTTCCTTCCTCGCCGGAGAGCGGTTCGATACCGGTCCGGCGCATCCGCTGGGAGTCGGCGCTCTGCAGGCCGTCCACCATGCCGCCGTCCGCCCAGGGGCCCCAGGCGAGGGACTGTGCGGGGAGCCCTTCGGCCCTGCGGTACGTGGCCAGCGCGTCCAGGAACGCGTTGGCGGCGGCGTAGTTGCCCTGGCCTGGGTTGCCGAGTACTCCGGCAGCCGAGGAGAAGAGGACGAAGGCGGCGAGGTTCATACCGCGCGTCAGCTCATGCAGGTTCAACGCCGCATCCACCTTCGGACGCAACACCGCCCCCACCCGCTCCGCCGTCAACGAACCGATCACCCCGTCATCCAGCACCCCCGCCAGATGCACCACCCCCACCAACGGACGATCCACCGGAATCGCCCCCAACACCCCAGCCAACGCCCCCCGATCAGCCACATCACACGCCTCCACCACCACCTCAGCACCCCACCCCGCCAACTCCTCAACCAACTCACCCACACCCTCAACCGCACCACCACGACGACTCGTCAACACCAACCGCCGCACCCCACGCTCCACCACCAAATGACGCGCGAACACCCGGCCCAGCGTCCCCGTACCACCCGTCAACAACACCGTCCCCGCGGAATCGAACTCCACGCCGGACCTGTCAGCGGCGGAAGACACGGCGCGTTCCAGCCGGCCCACGTGCGCACGGCCCTCGCGTACCACCACCTGCGACTCGTCGAGGGCCACCAGCCGTGCCACCTCAGCGAGGTCGTCCGGCTCGCCGTCCAGCAGCACCACACGTCCCGGATTCTCCGACTGCGCCGACCGCACCAGCCCCCACACAGCAGCACCGGCCACATCCGTCAGCTCTTCGCCCGGCAACGCGATGGCACCCACCGTCCGCACCACCAACCGTGCGTCGGCAAACCGCTCATCACCCAGCCACTCCTGCACCACCCCCAACACCTCACACACCGCATCCCGCACACCACCCGCAGAACCAACCCCCACCCCACCGGCGCGCAGCGAATCGAACACCACCACATCCGGCACCACACCCGAGGGGCTCTTCAGATCGCTCCAGTGGCCCACGGCCACGCCATCCGCCTCGTCAGCGCCGGGCAGCGCCACTTCGGGCCACCCCACCCCGAACAGAGACCCCCAAGCACCGGACTCGGCCGCCGCGCGCCGGGCGCCGCCCACCGAGCGCAGCACGAGCGAACCCACCGACGCCACCACACCACCGCTCGCATCGGCCAGCACCACCGACACCCGGCCCTCACCCAGCACGGAGACCCGAACCCGCACCACCGACGCACCCACCACGCCCAACGACACACCGGACCACGCGAACGGCAGCGCGGCCCCCTCATCCACCGCACCCGACAACGCCACCCCATGCAGCGCCGCGTCGAACAGCGCGGGGTGCAGGGCGTAGGTTCCGGTCTCGGTGCCTTCGGGGAGACCCACCTCGGCAAAGATGTGGTCCTCGGTCCGCCAGGCTTCGCCCAGTCCGCGGAAGGCCGGCCCGTAGCGCAGACCCGCTTCCGCCATGCCGGCGTAGAACCCGTCCAGATCGACCGGCTCCGCACCGGCCGGCGGCCACTGCCCCGCACTCCACGCCACGTCCTCGGCGTCGGGCGCGGCAGCGACGGCGATCAGCGAACCGGTGGCGTGGCGCACCCACGGCAGGTCCGTCGCCTCGCCTCGCGAGTGAACGGTCACCGGTCGCCGGCCGGAGTCGTCCGGGGAACCGACGACGACCTGGAGGGCGACGCCACCATGCTCCGGGAGCACCAGGGGCGCTTCCAGGGTCAGCTCTTCGAGCCCGGCGTACCCGACCTCGTCTGCTGCTCTCAGTGCCAGCTCCACGAAACCCGTGCCAGGGAAGAGGGCAGCGTCACCGACCGCGTGGTCGGCCAGCCAGAGCTGGGCCCCGGTGGACAGGCGACCGGTCAGAATCACACTGTCCGTGTCGGGCGAGGTCACGACCGCGCTCAGAAGGGGGTGGCCGGCGGATTCCTGCCCGATCGATTCGAGGTCGGCACCACGCTGCTCGCCGACGATCCAGTAATTCTGGTGCTGGAAGGCGTAGGTCGGCAGGTCGACGCGGCGGGCTCCCGAGCCCTCGAAGAACCGGGACCAGTCCACCGGAGTGCCCGCCACATGCAACTGGCCCAGCGCCGTGACAGCCGTGGACACCTCGGGACGCCCCTTACGCACCAGGGGGACGAAGACAGCCGTCTCCGCGTCCACCGACTGCTGCGCCATCCCGCTCAGGACGCCGTCCGGGCCCAGTTCGATGTAGGACGTGACGCCTTGCGCAGCGACGAACGACACCGCGTCCGCGAACCGCACCGCTTCCCGGACGTGCCGCACCCAGTACGCGGCCGAGCCCCAGTCCTCCGCCAGATCCCCCGACACACCCGATACGACAGGGATCGACGCGGCACCGAACGACAGTCCGGCCACCACCGCCCCGAACTCCGCCAACATCGGCTCCATCAACGGCGAATGGAAAGCGTGAGACACCCGCAGCACACTCGTCCTACGCCCCTGACCGGCGAACTTCCCCGCCAGATCAGCAACCGCCGACTCCACACCCGAAACCACCACGGAGCGAGGCCCGTTGACCGCCGCGATCCCCACCTCATCGCTCAGCAGCGGAAGCACCTCGGCCTCCGTCGCCTCCACCGCCACCATCGACCCACCAGCCGGCAACGCCTGCATCAACCGACCACGCGCCACCACCAGTTCAGCCGCATCGGCAAGCGACAGCACTCCCGCCACATGCGCAGCCGCGATCTCCCCGACGGAGTGACCCACCAGGAAGTCCGGACGCACCCCCCACGACTCCACCAACCGGAACACAGCCGTCTCGACCGCGAACAGGCCGGCCTGGGCGAACATCGTCCCGTTCAGCAGCTCGGCGTCCTCACCCCACACCACCTCACGCAGACTCACACCCAACCGGGCATCCAACTCCCCCACCACCGCGTCAAACGCCTCCGCGAACACCGGAAACGCCTCATACAGCTCCCGACCCATCCCCAACCGCTGCGCACCCTGACCCGTGAACAAGAACGCGACCTTGCCAGCCGGACGCGCCGACCCCCGCACCACCGACGCTGCCACTCCACCCTCAGCGAGTGCCCCCAGGCCCCGTACCAGCTCGTCACGGTCCGCAGCCGCCACCACCGCACGATGCTCCAGCAGCGCACGCGAGACCACCGACGAATAGCCCACATCCAACACCGACGAGGAAGCATCGATCTGCCCCAGCAGCTTCCCCGCCTGCGCCGACAGGCCGCTCTCACTCCGCGCCGACAGCACCACCGGAACCACCGGCAGTTCAGCAGACCTGGCGATCTCCGGCTCCTCCACCACCGGAGCCTGCTCCACAATCACATGCGCGTTCGTCCCACTCAGCCCGAACGACGACACACCCACCCGACGCGGACGATCCCGCTCCGGCCACACCCGCGACTCCGTCAACAACTCCACCGCACCCGCAGCCCAATCCACCTGCGGCGTCGGCACATCCACATGCAACGTCCTCGGCAACACACCATGCCGAATCGCCTGCACCGCCTTGATCACACCACCCACACCCGCAGCCGCCTGCGCATGACCAAGATTCGACTTCAACGACCCCAACCACAACGGATCACCCTCGACCCGCCCCTGCCCATACGTCGCAAGCAACGCCTGCGCCTCGATCGGATCACCCAACCGAGTCCCCGTCCCGTGCGCCTCCACCAGATCCACCTGATCCGACGAAATCTGCGCATCAGCCAACGCCGCACGAATCACCCGCTGCTGCGACGGACCATTCGGAGCCGTCAGCCCATTACTCGCACCGTCCTGATTCACCGCGCTGCCCCGCACCACGGCCAGGACGTCATGCCCGAGCCGCCGGGCGTCCGAGAGACGCTCGACCAGCAGAACCCCGACACCCTCGGACCACGCGGCACCGTCCGCGGCACCCGC
The DNA here is from genome assembly GCF_055587045.1 of Streptomyces sp. NPDC048671. Lineage (NCBI taxonomy): Bacteria > Bacillati > Actinomycetota > Actinomycetes > Kitasatosporales > Streptomycetaceae > Streptomyces > Streptomyces sp. NPDC048671. The sequence continues at coordinate 342,291 of NZ_JBVJHB010000007.1, read as the reverse complement.
GAACGACTTGCACCGACCATCCTTCGCCAACCCACGCTGACGGCTGAACTCGACGAAGACCTCTGGCTCCGACATGACGGCCACGCCGCCCGCCAGCGCGAGGGAGCACTCTCCGGAACGCAGCGCCTGGATCGCGAGATGCAGTGCGACCAGCGACGACGAGCACGCCGTGTCCACCGTCATCGACGGGCCTTCGAGGCCGAGTACGTAGGAGATCCGGCCGGAGGCGATGCCGCCCGTGCTCGCGTTGTGGGCGTAGTCGTGGTACATCATCCCGGCGAATACACCGGTCCGGCTCTCCTTGAGGGAGAGCGGGTCGATGCCGGCCCGCTCGAACGCCTCCCAGGACGTCTCCAGCAGCAGCCGCTGCTGCGGGTCCATGATCAGGGCCTCGTTCGGGCTGATCCCGAAGAACGCCGGGTCGAATCCGGGGGCGTCGTCGAGGAACCCGCCACGGGCGACGTAGCTGGTGTCCGGCCGGATGCCTTCCGGGTCGTAGATCTTCCGCAGGTCCCAGCCCCGGTCGGACGGGAAGTCGGATATGAGGTCGGCGCCCTCGGCCACGGCCTGCCAGAGATCCTCGGGTGAGCCCACGTTGCCCGGGTAGCGGCAGGCCATGCCCACGATGACGATCGGGTCGTCCGTGTGCGCGGCGGAGTTCGGGCTCACCGCCGTGAGGGCGGCTGTCGCGGGGGCGTCGGCGCCGGCCACCTCGCTCAGCAGGTGGCGGGCCAGGGCCACGGGGGTGGGGTAGTCGAAGACGACGGTTGCGGGGAGACGGAGCGCGGTGGCTTCGGCCAGCGCGTTACGGAACTCCACCGCCCGCAAGGAGTCGAAGCCGAGGTCCTTGAACGCCTTCTCCGGTTCGATGGCCTGGAGGGAGCTGTATCCGAGGACGGAGGCGACCTGTTCGAGGACGACCTCCAGCATCGCTCCTTCTCGCTCGGACTCGGCGAGCCGCGCGAACCGCTGCTGAAGGCCGTTCGCCACGGCGTGGCCCGTGGCCCTGCGCCGGGTGACGACCGGGACCAGCGTGCGGAAGAGTTCGCGGCTGCTGTCCCCCTGGGCCCGTACGGCGGCGAGGTCGAGCTGCACCGGAACCGCCACCGGCTTGTCCATCCGCAGTGCGGCGTCGAAGAGGGCGACTCCTCGTTCCGAGGAGATCGGGAAGACGCCGCCGACGGAGGAAATACGGGAGCGTTCAGCACCGGACAGCTTGCCGGTCATGCCGCTGGCCTCGTCCCAGAAGCCCCAGGCGAGGGACTGTGCGGGGAGCCCTTCGGCCCTGCGGTACGTGGCCAGCGCGTCCAGGAACGCGTTGGCCGCGGCGTAGTTGCCCTGCCCCGCGTTGCCGAAGGTGCCGGCCACGGACGAGAAGAGGACGAAGGCGGCGAGGTTCATACCGCGCGTCAGCTCATGCAGGTTCAACGCCGCATCCACCTTCGGACGCAACACCGCCCCCACCCGCTCCGCCGTCAACGAACCGATCACCCCGTCATCCAGCACCCCCGCCAGATGCACCACCCCCACCAACGGACGATCCACCGGAATCGCCCCCAACACCCCCGCCAACGCCTGCCGATCAGCCACATCACACGCCTCCACCACCACCTCAGCACCCCACCCCGCCAACTCCTCAACCAACTCACCCACACCCTCAGCCAGACCACCACGACGACTCGTCAACACCAACCGCCGCACCCCACGCTCCACCACCAAATGACGCGCGAACACCCGGCCCAGCGTCCCGGTTCCGCCTGTCAGCAGCACCGTCCCCACCGAACCGAACTCCACGCCGCCCACGCCCTCATCGGACGGCGCCACCGCACGCACCAGCCGGCCCACGTGCGCACGGCCCTCCCGCACCACCACCTGCGACTCACCCAGCGCCACCACCCGCGCCACACCTGTCAGACCACCCACACCATCCAACTCGCCGTCCAGCAGCACCACCCGCCCCGGATTCTCCGACTGCGCCGACCGCACCAGCCCCCACACAGCAGCACCGGCCACATCCGTCAGCTCTTCGCCCGGCAACGCGATGGCACCCACCGTCCGCACCACCAACCGTGCGTCGGCAAACCGCTCATCACCCAGCCACTCCTGCACCACCCCCAACACCTCACACACCGCATCCCGCACACCACCCGCAGAACCAACCCCCACCCCACGGGCGCGCAGCGAATCGAACACCACCACATCCGGCACCACACCCGACGAGCTCTTCAGATCGCTCCAGTGGCCGACACCTACACCCTCGACCGCGTCCCCGTCCGGCAACGCCACCTCCGGCCACTCCACCCCGAACAACGCCCCCCACACACCCGACTCCGCCACCGCACGCCGCTCACCGACCACCGAACGCAGCACCAACGACTCCACCGACGCCACCACACCCGCACCACCCGCATCGGCCAACACCACCGACACCCGGCCCTCACCCAGCACCGACACCCGAACCCGCACCACCGACGCACCCACCACACCCAACGACACACCCGACCACGCGAACGGCAACGCGGCACCCCCACCCACCGCACCCGACAACGCCACCCCGTGCAACGCCGCATCGAGCAGCGCCGGGTGGAGCCGGAAGTCCGTCGCGGGTGTTCCGGTGGGGAGGGCGACCTCGGCGTAGATGTCGCCGTCGGTGCGCCAGGCCGCGTTCAGGCCGCGGAAGACGGGGCCGTAGCGGAGGCCCTCCTGCTCCATTGCGTCGTAGAAGCCGTCCAGGTCCACCGGCTCCGCACCGGCCGGGGGCCACTGTCCGGCGCTCCATGCCGCGTCCTCGACGTCGGGCGTTCCCGCGCCCGAGGTCGCGGTGCCGGGCGCGAGGACGCCGGTCGCGTGCCGGGTCCACGGCTGGTCGCCGTCGTCCGTACGGGCGTACACGGTCACCGGGCGCCGGCCGTCCGAGGCCGCGGTGCCGACCGTGACACGTACGGCGACACCACCCCGCTCGGGGACGATCAGCGGTGCCTCCAGCGTCAGTTCGTCGATCACCGGGCAGCCGACCTGGTCACCGGCGTAGCCGACGAGTTCCACCTGTCCGGTGCCGGGGAAGAACGCGGAGTCGCCCACGCGGTGGTCGCCGAGCCACGGGTGGGTGCCGAGGGACAGGCGGCCCGTCAGGCTGAGCGCGTCCGTGTCCGGAGCGGAGACCCGTGCGCCGAGCAGCGGGTGGCCGGCCGGTTCGAGGCCGGCGGTCAGCACGTCGCCGGCGCCGGTGGGCGCGGTGACCCAGTAGCGCTCGCGTTGGAAGGCGTACGTGGGCAGCTCCACGCGGTTGGCGGGCGCGGCGGTCTCGGGGAAGAAGAGGCTCCAGTCGACCGGGGCGCCGTGCACGTAGGCCTCGGCCAGCGATGTGGCGAAGCGGTCCGGTCCGCCGCTGTGCCGGCGCAGCGAGCCGACGGCGGTGGCGGTGGCCGAGCCGGCGGCGACGGTCTCGCCGAGGGCGATGAAGAGGCCCGGGTGGGGGCTGGCCTCGACGAAGAGGGTGAACCCGTCGTCGAGCATGGCCCGGGTGGTGTCCTCGAAGCGCACGGTGCGGCGCAGGTTCTCGTACCAGTAGCCGGCGTCGAGTGCGGTGGTGTCGAGTGGGCCGCCGGTCACCGTGGAGTAGAAGGTCGTGGTGGACGGGCGGGGGGTGACCTCCGCGATGTCCGCCAGCAGGCGGTCGCGTATCTCCTCGACGAACACCGAGTGCGAGGCGTAGTCCACCGGGATGCGGCGGGCCTGTACGCCCTGTGTCTCCAGGTGGGTGTACAGCTCGTCGAGGGCTTCCTTCTCGCCGCACACGACGGTGGAGGAGGGGCTGTTGACCACGGCGATCTGAAGCCTGTCGCCCCAGCCGCTCATCGCCGATTCGGCCTGCGCGGAGGACAGCGCGACCGACATCATGCCGCCGCGTCCGGCGAGGTCCTGGCGGATGATCCGGCTGCGGAGCGCGACGACGCGGGCGCCGTCCTCCAGCGAGAGGGCACCGGCGACGCAGGCGGCCGCGATCTCTCCCTGGGAGTGGCCGACGACGGCGGCGGGCTCGACACCGCACGCGCGCCAGAGGGCCGCGAGGGAGACCATGACGGCCCACAGGACCGGCTGGACGACGTCGACCTCGTCGAAGGTGGGCGCTCCCGGGCGCTGGTGGACGACGTCGAGGAGGTCCCAGTCGGTGAAGGGGGCCAGCGCTTCGGCGCATTCGCGCATCCGCTCGGCGAACACCGGTGAGGATTCGAGGAGTTCGACGGCCATGCCGTCCCACTGGGAGCCCTGGCCGGGGAAGACGAAGGCGACCTGGGCGGGGCCGGTGGCGGTGCCGCGGATCACGTGCGGCGCCTTGGCGCCCTCCGCGAGTGCGTCCAGGCCGGTGAGCAGAGGAGTGGACGCAGGGGTGGGCTCGCGGTCGTCGTCGGCGTCGGCGTCGGCGGCGGCGGCGGCGGCGGCGGCGGCCGGGAGGGTCCCGGTGTCGAGGACGACGGCACGGTGCTCGAACGCGGTGCGGGTGGCGACCAGGGCGTGGCCGATGTCCTGGGGCCGGGCGGCGGCTCCGGATCCGTCCCGTACGAAGGAGGCCAGTCGCGCCGCCTGGGCGCGCAGGCCCGCGGCGCTGCGTCCCGAGACGAGGAACGGGGCGACGGGCGCGGTGAAGGGCGTGGCGGCGGACGTGGTGAAAGGCGCCGTCCGGCTGTCCGTGGCCGGCTGTCCTTCGACCGGCTGCTCGCTCTTCCCGTCGCCGGTCCCGATGGTCGCACCTGTCCCGGTGGTCGCGCCTGTCGCGCTGTCGCGGCCCGTGGTGGCGGGTTCGGCGGCGGGTTCCGGCGCCGGGGCCTCCTGGAGGATCACGTGGACGTTGGTGCCGCTGAGCCCGAACGCCGAGACGCCTGCGGTACGCGGGTGGCCGTTCTGCGCCCAGGGTTCGGCCTCGGTGAGCAGGCTGACGTGGCCGGCGGTCCAGTCGACGTGGGTGGAGGGCTGTTCGACGTGCAGGGTCCTGGGGAGCAGGCCGTTGCGCAGGGCCATCACCATCTTGATGATGCCGCCGACGCCCGCCGCCGCCTGGGCGTGGCCGATGTTGGCCTTGAGCGAGCCCAGCCGCAGCGGCTCCTCGGCGGTGCGGTCCTGGCCGTACGTGGCGAGCAGGGCCTGCGCCTCGATCGGGTCGCCGAGGGTGGTACCGGTGCCGTGGGCCTCGACGACGTCGACGTGGGCGCCGGGTACGCGTGCGTTGGCGAGGGCCTGGCGGATGACGCGTTGCTGGGACGGGCCGCTGGGCGCGGTGAGGCCGTTGGATGCGCCGTCGGAGTTGATGGCAGAGCCGCGTACGACGGCGAGCACGGGGTGTCCGTTGCGGCGGGCGTCGGAGAGGCGCTCCAGCAGGACGATGCCCGCGCCCTCCGACCAGCCGGTGCCGTCGGCGGCGTCGGAGAACGCCTTGCACCGCCCGTCGGGCGCGAGACCGCGCTGCTTGCTGAAGGCGACGAAGGGCGCAGCTGTGGACATGACCATGACTCCGCCGGCCAGTGCGAGGCTGCACTCGTCCTGGCGCAGGGCCTGCGCGGCGAGGTGCAGGGCGACCAGCGACGACGAGCAGGCGGTGTCCACGGTGAAGGACGGGCCTTCGAGGCCGAGGGTGTAGGAGATGCGGCCGGAGATGACGGAGGCGGCCCGTGCGGTGGACATGTAGGCCTCGACGGCCTCGGGTACGCCTTCGGGGAAGTCGCCGTAGTCCTGGATGCCGGATCCCATGTAGACGCCGACGCGGCCGCCGCGCAGGGTCTCCGGGTCGATTCCGGCCCGTTCGAAGGCCTCCCAGGCGACTTCGAGGGTGAGGCGCTGCTGCGGGTCGGTGGCCTCCGCCTCCATGGGGCTGAGGCCGAAGAACCCGGCGTCGAAGTCGCCCGCGCCCTGGAGGAATCCGCCCTGGTGGACGTAGCTGGTGCCCGGCTGCGAGGCGTCGTCGCCCATGAGCTGGTCGAGGTCCCAGCCCCGGTCGTCCGGCATGCCCGTTACGGCGTCGCGGCCCTCGGCGACCAGTTGCCACAGGTCCTCGGGGGTGGTCACTCCGCCGGGGTAGCGGCAGCCCATGGCCACGACGGCGATGGGTTCCTGCGCGGCGGCCTCGGCGTCCTGGAGGCGGCGCCGGGTGCGGTGCAGGTCTGCGGTCACCTTTTTGAGGTAGTCGAGGATCTTCTCGTCGTTGGCCATATCGGTCTCACCGAGTCCTTTGGGTCAGATGCCGGCAGCGTGCCCTTGTCAGGCGAGGCCGAGTTCCTGGTCGATGAAGGCGAGGACGTCGTCGGCGGAGGCCTCGTCGAGCGTGTCCCGCACTCCGGCCACCCCCGTTTCGCCGCTCTGGAGGGTGGTCAGTGTGTCGAGGAGGGTCTGCAGCCGTGAGGTGATGCGGCTGCTGCGGATCTCCTCGATGCCGAGCGCGCCGATCAGTTCCTCGAACCGGTCGACCTCCGCGAGGATCGGCGTCGCGGTGTCGTCGCTGTCGGGGAAGAGCCGGGTGTGCAGGTGCTCGGCGAGCGCCGTGGGGGTGGCGTAGTCGAAGATCAGCGTCGCGGGCAGTCGGGTGCCGGTGGCCGCGGTCAGGGCCTGGCGCAGTTCCACGGCGGCGACGGAGTCGAAGCCGAGGTCCTCGAAGGCGCGTTGCGGGTCGAGCTGGGAGGCGGCGTCGTAGCCGAGCAGGGTCGCGACGCGGGTGCGTACGAGGTCGAGCAGCGCCCGGCCGCGTTCGGCGGCGGAGAGCCCGGCGAGCCGGGTCATCAGGCTGTCCGCGTCCGAGGACGCGGAGTCCGGCTCGGCGGAGAGGATCTGCGTCACGTCGTCGAGGGCGTCGAGCAGGGGGCGGGGGCGGGCGAGCGTGTACGTGGGGGCGAAGCGGGACCAGTCGAACTCGGCGACGACGAGGTGGCTCTCGTCGTGCTCCAGGGCCTGCCGCAGTGCGCCGATGGCGAGTTGGGGGTCCATGGCGGGGGCGCCGATGCGTTCCATCACGGCGCTGAGTTCGGCGTCGACCATGCCGCCCTGCCAGGAGCTCCAGGCCACGGAGGTGGCGGTGAGTCCGCGGGCCCGGCGGCTGTGCGCGAGGGCGTCGAGGTGGGCGTTGGCGGCGGCGTAGGCGGCCTGCCCGGCGCTGCCCCAGACCGCGGCGCCTGAGGAGAAGAGCACGAAGGCGTCGAGGGGCTGGTCGCCGAGGAGGTCGTCGAGGTGCTGGGCGCCGGTGACCTTGGCGTGGCCGACGGCCGCGAACTCGTCCTCGGTCAGTTCGGTGAGCGGTGCCATGCGCTGCATGGCGCCGGCGGCGTGCACGACGGTGGTCAGGGGCAGTTCCGCGGGTACGGCGTCGAGGACCCGGGCCAGTGCGGCGCGGTCGGTGACGTCGCAGGCGGCGAGGGTCACCCTGGTCCCGTTCTCCTCCAGTTCGGCGGCGAGTTCGCGGGCACCGGCGGCCGCGTCGCCGTGCCGGCTGAGGAGCAGCAGGTGCGGGACGCCGTCGGCGGCGAGCATACGGGCGACGTGGGCGCCGAGGCCGCCGGTGCCGCCGGTGATCAGCGCGGTGCCGTGGGACGGGCGGGCCCGGCTCGGGGCACGGTCGCCCAGGGGGGCGCGGACCAGGCGGCGGGCGAGGATGCCGTCGGCGCGCAGGGCCACCGCGTCCTCGCCGGTGGCGCCCGAGAGGACGTCGCAGAGGCGGTGGAGGTCGGCGGGGCCCGGCTCGGCGGGCAGGTCCACGGTGCCGCCCCAGGTGTCGGGGTGGTCGAGGGCGAGGCCGCCTCCGAGGCCCCAGAGCTGGCTCTGTTCCGGGGCGGTCAGCTCGGTGGAGCTGGAGGTGGCGACGGCCGACTGGGTGGCGCACCAGAGCCTGAGGGCGTCCGGAATGCCGGCGAGGGCCTGCACGAGGGCGACGGTGGCCGTGAGTCCCCGGGTGAGGTGGGGGTGGGCGGGTTCGGGGCGGCCGTCGAGGGCGAGCAGGGACAGGACGCCGGCGGCGGGCTGTGCGGTGAGCCGGGCGGCGAGGTCGGCGCGGCTCTGTCCGGGGACCGCCTCGACGACGTGCGGGGAGGCGCCGCGTTCGATGAGTGCGGCCAGGATCGCGTTGACCGCGGGGGTGTCGGCGTGTCCTTCGGCGACGGCGACGAGCCAGGGGGCGTCGAGCGCGGTGGCGGGGGCGGCCTGCGTGGTGGCGGGCTGCCAGACGACGCGGTAGCGGAGGCTGTCGAGGGCGGCGCTCTCCTGGTGGAGGCGGCGCCAGCGGGCCATCGCGGGCAGGATCTCGCCGAGTGCGGTCTCGGTGACCGAGAGCCGGTCCGCGAGGGCGGCGACGTCCTGCCGGTCGACGGCCTCCCAGAACGCGGTTCCGGCGGGGTCGGCGGCCCCGTCCGTGCCGGCCCGGTCCTCGGGGCGCTCCAGCCAGTGGCTGCGGCGCTGGAAGGGGTAGGTGGGGAGGGTGACGCGGTGGGCGCCGCGGCCCGCGAAGAAGGCGTTCCAGTCGACGGCGGTGCCGTGCGCGTGGGCGTGGGCCACGGCGGTGACCAGGGTGCGTTCCTCGGCGCGGGCGCGGCGCAGGACGGGGACGCAGAGGGTGTCGTCGTCGGGCGCCAGGCAGTCGGCCGCCATGGGGGTGAGTGCCGCGTCCGGGCCGATCTCGATGAGGACGCGGACCCCTTCGGCGTGCAGGGTGCGGATGCCGTCGCGGAACCGGACCGCCTGACGGACGTGGCGGACCCAGTAGTCGGGCGAGGTCAGTTCGTCGGGCCCGGCGAGCCGTCCCGTCACGTTGGAGACGACGGGCAGCCGGGGTGCGTGATACGTCATCCGGGCGGCGACTTCCCGGAAGGCGTCGAGCATGGGCTCCATGAGGGGCGAGTGGAAGGCGTGCGAGACGCTCAGCCGCTTCGTCCGCCGCCCCAGCGCGGTGAAGTGCTCCGCGACGGCAAGGGTCTCCTTCTCCGTCCCCGACACCACCACGGCCGACGGTCCGTTGACCGCCGCCAGCGCCACACCCGCGCCTCCGCCTCCGCCCTCGCCCTGGCCCTGGCCCTCGCCCTCGCCCTCGCCCTGGCTCAGCAACGGAAGCACCTCGTCCTCCGACGCGGCCACCGCCACCATCACCCCGCCCGCCGGCAGCGCCTGCATCAACCGGCCACGCGCCACCACGAGTTCGGCCGCGTCCGCCACCGACAGCACGCCCGAGACGTGCGCGGCCGTGATCTCACCGATCGAGTGGCCGACCAGGAAGTCCGGACGTACGCCCCAGGACTGCACCAGGCGGAAGAGAGCGGTCTCGACCGCGAACAGGCCGGCCTGGGCGAACATCGTCCCGTTCAGCAGCTCGGCGTCCTCACCCCACACCACCTCACGCAGCGAACGCCCCAGCCGGGCGTCCAACTCCCCCACCACCGCGTCGAACGCCTCCGCGAACACCGGGAACGCCTCGTACAGTTCGCGGCCCATGCCCAGCCGCTGCGCACCCTGTCCCGTGAACAGGAACGCAGTCAGGCCGTCAGTGGCGGCGCCGGCCGACGTGACCGCATCCGCGCATTCCCGGCCCGCCGCCAGATCGGACAGCGCGCGCACGGCCGCGTCACGGTCGCCGGACACCACCACCGCACGGTGGTCAAGCCCGGCACGTGTCGTGGCCAGCGAGTAGCCGACGTCCGCCAACGACTGGTCCGGGTGCGCCTCCACATGGTCCAGCAGGCGGCTCGCCTGGTCGCGCAGGGCGTCGGGGGTCCTGGCGGAGAGCGGCAGCGGGAGCAGCGAGGACGTCACGGTGGGCGGGGCCGCCGCTTCGTCCTCCTCGGCCGCCGGTGCCTCCTCGATGATGACGTGGGCGTTGGTGCCGCTGAGCCCGAAGGCGGAGACGGCGGCGCGGCGGGGGTGTCCGTGGTCGGGCCAGGCGATGGCTTCGGTGAGCAGGGAGATGTTGCCGGTGGACCAGTCGGCCTTGGGCGTCGGGGCGTCCACGTGGAGGGTGCGGGGCAGGATGCCGTGGCGCATGGCCTGCACCATCTTGATGATTCCGCCGACACCGGCGGCCGCCTGGGCGTGCCCGATGTTCGACTTGATCGAGCCCAGGTACAGCGGCCGGTCGGCGGGGCGGTCCCGGCCGTAGGTGGCGAGCAGGGCCTGTGCCTCGATCGGGTCGCCGAGGACGGTGCCCGTGCCGTGGGCCTCGACCGCGTCGACCTGGTCGGCGGTGAGCTGGGCGGCTGCGAGTGCCTGGTGGATGAGCCGCTGCTGCGCCGGGCCGTTGGGCGCGGTGAGGCCGTTGCTGGCCCCGTCCGAGTTGACCGCACTGCCCCGGACCACGGCGAGCACCCGGTGTCCGTTGCGCCGGGCTTCGCTGAGCCGTTCGACGACGAGCATGCCGACGCCCTCGCCCCAGCCGGTGCCGTCGGCGGCCGCCGCGAAGGACTTGCAGCGGCCGTCCGGGGCGAGGCCGCGTTCCTGGCTGAAGCCGACGAAGGAGGTGGGGGTGGCCATCACGGTGACGCCGCCGACCAGGGCGAGGTCGCACTCGCCGGTGCGCAGCGACTTGACCGCCCAGTCGAGGGCGACGAGGGAGGACGAGCAGGCCGTGTCGACGGTGACGGCCGGGCCCTGGAGTCCGAGGGTGTAGGAGATGCGTCCGGAGGCGACGCTGGCCAGGCCGCCGGTGCCGCCGTCGGTGGCGTAGTCGTGGTAGACGACGCCGGCGAACACGCCGGTGAGGGAGCCTTTCAGGGAGAGCGGGTCCACTCCGGCGTGTTCCAGCGCCTCCCATGACGTCTCCAGCAGCAGGCGCTGCTGGGGGTCGGTCTCGCGGGCGTCCTTGGGGCTCATCCTGAAGAAGTCGGCGTCGAACCGGTCGGCCTCGTGGAGGAAGCCGCCCTCGCGGGCGTACGTGTGTCCGGGGGTGGCGGGTTCGGGGTCGTACAGCCCGTCCACGTCCCAGCCGCGGTTGACGGGAAAGGACGTGATGCCGTCGCGGCCCTCGGCGACGAGTTCCCACAGCTGGTCGGGGGAGGTCACGCCGCCCGGGTAGCGGCAGCTCATGCCGACGATCGCCATCGGCTCGTGCTCCTTGGCCTCGGCCTCCCGCAGACGGCGCTTGACCTGCCGCAGGTCGGCCGTGGCCCGCTGGAGGTAGTCGCGGAGCTTGTCCTGGGTTGCCATCTGTTCCTCAACCAATCTCGGTGCGGGTGTCAGCCGTGCCGGGCGGAACCGGTGCCGTGACCGGCGGTGTGTGCGACGGGGCGAGAGCCCCTCGGTGGGCGTACTAGAGGAGTCCGATCTCCTGGTCCAGCACGTCGAACAGCTCGTCGTCGGTGACCGAGTCGAGTGCGTCGTCGTCCCTCTGCCCGGTGCGGCCGCTGTCGTCGCCGTGGGTGTCCTGCCAGTGGCGCAGCAGGGCTTCCAGCCGGGAGGCGATACGGGGGCGGTCCCCGGCCTCGGGGTGTGCGGCGGTGAGGAGCGCGTCGAGCTGGTCGACCATCCCCAACAGGGCCTTCGCTCCGTCCTGTTCGTCGGATCCGTCGCCGATCAGTCCGGTGAGGTGTGCCGCGACGGCGCGGGAGTCCGGGTGGTCGAAGACGAGGCTGGCGGGGAGGCTGAGGCCGGTGGCGCTGCCGAGCCGGCGGCGCAGTTCGACTGCGGCCAGTGAGTCGAAGCCGAGGTCCTGGAAGGCCCGGTCGGCGCCGACCGCCTCGGGGGTGGGGTGGCCGAGCAGGGTCGCGACGTGTGAGCGGACCAGTTCCAGCAGGATGCGGCCGCGTTCGTCCTCGCCCCGCCCGGCGAGGCGTCGGTGCAGGTCGGCGGCGGCGGAGAGGCCGGTGCCCGGACGGGTCGCGGGGCGGCCCGGGGTGCGGGCCAGCGTGTCGAGTACGGGTGGCAGGTGGCCCGCCGGGGAGCGCAGGGCGCCCTGGTCGGGATGGAGGGCGAGCAGGGAGGCGGTCCGGGTGCGCAGCGCCTCGTCGAGGAGCGCGGTCGTGCGCTCGACGGTCAGCGGCAGGAGCCCGGTGCCGGAATCCCGTGGCGCGACGCCCGACTGTGCGCCGTGCTCGTCCGAGGGGCCGCCGGTGGCGTCCGCCGGGGCGAGCGCGACGGCCGTGGCGGGGAGGCCGAGGGTGTGCCGGTGCCGGGCGAGGGCGTCGAGGAAGGTGTGTGTGGCGGCGTGGTGGGCCGCCCCGGCTCCGTGGACGAGGCCGTGGGTCGAGGTGAGCAGGACGAAGGCCGACAGCTCGTGGCCGGCGGTGAGTTCGTGCAGGTTCCAGGCGGTGTCGGCGTGGTGGCGCAGTGCTTCGTCGAGGAGGTGCGGGGTGCGTTCGCCGATCGGTGCGCTCTGCCCGGCGGCGCCCGTGTGGACGACCGCGGTGAGCGGCCGGCTGTCGGGGAGGCCCGCCAGGAGGGCGGCGAGCGCGTCGCGGTCGGCGGGGTCGCAGTCGCTGACGACGAGTTGGGCAGCGGTGCCGTCCGTGAGCGCGTCCGTCTCCCCCGGTGCGGTGGCGCCAGCGGCGACGATCACGCGGCCGGCCCCGTGCGCGGTGACGAGGTGGCGGACCAGTGCGGCGCCCGTCGCGGAGAGCCCGCCGGTGACGAGCACCGTGCCGCCAGGCGGGAGGGTACTCACGTCGCTGCCCGGCGGCGCCGGGACCAGCTTCGGGACGAGTACGGTCCCGCCCCGGACGGCGAGTTCGTCGGCGCCGGTGGCCAGCGCGTCCGGCAGCGCGGTCGCGGAGGCGTCCAGCCCGTCCACGTCGGCGAGGACGAACCGGCCGGGGTGCTCGCTCTGTGCCGCCCGGACGAGGCCCCACACGGCCGCGTGCCGGACGTCCGGTGCCTCGTCCCCCGCCTCGACGGCGTGGCGGGTGACGACGGCCAGCCTGGTCGTCCCCGCGTCGGGCGTGTGGCGGAGGAACTCCCTCATGTGATGGAGGACTTCGGCGCTGTGGGCCCGTACGGCCTCCGGCACCTCGCCGCCGTCGACGGGCAGCGGCAGGGACAGCGGCAGCAGGACGAAGTCGGGGGCGGGCCCGTCCCCGGGGTCGCGCGGGTCGAAGGCCGGGAAGGGGAGGCCGGTGCGCGGGTCGTCGAGGGGTCCGGCTGCGGCGAGCACGGCGGTCCTGGATCCGAGGTCGGCGATGTCGACGGGCGCGGGCGCCCATTCCAGCCGGTAGAGCGCGCCCACGGGTGCGCCGGTGGTCAGTTCGGCCGGGGTGACCGGCTTCCAGGTGACGTCGGTGGCCGTCAGTACGGGCCGCCCCTCGCCGTCCGCGAGGTCGAACGACGCACGGTCCGGGCCGGTCGGCCTGACCCGTATCCGCAGTTCGGTGGCGCCGGTGCGGTGCACCTGGACGCCCGTCCAGTTCGCGGGGCTCAGTGGCGCGCCGCCGGCCGGCTCCGTTCCGTCGCGCAGCGCCCCGAAGCGGGCCAGCTGGACGGCGGCGTCGAGCAGGGCCGGGTGCAGCGCGCACTGCTCGCGGGCGGTGTTCTCGTCGAGTACGGCCTCCGCGAAGAGCTCGTCCCCGCGCCGCCAGGCGGCGTTGAGGGTACGGAAGGCCTCGCCGTGACCGTGGCCGGCCGCGAACAGCCGGTCGTAGAGGGCGTCCGGGTCCACCGGGGCGGCCCCGGCCGGCGGCCAGGCGGTCGTTCCCGCGACCGGTTCGGCGGTGGGCTGCGCGAGGATGCCCCGTGCGTGCCGGACCCAGGCCGCGTCGTCGTCCCCCGGCCCCGCGCCCTGGGCCCTGGAGTGGATGTCGACCGTACGGCGGCCGTCGTCCGAGGGTGCTCCGACGGTGACCCGCAGTGCGGCGCCGGGACCGGCCGGCAGCGGCAGTTGCGCCATCACGGTCAGCTCGTCCAGTCGGGGGCAGCCAGTCTCCGTTCCCGCGCTCAGGGCGAGGTCCGCGAAGGCGGCGGCGGGCAGGACGGGTGTCCCCAGCAGATCGTGGTCGTCGAGCCAGGGCGGTTCGGCACGGTTCAGCCGGCCGGTCAGGAGGGCGCCGCCGTCGGGGAGGGCCACGAACGCGCCGAGCAGCGGGTGCTCCGTCGCGCCGAGTCCGGCGGCGGTGAGGTCGCCGCCGGTGCGTTCGGGCAGCGCCCAGAACGGCTCACGGCGGAACGCGTACGTCGGCAGCTCGACGCGGCTCGCCCCGCTGCCGGCGAAGAACTCCGCCCAGGCGACCGGGACATGACGGACATGGGCGTGCGCCAGGGCTGCCACCAGTTCCGCCGCCTCGTCGCGGTCGCGGCGGGAGAGCGGCAGGAACGCGGCGGCGGTCGTCTCGGGCAGACAGGCGGGGCCGAGGGCGGACAGCGCCGCGTCCGGGCCGATCTCCAGGTACGTGGTGACACCTGCCTCGTCCAGGGTGCGGACGGCGTCGGCGAACCGTACGGCTTCCCGTACGTGCCTGACCCAGTGGGCAGGGTCGGCGAGCTCGGCGGCCGTCACGACGTCTCCGGTCAGGGTGGAGACGAGCGGGACGGACGGTTCGGTCACCGTCATCCCGGCGGCCGCGCGGGCGAAGTCGGCCAGCATGGGTTCCATCAGCGGCGAGTGGAAGGCGTGCGACACCTTCAGCGGCTTGGCCGAGCGGCCGAGCGCGGCGAAGTGGTCCGTCACGGCCCGCACGGCGGCCGCGGTGCCCGACACGACGACGGATTCGGGGCCGTTGACGGCTGCGACGGCGGCCTCGCCGGTGAGGAGCGGTGCCACCTCGTCCTCGCTCGCCCGCAGCGCGGCCATCGCCCCGCCCTCCGGCAGCGCCTGCATCAGCAGGCCGCGCGCGGCGACCAGCCGGGCGGCGTCCGGGAGCGACAGGGCCCCGCAGACATGGGCGGCGACCAGTTCCCCGATGGAGTGGCCGGCGAGGAAGTCCGGGTGGACGCCCCAGGACTCCAGCAGCCGGAACTGGGCCACCTCGAAGGCGAACAGTGCGGCCTGCGTGTACCCGGTGCGGTTCAGCGCGGCCTCGTCCTCGCGGATGACGGCGGCGAGCGGCCGGTCGAGGTGGCGGTCGAGCGCGGCGACGGCCTCGTCGAAGGCCTGCGCGAAGACGGGGTGGGTGCGGTGGAGCCGCTCGCCCATGCCGAGGCGCTGGGCGCCCTGGCCGGAGAAGAGGAAGGCGGTCGGCCCGCCGGCGGGGCGGCCGGTGTCCTGCGCGACCACGAGCGAGGCGGTGGAGCCGCCGTCCGCGAGCACGGCCAGGTCACGCAGGGCCTGGGCCCGGTCGGTGACCAGGAGCGCGGCGCGCTGTTCCAGGGATGTCCGGGTGGTGGCCAGGGAGTGGGCCACGTCCAGGGTGCTCACGCCCGGCCGGGACTCCAGATGGGCCAGCAGCCGCCCGGCCTGGCGGGCCACGCCATCGGATCCGCGGGCCGACAGCAGCCACGGCACGGTGGTGGTGGCGGTAGCAGCGGTGGTGGTGGTGTCAGTGACGCCGGGAGCGGCCTCCGGCGCTTCGATGATGACGTGGGCGTTGGTGCCGCTGATACCGAACGACGAGATTCCGGCGCGGCGCGGCCGGTCCAGTTCGGGCCACGGGCGCGGCGCCGTCAGCAGGGTGACGTCGCCCGTCTCCCAGTCGACCCGGGGCGAGGGCTCGTCCAGGTGGAGCGAGCTCGGCAGGACGCCGTGCCGCATCGCCTCGACCATCTTGATCACCCCGGCGATGCCGGCGGCGGCCTGGGCGTGCCCGATGTTCGACTTGATCGAGCCGAGGTACAGCGGCCTGCCCTCGGCCCGGTCCTGGCCGTAGGTGGCGAGCAGGGCCTGCGCCTCGATGGGGTCGCCCAGGGTGGTCCCGGTGCCGTGGGCCTCGACGGCGTCCACATCGGCGCTCGCGAGGCCCGCGTTCGCGAGGGCCTGCCGGATGACGCGCTGCTGGGACGGGCCGTTGGGGGCCATGAGCCCGTTGCTGGCACCGTCCTGGTTGACGGCGCTGCCGCGCAGGACGGCCAGGACCGGGTGCCCGTTGCGGCGGGCGTCGGAGAGCCGTTCGATGACGAGCATGCCCGCGCCCTCGGACCAGGCGGCGCCGTCAGCGGCCGCCGAGAAGGAACGGCACCGGCCGTCGCGGGAGAGCCCGCGCTGCCGGGCGAACTCGATGAACGTCTCAGGGGTCGACATGACGGTCACACCGCCGACCAGGGCCAGCCCGCATTCGCCCGACCGCACGGCCTGGGCTGCCAGGTGCAGTGCGACCAGGGACGACGAGCACGCGGTGTCGACGGCCAACGAGGGCCCTTCGAGACCGAAGGTGTACGAGACCCGGCCGGGGCCCAGCGATCCGGCGGCGCTGTTGCCCGCGTAGTCGTGGTACATCGTGCCGGTGAAGACGCCGGTCGTGGTGCCCTTGAGCGACAGCGGATCGATCGTCGCCCGCTCCATCGCCTCCCACGCCACCTCCAGCAGCAGCCGGTGCTGCGGGTCGGTGGTCAGCGCGTCGTTCGGGCTGATCCCGAAGAAGCCGGGGTCGAAGTCGGCGGCGTCGTGCAGGAATCCACCGTGGCGTACGTAGCAGGTGCCGGGCCGGGTGGACTCGGGGTCGTAGAGCCGGTCCAGGTCCCAGCCCCGGTTGCCGGGGAACTCGGTGATGGCGTCGACACCGTCGTCGACGAGCCGCCACAGGTCATCGGGCGAGCGCACCCCGCCGGGATAGCGGCAGGCCATGGAGACGATGACCACGGGGTCGGCGTCGGCGGACGGCCCTGCGGCGGCGGCTCCGTTGGCTGCGGCGGTGGCGGTGGCGCTGTTGTCGCCGGCGAGCAGAGTGTCCAGCTGCCCGGCGACCGCGCGGGCGTTGGGGTGGTCGAAGACCAGGGTGGCGGGCAGCCGCAGACCGGTCTCGGAGGCCAGCCGGTTGCGCAGTTCCATCGCGGTCAGGGAGTCGAACCCGATCTCGGTGAAGGCCCGGTCGGGTTCCACGTCGGCCGCCGACCCGTGACCGAGTACGGAGGCCACCTGGGCCCGTACGAGGTCGAGCAGGGACCGCGACCGCTCCTTCGGCGACAGGGCAGCGAGGCCGGACCGGGGCTGCTGGGCGGGTGCGCCGGAGGCCGCGCGTGCCTTTCGGCGTACCAGGCCGGACAGGATCGGCGAAGGCGGCTCGGCCGCGCGCAGGGTCCTGAGGTCGAGCCGGACCGGGACGAGCAGTGCCTCGTCCGACTGCCCGGCCTCGTCCAGCAGTGCCAGGGCGTGGACCGGGGCGAGGGGTTCCACGCCGGAGCGGCTCATACGCCGCAGATCGGTGGCGTCCAGCGCGCTCGCCATGCCGTCGCCGTCGGCCCACAGACCCCACGCGAGTGACTGCCCGGACAGGCCGAGTCCCTGCCGCAGGGCGGCGAGGGCGTCCAGGAAGGCGTTGCCGGCCGCGTAGTTGGCCTGCCCCGGGTTGCCGAGGACCCCTGCCACGGACGAGAAGAGGACGAACGCGGACAGGTCCAGATCGGCCGTCAGTTCGTGCAGGTTCCACGCCGCGTCGATCTTCGGCCTCAGCACGCGGGCCAGCCTGTCGGTGGTGAGCGAGCCGAGGGTGGCATCGTCCAGGACCCCCGCGCAGTGGACGACCGCGGTCGGCCGGTGCGCGCTCAGCAGGGCCCGGACGGCCTCCCGGTCGGCGAGGTCGCACGCGGCGACGGTGACCTCGGCGCCGAGGCCCGCCAGCTCGGAACGCAGCTCGGCGGCTCCCGGCGCGTCGGGCCCGCGGCGGCCGGTGAGCACCAGACGCCGGACGCCGTGCACGGTGACGAGGTGACGTGCGACGAGGGCGCCGAGGGTGCCCGTACCGCCGGTGACCAGCACGGTCGTGTCGTCGCCACCGAACGGGGAGCGCGACGGGACATCGGCCGGGAGGGGGCGCTCCACGCGGACCAGCCGGGGCGCCCACATGCCGCTTTCCCGGACCGCGACCTCGGGTTCGCCGGAGGCGGCGACCGCGGCAACGTCCACAGGTACATCGGAGTCGGTGACGGTGTTGATGTCGGTGAGCAGGATTCGCCCGGGGTTCTCTGTCTGCGCGGACCGCACCAGACCGGCGACGGCCGCCGCCGCCGGATGCGTGAGCGTCTCGCCCGGCACGGCGACCGCGCCGCGGGTGACCACGAGCAGCCGGCTGGCCGCGAACCGCTCGTCCGTCAGCCACTCCTGTACGACTCCGAGGGCGCGGGCAGCCAGTTCGTGGGCCCCGGACACCACGTCACCGACGGGCGGCGGACATTCCCAGACGAGGACGGCGGCCTCGGGCAGGGAGCCGTTGTTCCGGTCGTCCCATTTCAGGGCGGCGGAGGCGGGTGCGACGGGGGCGGGAGCCTGCGTGAGCGGCGTCCATCGCACGGCGTACAGGGAACCGCGCTGCGTCGCCCCCGCCGTCGCCGCGACGGCCACCGGCCGGGTGACGAGGGCGCCCACGGAGAACACGGGGCGCCCGTCCGTGTCCGCTCCGTCCACGGTGATGCTGTCGGGTCCTGACGGCGCGATCCTCACCCGGAGCCGGGCCGCGCCCGTGGCGTGGAGGCGAACGCCGCTCCACGCGAAGGGGAGCCGCGCCGTTCCCTCGTCGCCGGGCGTCGCGTCGGCCCCGTCGAGGAGCGAGGCGTGCAGCGCGGCGTCGAGCAGGGCGGGGTGCAGACCGTACTGCGCGGCGTCGGAGGCCGCCCCCTCCGGCAGGGCCACCTCGGCGAAGATCTCGCCGTCGCGCCGCCAGGCCGCGTCGAGCCCTTGGAACGCGGGCCCGTAGCCGTAGCTCTGCCCGGCCAACTCGGCGTACACGTCGCCCAGTTCCACCGGGGACGCGCCCTCGGGAGGCCAGCTGGTGGCGTCGAGGACGGGGGCCGGCGCGTCCGGGAGCAGTACACCGTCGGCGTGCAGGGTCCACGGTGCGTCGCCCGCTTCGTCGTCCTCGTCCCGCGCGTGCACGGTGACGGTCCTGGAGCCGGTACCGTCGTCGGCCCCTACCCGGACCCGGACCTGGACGCCGCCGCGGGGAGGCAGTATCAGGGGCGCCTGGAGGGTCAGCTCGTCGAGCATGTCGCAGCCGACCTGCGCGCCGGCGCAGAGCGCCAGTTCGACCAGGCCCGCGCCGGGGAACAGTACGGACGTGCCCATGCGGTGGTCGGCAAGCCACGGCTGGCTGTCGAGGGAGAGCCGGCCTGTGAGCACGGGCCCGTCCGTGCCGGGAAGAGTGACGGCCGCGCCCAGGAGTGGGTGATCGGTCGTGCCCAGGCCGAACGAGCCGGGGTCGTTGCCCCCGAGTTCCGCCTCCATCCAGTACCGCTCGCGCTGGAAGGCATACGTCGGCAGATCGACGCGACGAGCCCCCGAGCCCTCGAAGTACCGGGACCAGTCCACGGAGACGCCGGCCACATGCAACTGACCCAGCGCCGCGACAGCCGTAGCCGCCTCGGGACGGCCCTTGCGCACCAACGAGACGAAGAGCGCCGACTCCGCGTCCGCCGACTGCTGCGCCATCCCGCTCAGCACACCGTCCGGGCCCAGTTCGATGTAGGACGTGACGCCTTGCGCAGCGACGAACGACACCGCGTCCGCGAACCGCACCGCCTCCCGGACGTGCCGCACCCAGTAGTCCGCCGAGCCCCAGTCCTCGGCCAGATCCCCCGACACACCCGACACGACAGGGATCGACGCGGCACCGAACGACAGTCCGGCCACCACCGCCCCGAACTCCGCCAACATCGGCTCCATCAACGGCGAATGGAAAGCGTGAGACACCCGCAGCACACTCGTCCTGCGGCCCTGACCGGCGAACTTCCCCGCCAGATCAGCAACCGCACCCTCCACACCCGAAACCACCACGGAGCGAGGCCCGTTGACGGCCGCGATCCCCACCTCATCGCTCAGCAGTGGAAGCACCTCGGCCTCCGTCGCCTCCACCGCCACCATCGACCCGCCGGCGGGAAGCGCCTGCATCAACCGACCACGCGCCACGACGAGTTCAGCCGCATCCGCCAGCGACAGGGCACCCGAGACGTGTGCGGCCGCGATCTCGCCCACCGAGTGACCCACCAGGAAGTCCGGACGTACGCCCCAGGACTGCACCAGGCGGAACAGAGCGGTCTCGACCGCGAACAGGCCGGCCTGGGCGAACATCGTCCCGTTCAACAGGTCGGCGTCCTCGCCCCACACCACCTCACGCAGACTCACACCCAACCGGGCATCCAACTCCACCAGCACCGCGTCGAACGCCTCCGCGAACACCGGAAACGCCTCATACAGCTCCCGGCCCATCCCCAGCCGCTGCGCACCCTGACCCGTGAACAGGAAGGCCGTAGCACCAGCCGGACGCACCGACCCACTCACCACCGAAGCCGACACCCCGCCCTCAGCCAGAGCCGTCAGGCCCCGCACCAGCTCCTCACGGTCCGACGCCGCCACCACCGCACGATGCTCCAGCACCGCACGCGACACCACCGACGAGAAACCCACATCCAACAAGGAAGCGGAAGCGTCCATACGCTCCAGCAGCTTCCCGGCCTGCCCCGACAGCCCCGCTTCACTCCGCGCCGACAACACCACCGGAACCACCGGCAGTTCAGCAGACCTGGCGATCTCCGGCTCCTCCACCACCGGAGCCTGCTCCACAATCACATGCGCGTTCGTCCCACTCAGCCCGAACGACGACACACCAGCGCGCCTCGGGCGATCCCGCTCCGGCCACGCCCGCGACTCCGTCAACAACTCCACCGCACCCGCAGCCCAATCCACCTGCGGCGTCGGCGCATCCACATGCAACGTCCTCGGCAACACACCATGCCGAATCGCCTGCACCGCCTTGATCACACCACCCACACCGGCGGCGGCCTGGGTGTGGCCCAGGTTCGACTTCAACGAGCCCAGCCACAGCGGATCACCCTCGACCCGCCCCTGCCCATACGTCGCGAGCAACGCCTGCGCCTCGATCGGGTCACCCAGCCGAGTGCCGGTGCCGTGTGCCTCCACCAGGTCCACGTCCGTGGTGGTCAGCCCCGCGCCTTCCAGCGCGGCGCGGATCACCCGTTGCTGTGACGGTCCGTTCGGAGCCGTCATGCTGCTGGAGGCGCCGTCCTGGTTGATGGCGCTTCCCCGGACCACGGCCAGTACGGGGTGTCCGTTGCGCTGGGCGTCCGAGAGGCGTTCCAGCATGAGGACGCCTACGCCCTCCGAGCAGCCGGTGCCGTCCGCGTCGGCGGCGAAGGACTTGCAGCGGCCGTCCTTCGCCAGGCCCCGCTGGTGGCTGAAGTAGAGGAACATGTCCGGCGTCGTCATCACCGTCACGCCACCGACCAGCGCCATCGAGCACTCGTCGGACCGCAGCGCCTGGGCGCCCAGGTGCAGGGCCACCAGTGACGACGAGCACGCGGTGTCCACCGTGACCGACGGTCCTTCGAGGCCGAGGGTGTAGGAGACGCGGCCCGAGACCAGGCTGCCGCCGGTCGTCGCGGAGGCCTCGGTGCCCTGTGCGTAGTCGTGGTACATCAGGCCGGCGAAGACGCCGGTCCGGCTGCCCTTCAGGGAGAGGGGATCGATCCCCGCACTCTCCACCGCCTCCCAGGACGCCTCCAACAGCAACCGCTGCTGCGGATCCATCCCCAACGCCTCACGCGGCGAAATCCCGAACACCCCGGCATCAAAATCAGCCGCGTCATACAGGAAACCACCCTCACGCGTCACCGTACGATTCGGCTTCCCCGGCTCCGGATCGTAAAGCCCCTCCACATCCCACCCACGATCCACCGGAAACCCCGACACACCGTCCCGACCCTCCACCACCAAATCCCACAACTCATCCGGAGAACCCACCCCACCCGGATAACGACACGCCATCCCGACAATCGCGATCGGCTCGCCGCTGGACTTGCGTTCCGCGGCAGCGAGCCTCTTGCGCATGTCACGCAAGTCGGCTGTCGCCCGGCGCAGATACTCGAGAAGTTTTTCCTCGTTACTCACCGAGCATGCCCTCCTGTGTCATGACGTTCAGCGGACCGCGGACCCGCGCAGATGGCGGAATGCAGAGAGAGAAGAGTGGGACCGCTCGAAAATTACGTGTCGGCGGGCCTGTTTGCCCACCCCTTAGTCGTGTCCGGGGTCCCCACAATCCGGCCCCCTGCCCCACCCCGGCCACCCCAGAGCCGGGCTGGGGTCGCGGATCGCCCCGGTGGGCTGCGCACGTCGGGCGGGGGTGCCGCCCGGCCGGTCCCACCTGCGGCGGAGGGTATGTCCACGGTCGGCCGGCGCCGGGCCCACCGGCGCGGACGTCCTCGGTGCGGCGCCTTCATAGGGGCGGGTAGGGGTACTGGTTCGGGCCCGCCGGGGCTAGCGTCGGGGGCCGGTACCCCAGCTTGCCGGGCACGTGGGCGGCCGGCTGTTCTCCCGGCTCCGTTCCGGTCCCGTCCATTCGTTTCCGTACGGCCGGTGCTCGGGCGGTCCCTTCGGTCTCTGTCCTTCGGTCTCCGTCCATCCGTCGTTGTCCGCAGGCGGTTTCGTGCTGCGGTACCGGTGGGGTCCGGCGAGCCCGGAACAACCATCCACCCCTTCGCGTCTGAAACCGGAGTCATCATGTGGGATGAGCAGTTCGACATTCTCCTTCGGAAGCAGTTGTCCTTTCTTCCGCCGGACGAGCCGATCACCGAGGACATGAAACTGCGCGATTTCGGTCTCGACTCACTGGGGATGATCGAGCTGCTCGCGGGCCTCGAATCCGCGTACGAGGTGCATTTCCGCGACGAGGCGCTCTCCCTGGAGATATTCGAGACCCCGGCGGTTCTCTGGAACTCGCTGCAACGTCTGCGCTGAGTGCCGGACATGCATAGCGTCCCGGCCTTGCGGCTGTACGAGGGCGACCGGGCCCGGCTGGAAGCGCTGACCCGTATGTCGACCGCGCCGGCCGGGCTCGTACGGCGGGCGCGGATCGTGCTGCTCGCCGCGGGGGGTGCCTCGAACACGGAGGTCGCCGCCCTGCTGCGGGTGTCCCGTCCGACCGTTCTCAAGTGGCGTTCGCGGTATGCCGAGTCGGGCATCGCGGCACTGGGCGATCTGCCCCGGCCGGGGCGTCCCGCGACGGTGGACGAGGTGGCGGTGCTCGTCGCCACGCTCTGCGACGGCGGTCTGCCGCCGGCCCGGTTGCGGGCGCCGTACTGGTCGTCGCGGCTGCTCGCCGGCGAGTTGGGGATCGCCCACTCCACGGTTTCGCGGGTGTGGCGGAGGTGGGGGGTGCAGCCGCACCGTCCCGAGTCCTTCCAGCTGCCCGCCGTGCCGCCCCTGCCGCCCGGTGCCCATCGCGGTGTCGTCGGTGTCTGCCGCGTGTCGCCGTGGAACGCCGTGGTCCTGCGGGCGGACGGCCGGACGGGGCACCGGCCCGAGGAACGGCTCCGGCCCCCGCTGCTCGACCGCGCCCGTCCGGGGGCGGAGAGGGCCTCCGCGCCGGCCACCTTCCTGAATCTCCTGGACGCGGTCACCCAGGCCCATCCCTACCCGAGGCTGCACGTGCTGCTGGACGGGAAGGGTGCGGCGCGTTCCCGTGACGTACGGGAGTGGCTCGCGAGGAATCCCCGGGTCGCCCTGCACCACGCGCCGGCCGGCCGCTCCTGGGCCGACCTCACCGAGGTCCTCCTGCGGATCGCGGGCCCGGCGCCGCGCCCCGGTGTGCCCGAGTCCGCCCCGGCGGCCGGCCGGCCGGCGCGTGTCCTCGCGGGCATCGAGCACCGCTCCACCTCATCCGTCCACCGTCACCCGGGGAACACTCATGGACCAGACATCGGCCCACGCCCTCTATGACCGTTTCCTGCGCGGGCTCGCGCGGTCCCCGCAAGGGGTGGCGATCCGCGTCGGCGATGCCACGCTGACGTACCGGGAGCTGTATGACCGGGCGCTGACCTGGGCGGGCTCGCTGCTGGCCGCGCTGCCGGAGCGTCCGGCCGCGGTGGGGGTGCTCGCGGGCAAGGGCATCGACGCCTACACGGGCATCCTGGCCTGCCTGTTCACCGGGGTGCCGATGGTTCCGTTGCAGCCTTCCTTCCCTGTGCTCCGCACCCTCCAGATGCTCGAAGCGGCGGGGGTGCAGGCGCTGATCGTGGACGCCGAGGCGGCCACGGTGCTGGAGAAGCTGCGGGCGGAGGGCGTGGGGCTTCCCGCCCTGCTGGACGGGGCGACCGCGGAGGGGGCGGTCGCGGACGGTGCCGAGGGGAGGATCGTCCCGGATCCGGCGGCGCGCCTGGCGCACCCCCGGCCGGTCGCACCCGGTGACACCGCCTATGTGCTCTTCACCTCGGGTTCCACGGGCCGGCCGAAGGGCGTGCCGGTCACGCACGCCAACGGCGCCCACTACTTCGGGCTGCTCGACGCGCGGTACGACTTCGGTCCGCACGATGTGTTCTCGCAGAACTTCGACCTGAACTTCGACTGCGCGATGTTCGACCTGTTCTGCGCGTGGGGCGCCGGCGCCGCGCTGGTGCCCGTTCCGGCGGGCGCCTACCGGGACCTCCCCGGTTTCGTCGCCGAACAGGGCATCACCGTCTGGTTCTCCACCCCCAGCGTGATCAGCCTGATCCGGCGCACCGGCCGGCTCACCGGCGGCGCCCTGCCCTCGCTGCGCTGGAGTTTCTTCGCGGGCGAGGCGGTGACCTGCCAGGACGTGACGGACTGGCAGCACGCGGCTCCGGGGTCGGCCGTCGAGAACCTCTACGGGCCCACCGAGCTGACCATCACCATCACCCGGCACCGCTGGTCGCGTGAGTCGTCGCCGCGGATCGCGGTCGCGGGTGTCGTCCCGATCGGGCCGGTGCACGCGGGGCACGCGTGGATGCTGCTCGGCGCCGACGGCGAACCGGACGCGTCGGAGGGCGAGTTGTGTATCGCGGGACCTCAGCTCACCGCCGGGTATCTGGACCCGGCCGATGACGCGGGCCGGTTCCTCGACCGGGACGGGGTGCGCTACTACCGGACGGGCGACCGGATCCGGCTGGGCGAGGAGGGGCAGTTGCTCTACCTCGGCCGGCTGGACCAGCAGGTTCAGGTGCGTGGCGTACGGGTCGAACTGGCGGAGATCGACGAGGCGCTGCGCCGGTGCCCGGGGGTGGAGGACGGCGTCGCGGTGCCGATGCCCTCCGAGCAGGGCATCACGCTGGCCGCTTTCCACACCGGGGAGCGTGTGCCACCCGTCGTCCTGGCCCGCGAGCTGAGCCGCACGCTCCCCAGGGCCGTACTGCCCCAGCACTTCTTCCACATCGCGGAATTTCCGCTCAACACCAACCGGAAGATCGACCGCCGGGCGCTGCTGCGCCGGGCGCGGGAACTGCTCGGCCGAACGCACTGAAACCGCTGTGGGGCGGGGCTCGGGAGCCTCGGCCCGCCATCGTTGGGTACGCGACACGCCTACGCGTACCTGATACGCTCAGCGTGTTACGTACTCAGGGTCATGACGCAGGAAGGCATGGACGTTTGCCATGACAGAAATCAAGCCCCGGGCGGGGCTCAAGGAATGGCTCGGCCTCGTGGTGATCGTCCTGGTCACCCTGCTGATCGCCATTGACATCTCGGTACTCGGCTTCGCGATCACGCCCATCAGCGAGTCGCTGAAGCCGAGCGCCACCCAGCTGCTGTGGATCATGGACATCTACAGCTTCGTGCTGGCCGCCGCGCTGATCACGATGGGCTGGGTGGGTGACCGCTTCGGACGGCGGAAGCTCCTCATCATCGGCGCCCTGGTCTTCGGCGTCGCGTCCGCGCTCGCCGCGACGGCCGACAGCCCCGAGATGCTCATCGGCTCGCGCGCCCTGCTCGGACTCGGCGCGGCGACACTGACGCCGACCTCGCTGGCCCTGATCCGCAACATGTTCCACGATTCGAAGCAGCGCAAGTCGGCCATCGCCGCCTGGAGCGGCACCCTCGCCACCGGTGCGGCCATCGGCCCGGTCGTGGGCGGCCTGCTGCTGAACAACTTCTGGTGGGGCTCGGTCTTCATGATCAACACCCCGGTGATGGTGCTGGTGCTGATCCTGGCCCCGATCCTGCTGCCGGAGCGGCGCGACTCCTCGCGCGGCAAGCTGGACGTGCTCGGCGCGTTCCTCTCCGTCGCGGGCATCATGCCGTTCATCTACGGCCTCAAGGAGCTGGCCGTGGACGGCTGGTCCCGCGATCCCGCGATCTGGGCCGCCGTCGGCCTCGTACTGCTCATCGCGTTCGTGCAGCGCCAGCGCATGACGTCGCACCCGCTCATCGACATCTCGCTGTTCCGCTACGGCGGCTTCACCGGCGCGATCATCACCAACCTGATGGTGATGTTCTCGTTCATGGGTGTCAGCATCCTCACCAACCAGTTCCTCCAGATGGTGCTGGGCATGACGCCCTTCCGGGCGGCCCTGTGGTCCATGGCCGTGATGCCGGCGATCGGGATCGCGGTCGGCGTCGTGTCGGCCCTGTCCCGCAAGGTCAAGCCGGTGTACCTGGTCTCCAGCGGGATGCTGGTGATGGCCGTCGGCTTCGGCGTACTGAGCCGCCTCACGGTGGAGTCGAACGTCGCCGTCCTGCTGGTGGGCGTGGGGCTGATGGCGGCCGGCATGACGGCCTCGAAGACGCTCACGGCGGAGATCGTCGTCACCTCCGCGCCGAAGGAGCACGCCGGATCGTCCACGGCCACCTCGGAGACGTTCACCGAGTTCGGCAGCGCGTTCGGCTTCGCGGTCATCGGCAGCATCGGTTCCGCCATCTATCGGCATGACATGAACGCGGTGAACCCGGCCGGCCTCGGCGGCGAGGCGCTGGGCGCGGCACGCAACACCATCGGCGGTGCCGCCACCGTCGCCGCCCAGCAGCCGGCCGCGATCGGTTCCGAACTGCTCGCCGCCAGCCGCGAGGCCTTCACCCACGGCCTCCAGGTGGCCGCGCTCTCCGGAGCCGCCGCCATGGTCGTGGTGGCCCTGATCGTCGCCGTACTCCTGCGCAGGGTGCCGATCGAGACGGGCGAGCCGATCGATCCGCTCGACCTGGACGCACCGGCGACCGTCCCCGCTGCGGGACGTATGGAGCCCGCCGCGAGCTGAGGCGCCGGGCGCCGAGGAAGCGGAAGGGGGCTGGTTCCCCACCCGGTCGGGTGGGGAACCAGCCCCCTTCCGCATGGCCGTACGGCCGGCCGCTACCGCGGCCCCGCCGGCCGGTCCCGTGTCGGGACCGGCCGACGGGGCCGTCAGGTGAGCGGCTTCTCGCCGTTGCGGATACGGACCAGCACCTCGACCCCGTCCAGGACCCGCTGGAGCCCGAAGGTGAAGTCGTCGTCGGGCTCCTCGAACGCCCCGGCCTCCAGCAGTTCGGCGAGGGCGGGGAACGACGCGGAGTCGGCGTACTTGGCCAGCGCGCGGCCGTAGTTGGCCATCAGGTCTTCCTCGCTGATGCCCTCGGTGACGACGCCGAGCGACATCTGCACGATGTTGCGCACGTAGCCGATCATCAGCATCATCACGGAGAGCTTCTCGTCCGGCCGCAGGGCGGTGCCGCCCAGGGTGCGCAGGCCGCACTCCAGCCAGCTGAGCTGACCCGGCTCCAGGGGCGGTCCGCTGACCGAGATCTGGAGCATCCAGGGGTGGCGGCGGAAGACCTCCTGGAAGGCGCGGGCCCACTGCTCCAGGCCGTCCCGCCAGTCCCCCTCCGCCGTTTCGATGCGGGGCGGGGTGCCGTAGGCCATGTCCAGCATCAGCTGCCGCAGCTCGTCCTTGCTCGACACGTGGCGATAAAGCGACATGGTGCCGAAGTCGAGGCTCTTGGCGACCCGGGACATGGAGAGCCCGGCCAGGCCGTCGGCGTCCGCCGACTCGATCGCTGCCGACACGATGCGCTCGACGCTCAGGCCGGTCCGCGCGATGCGCTGCTCCCTGTTCCGCAGTTCCCAGAGCACCGCGATGCTGTTCGGCAGGCCGACGCCTTCCGTGCTCTTTCCCTCGCCAGTAGTCATCTCGTGCCTGCCTTCATCGGAAGCCTTCCCATGCGTATCACGCACGCATAGAGCATCGTATACGCCTCGGGTCCGCGGTACGCGGAGCCGGTATGACACCGAGGTGGGGAGACGGTACGACACCGCTCTCGGTGAGAGTGAGGGAAGGGCCGGACTCGTGCGCCGCCCCCTGGATCGAATGGTTCAGCCGTCAGACGGATGTCGCCGCGGGGGCCGGCGCCTTCACCGTGGCGGCCAGTTCCGTCGACGGCCGGCCGAGCATGAGCCGGCACTGCCGCAGGCCGCGCGCGCTGTTCCAGCCCAGCCCGCCGACGAGGACTCCGTCCCTGTGGTACGCGGCGACGAACTCCCGGTCCGCGGTGGACCCGCTGATGATCTCCGTCCGTGCGTCCGGGGGGCACCAGCCGATCGTCTGGATCTTCTCCCCGAACTGATGGGTCCAGCCGAACGGCACGGGCGCGTACGGCTGCCCGCCCGCGTCGCCGGCCAGCAGGTTGGAGACGACCGCCATGGCCTGCTGGGCGGCGTTGGTCCGCTGTTCGAGCCTGACCCGGGCCCCGGCCACCATCGGGTGGGGCCAGTTGGCGACGTCCCCCGCCGCCCACACGCCGGGGGCGGCCCGGCAGTGGGCATCACACAGGACCCCGTCCCCCAGGGCCAGCCCGGAACCGGCGAGCCAGTCCACGGCGGGCACCGAGCCGATCGCGACGACGACCAGGTCGGCGTCGACGGTGGTGCCGTCCGCCAACTGGACCCCGCGAACGCTGCCGCCGTCATGGGCCATCCCCACGACGTCTGCGCCGAGAACGAGCCGCACCCCGTGCTCGCGGTGCATACCGGCCACGAGCTCGCCGATCCCGGCACCGACCTGGCGTTCAAGAGGCTGGGCGTTCGTGTCGATCAGCGTCACGTCGAGCCCGGCCCCGCGCGCCGTCGCGGCGATCTCCGCCCCGAGGAATCCTGCCCCGATCACCGCCACCCTCGGGCCCGCCGCGAGCGCCTCGCGCAGCCGGACTGCGTCGTCCAGTGAACGCAGGACGTGGACGCCCCGGAGGCCGTCCCCGTACGGCAGCCTGCGCGGCCGAAGCCCGGTCGCGATGATCGCCGCGTCGTAGGGCAGTCGCTCGCCGGTGGCGAGGGTGACGGTCCTGGCCGCCCGGTCCAGCCCGGTGGCCCGGCAGCCGAGGCGCAGGTCGGCATCGACGGCGGCCAGCACGTCCTCCTTGCGCAGCCAGGTGCTCGGGGGTTCCCACCCCTCGCTCAGCAACTCCTTGGAGAGGGGCGGCCGGTCGTAGGGCGGATGGACCTCGTCGCCGACGAGCGTCACCCCGCCCTCGTAGCCCTTGGCGCGCAGCGTCTCCACCGCGGTCAGTCCTGCCGCCGCCGCACCCACGACGACTATCCGGTTCAGCACACTCGCTCCTCGTCTCCGGTCGGTGCTCATATGAACCCCTTGTGCCATCCCCCGCAAGGCCTGCCGGGAGGGGAGTTACGCTTCGCCGCCGAGAATGTCGCCGTCGAGCAGGTCGAACAGCTCGTCCGCGGTGGCCGCGCTGAGGTCATCTGCGGGCGTGTCCTCGCCGAAGAGCGTCTGCCGCAGGTGCGTGGCGAGCTCGGCGGCCGAGGGATAGTCGAAGATCAGGGTCGGCGCCAGCCGGCAGCCGGTCACCTCGCCCAGGCGGTTCCTGAGTTCCAGAGCCGTCAGCGAGTCGAATCCGATGTCGAGGAATCCGCGTTCGGCCGGGACCGCTTCGGCGCCCGAGTGCCCCAGGACGGCGGCGGCGTGGCCGCGTACCAGGTCCAGCAGGGCCCGTTCGCGGTCCTCGGTGCCCAGCCCGGTGAGCCGGGCGATCAGTGCGGCGGGGCCGGCACCCTTCGTGCGGGTGCGGACCACGGGGGCGCCGGCCTCGGCGGGGACCATGTCCCGCAGGAGGGCGTGCAGTGCGCCGGGGTGCGCCTTCAGGGTCGGTACGTCGATGGCGAGCGGCACCAGCGCCGCCCGGCCGGAGCGCAGGCCGGCGTCGAACAGGCGGAGCGCGTCGGCCGGGGCGAGGGCGGGCAGGCCGCGTGCCGCCATGAGTCGGGCGTCGTCGTCGATGGCCTCGGTCAGGCCGGTGGCGACGTCCCAGAGGCCGTAGGCGAGTGAGGTGGCCGGGAGACCCTCCGTGCGGCGGTGCACCGCCAACGCGTCGAGGAACACATTCGCCGCCGCGTAATTCGCCTGACCGGCCGCCAGCACCGAACCACCCGCCGACGAGAACATCACGAAGAACGCCAGCCCACGATCCCGCGTCAACTCATGCAAATACCAAGCCCCATCAGCCTTCGCACCCAACACCCGGTCCAACCGGGCCCCATCCATCGACCCGACCAACCCGTTATCACCCGCACCAGCCGCATGCACCACACCCACCAACCCAGCACCCACACCCTCAACCAACCCCACCACCGCACCACG
Source organism: Streptomyces sp. NPDC048671 (assembly GCF_055587045.1). Classification (NCBI taxonomy): domain Bacteria; kingdom Bacillati; phylum Actinomycetota; class Actinomycetes; order Kitasatosporales; family Streptomycetaceae; genus Streptomyces; species Streptomyces sp. NPDC048671. The sequence continues at coordinate 311,910 of NZ_JBVJHB010000007.1, read as the reverse complement.
ATCCGACACATCACACGCCACCACAGACACCTCAGCCCCCAACCCCACCAACTCCCCCACCAACACCCCGGCCCCAGGAGCCTCCAACCCCCGACGCCCCGCCAACACCAAACGCCGCACCCCATACACCTCCACCAAATGCCGCGCCACCAAACCACCCAAACCACCAGTCCCACCCGTCACCAACACCACACCATCACCCACAGCCACACCCGCACCATCACCCGCACCCGCCGGCACCTCGACCAGACGCGGGACCAACACCTCACCGCCACGCACCGCAACCTCCGGCTCACCGGAGCCCAGCACCACACCCGCAACATCTGCGAACACTCCACCCGAAGCATCCACATCGACCAGCACGATCCGGCCAGGGTTCTCCGCCTGCGCCGCCCGCACCAACCCCCACACCGGCGCCACACACACATCCACACCATCCCCCACACCCACCGACACACCACCACGCGTCACCACCACCAACGGACCACCCACAGCACCCTCAGCACCCTCAGCACCCTCATCAGCCAACCACCCCTTCACCCTGTCCAGCACCCCACCCAACACCGACCGCACACCCACCACCGGATCCACACCCACACCCACGCCCGCACCTACCGACGGAACCTCAAACACCACCGCACCCGACACCCCAGCACCATCCACCACACCAGCCGACACCAACGGCCGCCACACCACCTCATGCAACCCACCACCCACACCCGACCCACCCAACTGCTCCACCGACACCGGACGGAACATGAGTCCGCCGACCGTGGCCACAGGGGCACCGTCCTGGTCCGCCAGGCTCAGCGAGAGGCTGTTGACGCCCTGGGGCGACAGCCGAACCCGCAGCGAGCGGGCACCGGCGGCGTGCAGGGAAACGTCCGTCCAGGAGAAGGGAAGCTCGGTCGGCTCATCGCCCGTGACGCCCTCACCGACTCCCAGAGCATGCATGGCCGCGTCGAGCAGGGCGGGGTGAAGACCGAACCGTTCGGCGTCCCCGTGTGCCTGCTCGGGCAGCTCGACCTCGGCGAAGACATCGTCCCCGCGCCGCCACACGGCCTTGAGCCCCCGGAAGACGGGGCCGTAGACGTAACCCTGCTGGTGGAGCAGTTCGTAGGCATCGTCCGTCCGTACGGCGGCCGCGCCCGGCGGGGGCCATTCGGTGAGGTCGAAGGCCGGCACCAACTCACCCTCACCCGCACCCAGCACACCGTCCGCGTGCAACACCCAACCCGCACCCGCACCATCGCTCTCACGACGCGAATGCACCCGCACCGAACGACACCCCACCTCGTCCGGACCACCCACCACCACCTGCAACGCCACCCCGCCACGCTCCGGAAGAACCAACGGCGCACGCAACGTCAACTCCTCCACCACCTCACAACCCACCTCATCAGCAGCCCGCACCACCAACTCCACAAACGCAGCCCCCGGCAACAGCACGGATCCCAACACCTCATGATCCGCCAACCACCCCATGCCCTCCACCGACAACCGCCCCGTCAACACCACACCACCAGAATCCGGCAACGCCACCGCCGCACCCAACACCGGATGATCAACCACCACCTGACCCAGACCACCAGCATCACCACCACCCACACACTCCAACCAGAACCGCTCACGCTGGAACGCATACGTCGGCAGATCGACGCGACGCGCACCCGAACCCTCAAAGAACCGGGACCAGTCCACCGAGACGCCGGCCACATGCAACTGCCCCAGCGCCGCAACAGCCGCAGCCACCTCGGGACGCCCCTTACGCACCAACGAGACAAACAGAGCCGACTCCGCATCCACCGACTGCTGCGCCATCCCACTCAGCACACCATCCGGACCCAGCTCGACGTAGGACGTCACACCCCGCGCAGCAACGAACGACACCGCGTCCGCGAACCGCACCGCCTCCCGCACATGCCGCACCCAGTACTCCGCCGAGCCCCAGTCCTCCGCCAGATCCCCCGACACACCCGACACCACCGGAATCGACGCGGCACCGAACGACAGCCCGGCCACCACCGCCCCGAACTCCGCCAACATCGGCTCCATCAAAGGCGAATGGAAAGCGTGAGACACCCGCAGCACACTCGTCCTACGGCCCTGACCGGCGAACTTCCCCGCCAGATCAGCAACCGCCGACTCCACACCCGAAACCACCACGGAACGAGGCCCGTTGACGGCCGCGATCCCCACCTCATCGCTCAGCAGCGGAAGCACCTCGGCCTCCGTCGCCTCCACCGCCACCATCGACCCACCAGCGGGGAGCTCCTGCATCAACCGACCACGCGCAACGACGAGTTCAGCCGCATCGCCCAGCGACAACGCGCCCGAGACGTGCGCGGCCGCGATCTCACCGACCGAGTGGCCGACCAGGAAGTCCGGATGCACGCCCCACGACTCCACCAACCGGAACAGAGCGGTCTCCACGGCAAACAACCCGGCCTGGGCGAACATCGTCCCGTTCAACAGGCCGACGTCCTCACCCCACACCACCTCACGCAGACTCACACCCAACCGAGCATCCAACTCCACCAGCACCGCGTCAAAGGCCCCCGCGAACACCGGAAACGCCTCATACAGCTCCCGACCCATCCCGAGCCGCTGCGCACCCTGACCCGTGAACAGGAAGGCCGTAGCACCAGCCGGACGCACCGACCCACTCACCACCGAAGCCGACACCCCGCCCTCAACAAGAGCGGTCAGACCCCGCACCAGCTCCTCACGGTCCGACGCCGCCACCACCGCACGATGCTCCAGCACCGCACGCGACACCACCGACGAAAAACCCACATCCACCAGCGAAGAAGAGGACTCCGCCACCCGGGCCAGCAGCTTCGCGGCCTGCCCCGACAGTCCCGTCTCACTCCGGGCCGACAACACCACCGGCACCACCGGCAGTTCGGCAGACCTGGCGATCTCCGGCTCCTCCACCACCGGAGCCTGCTCCACAATCACATGCGCGTTCGTCCCACTCAGCCCGAACGACGACACACCCACCCGCCTCGGCCGATCCCGCTCCGGCCACACCCGCGACTCCGTCAGCAACTCCACCGCACCGGCATCCCAGTCCACGTGCGGCGAGCGGGTCTGCGAGTGGAGGGACTTCGGCAGCACGCCGTGCCGGATCGCCTGCACCGCCTTGATCACGCCGCCCACACCGGCGGCAGCCTGGGTGTGGCCCAGGTTCGACTTCAACGAGCCCAGCCAGAGCGGATCGCCCTCCGGGCGCCCCTTCCCATACGTCGCGAGCAGCGCCTGCGCCTCGATCGGGTCTCCCAGCCGGGTGCCCGTGCCGTGCGCCTCCACCAGGTCCACGTCGTTGGTCGAGAGGCCGGCGTTCTCCAGTGCCGCGCGGATCACCCGTTGCTGCGAGGGGCCGTTGGGGGTGGTCATCCCGCTCGACGCGCCGTCCTGGTTGATGGCGCTTCCCGGGATCACCGCGAGTACGGGGTGTCCGTTGCGCTGGGCGTCCGAGAGGCGTTCGACCATGAGGACGCCTACGCCCTCCGAGCAGCCGGTACCGTCCGCGTCGGCTGCGAAGGACTTGCAGCGGCCGTCCTTCGCCATGCCCCGCTGGTGGCTGAAGTAGAGGAACATGTCCGGCGTCGTCATCACCGTCACGCCACCGACCAGCGCCATCGAGCAGTCGCCCCGGCGCAGTGCCTGTCCTGCCCAGTGGAGGGCGACGAGCGATGACGAGCATGCGGTGTCGATGGTGACGGCGGGGCCTTCGAGGCCGAGGGTGAAGGCTATGCGGCCGGTGACGAGGCTGCCGTCGCTCGTTCCGGGGCCGTAGTCGTGGTACATGACGCCGGCGAAGACGCCGGTGCGGCTGCCCTTCAGGGAGAGGGGATCGATCCCCGCACTCTCCACCGCCTCCCAGGACGCCTCCAACAGCAACCGCTGCTGCGGATCCATCCCCAACGCCTCACGCGGCGAAATCCCGAACACCCCGGCATCAAAATCAGCCGCGTCATACAGGAAACCACCCTCACGCGTCACCGTACGATTCGGCTTCCCCGGCTCCGGATCGTAAAGCCCCTCCACATCCCACCCACGATCCACCGGAAACCCCGACACACCGTCCCGACCCTCCACCACCAAATCCCACAACTCATCCGGAGAACCCACCCCACCCGGATAACGACACGCCATCCCGACAATCGCGATCGGCTCGCCGGCGTCGTCGGTGAGTCGGTCGTTGGCCGAGCGGAGGCGTTCGTTCTCGACCATGGTCGCGCGGAGGGCGGCCACCAGCTGCTCTACAGATGTTTCCATGATGTCCTCAGCCCTCGCTCGGGTTCCGGGTCGGGTCGGCGGACGCGAGCGCGGCGCGCACCAGGTCGTCGACGTCCATGGTCCTGATCGCTTCGCCGGCCTGTGCGGGGGCCGGTGCGGGTGTCGCGGGTCGGGGGGCGAGCTTCAGCAGCGCGTCCAGCAGGCCGGACTCCCGGAGCGCGTCGACCGGGATGTCCGCGAGGGTCTGCCGGATGGCGGCGTCGGCCTCCGCGGTCCCCGATCCGTTCTGTGCGAGTGCGGATGCGGATGCGGATGCGGATGCGGATGCGGATGCGGCTCCGGCTCCGGCGGACTGCGCGTCCGGCGTGTTCTCGTCGATGCCCGGCGGGAGTTCGTCGAGGAGGAAGTCGGCCAGCACCATCGGGCTGGGGTAGTCGAACATGAGTGTTGCCGGGAGCCGGAGGCCGGTGGCCTTCTGGAGCCGGTTGCGGAGGTCGATCGCGGCGAGCGAGTCGAGGCCGAGCTCGGTGAAGCCCTTGGAGACGTCGATGGTGGCCGGGACGCTGTGGCTGACTCCGGCGACCTGCTCGCGCACGACGTCCAGCACGGTGCGCTTGCGTTCGGCCGCCTTCATGCCCGACAGCCGCTGTTCCAGGCTCTGTTCGGTGGCAGGGGCGGCGGCCGCCGCGGTGACGGCGGGAGCTCGTACCTCCTTGCGGGCGGCGGGCCGTTCCGGCGCGCCGAGCACGTCCTTCAGCAGGTGCGGCGGTTCGGCGGTGGCGTGCTGGTCGCGCTCCACCCGGATCGGCACGAGCACCGCCTGGTCGAGTCCCAGGGCCTCGTCGAGCAGGGCGAGCCCTTCGGCGGTCGGCAGGGCCGGCATCCCCATGGTGCGCATGCGCCGCAGGTCGGCATGGGTGACTCCGCCCCCGAGTCCGGTCTTGGTCTCCCAGAGGCCGAACGCCAGTGCCGTACCCGGTAGTCCGGCGGCGCGGCGGTGGGCGGAGAGGGCGTCCAGGAAGCGGTTGGCGGCGGCGTAGTTGCCCTGGCCGATGCCGACGACCAGTCCGGCGCAGGAGGAGAAGAGGATGAACGCCTTCAGGTCGAGGCCGCGTGTCGCCTCGTGGAGGTTCCAGGCCGCGTCCACCTTGGGGCGCATCACCGTGTCGATCTGTGCGGGGGTGAGGGCGGCGAGCAGCGCGTTGTCCATGACGGCGGCCGCGTGGACCACCGCCGTCAGCGGGTGCGCGGCCGGGATCGCGGTCAGCAGTGCGTCCACGGCCGTACGGTCGGACGTGTCGCAGGCCGCGAGGGTGACGGTGGCGCCGAGTCCGGTCAGTGCGTCGCGGAGTGCGGTGGCGCCGGGTGCGTCCTGGCCGCGTCGTCCGGCGAGCAGGAGGTGGCGTACGCCGTGCTGTTCCACCAGGTGGCGGGCGACGACGGCGCCGAGGCCGCTGGTTCCTCCGGTGATCAGTACGGTCCCCTCCGCGTCCCAGGGCAGGGGCGTGGTGGGTGCTGCCGCTGCCACCCGGGCCAGTCGGGGCACCCGTACCTCCGCGCCGCGCAGGATCGCCTCGGGTTCACCGGACGCGGCCACTGCGGGCAGCGACTCGCGGGCCGGGTCCGTGCCATCGGAGTCGACGAGGACGAACCGGCCGGGGTACTCCTCCTGGGCGGAGCGCAGCAGGCCCCATACCGGTGCCTGGACGAGGTCCACGGCGGCGGCGTCGCTCTCCTCGACGGGGAGGGCGTCGCGGGTGACCACCATGAGGCGGGAGTGGGCGTACCGCTCGTCCGCGAGCCAGGCCTGCAATGTGGCGAGCAGGTGTCCGGTCACGGAGCGGACGGCCGCCGGGATGTCGTCGTGGTCCGGGGCGGGCGGTACGGGCAGGACGACGACGTCGGGTACCGGGGCGCCGCCGGTCAGGGCGGCGCCGAGGGCGGCGAGGTCCGGGTAGCCGGTGCCGGGGCCGGCAGGAGAGGTGCCCTCGGGGGCGGTGCCGAGCACCGCCCAGCGGTCCGTGGCCGCGGCGACGGCGGCGCCGAGGGGCAGTTGCTGGGTGACCAGGTGGAACACGGCCTCGTGCTCACCGCCGCCCGCGGCGGCGGCCGCGTTGACCTTGGCCGCGGTGACGGGGCGGACCACGAGGGAGTCGATGGTGGCGACCGGGGTGCCGGCGGGGTCGGTGAGTTCGAGGCGTACCGCGTCCGACCCCTGTGACCGGTGGGATTCGACGGCGGTGATGCGGACCCGCAGCCGGGAGGAGCCGGCGGCGTGCAGGGTGACGCCGGACCAGGCGAACGGCAGCTGGGTGCCGCCGACGTCCTGGGGGCGGCGGCCGTCCATGAAGTCGGTCGCGCTGAGCGCCGCGTCGAGGATGGACGGGTGGAGGCGGAAGTCCTTCCCGACGTCGAGGGAGTCCTCCGGCAGGGACACCTCCGCGAAGGTCTCGGCGCCCCTGGACCAGATGCCGCGCAGGCCCCGGAACATGGGGCCGTAGCCGTAGCCCTGGCCGGTGAGGTAGTCGTACACACCGGAGATGTCGACCTCGGTCGCACCCGTGGGCGGCCAGTCGGCCGGGGCGGGGGCGAACGCGCCGGCGGGCGGTGCCTGTGCGGTTCCCGGGGCGAGCACACCGCTGGCGTGCTTGCTCCAGGGTGCACCGGCCGGGGCGTCGTCGGCGCGGGAGAAGACGGCGAGTGAGCAGCGCCCGCCCGCGTCGGGTGCGTCGACGACGACCTGGACGGCGAGTCCGCCGTGCGGCGGGAGCGGCATCAGCGCCTCGATGGTGAGTTCCTCCACCACCTCGCAGCCGACTTCCTCTCCGGCCCGGATGGCGAGTTCGATGTAGCCGGTGCCGGGCAGCAGCACGGTCCCGAGGACGTCGTGGTCGGCGAGCCAGGGGTGGGTGCGGACGGAGAGGCGCCCGGTGAGCACCACGCCGCCGGCCTCCGGGGAGGCGACGACGGCGCTGAGCAGCGGGTGCGCGGCGGCGGTCTGGCCGAGGCCGGTCACGTCGCCGCCGACGGGGGCGGGGGCGGGGGCGTCGAGCCAGTACGTGGTCCGGTCGAAGGCGTACGTGGGCAGCTCGACCGTGCGGCCGCCGCGGCCTTCGAGGACGTCGGCCCAGCGGACGACGGGCCCGGCGGCGTGCAGCCGGGCGAGGGCGGTGAGCAGGGTGGCGACCTCGGGCCGGCCCTTGCGCAGGACGGGCACGGTGAGGGTGTCGGGTGTGTGGTGTGCGGTGGCCTCGGTGAGTGCGGTGAGCACCGCGTCGGGGCCGAGTTCCACGAAGCGGGTGACGCCCTGGCCGGAGAGATGGGCGATGCCGTCGGCGAACCGGACGGCCTCGCGCACATGGCGGACCCAGTACTCGGGCGAGGTCAGCTGCTCGGCGGTCGCTTCGGTTCCGGTCACGTGGGACACGACGCGCATCGAGGGAGCGGTGTACGTGAGTGTCTCGGCGACCTTCCGGAACGCGTCGAGCATGGGTTCCATGAGCGGCGAGTGGAAGGCGTGCGACACGCTCAGCCGCTTGGTCCGGCGCCCGGACGCGGCGAAGTGCTCCGCGACGGCGAGCGTCGCTGCCTCCGCCCCCGAGATCACGACGGCCGACGGGCCGTTCAAGGCGGCCAGTCCCACCTCGTCGCTGAGCAGCGGAAGTACCTCCGCCTCCGACGCGGCGACCGCCACCATCACTCCGCCGGCCGGCAGGGCCTGCATCAACCTGCCGCGTGCCACCACCAGTTCGGCCGCGTCCGGCAGTGACAGCACGCCCGCGATGTGCGCCGCCGTGATCTCACCGATCGAGTGCCCGGCCAGCACGTCGGCCCGCGCGCCCCAGGACTCCACCAGGCGGTACAGGGCCGTCTCGACGGCGAACAGGCCGGCCTGGGCGAACATCGTCCCGTTCAGCAGGTCGGCGTCCTCACCCCAGACCACCTCGCGCAGCGAACGCCCCAGCCGGGCGTCCAGCTCCCCCACCACCGCGTCGAAGGCCTCCGCGAACACCGGGAACGCGCCGTACAGTTCGCGGCCCATGCCCAGCCGCTGCGCACCCTGCCCCGTGAACAGGAAGGCCGTCAGGCCCTCCGCCGTGGAACCGGTGGGCGTGACCACGTCCGCGTTCTCCCGGCCGGCCGCCAGATCGGACAGCGCGCGCAGCGCCGCGTCACGGTCCCCGGACATCACCACCGCACGGTGATCCAGCACACCACGCGTCGTGGCCAACGAATGGCCGATGTCCACCAGCAGCTCGTCGGGGTGCGCCTCCATGTGGGCAAGGAGGCGCCCCGCCTGCGCGGTGAGCGCCGTGGCGCTCCGCGCGGACAGCGCAAGCGGTACGACGGGCAGCGGTACGGCGGACGGCGGAAGGAGTTCGGCGGGAAGCGACAGGGGCTGCGGTTCGGCGGCGGCGCCGTGCCGGGGCGCTTCCTCGATGATGACGTGGGCGTTGGTGCCGCTGAGCCCGAAGGAGGAGACCCCGGCCCGCCGGGGCCGCTCCCGCGCCGCCCAGGTGACCGGCTCGGTCAGCAGCCGTACGCCGCCGGCCTCCCAGTCCACCTGTGGTGACGGCTCGTCGACGTGCAGGGTCCGGGGCAGCACGCCGTTGCGCAGGGCCATCACCATCTTGATGACTCCGCTGACCCCGGCGGCTGCCTGGGCGTGCCCGATGTTGGACTTGACCGAGCCGAGCCACAGCGGGCGGTCGGCGGGGCGGTCCCGGCCGTACGTGGCGAGCAGGGCCTGCGCCTCGATCGGGTCGCCCAGCCGGGTGCCGGTGCCGTGTCCCTCCACCGCGTCCACCTCGGCCGGGGTGAGTCCGGCGGCCGACAGGGCCTTGCGGATGACGCGCTGCTGGGAGGGGCCGTTGGGGGCGGTCAGGCCGTTGGAGGCGCCGTCCTGGTTGATGGCGCTGCCCCGGACGACCGCGAGGACGGGGTGTCCGTTGCGGCGGGCGTCGGAGAGCCGCTCGACCAGCAGGAGGCCGACGCCCTCGGCCCAGCTCGTGCCGTCGGCCGCGCCCGCGAACGCCTTGGAGCGTCCGTCGGAGGCGAGACCGCGCTGCCGGCTGAAGTCGACGAAGATCTCCGGGGTCGGCATGACGGTGACACCGCCCGCCAGGGCGAGGTCGATCTCGCCGGTGCGCAGCGCCTGGCAGGCCATGTGGAGGCTGACCAGGGAGGAGGAGCAGGCGGTGTCGACGGTGACGGCGGGGCCTTCGAGGCCCAGCGCGTAGGCGACGCGGCCGGAGGCGATGCTGCCCGCGCTGCCGTTGCCGAGGTAGCCGGCCAGGTCGTCGGGGACGTCGGTGACCCGGCTGCCGTACTCGTGGTACATCACACCGGCGTACACACCGGTCTGGCTGCCGCGCAGCGTCTCCGGGTCGATTCCGGCGCGCTCGAAGGTCTCCCACGCGGACTGGAGCAGCAGGCGTTGCTGCGGGTCCATCGCGAGGGCCTCGCGCGGCATGATGCCGAAGAACTCGGGGTCGAACTCGGCCGCGTCGTAGAGGAATCCGCCCTCGCGGACGTAGGTGCGGCCGGGGAGTCCCGGTTCGGGGTCGTAGAGGGCGTCGGCGTCCCAGCCGCGGTCGGCGGGGAAGTCACCGATGGCGTCGACGCCGTCCGCGACGAGGTCCCACAGGTCCTCGGGCGAGCGGACGCCTCCGGGGAAGCGGCAGCTGATGGCCACCACGGCGATCGGGTCGTCGTCGACGGCCGCGAGCGGGGCTGCGGCGGGAGCGGCGGTGGTCGTGCCGGTGAGCAGGGTGTCGAGATGACCGGCCACGGCACGGGAGTTGGGGTAGTCGAAGACCAGCGTCGCGGGCAGTCGCAGCCCGGTGGCGCCGACCAGCAGGTTGCGCAGTTCCACGGCGGCGAGGGAGTCGAATCCCTGGTCGCGGAAGGCCGTGTCGGGTCCGACCGCCTCGGGGTTCGGCTGGCCGAGGACGGCGGCGACCTGGGTGCGGACGGTGTCGAGCAGGATGCGGGCCCGCTCGTCGGGGGTCGCACCGGACAGCCGGCGTTCCAGTGCGGAGCCGGTGGCGGCCGCCTTGACGGTGCGGCGGGCGGGGGCACGGACCCGGCCGCGGAGCAGGGCGGGCAGTTCGTCGCTGCGGGCGGCGAGCGCCGCCGGGTCGATGGTGAGGGGGACGACGACGGCGTCCCCGGCGACGACGGCGGCGTCGAGGAGCGCGAGGCCCCGGTCGGCGGGGAGGGCGGGCAGGCCGAGCCGCCGCATCCGGTCCAGGTCGGCTTCGGTGAGGTCGCCGCCGAGGCCGGTGCTGACCTCCCACATGCCGAACGCGACCGAGGTCGCGGGCAGTCCGGCCGCCGCGCGGTGGGTGGCGAGCGCGTCCAGGAACACGTTGGCCGCCGCGTAGTCGGCCTGGCCGGCGGCGAGGACGAGGCCGCCGGCGGAGGAGAACATGACGAACGCGGTGAGGTCGGTCTCCCTGGTCAGTTCGTGCAGGTTCCAGGCGCCGTCGGCCTTGGGGCGCAGGACGGCGTCGAACCGCTCGGGCGTGAGGCTGCCGACCAGTCCGCCGTCGGCGACCGCCGCCGCGTGCACGACGGCGCGCAGCGGGTGTTCCGCGTCGATCCCGGCGAGCAGCGCGGCCAGCGCGTCGCGGTCGGCCACATCGCAGGCGGCGATCGTGACGTGGGCGCCGAGGCCGGTGAGTTCGGCGGCGAGCGCCTGCGCACCCGGTGCGTCCTTGCCGCGCCGGCCGGCCAGGAGGAGGTGACGTACGCCGTGTTCGGTGACCAGGTGACGGGCGACGAGTGCGCCGAGGCCGCTGGTGCCTCCGGTGATCAGCACCGTGCCCCCGGTGTCCCACGGGGCGGGCCGGGCGGGCTCGGGTGCGGTGGCCCGGCCGAGCCGGGGCACCCACAACTCATGGTCGCGCAGGGCGGATTCGGGTTCGGCGGACGCGACGGCGGCGGAGAGCTCGGCGTCGGTCGGCTCGGACGGGCCGTCCACGTCGAGCAGGTGGAACCTGCCGGGGTTCTCGGCCTGCGCGGCACGCACCAGACCCCATACGGGGGCCTGCACCGGGTCCACGTCCTCGCCGGGCCGTACGGGCACGGCGCGCCGGGTGACCACGACGAGGGGGCGGTCGGCCGCCTCGGGGTCCGCGAGCCGGTCGCGTATCTCGTCGAGCACCCGGTGGGCGAGGTCGCGCACGGCGTCGGGGACGTACCCGCCCTCGGGCGACGCCGGGCAGTGCAGAACGGTGTACGCGGGGGTGGCGTCGGTATCGGCGGTGGCGTCGGCCGTCGCGGTGGCCGGTTCCGTGCGCTGCCAGCCGATCCGGTGGAGGGAGGCGGACAGTGCGCCGCCCGAGGCCGCCGCGATCTGCTCCGGCGAGACCGGCCGGGAGACGAGTGACTCCACGGTGGCGACCGGTGCGCCGCTCTCGTCGGCGACCATGATGGCGGACACCTCGTCGCCGCGCAGCCGCTGGATGTGGACGCGCAGCGAGGGGGTTCCGGCGGCGTGCAGGGTGACGCCGTTCCACGAGAAGGGCAGCAGGGTGGCCGCGTCGGCGGCCGGGTCCGTCAGCAGATCGGCGTGCATGGCCGCGTCGAGGAGTGCGGGGTGCAGTCCGAAGGCGGGCGCCTCGGCGCGGGCGGGACCGTCGAGGGCGACCTCGGCGAACACGTCGTCGCCGCGCCGCCAGGCCGCGCGCAGGCCCTGGAAGGCGGGGCCGTAGGCGTAGCCGCGCTCGCGCAGCCGCTCGTAGGCGGACTCGACGTCGACCGGGGTGGCGCCGGCCGGCGGCCACTGGACCAGGTCGAAGGCGGGGGCGGGCGCTTCGCGGGTCAGGGTGCCGTGGGCGTGCCTGGTCCACGGGGCGTCGGGGTCGGTGGAGCCGCGCGAGTGGATGCTGACCGAGCAGGCGCCGGATGCGTCCGGTGTGCCGACGACGACGCGCAGCGCGACGCCTCCCCTGGCGGGCAGGGTCAGGGGTGCTTCGAGGAGGAGTTCCTCGATCCGGCCGCAGCCGACGTGGTCGCCCGCCCGGATCGCGAGTTCGACGAATCCGGTGCCGGGAAGCAGCACGCTGCCGAGTACACCGTGGTCCGCGAGCCAGGGCTGGGTGGCGGTGGCGAGCCGTCCGGTGAGGACGACCCCGCCGTCGTCGGGTGTCGCCACGGCGGCGCTCAGCAGGGGGTGGGTGACCGCTTCGAGGCCGACCGCGTCCAAATCGCCGGGGGCGGTGGCCAGGTCGAGCCAGTAGCGCTCGTGCTGGAAGGCGTAGGTGGGCAGGTCCGGGCCCTGTCCGATGCCGCGGAGGCCGAAGAGGGTGTCCCAGTCGACGGTGACGCCACGGGTGTGGGCACGGCCGACGGCGGCCAGGAGTTCGCGGGCCTCGGGCCGGTTCCGGCGCAGCGACGGGACGAACGCCGCCCCGTCCTGGTCCTGGACACAGTTCTGGCCCATGCCGCTGAGCACGGCGTCGGGGCCGATCTCAATGTACGAGGTGACGCCGCGGTCCTCCAGGAACCGGACCGCGTCCGCGAACCGCACCGCTTCCCGCACGTGCCGCACCCAGTACGCGGCCGAACCCCAGTCCTCCGCCAGATCCCCGGACACACCCGACACGACAGGGATCGACGCGGCACCGAACGACAGCCCGGCCACCACCGCCCCGAACTCCGCCAGCATCGGTTCCATCAACGGCGAATGGAAGGCGTGCGAGACGCGCAGTGCACTAGTCCGGCGGCCCTGCTCCTCGAACGCCGCGACCAGCCCGCGAACCGCGTCCTCCGTACCCGAAACGACCACGGAGTTGGGCCCGTTGACGGCCGCGATCCCCACCTCACCGTTCAGCAGTGGAAGCACCTCGGCCTCCGTCGCCTCCACCGCCACCATCGACCCGCCGGCGGGAAGCGCCTGCATCAACCGACCACGCGCGACGACGAGTTCAGCCGCATCCGCCAGCGACAACGCACCCGAGACGTGCGCGGCCGCGATCTCGCCCACCGAGTGGCCGACCAGGAAGTCCGGACGCACGCCCCACGACTCCACCAACCGGAACAACGCCGTCTCCACGGCGAACAACCCGGCCTGGGCGAACATCGTCCCGTTCAACAGGCCGGCGTCCTCACCCCACACCACCTCACGCAACGAACGCCCCAACCGGGCATCCAACTCCACCAGCACCGCGTCGAACGCCTCCGCGAACACCGGGAAGGCCTCGTACAGCTCCCGGCCCATCCCCAGCCGCTGCGCACCCTGACCCGTGAACAGGAAGGCGGCCTTGCCCTCGCTGACCGTGTCCCGTACGGGTCCCGTGCCGGAGGCCAACGCCTCCAGGGCTGCGGTGAGTTCCGTGCGGCCGGCTCCGAGCGCGACGGCGCGGTGGTCCAGGGCGGCGCGGGTCGTCGCGAGGGCGTGGCCCGTCGCGGCGAGTGCGTCGTCGGGGACGGTCGCGAGGTGGCTGAGCAGGCGCGTCGCCTGGGCGCTCAGCGCCTCCGGGGTCCGCGCCGAGAGCGGCCAGGCGATCGGGGCGGACGTGGAACCGGCCGGTTCGGGCGCGTCCTGCGGTGTGGTGGCGGGCGGCTCCTCGATGATCACGTGGGCGTTGGTGCCGCTGATGCCGAACGACGACACCCCGGCGCGGCGCGGGCGGTCGTGGGCGGGCCAGGCGGTGGGGCCGGTCAGCAGCGCGACGGCGCCGGAGTCCCAGTCCACCTGAGGTGAGGGCTCGTCGGCGTGCAGGGTCGCGGGCAGGGTGCCGTGGCGCATCGCCTGCACCATCTTGATGATGCCCGCCACTCCGGCCGCCGCCTGGGTGTGGCCCATGTTGGACTTGATGGAACCGAGCAGCAGCGGGCTGCCGTCCGCCGGGCGCTCCTGGCCGTAGGTCTCCAGCAGTGCCTGGGCCTCGATCGGGTCGCCCAGGACGGTGCCGGTGCCGTGGCCCTCGACGGCGTCGACGTCGGCGGGGGTGAGGCCCGCGACGTCCAACGCGCGTCGGATGACCCGCTGTTGGGCCGGTCCGTTGGGTGCGGTGAGTCCGTTGGACGCACCGTCGGAGTTGACGGCGGAGCCCCGGACGATGCCGAGGACGCGGTGGCCGTTGCGTTCGGCGTCGGAGAGCCGCTCCAGCAGGAGCATGCCGACGCCCTCGCCCCAGCCGGTGCCGTCCGCACCACTGCCGAAGGACTTGCACCGTCCGTCGGCGGCCAGGCCGCGCTGCCGGCTCATGTCGACGAAGGTGTCGGGGGTGGACATGACGGTGACGCCGCCCGCGAGGGCGAGGGCGCAGTCGCCCCGGCGCAGGGCCTGGGCGGCCCAGTGCAGGGCGACCAGGGAGGAGGAGCAGGCGGTGTCGACGGTGACGGCGGGGCCCTCGATGCCGAGGGTGTAGGCGACCCGGCCGGACACCACGCTGGCGAGGCTGCCGTTGCCGTGGTAGCCGGCCACGTGCTCGGGCAGCGGGCCGAGCCGCAGCCCCCAGTCGTGGTACATCACACCGGCGAACACGCCGGTGTCGCTGCCGCGCAGGGCGTGCGGGTCGATGCCCGCGCGCTCGACGGTCTCCCAGGCGATCTCCAGCAGCAGCCGCTGCTGGGGGTCCATGGCCTGGGCCTCGCGGGGGCTGATGCCGAAGAACTCGGCGTCGAAGTCGGCCGCCTCGTGGAGGAATCCGCCCTGGTCGGTGAGGCTCTTGCCCGGTGTGCCGGGCTCGGTGTCGTGGATGTCGGTGGCCCAGCCGCGGTCGGTGGGGAACGCCGAGACGACGTCGCGCCCTTCCTCGACGAGCCGCCACAGCTCCTCGGGCGAGGTCACGCCGCCGGGGTAGCGGCAGGCCATGGAGACGATGGCGATGGGGTCGTCGTCGGAGGTGGCGGTGGCGGTCGGGGTGTTCCGCCCGGTCCGCTGTTCCGCGTCACCGCCGAGCCGGGAGGCCAGGTGGTCGGCGAGGGCGGCGGGCGAGGGGTAGTCGAAGACGAGGGTGGCCGTGAGCGGCAGGCCGGTGGCGGAGCCGAGGCGGTTGCGGAGTTCGACGGCCGCGAGGGAGTCGAAGCCCATCTCGTTGAACGCCCTCGTGGTGACGACGCGTTCGGGTCCCTCGTGGCCGAGGACGGCGGCCACCTGGGTACGGACCAGGTCGAGGAGGGCCTCGCCGCGCTCCGAGCGGGTCAGGCCGCTCAGGCTGCGCGCGAGGGACTGCTCGACGCTGACCCCGCCGCCGCCCACGGCGCGGCGCGGCGGACGGACCAGGGCCCGCAGGAGGGCGGGGGCCTCGTCGGCGCGGGCGTTGAGCGTGCGCAGGTTCAGCCGTACGGGAACGACGGCCGGGTGCGCCTCGGTGCTGATCGCGCGGTCCAGGAGGGCGAGGTTCTCCGCGACGGTCAGGGGCTGGAGGCCGAGGCGTTCGATGCGCCGCAGGGCGGCCTCGTCGAGGGTGCCGCCCATGCCGCCGGTGCCGGTCCACAGCCCCCAGGCCAGGGAGGTCGCGGGGAGGCCGAGGGCGGCGCGGTGGGTGGCCAGGGCGTCGAGGAAGACGTTGGCGGCGGCGTAGTTGCCCTGTCCCGCACCGTCCAGGAGGGTGGCGGTGGAGGAGAACAGGACGAACGCGGAGAGGTCGCTGTCGCGGGTGAGCTCGTGGAGGTTCCAGGCTCCGTCGGCCTTGGGCCGCAGGACGGTGTCCAGGCGGGTGTCGTCGAGGGAGTCGACGAGTGCGTCGTCGAGCACCCCGGCCGCGTGCACGACCGCGCTGAGCGGCAGCCGGTCCGGTACGGCGGCCAGGGCTGCGGCCAGTGCGTCGCGGTCGGCGGCGTCGCAGGCGGTGATCGTGACCTCGGCGCCGAGTGCGGTCAGCTCGGAGCGCAGCTCCTCGGCGCCGGGGGCGTCCGCGCCCCGGCGGCCGGTGAGCAGCAGTGCGCGTACGCCGTGCGTGGTGACCAGGTGCCGGGCGAGCGTGGCGCCGACGCCGCCGGTCCCGCCGGTGATCAGGACGGTGCCTTCGGTGCGCCAGGGGGCGGTGTCGGGGTTCGGTGCCTGGGTGGTGCGGGTCAGCCGGGGGGCGTGCAGCCGGCCGTCGCGCAGGGCGATTTCGGGTTCGTCTGAGTCGGCGGTGAGGCGCAGCAGTTCGTCGGTGCCGAGTGAGCCGTCGGTGTCGAGCAGGAGGAAGCGGCCGGGGTGTTCGGCCTGGGCCGAGCGCACCAGGCCCCAGACGGGTGCCTGGGCGAGTGCGGCCTGTTCGCCGGGGGTGGCGGCGACCGCGCCCCGGGTGAGCACGGTCAGGCGTGCGGTGGCGGAGCGCTCGTCGGCGAGCCAGTCCCGTACGGCCGTGAGCGTGGTGCCGAGGACGGTGCGGACGTCGGCGGCGACGTCGGGTCCGGCGGGGGCGGGGCAGTGGTGGACGGCGCCGGGGGCCGGGGCCGACGCGGTGGGGGCGGTGTCGGGCAGGGGGGTCCACCGGACGTGGTGGAGCGCGTCGGGGTGTGCTGTGGCGGCCAGTCCGCCGGTTGCGAGGGGGCGGACGAGGAAGGAGTCGACGGAGGCGACCGGGGCTCCGGTGGCGTCGGCCAGTTCGAGGGCGACCTCGTCGGTGCCGGTGGCGGTGACGCGTACCCGCAGGGTGGTCGCACCCGCCGCGTGGAGGGTGACGCCGGTCCAGGCGAAGGGCAGCAGGATGCGGCCGTCCTGGCTGTCGGTGCCGTCCGCCGCGGCGAAGTCGGTGGCGTGCAGGACGGCGTCGAGCAGTGCGGGGTGCAGGCCGTAGGCGGAGGCCGGGTCGCCGGCGGTCTCCGGCAGCCGTACCTCGGCGAACACCTCGCCCCCGGCGGCCTTCCAGACGGCTCGCAGTCCGTGGAAGGCGGGGCCGTATCCGTAGCCCTGCGTGGCCAGGTCTGCGTAGAGGCCGGTGATGTCGAGGGGTTCGGCACCGGGCGGCGGCCAGGTGCCCGAAGCGAAGTCCGCGGTCTCCGGCCCGGCCGGGCCGCGGGGGGCCAGGCGGCCGGTGGCGTGCCGGGTCCACGGGGCGTCGGCGGGGGCGTCCTCGTCGCGTGAGTAGAAGGCGACGGGGCGGCGGCCGGTGGCGTCCGGGGCGTCGACGACGATCTGGAGGGCGACGCCGCCGGTGCCGGGCAGGATCAGCGGGGCCGCCATGACCAGTTCGTCGAGGCGTTCGCAGCCGGTCTGTTCGCCGGCCCGGACCGCGAGGTCGACGAACGCGGTGCCGGGCAGCAGGACATGGCCGTCGATCACGTGGTCGGCGAGCCAGGGGTGCGAGCGCAGCGAGACCCGTCCGGTGAGGACGGCGCCCCCGGTGTCCGCGAGGCCGACCACCGCGCCCAGCAGGGGGTGGCCGGCGGCCATCTGGCCGAGCGCCGTCGCGTCCTGGGCGGTGTCGGGGGCGCTGAGCCAGAACCGTTCGCGCTGGAAGGCGTAGGTGGGCAGCTCGACGCGGTGGGCGCCGGCGCCGGCGAAGAAGGCGTGCCAGTCGATGGGGGTGCCGCGGGTGTGGGCGACGGCCAGGGCGCTCAGCAGCTGGTACGGCTCGTCGTGCCCGCGCCGCATGAGCGGGGCGAACACCGCTGCCGGGCCGGCGCTCTCGCGGCCCATGGCGCAGAGCACCGGGTCGGGTCCCAGTTCGAGGAAGGTGGCGACGCCCCGGTCCGTGAGGGAGGCGACGGTGTCGTGGAAGCGTACGGGGGCGCAGATGTGCCGTACCCAGTACTCGGGGTCGGTGAGTTCCGCGGCGGTGGCGAGCCGGCCGGTGAGGGCGGAGACGACGGGGAGCTTCGGTGCGGCGTAGCTGAGGATCCGGGCGATCTGCCGGAAGTCGTCGAGCATGGGGGCCATCAGCGGTGAGTGGAACGCGTGGCTGACCCGGAGCCGCTTGGTGCGGTGGCCTGCGGCCTCCAGCCGGGCGGCGACGGCGGTGACCGTCGTCTCGTCCCCGGACAGGACTACGGAACGGGGGCCGTTGACGGCGGCGATGCTCACCGTGTCGCGGCAGTGTGCGAGGAGCGGTTCGACCGTCTCCTCGGCGGCCTCCACGGCGATCATGGCGCCGTCCTCGGGCAGGGCCTGCATCAGCCGGCCGCGTGCCGCGACGAGGGTGGCGGCGTCGTCGAGGGTGAGCACACCGGCGACGTGGGCGGCGGTCAGCTCGCCGATGGAGTGCCCGGCCACGTAGTCGGGGCGGACACCCCAGGACTCCAGGAGCCGGAACAGGGCGACCTCTACGGCGAAGAGGGCCGCCTGCGCGTACTCGGTACGGTCCAGGAGGGCCGCTTCCGGGGTGTCCTCGTCGGCGAACAGGACGTCCCACAGGGAGCGGTCGAGCTGGAGGTCGAGGTAGCCGATGGCGTTGTCGAGGGCCTTGGCGTAGGCCGGGTGGGCGTCGTACAGCAGGCGTCCCATGGCGAGGCGCTGGCTGCCCTGGCCGGTGAAGAGGAACGCGGTGCCGCCACCGGTGACCGAGGTGAGGACGCCGGGGGCGTCACGGCCGTCGGCCACGGCGCGCAGCCCGTCGAGGAGGCCCGCCCGGTCGCCGGCGAGCACCACGGCGCGGTGGGGCAGCGCGGCACGGGTGGTCGCCAGGGAGTGGGCGAGGTCGAGGGGGCGGGCGTCGGGTGCGTTCTCGACGTGCGCCAGCAGGCGCCGGGCCTGGTCGCGCAGGGCGG
Organism: Streptomyces sp. NPDC048671; assembly: GCF_055587045.1. Taxonomy (NCBI): domain Bacteria; kingdom Bacillati; phylum Actinomycetota; class Actinomycetes; order Kitasatosporales; family Streptomycetaceae; genus Streptomyces; species Streptomyces sp. NPDC048671. Next base: position 293,010 of record NZ_JBVJHB010000007.1, on the reverse strand, counting down.
CCTCGGTCCGGGCGGAGAGCGTCGCGGGCAGGGGGCGTCCGTCGGCGGCGTCGGTGCCGTCGCCCTCGGCGGCGGCGCTCTGCGCGGTCTCGGCCGGCGGCTCCTCGATGACGATGTGGGCGTTGGTGCCGCTGACGCCGAAGGAGGAGACGGCGGCCCGGCGGGGGCGGTCGCCGGGCGCCCACGGCACGGGGTCGGTCAGCAGCCGGACCTCCCCCGCCGACCAGTCGACGTTGGGCGAGGGGGCGTCCACGTGCAGGGTCGCGGGCAGCACGCCATGACGCATCGCCATGATCATCTTGATCAGTCCGGCCGAGCCTGCGGCCGCCTGGGTGTGTCCGATGTTGGACTTCACCGAGCCGAGCCAGACCGGCGCCCCGGTGCGTTCCTGCCCGTAGGTGGCGATCAGTGCCTGGGCCTCGATGGGGTCGCCGAGTGTGGTGCCGGTGCCGTGCGCCTCGACGGCGTCGACCTCGCCGGCGGTGAGGCCGGCGTCCGCGAGTGCCTGGCGGATGACCTGGCGCTGGGCGCGGCCGCTGGGCGCGGTCAGGCCGTTGGACGCGCCGTCCTGGTTGATGGCCGTGCCGCGCAGGACGGCGAGGACCGGGTGGTTGTTGGCGCGTGCGTCGGAGAGGCGTTCCAGGACGAACACTCCGGCGCCCTCGGCGAACGCCGTGCCGTCGGCGGCGGCGGCGAACGCCTTGACCGTGCCGTCGGCGGCGAGTCCGCGCTGCCGGCTGAACGCGGTGAACACACCGGGGCTGCCCATGACGGCGACGCCGCCCGCCAGCGCGAGGGTGCACTCGCCGCGCCGCAGGGACTGGACGGCGAGGTGGAGGCCGACCAGCGAGCCCGAGCAGGCGGTGTCGACGGTCAGCGCGGGTCCTTCCAGGCCGAGCGTGTAGGCGACCCGGCCGGAGACCACGCTGGGGGCGTTGCCGCTGAGCAGGTATCCGTCCAGGCCGTCCGGCGCCTCGTGCAGGCGCATCGCGTACTCCTGCGGCTCGGCGGCGACGAAGACGCCGGTCCGGCTGGAGCGCAGGGTCCGCGCGTCGATCCCGGCCCGCTCCACGGCCTCCCACACGGTCTCCAGCACGAGGCGCTGCTGCGGGTCCATGGCGAGGGCTTCACGGGGGCTGATGGAGAAGAAGTCCGCGTCGAACTCGGCCGCGCCGGACAGGAATCCGCCGTGCCGGGCGTAGGTGGTGCCGGGGGTCGTGGGGTCGTCGTCGAAGAGCCGGTCGAGGTCCCAGCCCCGGTCGGTGGGGAAGTCGTCGCGGATGTGGGTGCCGTCGGCGACGAGCTGCCACAGGTCCTCGGGGGACGACACGTCGCCGGGGTAGCGGCAGCCGATGCCGACGACGGCGATCGGGTCGTCGGTGGCGATGCCGGGTGCGACGACCGGGTCGGGCAGGTCGGGCAGGCCCAGGGCCCCGGTGCGCAGATGTGCGGCGAGCGCGGCCGGTGAGGGGTGGTCGAAGGCGACGGTAGGGGGCAGTGCGAGGCCGGTGGCCGCGGCCAGCCGGGCGTGCAGCGCCACCAGCGCCACGGAGTCGAGCCCCAGCTCGCGGAAGGCGCGGGCCGGGTCCACGGTCTGCGCGGCGTCCGGCCGGGTCTGCCGCAGTACGGCCTCGGTGCTCTCCCGCACCAGGTCGAGCAGCACCCGGGTCTGCTCCGAGGTGGGGAGGGATTCCAGCTCACGCACGAGTGCGGACTGCTGCACCGTGCCCCCGTCCGGCACACCGTCGGTGCCAGAGACGAAGTTTTCCGACTCAGTCATCTGCACTCCACACAATTGTCGCCCGTCGCCGGACGGAATTCACCAAGGAACCGCACCACTGCGGGTCACGCTATGAAGGCGAAAGGCCGCGCACAGCCCCTAGAGCCCCCCTAAGACCTGAGATCCCGCCCGCTATTCGTCGCGGGAGAGTGCCCGGTGTCCGGCCGGTGCGATGTCCGCACCTTCGCGGTCCCGGAAGTCACCGGACTCCATCGCCGTCCGGTCGAATGCCCTTTGTACGTAGGAGAGGTCGGCGATCAGTCCCGCCGAGGTGACCTCCCGGCCGCGGGCCCGGCCGACGAGCCCGGCCAGCGGCAGCCGCCCGATGCCGGCCCACCGCAGCCGGCCGTCGCCGTCGATGTAGCTGCGGGCCCGGCCGTGATTGTCCGGGTGCAGGCAGTACGGGATGTCCAGAGCGCCCTGTCTGAAGGCGAGTACGAGTGCGTGGCCGATGTCCGGGGCCAGTTCGAGTACGCCCTCGACCAGGGCTCTGGCCTCCAGGTATGTCTGCGAGTCGGCCTCGGTGGGGGCCGGGTCGCCGGACGGCGCCGCCCTGGCGGTGCGGGCCGCGGACTCCAGCGCGGCGACGTTCTCCGCGACGGTCGGGATGCGGCGGGACTCCGCCACCGTCTTCACGATGAGCCGTTCCGAACCCGAGTCGACGGCGAGGCGCGTCGCTTCGTCGAGCAGCAGATAGGCGCCTTCGTCCGTGGTCGGGTACACGCCCATGTAGGCGTAGATGACCACGTGCCAGTTGGGCGTCGGGAGCAATTCGGCGCAGAGCCGCCGCAGAGCCGCGACCGCTTCCCGGTCCTGTCCCGGGTGGGTCTGCTGGGCATAGCTGAGCGACACACTGCGTATTCCGTGCGCGCAGAAGAAAAGCGCTTCGAGCACACTGATCGCCACCAGCTGACTGGGTGGGCACAATTGCCCGAGCATGCAGCCGCCGAACGTCTCCAGATGCGGTTCCACGCCCGATTCCCGCAGTTGTGCGAAATCCTCGGTGCAGCGGCCCCAGTTCCGTACGGACTCGTCCAGCGGAGTCCGTCCGTAGGGGAGGCAGTAGGAGACGGGGCCGCCCTCGGTGGCGTTGATCAGGGTCCGGCGCAGCGCGGCGAAGATGTCCTCGGGGACGGCCGATCCGTGCCGGACCTGGACCGGGAACGCCTCGTCCCTGATGCCCGCGAGAACCTGCCCGGTCACGGCCCGGTCGTAGCTGACGATGGGGTAGCCGTTGAGATCGGCCCCGGCCCGCAACGCGCTCTCCACGGAGGCCAGTTCGCCGACCCTGGTATAGCTGTCGAGGGTGATGGTGCCGACCGTCGCGGCGTCGGCGGCGCGGGTCGCGGCCAGTCCGGCGCGCATGGTGGCGGGGTCACTGAACCCCATCCGGGGCTGCACCACCAGTTCGCCGGCGCGGCTCCTGGCCCGGACGAAGGCTCCGAAGTCCACCGGGCGCGCCCCCTCGGTCGTCCGCCGGAGCGGGCGCGCGCCCGGTCTCACGCCACGACCTCGGTACGTTCCAGGGCGCGGGGGGCGGTGGGCAGCGCGCCGACGAACCGGCTGAACTCCCTGGTGGTGGTGGAGGCGTCGTCGAAGACGGCGTCGAAACCGGCGCAGATCAGCTCACCGATCGCCGCGTCGCTCTGCTGCCCGGCGACGCCGAGTTTGCCGCCGATGACCACCGGGGTCGAGGCCAGTTCACCGCAGGTGCGCAGGGCGTCGATGACGCGCAGGCCGTCCTGGTGGCCGTGCCCGTTGACACTGCTGATCACCACCAGCTCGGGGGCGGTCTCCCGGCAGGCGTCGACGAGTACCTGGTCCGGGACACACGGTCCCAGGTTGATCACCTCGTATCCCAGCTCCTCGATGAGCAGCTGGAGGAAGACGAGGTTCCAGGTGTGGGAGTCGGAGGCCACGGTGGTGACGATCACGGTGCCGCGCCGGTCGCCCGCCGCGCTCACGGCGCTCGTGGCGCCGTGCGTGAGGCCGGCGCTCATGCGGTCTCTCCCGCCACGGTGTCCGCGGACGGTTCGTCCACGGTCGCGTAGGAGCGGCTGTGCTCGATCCGGGAGACGGACAGCACCGTGTCACCCCGTACGACCACCTCGGTGGGGGCCGGGCGGCCCAGGAACATCAGCAGGCTGGCGGTCGGCCCGTACGCCCCTGCGTTGGGGATCGTCACCAGGTCGCCGGGGGCGAGCGCGGGCAGGTCGATCTCGCGGCCGAGGATGTCGCCGGGCGTGCACAGCGGGCCCACCAGGCTGGCGGATTCGACGCACTCCCCGGATTCGGTGCCGACGGCGACGGGCAGCAGCCTGCCCAGGCCCGACATGCCGCCGAAGGTGTTGATGCCCGCGTCGAGGATGACGAACTTGCGGCCGCGGCTGACCTTGACGTTGCTGACCGAGGCGACCAGCGTGCCGCTCGCGCCGACCAGGTAGCGGCCCGACTCGCAGGCGATCTCGGGGCCCTCGGTCCGCCAGCGCGGGAAGTGGGTGTCCAGCGCGGCCGCGAGTTCGCCGCGCAGCTTGGGGTACGTACCCCGGCCGCCGGGCACGGCGTAGGGCACGGTGAAGCCGCCGCCGATGTCGAGGAAGCGCAGGGGGAGGTCCAGTTCCTGCTGGAGGCGGGCGGCCAGTTCGATGGTGTGGCGGAACTCGCCGACGAGGCTCTCCTCGTCCTTGGCGTTGCTCAGCGGGAAGAAGTGCATCCCGGTGATGCGGACGCCCTCGACCGTCCGCAGCTCGGGGACGACGTCGGCCAGGGTCTCGCTGTCGAAGCCGAACTGCGAGGGGGTGCCGGTCATCCGGATGCTGCTGGTGGCACTGGCGGTCGCGCTGTTCACGCGCAGCAGGCAGTCGGCACTCACCCCGTTCGCCAGGGCGGCGTCGGCGACATGGCGGACGTCGGAGACCGAGTCGGTGGAGAAGACGCGGACGCCCAGGCGGATCGCCTCGTCCAGTTCTCCCGCGGTCTTGCCGGGGCCGGTGTAGAGGCAGTCCTCGCCGCGGAAGCCGGCGGCGAGGGCGGACTCCAGCTCGCCGGTGGAGCTGATCTCGGGCCGGCAGTGGCGGCCCTCGCCCTCGCGCAGGGCCCGGACCAGCCCCGGGTGGGGGTTGGCCTTGAGAGCGTAGAAGAGGGTGAACTCCTCGGGCAGTGCGTCGGACAGCTGTTGCCGGGCCGCCTCGATCTCGTCGAGGTCGTACACGTACAGCGGTGTGCCGAAGCGTTCGGCCAGTGCCTGGTAGCGGCTCATCGCCCTTCCCCGTCGATCATCTCGGTCAGCAGCTGCCGGGCGTTCTTCCCGTGCAGGCTCAGCGGCAGTTCGTCCAGGACCCGGCACTGGGCGGGCACCTTGGCCGACTCCAGACGCTCGGCGAGTTCCTTCAGAACGGTGTGCGGGGGCAGTTCCGTCTCGGCGAAGATGACCAGGTCCCGGGTGTCGGTGGGCGGCAGCGCCGTGGCGGTCCGCACGCCGGGGATGTCCATGGCGGCGGCCTCGATCTCCACCGTGCTCATCCGGATGCCCTTGCGCTTGAACATGTCGTCGCGGCGGCCCTCGAAGTAGAGGTAGCCGTCCTCGTCGAGCCGGCCGTAGTCGCCGGTGTGCAGCCGCAGCGCCCCGGTGGCGGGGTCGCGGCGGAAGGTGCGCGCCGAGAGTTCGGGGCGGCGCCAGTAGCCGGGCATGACGTGCGGGCCGACGGCGACGATCTCGCCGCTCTCGCCTGCCGGGAGGGGCCGGCCCTCGGCGTCGAGGATGAGGACGGTGGTGCCGGGCAGGGGCAGGCCCACGGACTGGGGGCGGTCGTGTTCCTGGTCCGGCGGCATGATGGAGACGCGCTTGCACTCGGTCTGGCCGAACTGGCGGACCACCTGTACGCCGGGGAACGCCTCGCGCAGGGCGGTGACGGCGTGGGCGGGCAGTGCGGCGCCGGTGTTGGTGAACATCCGCACCGGGGGCGGGTCCTGGGTGTCGCGCCGGGCGAGGGTGCCGATCATCGTGGCCAGCGAGGGGACGATGGGCACCACGGTCGCACCGGTCTCCCGCATCCGCCGCAGCAGTACGAGGTCGGACTCGCCGCCGTCCAGGACCAGTCGGGAGCGTCCCAGGCAGGCGAGCAGCACCTTGTACAGGCCGTAGTCCCAGGAGATCGGGAAGCGGCAGAAGACGACGTCGTCCGGCCGGTAGCCCAGCACTTCCTGGATGGCGCGGGAGGCGAAGACGACCTGCGCGTGCGGGCACACGACCGCCTTGGGCGCGGCGGTGGAGCCGGAGGTGTAGACGAGGAACGCGGTGTCGTCGGCGGCGATGTCCAGGGGCGGCGGCGCCGGGCGGCCGGCGGCCTCCTCGACGTGGGGCCAGATCGTCGCGAGGTCGTGCACGGGGAGGCCGGCGGCCCGGCCGAGTACCTCGGTGGTGGGGCCGTCCCCGATGATCAGGGTGGGTTCGGCGTCCTCGATGACGGACCGGAGGTGGTACTCCTTCATCGCGGGGTTGAGCGGCACCAGGATCACTCCGAGGCGCGAGGCCCCGTAGACCATGGCCACCAGTTCCCGCCGGCTGGGGAGCTGGACCAGCAGCCGGTCACCGCGGGCCGCGCCCCGTTCGGTGAGCCAGGCGGCGAAGCCGTGGCTGAGTTCGGCCATCCGCCGGTACGTCACCTCGCCGGCGGAGTCGTGCAGGCACCGCCCGTCGGGGGTGTCGGCGGTCGCGTCGTCGAGGAGGGAATGGACCGTCCCGCCGTTCCCGTGCGCCGTCGGCGCGTAAGTGGTGTTCGGATTCTCCACGGTTCCAACGTCGCTTTCGGGTGTGGGTGGCGAGCGGGCCGGCGTCGTCGCGCGACGGGGGCCGGGCTCTTCGGGGGGCGTGGGGGGGGCGGGGCACGGAACCTAAGCGGGGGGGTGGGGTTCCGTGCCCCGGTTTCGGGGGCTGTGCCCCGTACCTGGGGGCTGTCCTAGTCGGCGACGCTCAGCGCCGCGACCGGGCAGACGTTGACGGACTCCAGGACTTCGTCGCGGAGTTTCTCGTCCGGCGTCTCGATCAGCAGGACGACCTTGCCGTCCTCCTCGTCCTGGTCGAAGACCGCGGGCGAGGTGATCACGCACGAACCGGCCGCGACACAGCGCTCTTTGTCGACGATCACACGCATGGGAAACTCCTTTACCAGGTCACCGGAAGCTCGTGGACGCCGTCGATGAGGGCGTTGGCCTTGAAGGGCAGTTCGTCCAGGGCCGCGTCGAGACGCAGTCCGGGGATGCGCCGCAGCAGGGTCGTGAAGACGACCTCCAGCTGCATGCGGACGAGCATCTGGCCCGCGCACTGGTGGCGTCCGAAGCCGAACGCGACGTTGTGGCGTGCCTCGCGGCGGCTCAGGTCAAGGGTGTTGGGGTCCTTGAAGACGGCCGGGTCGTGGTTGGAGGCGGAGAGCGAGCAGATGACGCCCTCGCCCTTGCGGATCAGCTGGCCGCCGATCTCGGCGTCCTCCAGCGCGACGCGGACGGTGCCGTGGTCGGAGATGCTGGAGTAGCGCGACAGCTCGTCGACGGCCTGCCCCGACAGTTCGGGGTGCGCGCGCAGCCAGTCGGCCTGCTCGGGGTGCTGGAGGAGGACGAGAGCGCCGATGGTGATGCCGTTGACGGTGCTCTCGTGGCCGGCCGCGATCATGGCCCGTACCAGGGCGCTGATGTCGGACGGTTCCAGCTCGTTCTTCTCCCCGTTGCGCTGGAGCAGACTGCTGATCAGGTCGTCGCCGGGGTTCTTCTGCCGCTCGGCGATGAGCTCGTAGAGGAGCACCTCGACCTCGGCGTTGGCCGAGGCGTGCTCCTCGGCGCTGCCCTGGGTGACGAGGAGGGTGACCCAGCGGTGGAACAGGTCGCGCGACTCGTGCGGAACACCGGTCAGCTCGCACATGCCGATGGACGGCACGGGCATCGACAGCATGGACACCAGGTCCACCGGGCCGCCCTGCGCCAGCATCGCGTCGACGCACTCGTCGACGATCTCCTGGGTGCGCGGCCGCATCGCCTCGACGCGCTTCACGCTGAGCTCCGGCATCAGCATCATGCGGTGCGCGGTGTGCTCCGGCGGGTCCATGTGCAGCAGGGCGGGCTTGACCTTGCCGAGCAGTTCCATGGGGAAGTGGAACTGGAGCGGGTAGCCGGGGTCGGCCATGTTGGCGCTGAACCGCGGGTCGACCAGCATCTGCCGGACGTCCTCGTACCGGGTGAGGAGCCAGGCCTCACGGCCGTTGAACTTGAGCTTGACCCGGGAGACCGGCTCGTTCTCCCGCAGGACCGCGTACTCCGGTGCGGGGTCCAGGGGGCAGCCGGTGCGTTCCAGGGGGAAGGGGCGGGGCTGGGCGTGCGGGCATGCGTCGACGAGATCGGACATGGTTCCTTCTCCAGAGGTCTCTGCGCTCGGTGGGTGCGGGGCGGCCACGGCCGGCTCAGCCACGGGCCTTCTCCAGAGAGGCGCGCACGGCGGCGGCGGTGCGGGCGATGTTCTCGCTGAGCGGCAGGGCGCGCAGGTCGGCGGAGAGGACCTCCGCCGCCGGGGTGACGTCGACACCCTTGGCGTCCAGCTTGCGCAGCAGCCCGGTGATGTCGAAGTCGCCCTCGCCTGGCAGCATGCGGCCGCTGAGGACTTCGTTCATGACGTCGGGGGACGGGGTGCGCGGGGCGTCCCCGAACTCGACGCCCGCGATCTGCGCGCCCGTGAGCTGGTCGATCGAGCCGGTGCCCGTCGGGTCGCGGAAGAGGTGCCACATGTCGACGAGCAGACCGGCGTTGGGCCGGTCGGCGGCGGCGATGATGTCGGAGGCGACCTGGTAGGTGAAGCCGGGCATCACGGCCATCGCTTCGAGGGAGACGTTCACTCCGCGCGCGGCGGCCCGGTCGCACATCGCGCCGAAGCGTTCGGCGAGCACCTCGGTGGGGGGCATCTCCACACCGGGCGGGTAGACGGCACAGGTCTTGACGGAGGGGATGCCGGCGATCTCGGCCAGGTCGAAGAAGCGGGTCTCCGTCTCCAGGGCGGCGGCGCTCTCCTCCGGTCCGGCGTTCCAGCCGAAGTGGACCTCCAGCTCGTGCAGCCGGATCGCGTACTCGGAGAGCAGTCCGCGCAGCTTGTCCGCCGAGTACTCGGCGAGGAACGTCTCCAGCTCCTCGATGCTCATGCCCATCGAGACGCAGTTGTTCTCGGCCAGCGCCGCCAGCCGCTCCTCCAGCGTGTACCGCACCGGCTCCTGCCAGGCCGACCCGGTCAGCTGCAGATAGGCGAATCCCAGGTCGGTCCTGGTCAGAAGAGTCATGGTGTACCTCTCGCTCGGAAGTCCGCGGCCGGTCCTGGTTCCGGTGGCAGGGACGCGGCGCCGGCCTGGGCGCGTCCCACCGGAGGTGCGTTGGGTCCGGGGCGACCGGGCCGCGCTCAGGCGGCGAGGCTCCGGCGGACGGGCCGGAGCGCCGTCCTGGGGTCCACGGCGACGACGTCGAAGCTCCTGGTGGTGACGGGTACCCGGCCGAAAAGGCTGTCCGGTCCCGCGACGTACAGCCTGCCGACGCCGTGGCGGCGCAGGGAGTCGACGACGACGGGCCAGCGGACCGGGCGGACGAAGCCGTCCAGCAGCATGGTGCGGACCTGGTCACCGGTGGTCAGCAGGGTGCCGTCCTGGTCGGCGACGATCGGGACGCGGGGATCGTGGAAGGTCAGCGGGGCGAACAGTTCCCTCTCGGCCCGCTCGCGCAGCGGCGCGAAGACGCTCGCGTGCATGGGCGGGCGCATCGTGTACAGCGGCAGGCCGCCCACCGAACGCAGCCGCTTGCCCAGCCAGTCGAGTACGGGCGCGCGCAGCGACACCATGTGGAAGTCCTCGTCGACGTGGCAGGAGATCTCGTACCACTCGCCGCGCTCGTCGAGTTCGGCGAGCACCCGGTCGAGTTCCGGGAGCGGGACTCGGGTGAAGGAGTGGGTGACGACGTCCTGGTGGTTCTCGGCGAACCAGGACTCCAGGAGCCTGGCCCAGCCGGCGGTCAGGCGGACCGCGTCGGCGAAGTCGAGGACGCCGGTGTGGGCGGCCGCGGTCTTTCCGCCGAAGCTGGGTCCGACGCAGAGCGCGGGTTCCGGGTCGAAGCGGTCGTGCGCCCAGGCCGCGAGGGCCAGGCAGTTGACGAGGAAGGCGACCTGCGCGTATTCGCTGTAGTCGCCCTCGGCCTCGCGGTAGCGGTCGACGAGTGAGTAACCGAGCGCGTCGTCGGCGTCGGCGACCAGCCGGCGGGCCACCGGGTTGATCAGCATGAATTTGGCCGAGTCCTGGAAGCGCGTGGGGCTCATGCCGGGGAAGACCAGCGCAGCGCCGGTGCGGAAGTCGTCTCTCATGGTGTTCCTGCCCTTCAGCACGTCGTCCCGGCGCGATCAGCCCGTCGGGCGCTTCGATTCCGAACCGGTCGGGACCCAGGCTGAGGTCTGCCCGCCGCCGCCAAAACCCCTAAGGTTTCGGGTCCCAATTCCGTTGACGCCGCGTGCTGGTGGGGGCTCGGCGCCCTGCGGCCCGGTCGGCGTAAAGGGACTTCGGTTCCACTCGGCGGTCCCCCGTAGAGCCCCTAAGGGTCGGGCGTCAGGACCGGACGGGGCGGGTCGCGGACACGGCCCAGGCCTCGCGGACCCGTCGTAGGGGGGTGCCGGACAACTTAGGGGAGGGCACGGGGCCGCGCCGGGTCTTCAATGAGGGACGGTTATCCGGATTCCGGCGCCGGTGGAGGAAACCGCCGCGCACCGTCGAGCCATGGATGGGTGGGACCATGACAGTGATTCAGGACGCCCCGTCGGACAGTGTGGGCGACAGCTCCCCGGCGCCCCGGCCGGATCTGCGCTCGCTGGTGGCTCAGGCGGCGGAGCTGAAGAGCGCGGCGCGTGAGGGACTGGGTCCGCGCTCCACCGAACAGCAGCACGCCCGGGGCAAGCTGACCGCTCCGGAGCGGTTGGAGCTGCTCTTCGACCCGGGCACGTTCCGCGAGGTGGAGCCGTTGCGGCGGCACCGGTCCACGGGCTTCGGCCTGGAGCACCGGCGGCCCAGCGGGGACGGGGTGATCACCGGGTGGGGCCAGGTGCACGGCCGTACGGTGTTCGCGTACGCGCATGACTTCAGGGTCTTCGGCGGCTCGCTGGGCGAGGCGCACGCGCAGAAGATCCACAAGGTGATGGATCTGGCGCTGTCGTCCGGGGCTCCGCTGGTGGGTCTGAGCGACGGGGCCGGGGCCCGGATCCAGGAGGGTGTGACGGCGCTCGCCGGGTACGGCGGGATCTTCCGCCGCAATGTGCGGGCGTCCGGGGTGATTCCCCAGATCAGTGTGATCCTCGGGCCGTGCGCGGGCGGCGCGACCTACTCGCCGGCGCTCACCGATTTCGTCTTCATGGTGCGGGACATCTCGCAGATGTACATCACCGGCCCGGACGTGGTCCAGGCCGTCACCAACGAGCGGGTGACACACGAACAGCTCGGCGGCGCGGAGGTGCACGCGACGGTCTCCGGCGCGGCGGGCTTCGTGTACGACGACGAGGCGGAGTGCCTGGAGGAGGTCAGGCACCTGCTCTCCCTGCTGCCCGCGAACAACCGCGAACTGCCGCCCGAGGCACCGACCGACGACCCGGCGGACCGGCGGTGCGAGAGCCTGCTGACCCTGGTGCCGCACCACGCCAACCAGTCGTACGACATGCGCGCGGTGATCCGGGAGATCGTCGACGACGAGGACTTCTTCGAGGTCCACGCGCAGTGGGCCACCAACATCATCTGCGCGCTGGCCCGGCTGGACGGCCATACGGTCGGCATCGTGGCGAACCAGCCCGCCTCGCAGGCCGGGGTGCTGGACATCCACGCCTCGGAGAAGGCGGCGCGGTTCGTCCAGACCTGCGACGCGTTCAGCATCCCCCTGGTCACACTGGTCGACGTACCGGGCTTCCTGCCGGGCACCGACCAGGAGCACCAGGGCATCATCCGGCACGGTGCGAAGCTGCTCTACGCCTACTGCGACGCGACCGTCCCCCGCGTCCAGGTCATCCTGCGCAAGGCGTACGGCGGTGCGTACATCGTGATGGACTCGCGGTCCATCGGGGCCGACCTGTCCTTCGCGTGGCCGACCAACGAGATCGCCGTGATGGGCGCGGAGGGTGCGGCGAACATCGTCTTCCGCCGGGAGATCGCCGCCGCGCCCGATCCCGCGGCAGCCCGTGAGCAGCGGATCAAGGAGTACCAGCAGGAGCTGATGCACCCCTATTACGCGGCGGAGCGCGGTCTGGTCGACGATGTGATCGATCCGGCCGAGACCCGTGCGGTGCTGGTGAGTTCCCTCGCGATGCTGCGGACCAAGGACGCGCCGGTCCCGGCCCGCAAGCACGGCAACCCCCCGACCTGAGACCTGTGAACTGCGACCTGCGACCTGCGACCTGCGACCTGCGACGACATGTGAACTGTGACGACATGTGAACTGCGACCTGTGAGGAGTGACCCACCCCATGACTGCTCCCGCCCATGCCCCGGCGGCCCGGACCGCGGGCCCGGACCGCACCGGACCGGCGCTGCGTTTCCTCGGCGGCTCGCCGTCCCGCGAGGAGATCGCCGCGGTGACCGCCGCGCTGCTGAGCCTGCGCCGCGCCCCGGCGGCCGGTCCGGACACCCGTTCCGGCGCCGCACCCCGGTGGAGCGCGCCGCTTCACTACCGGCCGCCAGGAAGCTGGGCGGCACGATGAGTAAGGATGTGGAGCACTGATGACGGACGACTCCCGGGAGACCGGACCCTGGATCCGGCGATTCCATCCGGCGCCCGAGGCGCGCGCCCGCCTGGTCTGCTTCCCGCACGCGGGCGGATCGGCCACGTACTACTTCCCGGTGTCGCGGGCGCTGTCCCCGGCGGTCGACGTGCTCGCGATCCAGTATCCGGGCCGCCAGGACCGCAGGAACGAGCCCTGCGTCGAGGACATCGAGGAGCTGGCCGGCCTCGTCGTGGAGGAGCTGCGCCCCTGGGGTGACGTACCCCTGATCCTGTTCGGCCACAGCATGGGGGCCACACTCGCGTTCGAGGTGGCCCGCAGGCTGGAGGCCGCGGGGACACCGCCGGGCGTGCTCTTCGCCTCCGGCCGCCGGGCGCCCTCCCGGGTGCGCGAGGAGACCGTGCACCTGGCGGACGACGACCGCCTCATCGCGGACATCACCCAGCTGAGCGGGACGGATTCCGCGGTGCTGGCCGATCCCGAGATCCTGCGGATGATCCTCCCGGCGATCCGCAGCGACTACAAGGCCGCGGAGACCTACCGCTACCGGCCGGGGCCGCCGCTCGGCCTGGACGTCGTGGCGCTCGTGGGTGACGACGATCCGCAGGTGACCACCGACGAGGCGGCGTCCTGGCGCGAGCACACCACGGCGTCGTTCGAGCTGAAGGTGTTCCCCGGCGGCCACTTCTTCCTGGACTCCCACGTGGCCGCGGTCCTCGACCTGATCCGCGCGCGCATGGGCGTGACCGCGGTGGGACCGTGAACCGCCGGGTGCGGCGGGCCGTCCGGCCCGCTCGCCCGGTCACCCGCGTCTAGGACCTGTGTGGGGCGGCCCGGACCGGCGTCGATCTCGGGAAGCCCCCTGCCGCATGCCCCGGAGTCATCTCCGGGGCATGTGTGTTTCATGCCCCGTCCAATGTAATCCGGACAGAGTTGCGCTTCCCTCACCAGAATCTAGACGACCGTACTAGACTAGCGTCTATCGCGGCATCGGGCAGTCTGCCCTCAGGAGCCGATGTGCGAGGCAGTCCCGGTCGGCGCCCGTGAACGCACCGGCCTGACACACATCCCCATCCCGCCCCGCGTACACGGTCACGCCTCCTTCCCATGGTTGGCCGTCACCGACCGGCTATCGACTACGGAGGCCAGAGTGCCGGTACGACCAGAGCACGGCGTCACCTCACGCGTCACCGAGGACGGGTGCCTCGAATTCCTCACCACGACGGACGGCCCCAGTTACCGGTGCAGCCCCGTCGCCGCCGCCATGTGGATCGCGCTGCGCCAGCACAACGGCCAACTCGGCCCGGCGGCCGAGATGCTGGCCGAGCTGTGGTGCACGGACCCGGAGAACACCCGTACCGACATGGACATCTGGGTGAGCGAGCTGCGCGACGCCGGCCTGGTCCGCGACGAGCTCTGAGGAGGAGGCGGCCGCGGCACCCGCCCCCTCCCCGGCACCCGATCGCCCGTCGAACCCCGCTCACGCCCCTTTCGGGCAGCCGCGGCAGGCCCCGTTCAGGCGACCGGGCCCGTACCGGCGGCCGGGCCCGTACCGGCGACCGGGCCCGTACCGGCGGCACCCTGGTGCAGCACCAGAATGGCCCGCATCGCCTCGGCCAGGTCACGCCCGGAGGGCGCGGTCTCCGGCGAGAACAGCCACAGCGACATCACCCCGTTGAGCAACGCGGCGTAGAACCGGCCGAGGGTGACCGCCATCTGCTCGTCGACCTCGCTCTCGTCCACGCCGTGGAAGAGCGCCACCAGCGCCGGCCAGCCGAACGGCTGCGCCCTGGAGAGCCCCTCGCGCATCTGGGGCTGGTTCTCCGCGTGCACGGCGACCTCCACGCTCAGCGCCCACAGCGGTTTGCGCTCCGGAAAGATCTCGACGATGCGGTTCCAGACCATCTCGAAGCGCTCGATCGTCGACGATGCGGATTCGAGGTCGGCCCCGATCGCGGTGCCCGGCCCGAACTCGTCCGCCCACTCCTGCATCGCCTGGACGTACGCCTGCACCAGCAGGGCGTCCTTTGAACCGTAGTGGTAGCCGATGGACGCCAGAGCGGTTCCGGACGCCGCCACGATGTCCCGCGCGCTCGTACGGGCGAACCCCTTCTCCAGGAGACAGCGCTTAGCGCCTTCCAGAAGATCTTCACGGTGACCCACAGCACCACCCTTGCCTTGAAGTCGTCGGGGCATCTTAGACCGACCGAACTCCTGCGGAACTGACAAGCGTTGGACCGTGACCATCGATGGCAACGCCGCCCCGCCGCGCGTGCAGCTTGTGGCCACTAGAGGATGCGCCGAGCGTGCGCCACACTCTGAGGCGTGTGGCGTACGCACACGCGTTCCAGATACGCCACACATGTTCCTTTGAGGCATTTTCCCAATGCCGGAACAAGTCAATCTGCAGCGTGGCGTTCGGGGGACAGAGTGGAATTTGCCGAAAGAGAGCCGGAAGTCCAGGCGCTGCGCACCGCACTCGATGAGTGCCGGAACGGCGCGACCCGCATCGTCCTCGTCGAGGGAGCCGCCGGATGCGGCAAGAGTGAACTCATCGACACCCTCGCCGAATGGACCGACACGGGCGCCGAGCTGGCCCTGCGGGCGTACTGCTCACCGAGTGAACGGGCGCTGCCGCTCGGCCTGATGCGACAGCTGACCGGGGACGCCCCGGCCGGTGCGCTGCCCGAGGCGTCCATGGCATCGGACGGCCAGCCGCAGGTCAGCGCGATGCGGGAGTTCCAGGCGGCGCTGGAGCGGCTGAGCGCCGGCACCCCGGTCGTCATCTCCGTGGACGACGCGCACCACGCGGACAGCGCGTCCCTGCGCTATCTCCAGCACCTCGTCCGGCACTGCCGCTCCGCCAGGATCCTGCTGGTCCTCACGACACCCTTCTACCAGGAGGGCCAGGACGCCGCCTTCTGCACGGAGCTGCTGCGCAGCCGCAACGTGCGGCGCATCCAGCTGCGGCGGCTGAGCCCCGAGGGAAGCCGGCGCGTCGCGGCCGGCTCCCGCGGCCCCACACCGCGCGAGGGGCTCTCGGGCGAGCTGCACGCGATCAGCGGGGGCAACCCGCTGCTGCTGCGCGCGCTCCTGGAGGAGTACCGCTCGGCCCCGACCGGCACCGGCGCCTTCCGCCCCGAGCAGGGCGGGCTGTTCGGGCAGGCCGTCCTGACCTGCCTGCGGCACAGCGGACCGCACATGCTGGACCTGGGCGCGGCGCTCGCCGTGCTGGGCGACGCCTACACACCGGAGCGGGCCGGCCGGCTCCTGGGCGTCCCGGCCTTCGCCGCCGCGCAGTCGGTCGCCTCGCTGTCCACCTCCGGCATTCTCAACGGTCACCGCTTCCCGCACCCGCACACCGAGACCGCGATCCTGGACCAGGTGCCGGCCGACGTGCTGGCGGGCCTGCACCTGCGTACCGCCGAACTCCTGCACCTGGAGAGCGAATCCGTCACCCGGGTCGCCGGTCATCTGCTCGCCGCCGCCCAGCTGGGCGGATCGCTCACCGCCGTCACCTGGGCCGTGGACGTGCTGCGGGAGGCCACCGAGGACCTGCTGGCCCACGGCGACCCCGCCCGTGCCACCAAGGCGCTCGAACTCGCCCACGAACTGAGCCGCGACGAGCAGCAGCGGGCCGACATCAAAACCCGGCTCGCGGCCGTCACCTGGCGGGTCAATCCGGGACGGGCGGAGAAGCACCTGTCCGCCCCGCTCGCGGTGCTCCGGTCCGGCCGGCTGGCCGCGGAGCGTCTGGCGCCGCTGGCGGAACTCCTCACCTCCCAGGGCCGGATCGCCGAGGCGGCCGAGGTGATGTCCATGATTCTCAGCGATACCGCGGCGAGCGGCGCCGGGGCCCGCACGGGGAACGGATACGGCCCCCGTCCGGCCGAGGGGCCGGGCACTTCCGGCGTCCGGATCGAGGACCCGAGAGAACCCGGCGGGGGAAGACCCGCGGCCGACGCCGAGAACAGCGCCGAGACCACGGCCGCCGAACGCTTCCTGCGCACGACCGTCCTCACCGACGAGACGCTGGAACCGGTCATGCGCGCGCTGCGCTCCCTCGCATACTTCGGTCAGCCCGAACGGGCCGCCGTCTGCTGCCGCGAGCTGATCGCCGAGGCCGAGCGGCAGAAGGCCCCCGCCTGGCAGGCCCTGTTCTCCTCCGTGCTCGCGGCGGTACTGCTGCGCCTGAGCGATCTGCACGCCGCCGAGGAGTACGCGCGCCGGGCGCTGGACTGCCTGCCCGAGCAGAGCAGCAGCGCGTTCATCGGCAGCCCGACGGCCACCCTGATCCGGGCGCGCACGCTGATGGGGGACCATGCGGCGGTCGCCCGGCAGCTCCACCAGCCCGTCGCGGACACCCTGTTCAAGAGCACCCACGGCCTCTCCTACCTGCGGGCCCGCGGTCTCTACCTCATGGCGACGCATCAACTCCATGCCGCGCTCGGCGACTTCCTGGAAGCGGGCCGGCTCGCCAAGAGCTGGGGCGTGGACCGGCCGGCGATGCTGCCCTGGCGCACCGACGCGGCCGACGCGCTGTTCCGGCTCGGTGAGACGCAGCGGGCCAAGGCGCTCGTGGAGCAGCAGTTCGCCGATCCGGACGCGCGCAGGCCGTGGGTACGCGGTATCAGTCTTCGTCTACGCGCGGTGACCTCGGATCCTCGCCAGCAACTCGCCCTGCTGAACCAGTCGGTCGACGAGCTGAGCCGCTCCGGCGACCGGGTGGAACTGGCCCGTTCGCTCGCCGCGCTGGGCCGTTCCCTGCGGGCGGTCGCCGAGCCCGCACGGGCGGACGCGGTGATCCGCCGGGCCTGGAACCTGGCCAGGGAGTGCGGTGCCGAGTCGCTGTGCGAGGAGATCTGCCCGGAACTCGGTCCGCAGGACGCAATGCACCGACGCGGCGCCCCGGAGGAGTACCGTTCCGATCTCGACACCAAGTTGAGCGACTCCGAGCGCCGGGTGGCCACCCTCGCGGCGAGCGGCTACACCAACCGCGAGATCTCCCTGAAACTGCACATCACCGTCAGCACCGTCGAACAGCACCTCACCCGCGTCTACCGCAAACTCAACATCACCCGCCGGCAGGATCTGCCGGTGGACCTCCATCTCGCGGTCTCCACCGCCGAAGCCGTCTGATCAGACCTGCCGGGTTCGCTGTGGACCGCGACATCAGCACGGCTTGGAAGGACTGGTCCCGGTGACCCACGGAAAGCTGCTCGCACTCAGCGACCAGCACGTCGCCCATGAGGAGAACCGGCGCATCACGGAATCCCTCCGGCCGGAGTCCGAGGACGACTGGCTGCTCGTCGCGGGGGACGTCGGCGAGAAGTTCGAGGACATCGCCTGGGCGCTGAAACTCCTCGCGGAGCGCTTCGCCCAGGTCATCTGGGCCCCCGGCAACCACGAGTTGTGGACCCACCCCGCCGACTCCGTCACCCTGCGGGGCACCGCCCGCTACGACGCGCTGGTCGAACTGTGCCGGGGCCTCGGCGTGCTGACCCCCGAGGACCCGTACCCCGTCTGGTACGGCGGTGAGGCACCCGTCACGATCGCCCCCCTGTTCGTCCTGTACGACTACTCCTTCCGCGCCCCCGGGACCCGTACCAAGGAGGAATCCCTGCGCGTGGCCCACGAATCGGGGGTGGTGTGCACCGACGAGTTCATGCTCCACCCCGACCCGTACCCGTCGCGGGACGCCTGGTGCCGGGCCCGGGTCACCCTCACGGAGGAGCGGCTCGCGGCCGTCGACCCCCGGTACGGCACGGTCCTGGTCAACCACTATCCGCTGGTACGGGAGCCGACGCGGGTCCTGCGCTTCCCCGAGTTCGCCCAGTGGTGCGGCACCGAGCTGACCGCCGACTGGCACCGGCGCTTCCGGGCGGTCGCCGCCGTCTACGGCCACCTCCACATCCCCCGGGTCACCTGGTACGACGGGGTCCGCTTCGAGGAGGTGTCGATCGGGTACCCACGGGAGTGGCGGTCCCGGCCGCCCCGTTCCCCGCTGCGCCAGATCCTGCCCCAGCCCGCGTCGGGGCCCACGGCATGATCGGCGCCATACTCCCGCCGGACGTGGCCGCCGTGAGCGTGTTCGGTGACCTGTCACCCCGGGAGGGCTGCGCGCTCTTCCCGGCGGAGACGGCGGCGATCGCTCGCGCGGTGGCGCGCCGCCGCGCCGAGTTCACCACCGTACGGCTGTGCGCGCGGCGCGCCATGGAGCAGCTCGGGCTGCCACCGGCCCCCCTGCTGCCCGGAAAGCGGGGCGCGGTCAGCTGGCCGGACGGGGTGACCGGCAGCATGACCCACTGCGCCGGTTTCCGCGCGGCGGCGGTCGCCCGTACCGAGGCCACCGTGTCACTGGGCATCGACGCGGAACCGAACGGGCCGCTGCCCGACGGTGTGCTGGAGGTCGTCTCCCTGCCCCGCGAGCGAGCCGGGCTCGCCGAACTCTCCCGGCAGCGCCCGGAGGTGCACGGGGACCGGTTGCTGTTCAGCGCCAAGGAGTCGGTGTTCAAGACCTGGTACCCGCTGACCCGGCGCGAGCTCGACTTCACGGAGGCGGAGCTCGACTTCGACCCGGCGGGTACCTTCTCGGCGCGGCTGCTGGTGCCGGGGCCCGAGGTGGCCGGGCGGCGGCACGGCACGTTCTCCGGGCGCTGGACGGTGGGGCGCGGTTTCGTCGTGACCGCGATCGCGCTGCCCGCGTGAGATGAACCGCACGACAGAAAAAGAGAAAACATTCAACTAACCCCTTCCCCCATACGGTGAACCCAAACGTGGCCACAACTTGAACACAAGTAAAGGGACAGTAAACGAAATGCATTGATTGAGTAAATACTGTTGAATGTGCAACCCCCTCGGTTACGCTCATGATCGAACAGGCTCGCTCCGATTGTCCTTGCAGACAATTCGGCGTGAGGGGAATCCATCCTGACCCGGCACCACCGGGTCAGCTCCCCGAACGCCGTTGTTTTGTTTCCCAACAACTTTCCGGAACTTCCCGCGTCTCCCCTCTCCACTGCACGGTTATACCTTTGGATCATTCGTGAATGAATTCACACTCCATTTGCCTTCACGAAATCCAGATACCCTAGAGTTGAAGCCCACCGACCTGCGGGCACAAGGGGGGAGCAGCGAATGCCGGCAGCCAGAGGGCCCCACTCGCTCGGGGAGTTCACACCGCAGGACCGCGGCGCGTCGACGCACCGGTTCACCGAGGACGAGGGCCGGTTCGAGCGCGAGGACGTCGCCGCGGGTCTGAGCCTGAGTCCTGAGCAGTCGATCGGCGCGGAGCGGGTACTGCGCCTCCTGGGCCTGATCCGGTCGGCTGCCGCCGCGGGCGAACTCATCGCCCCGGTGGACGCGGAGGAGGCGGGGGCGATGCTGGCACGGGCGCTCGGAGCGCAACTGCGCGAGCGTCAGCTGCATGAACGTCACACGGACGGCGCCCGTGACGGCGCGGAGAACCGGCCGGACCAGGAGGCTCCGCCCTCCGCCGCCCCTCCCCCGACGTGCGACCCCGCCGACGCCGCGGCCTTCCACGCGCTGATCGACGAGATGAGCGCCCGCTGCCGGGAGGAACTCCTCCTCGTCCTGCCCAGTGGCGCCCGCCCCTGCCAGGCCTTCCCGGCCGCCCGGAACATCACCCTGGACCTGCTGGCCCGCGGGGTCCGGGCCCGGCTGATCTACCAGCACGCCATCCGCGGCGACCTGGTCACCCGGTCCCTGGTGCGGGAGCTCACCCAGCACGGGGCCGAGGTCAGGACCAGCGCCGAACTGATCGATCCGCTCGTCGCCTTCGACCGCGAGACGGTCGTCCTGCCCCACTCCCCGGGCTCCCCCCGGGGGGCCGGCGTGACATCGGCGGCCGCGGTGCGGGACCCGGCCGTGGTCGCGTTCGCCTGCGCCGCTTTCGAGAACCTCTGGAACACGGCAAGCCCGCTCATTCCCGACACGAAGAGCACCACACACACAATCGATGACCTCAAGAAATCGATAGTGCGCCTTCTGGCAATGGGCCACAAGGACGAAATGGTGGCACGCCGGCTCGGCATATCGGTCCGCACATGCCGTCGCCATATCGCGGAAATAATGGATGAACAGGGAGCTCTCAGCCGCTTTCAGGCGGGTGTTCATCTGACCCGGGCGGGCCTGGTCGACGAACCCTTTCCGCCGAACCCGACAGCCGCGCCGGGGAAAAAGCCCGGCCGGCCGGGTAATCCCGAGGCCGCGGAAGGGCCCCCGCATTCGACATACCCGCCCGGAACATCACCCATGTAACGAACCGGACCGTTACGTACGTACCGAATACGTGCGGAAAAAGTACCGTTCCACACCGCCCCGCACCACTCGCCCACGACGACGTCGGCTCCCGGGACCACCGTGTGGTCCCGGGAGCCGACGTCACTCAGGCGGCGGTCAGCGCTGCTTGACGGCGCTCAGGGCTACTTGATCCACTCCGACCAGTCCATGTTCCAGCCGTTGAGGCCGTTGTCCGGCTGGATCGTCTTGTCGTGGGAGTTCTTCACGACCACGACGTCGCCGATGAGCGAGTTGTTGAAGAACCAGGCCGCCGGGGTGCCCGGGTCACCGCCGCCGCGGGCGTCCATCATGCCGACGCAGCCGTGGCTGGTGTTGGAGGAGCCGAAGACACCCGAACCGCCCCAGTAGTTGCCGTGGATGAAGGTGCCCGACGTGGACAGCCGCATCGCGTGCGGCACGTCCTTGATGTCGTACTCACCGCCGAAGCCGACGGTGTCACCGTTCATCCGGGTCACCCGGAGCTTCTCGCTGATGACCATCCGGCCGTTGTACGTGGTGGTGGCCGGGGCGCCCGCGGAGATCGCGATGTCCTTGACCTGCTTGCCGTCGCGGACGACCTTCATCCGGTGCGAGTTCGCGTCCACGGTGCTGATCTGCCGGCGGCCGATGGTGAACGACACCGTCTTGGTCTGCTTGCCGTAGACCCCCGGGCGTCCCTCGACACCGTCGAGGTCGAGCTTCACGGTCACCTTGGTGCCCGCGGCCCAGTAGTCCTCCGGCCGGAAGTCCAGGCGGTCGTTGCCGAACCAGTGGCCCTCGATCTCGACGGCCGGCTCGGCCGTCACCTTCACGGCCTTCTCGACGGCCTCCGGGTCGGTGATGCCACGGGTGAACTGGATCGAGACGGGCATGCCGACGCCGACCGTGGAACCGTCCTCCGGGGTGTACTGCCCGATGAAGGTGTTCTGCGGGACCAGCGTGGTGAAGGTGGTGTCCTTCGCCGACTCACGGCCCTTCGCGTCCTTCGCCACCGCGTGGACCTTGTACTTGGTCGCGGAGGCCAGATGCCGTTCCGGCTCCCAGCTCGCGCCGTCCGCCGCGATCTTCCCCTCGACCTCGGCGCCCTTGGCGTCGGAGACCTTGACGGTGGAGAGCTTGCCCTGTTCGGCCGAGATCTTCAGCGCCCCGCTGGTGGCGACGGAGTCGGCACCGTCCTTCGGGGCGACCTTCACCACCGCCTGGGAGGCGCTGGTGTCGTCGGTCTTCGCCCCGCCCTTGCCGCCGCCCTTGCTCCCGCCCGCGGTGTCCTCACCGCCGCACGCCGTCACCAGCAGCAACAGTGCGCCCAGCACCAGAGCCAGCAGCCCGGTGGCCCCACGTCCACGCCGCCCGCTGTTCGCTCCGGCCGATGTTCCCGATATCGGCTGCCCGTTCAATGTGGTCGTCTCCCCTCGCACGGCCTGGCCCCGCCAAGGCCCTGGGAGCTCGTGGGCTCCCGCCCCCGCGCGCTGCATATGCGCGCTCAGCGAAAGATAATCACACCGGCTGCGGACAGATCTCCCCCGGAGTGTCACCGTTCCGTCCCAACTCGTTCAGGCATTCGCCTGGTCGCGGGCGGTACCGGCGCTGTGGGCGGACGCGACGGACGGCGCGGCCGCACCGGCCGCGCCGTCCGGACGGCTCCGGGGCGGAGCCGAGATGTGCGGGGGAGAGCCGAGGCGGGTCAGCGCACGGCGGAACCCGCCTTCCACTGGGTCCAGTTCAGATTCCAGCCGCTCAGCCCGTTGTCCGGGGCGACCTTCTTGTCCTTGGAGTTGACGACCTCGACGACGTCCCCGATGAGCGTCCGGTCGAAGAACCAGCCCGCCGGGGTGGACCCGCTGCCGCCCTGCTCGTCGCGGAGCCCGATGCAGCCGTGGCTGACGTTGGTCGAGCCGAAGATGTCGTCGTCGGACCAGTAGTTGCCGTGCAGGAAGGTGCCGGACTCGGTGAGCCGGATGGCGTGCGGTACGTCCTTGATGTCGTACTCGCCGCCGAAGCCGACGGTCCGCCCGTCCATCCGGGTCACCTCGTGCATCTCGCTGACCACCATCTTGCCGTTGTACGTGGTCGTCGTCGGGGAGCCCGCCGTGATCGGGACCGTGGAGACGAGCTGCCCGTCCCGGCGCACCTCCATGGTGTGCGCGGCCGAGTCCACCCGGGAGACCTGCTCCCGGCCCACCGTGAACCTGACGGTCTTGTGCTGGGTGCCGTACACCTGCGGCGCCCCCTCCACATCGCGCAGCGCCACCTCGACGGTGACCTCGGTGCCCGGCTCCCAGTAGGCGGCCGGGCGGAAGTCCAGCCGGTCGGCGCCGAACCAGTGCCCGGCCACCTCGGCCGGCGGATCACTGGTCACCCGGATGGCCCGCTGCACGGCCGCCCGGTGGGTGATCGGACGGTTGAACTCGAAGGAGACGATCATGCCGGTGCCGACCGTCGACCGGTTCTCCGGTTTGAAGTAGCCGATGAAGCGGTGTTCGGGCACCACCGTGGTGAAGGTGGTGTGGCGGGCCGAGCGGTGCCCCGCGCCGTCCAGGGCCACCGCGTCGACGCTGTACTTGGCGGCGAGCCCGAGCCGGCCCGCCGCTCCCTGCGGCGTCCACGAGAGGCCGTCCTTCGCGATCAGGCCCCTCACCTCCTGCTCCCGCGCGTCCTCGATCCGGGTCACCTTGACGCTCTCCAGCCGCCCGTCCGGGACCTTCACCTCGACCTTGCTGTCAGGTTTCACACCTTCGGCCCTGTCCTGCGGGGTGATCCGGATCGCCTCCTGCGGCGACCGGGACTTCCCGCCGATGATCGAGCCCGCGCCCGAACAGCCGGTCAGAACGGCCAGTAGGGCCAGTACGGCGAGCAGTCCCGGCCGTGTCAGCACGGTGACCTGGCTCGCGCATGCCTTCTTCGCTACGTGGTTCACGTCCCCCCAACGACCGGGGCCGCTCGGGGGAAACGTGAGCGCGGGCCCACTCGTGGGCAGAACAGAGGGGAGACCACACTCGGGGAGCCGCGGCCGGGACGCCGCGCGCTCCCTTTCGGTGCGGGTCCCCCACGAGCCGCGGGAGGCGAGCAGGTGTCGAGCGCAGCCGAGCAGGAGGCAGTGCCGAGGACGTTTCCGGGACCGTCCGGACAGGCGGGGGAACGGCCGGCCACCGCTCCGGCCGGCCCCGGACAGGTCTCCGCCGTCGGGCCCGGACAGCGGCCGCCCGCCGTGTGGCCCGGTACGCCGATGCCGCTCGGAGCCCGCTTCCGGGTGGGGCCCGACGGGGTCGCGGGCACCAACTTCGCGCTCTGGGCGGGCGGGGCCGAGGCCGTGGAGCTGTGCCTCTTCGAGGCGGACGGCACCGAGACCCGGCTGCCGCTCACCGAGCTGACCCACGAGATCTGGCACGGTTTCGTGCCCGGCGCGGGGGCCGGTCAGCGCTACGGCTACCGGGTGCACGGCCGCTGGGACCCGTGGACGGGCGCCCGCTGGAACGCGGCGAAGCTGCTCCTCGACCCGTACGCCCGTGCGGTGGACGGTTCCTTCACCCTTCCGGCCGAGGTGTACGGCCATGTGAGGGACTGGCCCCAGCAGCAGATCGCCGACACCGTGCGCGACGACCGGGACTCGGCCCCGTACGTCCCCAAGGGCGTGGTGGTCCATGATGACGACGACTGGGCCGAGGACCGGCGGCCCAAGACCCCCTGGGCCGACTCCGTCATCTACGAACTGCACGTCCGCGGCTTCACCAAGCTCCACCCGGGCATCCCCGAGGAGCTGCGGGGCACCTACGCCGGACTCGCGCACCCCGCGGCCATCGGCCATCTCAAGCGCCTCGGGGTGACGGCCGTGGAGCTGCTGCCGGTGCATCAGTTCGCCCACGAGGACCATCTGCTCCGGCGCGGGCTGCACAACTACTGGGGCTACAACTCGATCGGCTACTTCGCCCCGCACGCCGGCTACTCGGCGAGCGGCACCGCGGGCCAGCAGGTCGGCGAGTTCAAGCGGATGGTCCGCGCGATGCACGACGCCGGGATCGAGGTGATCCTCGACGTGGTCTACAACCACACGGCGGAGGCGGGCGAGCTCGGCCCGACGCTGTCCCTGCGCGGCATCGACAACCGCGGCTACTACCGGCTCCAGTCGGACGCCCGCAGATACGCGGACTACACCGGGTGCGGAAACACCCTGCACGTGGTGCAGCCGAACGTCCTGCGGCTGATCACCGACTCCCTGCGGTACTGGGTCACCGAGATGGGCGTCGACGGCTTCCGCTTCGACCTGGCCGCGGCGCTCGCCCGCTCGATGCACGACGTCGACATGCTCTCCCCGTTCCTCGCGGTGATCGCCCAGGACCCGGTACTGCGCCGGGTGAAACTGATCGCGGAGCCGTGGGACGTCGGCAGCGGCGGCTACCAGGTCGGCGCCTTCCCGCCCCTGTGGACGGAGTGGAACGACCGCTACCGGGACGCCGTACGGGACTTCTGGCGCGGCGCGCTGCCCGACGTACGCGATCTCGGCTACCGGCTGACCGGATCGAGCGATCTGTACGCGTGGGGCGGCCGCCGCCCGTACGCCTCGGTCAACTTCATCACCGCGCACGACGGCTTCACCCTGCGCGACCTGGTGAGCTACGAGCAGAAGCACAACGAGGCCAACGGCGAGGGCAACCGCGACGGCACCGGCGACAACCGGTCCTGGAACTGCGGCGCCGAGGGCGAGACCGACGACGCCGGCGTCAACGCGCTGCGCCGCCGCCAGCTGCGCAACCTGCTCACCACCCTGCTGCTGTCGACCGGGGTGCCGATGCTCGTCGCGGGCGACGAGATGGGCCGCACCCAGGGCGGCAACAACAACGCGTACTGCCAGGACAACGAGGTCGGCTGGCTGGACTGGTCACTCCTCGAACAGCCGCGGTGGCGGGAGCTGACCGAGCTGACGGCCCGGGTGCTGACCCTGCGCCACACCCATCCGGTGCTGCGCCGCCGGGCGTTCTTCTCCGGCCGGGCGCAGGCCCCGGACGGGCTGCGGGACCTGGCGTGGTTCACCCGGCAGGGGGCCGAGATGACGGAGGAGGACTGGTACGCGCCGGCCGCGACGGTCGGGCTCTACCTCTCCGGCCGCGATATCCCGGGCCGGGACGCCCGGGGCGAGCCGGTGACCGACGAGAGCTTCCTGGCCGTGCTGCACGCCGGTGACCGCCCGGCGGACTTCCGGCTGCCGGGACCTCCGTGGGCGCAGGCGTACGAACTGGTCCTGGACACCGCACGGGAGGACCAGTCCACCGCACCGGGCACGGTCCACCGGGGCGGCACGGGCCTCACGGTGCCCGCGAGATCGGTGCTGCTGCTGCGGGTACGGGAGTGAGCCCGGCCGCTCAGCCCAGGATGCCGCGGTCGTAGGCCACGGCGACGGCGGCCGCGCGGTCCTTGGCACCCAGCTTGGCGAAGGCATGGGCGAGATGGGTCTTCACCGTGGCCTCGCTGATGAACAGCACGGCGGCGATCTCCCGGTTCGAGTTCCCCTTGGCGACGAGTGCGAGCACTTCGCGCTCACGCGCGGAGAGCGTCTCGCCGCCGGTCCTGGCGGGTGCGCGCACCCGTGAGACGAGGCGGGAGGCGATGGCGGGCGACAGTACGGTCCGGCCGTCGGCGGCGGCGCGCACCGCGGTGAACAGGTCCTCGCGCGGGGCGTCCTTGAGCAGGTATCCGGTCGCACCGGCCTCGATCGCGGGCAGGGTGTCGGAGTCGGTGTCGTACGTGGTGAGGACCAGGACCCTGGAACGGGCGCCGCGCCGGGTCAGTTCGGTGATCGCCGCGACTCCGCCGCCGCCGGGCATCCGGAGGTCCATCAGGACGACGTCGGGATCGAGCCGGAAGGCCATCTCGACGCCCTCGACACCGTCCGCCGCCTCGCCGAGCACCCGGAACTCCGCCGCCGAGTCGAACATCCCCCGCAGCCCGTTCCGTACGACGGGGTGGTCGTCGACGACGATCAGCGTGATGACGCGTGCGGGTTCCTCAGCCATAGCGGCCCACCGTACTGTGCCCGCGGCGGCGCCGTCCCGGAGGTCACCCGACAGCCTCTCGGTCCTGGCGCACCAGCGGGACCCGGGCGCAGACCGCGGTGCCGAGGCCGGGCCCTGTCTCCACCTCGACCGTGCCCGCGATGCGTTCGGCGCGGGCCCGCATGCCGCCGAGCCCGAATCCGCCGGCGCCCCGGTACGGCGGCAGCGCGGCGGGGTCGAAGCCGCGGCCGTCGTCCCGCACGTCGAGGGTGATCTCGTCGCCCATGTAGGACAGGGTGACGCCGGCCCGGGACGCGGCGGCATGGCGGCCGGCGTTGGCGAGCGCCTCCTCGGCGATCCGGAGGAGGGTGGCGCCGACCTCGTCGTGCAGCGGCTCGGCCGTGCCGGTGACGGTGAACTCGGCGCGGACGCCGGTCCGTTCCGACCAGGTGGTGACCGTCTTCTTGAGTGCGCCAGGGAGGTCGTCGTGCTCCAGCGCGGCCGGCAGCAGATTGTGCACCGAGCGGCGTGCCTCGCCCAGGCTGTGCCGGGCGAGGGCGGTGGCCCGGACCAGGTGTTCCCCGGCCAGCTCCGGATCGGTGGCGGCCGCGGACGTCACGGCCTGGAGCTGGGCGATGATGCCGGTCAGCCCCTGGGCGATGGTGTCGTGGATCTCGGCGGCCATCCGCCTGCGCTCGTCGGCCACGCCGGCCTCGCGGGCCTGGACGAGGAGTTGGGCGTGCAGTCCGGCGTTCTCCGCCATGGCCTGTTCGAGCCGGGCGTTGGCGGACTCCAGTTCGGTGATGGTGTCGACCTGGGTACGGGCCTGATCGGCCTCCCGGTTGCTGATCTGCGCGAAGACCATGGTGAGGGTGCCGTGCAGGGTGAGGAGGATGGCGAAGGTGATCCAGTTCATGAGGCTGACCGGCGGCAGGCCGCTGCCGGACTGCGAACCCGCCATGATGACGGCGGTGGCCAGCATCCCGGCCCGCATGGCCCGTCGCGGAAGCAGCCGGCCCGCGTCGAAGTAGCCGAGCACGGCGAACATGGAGAAGAACGGGTTGCACCAGGTCAGCGCGGAGGCGAGAAGCGTGCGGGCGACGAAGTAGAACAGCGCCGCCCGTGACCCCGGCCCGGAGGGGTCGCGGCCCCGCCAGAGCTGGAGGACGAGCGCCACCGGAACGAGGACCGCGACCGTGTACATGTCCGCCCGGGACATGATGAGCTCGCCGGTCACGGCCGAGACCGCGGTGGCCAGGCCGAGCAGTCCGTACGGTCCGTACCGGAAGAACCGCTCCCACCACTGCTCGGCCGTCGCCACCCGGATCACGGCCGCTCGCTCCCCCGCGCTCATGACTGAAGTGTCCCCCGCACGCGTGGCGGAAGTCCCCCCGTTCCCATGGCCGAGCGCTCCCCCGCACTCATGCCCGAAGTCTCTCTCCCCCGGATCGCCTACTCCCACCGGAAGTTGCGGATCGCGACCCCCGCCGCCAGTACCGTCCACAGCGCGACCACACCGAGGTACGCCCAGCTCGGCCAGTCTCCGGAGGCCGCCCGGTCCAGCGCCTGGGAGGCCGCGCCGAACGGGGTGGCCTGGACGATACGGCGGACGGTGCCGGGCATGGCCTGCACCGGCACCCAGACGCCCGCGGTGAACATCATCACGAAGAAGACGACCGAGCCGAGGGCGGACGAGATCCTGGTGGTGCGGGAGACCGCGCAGACCAGCGCGCCCAGCGCCAGCACACAGGCCACGGCGAGCAGCAGCGCCAGCAGATAGCCGAAGGGCTGTCCGGGCAGCCGCACCCCGAAGGCGATCCGGCCCACCGCCATCACCAGCAGGGCGGAGCCGAGTGCCGCGGCGCCGTGCAGGACGATCTGCGCACCGAGGAGGGCGGAGGGCCGCACGGGGGTTGTGGACATGCGGCGCAGGATGCCGCGCTCGCGGTAGCCGGTCAGTACGGGCGGCATGGCCTGGAGCCCGGCCATGATCATGGCGAGCAGCACCGCCACGGGGACGTACAGGTCGATGACGCGCCGGCCGCCGAGTCCGTCGTCGTGCTCCCGGAAGGACGGGATCAGTCCCAGGATCGTCGTCAGCACGGTCGGGAAGACGAGGATCCAGAACAGGCTGCCGGGTTCGCGCAGGAAGAGCCTGGTCTCTGACCTGAGGACCGCGAGGGAGGCGCCTGTCGGGGCGGTGCGCGGCACGTGGCCGGTGCCGGTGTTCGCTGTGGCCATCTCAGACTGCCCGTTCTGTGAGTCCGTGCCGCTCGGCGGGTCCGGGGTGCTCGGTGAGGTCTTCCGGGTGTTCGGCTAGGTCTCCGGGGTGTTCGGTGAGGTCTCCCCGGTGTTCGGTGAGGTCGAGGAACGCGTCGTCCAGGGTGGCCTCGGCGACGCGCAGCCGGTGCGCGGTGATCCGGAGCCTGGCCAGCAGCGAGATCACGGCGTTGACGGTCTCGTCGGTGCCGTTGATGACGATGCGGCCGTTGCGGCTCTCGCACGAGGCCGCACCGGGCAGCCGCGCCAGTTCGGCGTCGTCGAGCGGCCGCGAGGGCGTGAAGGAGATGACCGTGGAGCTGCCGGCCTCGGCGATCAGCCCGGACGGGGTGTCGAGGGCGACGACCCTGCCCTTGTCGATCACCGCGATCCGGTCGCAGAGCCGTTGGGCCTCCTCCATGAAGTGCGTGACGAGCAGGACCGTGACGCCGCTCGCCCGTATCTCCTCGATCAGTTGCCAGGTGTCGCGCCGGGCGCGCGGGTCGAGCCCGGTGGTCAGCTCGTCCAGGACCACGACCCGGGGGTTGCCGACGAGCGCGAGCGCGATGGACAGCCGCTGCTTCTGACCGCCGGAGAGCCGGCCGAACCGGGTGGTGAGCTTGGTGTGCAGGCCCAGGCGTTCGGCGAGCGGCCGCCAGTCGGCGGGGTCCGGGTAGAACGCGCTGTACAGGTCGAGCGCCTCGCCCACCGTGATCTTGGGCTGGAGTTCGCTCTCCTGGAGCTGGGCGCCGAGCAGCAGCGTCACCCGGTCGTGGTCGGCTACGGGGTCGAGCCCGGCGACCCGCACCGTACCGGAGTCGGGGACCCGCAGTCCCTCGACGCATTCGACGGTGGTGGTCTTGCCCGCACCGTTGGGACCGAGAATCCCGAAGATCTCCCCCTCGTCGACGGAGAAGCTCACCCCGTCGACCGCGGGGCGTCCGGCGTAGGCCTTGTGCACCCCGTCCACTTCGATGATTGCCATGTCCACGAGCATCCAGGCCCCGGCCCGCACGCGGTATCCGCCATCGCGCTCGAACCGGCATCAGCCGATCGGCTGATGCCGGCTGCGACCGCCGTACGCCCCGTCGGGTACCGGCGCGCCAGGCCGGTTCCGGACGGGAAAAGCAGATGAGCGATGTCAGTGGTGAACCGTAGGCTCGCCCCTGATGCCCGAAGAACATGCAGAGCCCAAGGACCGGTCCGTCGCACGCTCCCTGATGCGGCTGTGGCCGTACGTGAAGCCGGTACGGGCGCGGCTGTCCGGCGCGGTCGTGATCGCGGTCGTCGCCTCGTGCCTCGGCCTGATGATCCCGCTGGTGCTGAAGTGGATGGTCGACGGCCCGGTGGCCGGCCGGGACCCCGGCGGCGTCTGGCTCGGGGCGCTGTATCTGCTGCTGCTGGGGATAGCGGAGGCGTTTCTCTTCGGCCTCCGGCGCTGGATGGTGGCGCGCCCGCTGGCCGCCGTCGAGGCATCGATGCGGGCCGCCCTCTACCGGCATCTGCAACGCCTGCCGGTCGCCTTCCACGACCGCTGGCCGTCGGGCCAGTTGCTGTCGCGGGGCACGACCGACCTGATGCTGGTGCGGATGTTCCTGGCCTTCCCGCTGACCTATCTGGTGGTCAACTCCACCACGATCGTGGTCGGTTTCGTGATCCTGCTCGGCCAGGAGTGGACGCTCGGCCTGGTGCTCCTCGTCCCCGTCGTGCCGCTGATGATCCTCTGCTCGGTCTTCGAGGCGAAGTACTCGCTGGTGGCACGCAGGGCCCAGGACCAGGTCGGCGATCTGACGACGGTGGTCGAGGAGAGCGTGCTCGGCATCCGAATCGTCAAGGGCTTCGGCCGGCACCGCAGCCAGGCCCTCGCGTTCCGCGCCCTCGCGCAGCGGCTGCGGACCACGGAGCTGGACAAGGCGCGGCTGCTCGCGGGCATCTGGGCCCTCATCACGACGATCCCCGAACTCGCCATCGGGGCGGCGCTGGTGCTCGGCACGATCGAGGTCGCGGACGGCGGACTGTCCGCGGGCACCCTGGTCGCCTTCCTCTCCACGGCGCTGGCGCTGCGCTGGCCGGTCGAGTCGATCGGCTTCCTGCTGGCGATCAGCCAGGAGTCGGCGACGGCGACCGAGCGGTTCTTCGAGGTGATGGACGTGGCCGAGGAGGAGGAGACGGCGACGGACCGGCCGGCGGCCGGGAGCCCGTCCGGTGGATCCGCCGAGGCCGCCTCCGGGACAGGCGGCATGGTCTTCGAGGGGGTCCGGTTCCGCTACCCGGACGCGGCGGAGGGCTCCGCTCCCGTGCTGGCCCGGATCGATCTGCGGATCCGTCCCGGCGAGACGATGGCCCTGGTCGGGGCCACGGGCTGTGGCAAGACCACGCTCACCGCGCTCGTTCCCCGGCTGCACGAGGCCACTTCGGGGCGGATCACCCTGGACGGCGAGGACATCACCGCGATGCCGCGCGAGCGGCTGCGGGAGCTGGTGTCCGTGGCGTTCGAGGAGCCGACGCTCTTCTCCGCGAGCGTCGGGGAGAACGTGCTGATGGGCGCCGAGGGCGCCGACGAGGACGAGTTGCGGCGCGCCCTCTCGGTCGCGCAGGCCGACTTCGTCCACGACCTGCCGCACGGGATCGACACCCAGGTCGGCGAACAGGGGCTGAGCCTCTCCGGCGGTCAGCGGCAGCGTCTCGCGCTGGCCCGCGCCGTCGTCGGCCGGCCGCGCTTCCTGGTGCTCGACGACCCGCTCTCCGCGCTGGACGTGCACACCGAGACGCTGGTCGAGGCCGCGCTGCGCAGCGTGCTGCGGGACACCACGGCGGTGGTGGTGGCCCACCGGCCGTCCACCGTGATGCTCGCGGACCGGGTGGCGCTCCTGTCGGAGGGCCGGATCAGCGCGGTCGGCACCCACCAGGAACTGCTGCGCGGCAACGCCGAGTACGCCTGGCTGATGTCCGGCGCGGAAAGCCCGGCCGGCGAGGACGCATACCCCGAAGGCCCCGGACCGACCGACGACACCCTGGGCGCGAACGCCCCTGCCGAGGAGGGCAGCAGCCGATGACCAGCACCACGACGGGGCGACCCACGGAACCGGGCGGCGACGGCGGGGACGGCGGCGACGAGAAGACCGCGCCGGGCCCCGGCCCCCAGGACCCGGCGCACACCCCTGCACCCCGGGACTCCTTCGACCGCGACGACCTGCCCACTCCCCGTCGCGCGACGCGCGATCTGCTCGTCTCGCTGCTGCGCCCGCACCGCGGCCGGGTCGTGGTGGCCGCGCTGTTCCTGCTGGTCCAGCAGATAGCGGTGCAGGCAGGTCCGCTGCTCGTCGCGTACGCCATCGACAGCGGGGTGCCCGCGTTCCGGGACAAGGACTACGGGCCGCTGATCGCCGTGGGCGTCGGCTACGCCCTGTGCTCCGTCGGCGCGGGAGCCATGCAGTACGCCTTCATCCGGGCCTCGGCGGGGGTCAACCAGGACGCCCTGCTCGATCTGCGCGGCCGGATCTTCCGTCATGCCCAGGCCCTGAGCGTGGACTTCCACGAGCGGTACACCTCGGGCCGGCTGATCTCCCGCTCCACCACCGATGTGGAGTCGCTGCGGGAGCTGCTCAGCGAGGGGTTGCAGGAGCTGATCGGGGTCGTCCTCTCCTTCGTCTCCATCTCCCTGGTGCTGCTCTGGCTGGACTTCGCGACGGGCGCCGTCGCCGTGCTCTCCTTCGCCCCGCTGTATCTGCTGGTACGGCAGTACCAGCGCCGGGCCGGAGCCATCTTCGCCGCCCGGTCGACGGCGATCGCCGCGGTCATCGTGAAGTTCGCGGAGACGATGAACGGCATCCGCCCCGTCCAGGCGTTCCGCCGGGAGGCGGTCAACGACGCGGCCTTCCGGAAGCTGAACCACGAGCACCGGCGCACGAACGGCGACGCGATGATCGAGAACGCGCGTTACGTCGCCGGGTCCCGGCTGATCGCCAACACCGCGGTGGCCGCAATCGTGCTGTGGGGCGCCTACCGCGTCGCCTCGGACACCCTCGCCCTCGGGGTGCTGGCCGCGGTGGTGCTGTATCTGCGGCGGCTCTACGACCCGATCGACCGGCTCAGCATGTTCCTCAACTCCTATCAGTCGGCGGCGGCGTCGCTGGAGAAGATCGCGGGTCTGCTGGCCCAGACCCCGACGGTCCCGGAGGCCCTGGAGCCGCGGGAGCTGCCGCCG
Organism: Streptomyces sp. NPDC048671; assembly: GCF_055587045.1. Lineage (NCBI taxonomy): Bacteria > Bacillati > Actinomycetota > Actinomycetes > Kitasatosporales > Streptomycetaceae > Streptomyces > Streptomyces sp. NPDC048671. Next base: position 259,711 of record NZ_JBVJHB010000007.1, on the reverse strand, counting down.
CTCACGGGCGAGCTGCCGGGCCGCGAGGTGGTCTTCGACGCGGTGAGCTTCGCCTACCGCACGGGTGGTGAGGTGCTGCCCCGCTTCGATCTGACCGTTCCGGCCGGCCAGACGATGGCCGTGGTCGGTTCGACGGGCGCCGGCAAGTCGACGCTCGCCAAGCTGCTGGCCCGCTTCTACGACCCGACCGACGGCCGGGTGCTGCTGGACGGCACCGATCTGCGGGATCTCGCCGTCCCCGAACTGCGGCGCGGGGTGGTGATGGTGACCCAGGAGGCCTTCCTGTTCTCGGGGACCGTCGCCGAGAACATCGCGATCGGCAGCCCGGACGCGAGCCGCGAGGAGATCGAGCGGGCCGCGAAGGCGATCGGCGCCCACGATTTCATCAGCGGTCTGCCCGACGGCTACGACACCGACGTACGCAAGAGGGGCGGCCGGATCTCGGCCGGCCAGCGCCAGCTGGTCGCCTTCGCCCGCGCCCTGCTGGCGAACCCGGCGGTGCTGATCCTCGACGAGGCGACCAGCTCCCTCGACATCCCGGGCGAGCGGGCGGTCCAGCGCGCGATGGACACCGTGCTGCACGGCCGCACCGCGGTGGTGATCGCCCACCGGCTGTCGACCGTGGAGATCGCGGACCGGGTCCTGGTGATGGAGCACGGCCGCATCGTGGAGGACGGCGCCCCGGCCGAACTCATCGGCGGCACGGGCCGGTTCGCGGGCCTGCACCGCGTCTGGCGGGAGAGCCTGGTCTGAGCTGCCGCGGTGCAGGTTCCGCAGTTTCGTGATTCCGCGTGACCATGAACACCGATCGAGCATTCCCGCGGAATCATGAACAGCAATTACGTTCCGTAGTCGTCAGTCGGCATTGGTGCCGTCGCAGGGCGCCCTGGACCACGGCCACCGCAGAGCAACTGATCGATGAGCCCAGCGACTGCTTCACCTCCTGCCGCAGATTCCAGTTCCCGGTGAGGGTGGATCGGAGCGGACCAACGCAGAGCGACCTCGGGCGCGAACCGCACCTGAACACCTTGCTCAGCCCAGGGTCGACGGCGCCAACCTGCAGACGCGCCAGCCAGCGGCAAATGGTTCGGGCGTTTACCCGCCCCGGGATCCGGAGAGTGCCACGATGAGCGGTACGTGCTCTAGGGGGACCCATGCGTGTTGACATTCATGTAGACGGCTCTGACGCCGAGTTGCGTTCGCTGTACCGCTGGCTGCGCGACGAGCCGGAGTTGCGGCGTACGGCAGAGATTTCGCTGGCTGGTCCAGACGCTGAACCCGGGGACATGGGGACCGTGCTGGACATCGTGCAGCTGGTCACAGGCAACGCTTGGTCTGCGGCGTCGTTCGCCGTATCTGTTGCCGCCTGGAAGCAGTCTCGTTCGCGCCCGCCTCGAGTCACGGTGCAGCGCGGTGCGATGGAGATCACATTGACAGACTGCAACCAAGAGGAGGTGCGACGGATTGTTGCCCTGTTTACCGATCAGCCGACTCCCGAGCCTGGTTCCGGGTCGACCGAAGACCACAGCATCTAGTTGACGCGGTGACTCTGCCCAAGCCTGCCACTAGCCGTGCCATCCTCATCGGGGTCAGTCGCTACGACGTACTCGCTCCCATTGCTTCTGTCACGGGCAATCTGACCGACCTGAAGGCGGTTCTTACCAGTCATTCCTCGTGGAACCTGCCCGAGGAACACTGCATTGTGCTCCCCGAACCTGCAAGTCACGTCCAGGTCATAGATGCTGTTCGGGAAGCCGCCGCCCATGCAAAGGACACTTTGCTGGTGTACTTCTCCGGGCACGGGTTGCGGGACGAAGCGTCCGGTGATCTGTACCTGGCGCTCCCAATGACCCAGGAAGGGCATGCGTACACCGGGCTGGAGTTCGAGCACCTCCGCAGAGCTGTGCGGGACGCAGACGCCCTCCGCAAGATCGTGGTGCTCGACTGCTGCTACGCGGGCCTTGCCACGCTGAGCAGCGGTAGCGAACTGGCTGAAGACGCCGCTATCGATGGCGCCTTTCTGATGGCCGCAGCGCAACCCAACCGGAGAGCACGATTCGCTCCGGGCGCACGCAACACGGTCTTCACCGGCGAGTTGCTGCGAGTCATGCGGCAGGGCGTAGCGGGTGGTCCCGAGCTGCTGAACGTGAACGCCGTCTACCGCCAGGCCCATAACAACCTAGTGGCACAAAGGCAACCGGAGCCGCAGAAGAGCGAGCTGAACGACGCCGGATCACTCTCCTTGATTCGCAACGCGCAATACCGCCCCGCCGATGAGGCGTTGGAGAGTCAGGATGAGCTGTTAGCACCCGAGCCGCAGCCGCCGGAAGACGGATCGATAGGCGATCCCGTTGTCTTCACGAAGCGCTCTGGGGGTTGCGCCATGTCTCTCCTAGTAGTGGCTCTCATCCTGGCCCTCCCACTGCTCTGGGGGTGCGTTGTCGGCGACCCCGGCATGCTGTTCAGGGCCTTCTGGCAAGAAGATCAACCCCAAATTGATCTCGCGATGGCCCGGGTCCCCGAGACCGTGGCGTCTTGGACACTTCTGGCGGCCGGGGCGATTGTCTGGGTGGGCTACCGGCGCCTAGTCGCACCGTATGAACTGCGCATCTCCCCGGACCAGATCACCGTGATTCGAGGGCCGAAAGGGTTGCGCGACGCCCCTGGGCCGTCCGCCCACTATCCGTGGCACCGGATCATTGACTCCCGCGTGGCATGGGTACCCATGCCCTTCAGCAGACGAGGCCGCTTCCTCCTCGCGCTTCAACTGCGCTCTGAGACTCCGGAGCGGATCCCCCGGTTCTCCCGGCATACGTGGCGCTCCCGCCCCGGGGGTGAACGGTTTGTCGCCGACCTTGGCCGTCTGGACTGCGTACCAGCACACGTGGACCAGGCGATCAAGCGGTTCGGCGGACCTGCCTGGTCCAAATCGCCTGACGCCATACGCCCCGGTTACGCAGCCCCTGTGCTGGCCCCAGAGAGATTCACCGGGCTGCACCTCAGCACGAAACGGTGGCGACTGACACTACTCTGCGTTGCTTTGACTGCACTAGCCTTAACCCCACTCACGACGGTGCTCCTAAAGATTTCTCCGTGGCACTACGGTCTGCGTTTCCTCCCTTTGGCCCTGTGGACGGCGCTCTTGCTGCTGCCCAACCTCGTACCAGCAGCGCACCTCCGCTACCCGAGCACCCTGACCATCGACGCCAAAGGAGTCACGCACACCCGCAAGGGGCTGACCCGACGGTGGGAGTGGTCACAGATCGAGCGGATAGGCGTCGCTTCGTGGCGGCGCGGCAAGGCCGCGAACGGTGCGCTGTTTATTCGGCCGCTCAATGAGCCGGATCTTTTGGGCTCCCATCCTCGTATGCCAGGAATGCCACCTTGGGCCGCTTCCCGCCTCGGCGGCATCCTTGTATGCGACTTGATCTCTCTTGGCGCCCGGCGCCCCGCTGTGGAAGCAGCCCTGCTGCGCTTCGGCGGCGACTCATGGGACCCTGGTATACGTCCTGAGCACGGCGTTGTACAGGACGACAGTGAATGTGCGCACTTCCAGGGAAGCATTCCGGGCCTGCGCACCATATTGGCCGTATCAGCAACACTCATAGCGATCAACTTCCTATTCGGCCTTGTAATGGATCCTCTCCCGACGGCTACGAAAGGTGCACTGTCCTACATAGGCGCCTACACCTTTTACATCAGCGTCGCTCTTATTGCTTCCTTGGTTCGGGACCGCTTTTCACTAATCGTCGATCCGCATGCTCTCACCCTGCGGATCAGCAAGCGCGAGCTGGTGATTCCCTGGCATGATGTCCATGCGATCGGTAGATCGGATGCTAAACGGGCGAGCGATCCCGAGTTGGTAGTGTGGCTCCTTGAAGACGCCGTACCTCGCCATCGCGCCACATGGAAGTTTTGGGTGGGACGTTCAGGTGCAGAGCTACGGGTAATGTCGCTGGGCACTAAGGCGAGCGTCCTGTCTGCTTCAACGGAGCGTGTCGATGCCGCCCTGCGTAGGTTCGCCCAAAATCGATTCCGGAGCCGACAGCAAGCGCCATCGATCTCATCGGGTGACAACACAGAGGTGCGCCACGAGCCCTCGGAGGACCGTCCCTGACGTCGGCCGGGAGTTGGGCCTTGCACGGCGGGCGATGACGCCCGCAGGACACACGGTGGCAGCTGTCGGCCGGCAGAAATGCGGCATGCCACCCCGCTTATGAGCGCTGCTCATCAGACGCGGAATCGATGCTTCCGTAAGGAGCAGTGCTCACGAAGTCGCGCTCCCTGCACGCCGGACCGGCCCTCCGATCCGGACATCACCCCGCGCCTCGCGTCCCGCTCCATCAGGTGCACGGCCTTGCCCAGGAGGCGGGCCGCTCTTGACTCCCGGGACACCCGCCGGTGCCCCGGATGCGCGGCACCCGGGGAGGAGGCTGTCCATATGCGTGGTCAGCCGGGATAAGGCGCGGAGCGGTGCTCCAAGAAGTGCTGGAGGCGCAGGCGTTGGGTGTGGTGCATGGACAGCGCGTCGAGGTCCGCCGGTGCCACGAACCGCAGTTCCGTGCTCTCGTCGGACAAGCAGAGCTCCCCGCCCGTGATGCGGGCCGTGAAGCAGACGTTGAACTGTCGTCTGACCTCGCCGTCGCTGTACTCGATGACATGCCGGGGGTCCGTGTACGTGCCGACCAGTCCCGTGATCTCCACGTCGAGGCCGGTCTCCTCCTTGACCTCGCGGACGGCCGTGCCGGGCAGCGAGTCGCCCAGGCCCATCCCTCCGCCGGGCAGCGCCCACAGGCCGTTGTCGGTGCGCCGTTGCAACAGGATGCGGCCCGCGCTGTCGGTGACCACCGCCGATGCGGCCACCACCAGGCTGTTCGACGCGGGCGCGTGAGGATCGTCGTAGTACTCGGTCCGGGCCATCGGGTCATGCCTCCAGGGGGCGCGCTGTCTCCCACACCGCGTCGAAACTGTCCGCGTAGGTGTCGAACAGGCCGCCGGAGTCGTGGCGGCGAAGGTGCCACACGGGCGGACCGTACGCGTTCACACCCCAGAGGTGGGCATTATTGGCCAACACCTGATCATCAGCCCGGTACAAGCTGTTGTGGACCGAGACCAGCGCCGCCACCGCCATCGTCGCGGCCACCCCCGACACGGCCGCGTCCAGGCCGTGCGTGAAGGCACTGAACGCGTCGGAGAGCAAGGCGTCCCGGTCGTGCGGCGGGAGTTGCCGGGCCACGGCCACCGCGCCGCCCAGGGTCTCCCGGGCCGCGTCGGGTGCGTCCGCTGCGCCGGCGAATCGACTCACGTGAACTCGCCCCGGGTGAGCGGGTGCCGTCCACCCGCGCCGTCGTCCGGGAGTGGGGTGTCGCCATGGCGACACCCCACGAAGGCGCTGTCCGTGCTGCGCTCGGAGGGGCTGGTGCGGGCCGTGCCGGGCGTCGGCACCGTGGTCGCGGACCGCACCGGGCGCCTCGCGGTCACCGGGGACGGGCCGGCGCTGAGCCGCGAGCGGATCGTGCGTACCGCGGTCGAACTGGCCGACGCCGAGGGCCTGCCCGCCGTGTCGATGCGCCGGGTCGCGACCATCCTGGCCACGTCCACCACGGCGCTGTACCGCCATGTCCCGGGCAAGGCCGAATTGGTGCGGCTGATGTCGGAGGAGGCGCTCGGGGAACGTCCGCCGGGTCCCGTGCCGCAGCACTGGCGAACCGGTCTTGAGCCCGCCGCCCGCTGGCTGCGCGCGGTGTACGGGCGTCACCCATGGATGGCACAGGCGATGGCCTCCTTCACCCGGCCCACGGCGTCCCCGCACGCGATGCGGTACACGGAGTGGGTGCTGCGCGCCCTGAAGGGCACCGGGCTGTCCCCGCACGCCATGCTCCACACCCACCTCACCCTCTTCGCCTATGTGCAGGGACTGGCCCAGGCCGCCGATCTGGAGGCGCAGGCGCGGCAGGACACCGGGCTGTCCGACGAGGAGTGGATGGCGCGGAACGAGCCACAGTTCGAAGCCGTCTCGACAGGTGGTCACTTCCAGGTTCTGCGCGCTCTTTTCGAACACGACGACTTCGAGCTCGACCTCGACGTCCTCTTCGATTTCGGGCTGGGGAGGACGCTGGACGGCATCGCGGTGATGATCGGCGAAACGTCCGCTTAACGAACACGACTATTACGGCAACGGACGAATTCCGGCCATCTTCTTGACGCGACCCTGACAGCAACACCCTTCTGCTGGCACTGTTCATCCCGTTCTGCGCACTGCCTGCTCTGCCCGGACGGCTCACCCAGCCGCCGGTACCCCCCTTGCAGAAGGAGTCCGCGTGAGATCCACGCCCAGCCGTCGTGCCACCGCGACCGGCGCTCTGATAGCCGCAGCAGCCCTTCTGGCCGCCGGAGTCCAGACCGGCACGGCCACCGCGACACCGGCCGGCGCGTCCAGCGCCGCCGCCGCCACCGCCGCTGCATCCGCAGGTGCCGATCACGGTGCGCTGCCCAGGCAGCTCTCCCCCTCCCAGCGTGCGGAGCTGATCCGCGACGCGAACGCGAGCAAGGCGGCCACCGCCAAGGACCTCGGTCTCGGCTCGCAGGAGAAGCTCGTCGTCCGGGACGTCATCCAGGACAACGACGGCACCACGCACACGCGTTACGAGCGCACCTTCAGCGGACTCCCGGTCCTCGGCGGCGACCTGGTCGTCCAGCAGTCGAAGGCCGGCGCGACCAAGAGCGTCACCAAGGCCTCCAAGGCCACCACCGCCCAGCTGAAGGCCGTGGACACGGCCGCGGCGGTAGCCCCGGCTGCGGCCGAGAAGCAGGCGCTCGGTGCGGCCAAGGCCGACGGCTCGGACAAGACCGTCGCCGAGAAGGCGCCCCGCAAGGTCGTCTGGATGGCGAGCGGCACACCGCAGCTCGCCTACGAGACCGTGGTCGGCGGGCTCCAGGAGGACGGCACCCCGAACGCGCTGCACGTCGTCACGGACGCGACCACCGGTGCGAAGCTCTACGAGTGGCAGGCCATCGAGAAGGGCACCGGCAACACCGAGTACAGCGGGCAGGTGACCCTCGGCACCGCCCCCTCGTACACGCTGACCGACACCGGCCGCGGCAACCACAAGACGTACAACCTGAACCACGGTTCGTCCGGCACGGGCACCCTGTTCTCCGGCTCGGACGACGTCTGGGGTGACGGCACCCCCCAGAACGCCGAGACCGCGGCGGCCGACGCGCACTACGGTGCGGCCGAGACGTGGGACTACTACAAGAACGTCCACGGCCGCACGGGCATCCGGGGTGACGGCGTCGGGGCGTACTCACGCGTCCACTACGGCAACAGCTACGTCAACGCCTTCTGGGACGACAGCTGCTTCTGCATGACGTACGGCGACGGCAGCGGCAACGCGTCCCCGCTGACCGCGCTGGACGTGGCCGCGCACGAGATGACGCACGGCGTCACCTCGAACACCGCGGGCCTGAACTACAGCGGTGAGTCCGGCGGCCTCAACGAGGCGACCAGCGACATCTTCGCGACCGCCGTCGAGTTCTACGCCAACAACGCCACCGACAAGGGCGACTACCTCATCGGCGAGAAGATCGACATCAACGGCGACGGCACCCCGCTGCGCTACCAGGACAAGCCGAGCAGGGACGGCATCTCCAAGGACGCCTGGTACTCGGGCCTCGGGAACATCGACGTCCACTACTCGTCGGGCCCGGCCAACCACTTCTTCTACCTGCTCTCGGAGGGCAGCGGCGCCAAGACCATCAACGGCGTCTCGTACGACTCCCCGACCTCCGACGGCCTGCCGGTGACCGGCATCGGCCGCGCCAAGGCCGAGCTGATCTGGTTCAAGGCGCTCACCACCAAGTTCAACTCCACCACGAACTACGCGGGCGCCCGCACGGGCACGCTCGCCGCGGCCGGTGAGCTGTACGGCACGACCAGCGCCGAGTACACGGCCGTGGCCAACGCCTGGGCCGGCATCAACGTCGGCTCGCGCCCCGGCGGCGGCACCGACCCCGGCGGCACGGTCTTCGAGAACGCCACCGCCACGGCCATCCCGGACCACGGCTCGGCAGTCACCAGCTCGGTCAACGTCACCGGCCGTACCGGCAACGCCCCCAGTGCCCTCAAGGTCGGCGTGGACATCACCCACACCTACCGCGGTGACCTGGTCATCGACCTGGTCGCCCCGAACGGCACCACCTACCGGCTGAAGAACTCCTCCAGCAGTGACTACGCGGACGACGTCAGGACGACGTACACCGTCAACGCCTCCTCGGTGGCGGCGAACGGTACCTGGAAGCTGAAGGTCCAGGACGTCTACTCGGGCGACACCGGAAAGATCAACAGCTTCAAGCTCACCTTCTGAACCCGGCCGCACGGCACGCACCGCGGCTGACGCGGTATCCCGCCCGGGAGGAGTACCCACTCCTCCCGGGCGGTTCCGCGCTCAGGCGGGGTTGTCCGCGTGGGTCAGCGTCTCCCAGGCGACGAACAGGTTGTCGGTCCCGGCGGGCCTGCGCCGCTCGGTGAGGGTCTGGGTGTTGGTCATCGCGATGCCCATCCGGTTGTGCAGCGCGTTGAACCCGACCTCGGTGACCGGGCCGAGGTTGTCCTTGAGCGATCCGCCGCAGAGCGACGACGGAACGGCCTCCCCCAGCTGGTACTTGGCGTGCAGCCCCAGCGCGTGGCGCAGCCGGTCGGCGATCTCCGGGTAGAGGTCCTGCCCCTGGATCCGGCTGGTCTCGGCGATGTGCGAGATGGCGGAGAGGCCGTAGCCGGTGTGGGTGAGGTCGCGGCAGGTCTCCTGCGAGAGCCCGTCCATGAAGGTCGACTGGCCCTGCCAGTACTTGACGATCTTGTCGCGGGTGTCGAGCCCGCTGCCGGGCGCCGTCTTCGGCAGCGCGCCGTCCGAGGTCAGATAGATGTACGCGGGCACCCGTCCGCGGAACTTGGTGACCGCCTTGTCGTAGGAGGTGCGGTCCTCCAGGAAGACCGAGATGCCGATCGCGGCCTCGGTCATGCTCAGCTCCCAGTTCCCGTTGCTGTTCGAGCCGTTGATGACCTTGGGCAGGTAGACGTCGCGCAGCATGGTGGCGAACCGGCCGGCGTTCGGCCAGCCGCTGTAGGTGTACTTGATGATCTCGGCGGCGCGCGGCCAGGAGGAGCCGGCCCAGCCGGTCTGGAGCGGGGCGTTGCTGTTGGTGTGGTCCTTGATGACGGCCGACCATGCGTCCATGATCTCGACGGCCTTGGCGGCGTAGCGGCTGTCCTGGGTGATGTACCAGGCCAGCGAGAGCGTGTAGGCGGCTATCGCGTCCTCGCGCTCGTCGGTGCAGCCGTTGTTGGGGTCGGAGTACGAGCCGCACTCCACGACGGCCCGGGGTTTGGCGGTCCGGGTGAGCGAGGCGTACTTGCTCGCCATCATCTGGTCGTACGCGCCCTTCCAGGGCTGGGCGCCGGCCTGCACCTTGGTGCGTACGAAGTCCAGTTGGGGGCGGCTGACGAGAACGCCGGGGTGGGTGAAGGCGGCGGGGGCGGCGGCCACCGCCGGGGCCGGGTCCGGGGCGCCCCGGCCGGCCGAGGCCGGGGCCATGGAGAAGCCGGTGATCAGTGCCGCGAGGGCGGTGGCGAGGCCGAGGCCGCGCCCGATGGTTCCGGTGCGCATGTGGGGGTGCCTTCCGGTGCGGAGGAGGTCCGGTAACTAGGGCCTGTATTGGGTTGTCCCGCGGCGTCGCGGGGCTGGGCACGCACGCTCGCAGCGTTGCCGAAACGCCCTGGTAGCTCCGCTACAAGGGCGCTCCGGCGCCTTGCGATCGCACGCACCCAGCCCCGCTCCTTCCTCCACGTGACAACCCAATACAGGCCCTAGACCCGAAACCAACGGAGTTCACTCACGTGAACGATGGGCCGGGTTGTGAACCCTGCGATGAGTGAGGAACTTAAATGCATCGCATGGACACGTCAAGCGCATGCGTTCAGAAGACGAAGGACCCGGCACCGGTGGAACGGTGCCGGGCCCCGAGCGGGAGCGGGAGAACGGGACGTCAGCGCATCAGCAGGCCCGCACCCTCGCCCGTTCCCTCCGTCGGCTGTGCCACCAGGCCGAGTTCGGCTCCGCCGGCCAGCAGCGGATGGGCCGGCAGCACCCGCACGGTGTACCCGTAGGGGCCCGTCCGGTCGAGGGCCAGCGGGCCGTCGTACAGCCAGCGGCCCTCCAGGTCCTGACCCCCGGCCGGCTTCAGCGGGAAGACCTGGGCGTCCGTGATGGCGTCGGCGGCGTCCACCCGGCCGGCCACCGCCTGCACCTCCACATCGTCCGGCTCCAGTACCCCGAGGCTGATCCGGACCCGCAGCGCCAGCGTCGAGCCCAGCTCCGCCGAGCTGCCCGCCTCGGTGGGCGTCACCGCCTCGACATGGTCGACCGCCACCCGTGGCCAGGCCGCCCGGACCCTGGCCTTCCAGCCGGCGAGCTCCCGCGCCGCGGTGGCGTCCAAGGAGCGCTGGGCGAGTGCCGCGGGGGCGTACAGCCGCTCCACGTACTCACGGACCATGCGCCCCGCGAGGACCTTGGGGCCGAGGGTGCCCAGCGTGCGGCGGACCATCTCGATCCAGCGCTCCGGGAACCCCTCGCCCCCGTGGTCGTAGAAGCGGGGCGCGACCCGGTCCTCGATCAGCTCGTAGAGGGCGTTGGCCTCCAGATCGTCACGCCGGTCCTCGTCCATGGCGGAGCCGTCGGCCGTCGGGATCGCCCAGCCGAAGTCCGGCTCGAACCACTCGTCCCACCAGCCGTCGAGAACGGAGAGGTTGAGGCAGCCGTTGAGGGCGGCCTTCATCCCGCTCGTACCGCACGCCTCCAGCGGGCGCAGCGGGTTGTTCAGCCAGACATCGCAGCCCGGGTAGAGCTTCTGGGCCATCGCCATCCCGTAGTCGGGCAGGAAGACGATGCGGTGGCGCACCCGGGGGTCGTCGGCGAACCGGACCAGCTCCTGGACCAGCCGTTTCCCGCTGTCGTCGGCCGGATGCGCCTTGCCCGCCACGACGATCTGGATCGGGCGCTCCGGGTGGAGGAGCAGCCTCCGCAGCCGGTCGCGGTCGCGCAGCATCAGCGTGAGCCGCTTGTACGAGGGGACGCGGCGGGCGAAGCCGATCGTCAGTACGTCGGGGTCCAGGACGCCGTCGATCCAGCCGAGTTCGGCGGGCTCCGCGCCGCGGGTGCGCCAGGAGGCGTGCAGCCGCTGCCGCACCTCGGTCACCAGTTGTTCGCGCAGCGTCCGCCGCAGGTCCCAGAGCTGCCGGTCGGGGATGGCGGCGGCGGAGTCCCACCGTCCGGGGGTGCCCCCGGACTCGGTGCGCAGCCGGTAGATCTCGGGGGCGACCCAGGTGGGCGCGTGGACCCCGTTGGTCACGGAGGTGATCGGCACCTCCGGGGCGTCGAAGCCCGGCCAGAGCCCGGCGAACATCTCCCGGCTGACCGCCCCGTGCAGGGTGGAGACCCCGTTGGCCCGCTGGGCGAGCCGCAGGCCCATCACGGCCATGTTGAAGACGCCGGGATCGCCGCCGTCGTACGTCTCGGTGCCCAGGTGCAGGATGCGTTCGGCGGAGACCCCCGGCAGTTCTCCGTCGTCACCGAAGTGACGGGCGACGAGTTCGCGGTCGAACCGGTCGATCCCCGCCGGCACCGGGGTGTGGGTGGTGAAGACGGTGCCGGCCCGTACGGACTCCACCGCGGCGCCGAAGTCCAGGCCGCTGCCGGAGAGCTCCCGGATGCGTTCGAGGCCCAGGAATCCGGCGTGGCCCTCGTTGGTGTGGAACACCTCGGGTGCCGGGTGGCCGGTGAGCCGGCAGTAGGTCCGCACGGCGCGCACGCCGCCGATGCCCAGCAGTATTTCCTGGAGCAGCCGGTGCTCGCTGCCGCCGCCGTACAGCCGGTCGGTGACCTCGCGTTCGCCGGGGGCGTTGCCCTCGACGTCGGAGTCGAGCATGAGGAGCGGCACCCGGCCCACCTGGGCCTGCCAGATGTGGGCGTGCAGCGAGCGGCCGCCGGGGAGCGCGAGAACCACCTCGCTCGGGGTCCCGTCGGCTTCCCGCAGCAGGGTGAGCGGCAGTTCGTTGGGGTCGAGGACGGGATAGTGCTCCTGCTGCCAGCCGTCCCTGGAGAGGCTCTGGCGGAAGTAGCCGTGGCGGTAGAGCAGGCCGACTCCGACCAGGGGGACGCCCAGGTCGCTGGCGGCCTTGAGATGGTCCCCGGCGAGGATGCCGAGCCCGCCGGAGTACTGGGGCAGGGCCGCGGTCACCCCGAACTCGGGCGAGAAGTAGGCGATGGCGGTGGGCAGCTCGACGCCCTGCGCCACTTGTTCCTGGTACCACCTGGGGCCCTGAAGGTAGTCCCGGAGGCCGGCGGACACCTCGGTCAGCCGGTGCAGGAACGCTTCGTCATGGGCGAGCTCGGCGAGCCGCCCGGCGGAGACGGCACCGAGCAGGCGCACGGGATCGCCGTCCGCCGCCGGGCCGGCCACCGGGTCGACGGACCGGAAGAGCTCACGGGTCTCGGTGTGCCAGGACCAGCGCAGGTTGCGGGCGAGATCGCTGAGGGGTTGAAGGGGATCGGGGAGGACGGGACGCACGGTGAATCGACGAATGGCCTTCACGTATTCCACCTTTACAGGGGACGTCCGGATCCGAGGGGACGCACCACGGTGTGCGCCGCTCCGTCACCCTCGACGTTAGCCGTGCGCGGCACTCGGCAACCACGGCGCACGGCCGTCCGGCGGCGTGCGACCCCGGGCGGGCCGACCGCCCCTTCCGCCCCGCGCTCCCGGTTCCGCTCCGCGCTCCTGAGCACCGCCGGGCACTGGACGCGGCTCCAGGCGCATCCGTCACAGGCGTTATGGCCGATTCCCTCCCCTCGTACGGCCTTGTGGGCCTTCGCCCCACAGGGAAGGCTTCCCAGTGGCGTCCGCCGTCCCCGCGTGCGCCGGCTTTCCGCAACCCCGCGCACGCGCGGCGGAGCCCGGCGTATTCGGACCGTCACAGATACGCCCGAGTAGTTAACAAACCACCGGATTGGCCTACCGGCATCCGTGGGAAGGCTTCTCCGGTACCCGGAACGAATGCGTTCGGATGAAAGTTCAAGGCAATCCGTCCCGGACCAGCAGCCGGTTAATCCGCCGTTCGGCGGCGATCCGCCCGCGGTTCGTATGCGATCGGTACGGCCCGCGCGCATTCGGTCCACACCCGTGCACCACACCCTCACCCCACCCATTCGAGTGCCATTCGAGTGAACGCGGACAGGAGCGGCCATGCCCACACCCCACCAGTCGTCAACGGAGCAGCTAGAAAGGACGGAACCCCACCATCGCGGCGCGCGTGTTCAGCCCTCCGCAGCCGCAGCGCGCCCTGTTGAGTCCGAGCTCCAGTCCCCAGGTGATTTCATGATCGGTCGCATTCCCGTCCTCGACGTCCGCCCCCTCGTCGATTGCGGAAGAAGGCCCGCCAAGGCGGTTTCCGGTGAGACCTTCCAGATCACCGCGACCGTCTTCCGCGAGGGCCATGACGCGGTCGCGGCCAACGTCGTCCTGCTCGACCCGAGCGGGCGCCCCGGCCCCTGGACTCCGATGCGCGAGCTCGCTCCGGGCACCGACCGCTGGGGCGCCGATGTGACGCCGGACGCGGAGGGGAGCTGGACGTACGCGGTCGAGGGCTGGAGCGATCCGGTGGCCACCTGGCGGCACACCGCCCGGATCAAGATCCCGGCGGGGATCGACACCGCACTCGTCCTCGCGGAGGGCGCGCAGCTGTACGAGCGGGCCGCCGAGGGCGTGCCCAAGCGGGACGGCCGCGAGGCGGTGCTGTCCGCGGTCGACGCCCTGCGCGACGCGTCCCGCCCGGCCGCCGCCCGGCTGGCCGCCGCGCTCACCCCCGAGGCGGAGGAGGCGCTGGCCGGGCATCCCCTGCGTGAGCTGGTCACCGCCTCGCGCCCGCTCCCGCTCGTCGTCGAGCGCCGGCGTGCCCTGTTCGGTTCCTGGTACGAGCTGTTCCCCCGGTCCGAGGGCGCCAGGACCGAACCGGTGAAGGCGCCGCGCAAGGGCCGCTCGGCCAAGGCGCGGGCGGCCGCCGCGCAGCCGCCCCGGATCGTCAGCGGCACCTTCCGCACGGCGGCCGAGCGGCTGCCGGCGGTCGCGGCGATGGGCTTCGACGTGGTCTACCTGCCACCCGTCCACCCCATCGGGACCACCCACCGCAAGGGCCCGAACAACTCGCTCTCCCCCGCCGCGCACGATGTGGGGGTGCCGTGGGCGATCGGCTCGGCCGAGGGCGGCCACGATGCCGTCCACCCCGATCTCGGCACCCTCGACGACTTCGACCATTTCGTCGGGACCGCGCGAAATCTGCGCATGGAGATCGCACTGGATTTCGCCCTCCAGTGCTCCCCCGATCACCCGTGGGTCACGGAACACCCCGAGTGGTTCCACCACCGGGCGGACGGCAGTATCGCCTACGCGGAGAATCCTCCCAAGAAATACCAGGACATCTACCCGATCGCTTTCGACAAGGATCTGGGCGGAATCGTCACGGAGACCGTGCGCATTCTCCGGTTCTGGATGGATCACGGGGTACGGATCTTCCGCGTCGACAATCCGCACACCAAGCCGGTGATCTTCTGGGAGAAGGTCATCGCCGACATCAACGGCACCGATCCCGATGTGATCTTCCTGGCCGAGGCATTCACCCGTCCCGCGATGATGCACGCACTCGCCACCATCGGATTCCAGCAGTCGTACACCTACTTCACCTGGCGCAACAGCCGGCGGGAAATCACCGAGTACGTGAGCGAACTGTCCGGTGAGACGGCCTCCTGCATGAGGCCGAATTTCTTCGTGAACACCCCCGACATCCTCCCCGGACATCTCCAGGACGGCGGCAGGCCCGCCTTCGAGGCACGGGCGGTGCTCGCGGCGACGCTCTCCCCCACCTGGGGGGTGTACGCGGGGTACGAGCTCTGCGAGAACACCCCGATCCGCAGCGGCAGTGAGGAGTACCTCGACTCGGAGAAGTACGAGATCCGGCCCAGGGACTGGGAAGCCGCCGAGCGCGAGGGCCGGTCGCTGGCCCCGCTCATCACCACGCTCAACCGGATCAGGCGCCGCCACCCGGCGCTGCAACAGCTGCGTGACGTGCACTTCCACTCGTCCGACAACGACGCCCTGATCGTGTACAGCAAGCGCTCCGGTTCGAACATCGTTCTGATGGTCGTCAACCTCGACCCGCACCACACCCAGGAGGCGACCGTCTCGTTGGACATGCCGCGACTCGGCCTCGACCGGCACGAGAGCGTGCCGGTGCGCGACGAGCTCACCGGCACTTCCTATCACTGGGGCAGGACCTTCTATGTGCGCCTTGAGCCGGGCGTGACGCCCGCGCACATCGCCGTCCTGCGACCGTCCCCGCCGACCGGAGGGTCACCCACACCATGATCGTCAATGAGCCCGTCCACGACACGTTCGAGGACACCCCGGCCAAGGACCGCGATCCCGACTGGTTCAAGCGTGCCGTCTTCTACGAGGTCCTCGTCCGTTCCTTCCAGGACTCCAACGGCGACGGCATCGGAGATCTCAAGGGGATCACCGCCAAACTGGACTACCTCCAGTGGCTGGGCGTCGACTGCCTCTGGCTGCCGCCGTTCTTCAAGTCGCCGCTGCGCGACGGTGGTTACGACGTCTCCGACTACACCGCCGTGCTGCCCGAGTTCGGCGACCTCGCCGACTTCGTCGAGTTCGTCGACGCCGCGCACCAGCGCGGGATGCGCGTGATCATCGACTTCGTCATGAATCACACCAGCGACCAGCACGACTGGTTCCAGCAGTCCCGCACCGACCCCGAGGGGCCGTACGGCGACTACTACGTCTGGGCCGACGACGACAAGCAGTTCCAGGACGCCCGGATCATCTTCGTCGACACCGAGACGTCCAACTGGACCTTCGACCCGGTGCGCAAGCAGTACTACTGGCACCGGTTCTTCTCGCACCAGCCCGACCTCAACTACGAGAACCCGGCGGTGCAGGAGGAGATCGTCTCCGCCCTGCGCTTCTGGCTGGACCTCGGCATCGACGGCTTCCGGGTCGACGCCGTGCCGTACCTCTACCAGCGCGAGGGCACCAACTGCGAGAACCTCCCGGAGACCCACGGCTTCCTCAAGCGGGTCCGCAAGGAGATCGACGCCAACTACCCGGACACCGTGCTGCTCGCCGAGGCCAACCAGTGGCCCGAGGACGTCGTCGACTACTTCGGCGACTACCAGGCGGGCGGCGACGAGTGCCACATGGCGTTCCACTTCCCCGTGATGCCGCGGATCTTCATGGCCGTACGCCGCGAGAGCCGCTACCCGGTCTCCGAAATCCTGGCCAAGACACCGGCGATCCCGTCCGGCTGCCAGTGGGGCATCTTCCTGCGCAACCACGACGAGCTGACACTCGAAATGGTCACGGACGAAGAGCGCGACTACATGTACGCGGAGTACGCCAAGGATCCGCGGATGCGGGCCAACATCGGGATCAGGCGGCGCCTGGCCCCCCTGCTGGACAACGACCGCAACCAGATCGAACTGTTCACCGCCCTGCTGCTGTCGCTGCCCGGCTCCCCGATCCTCTACTACGGGGACGAGATCGGGATGGGCGACAACATCTGGCTGGGCGACCGGGACGCCGTACGCACCCCGATGCAGTGGACGCCCGACCGGAACGCGGGATTCTCCTCCAGCGATCCGGGACGGCTCTTCCTCCCCACGATCATGGACCCCGTCTACGGCTACCAGGTCACCAACGTCGAGGCGGCGATGGCGTCGCCGTCCTCGCTGCTGCACTGGACGCGCCGGATGATCGAGATCCGCAAGCAGAACCCGGCGTTCGGCCTCGGCTCGTACACCGAACTGCCCTCGTCCAACCCCGCGGTGCTCGCCTTCACCCGTGAGCACGGGGACGACCTCGTGCTGTGCGTGCACAACTTCTCCCGGTTCGCGCAGCCCACGGAGCTCGATCTGCGGTCCTTCAACGGGCGTCATCCGGTGGAGCTGATCGGCGGGGTGCGCTTCCCCGCCATCGGTCAGTGGCCCTACCTGCTGACGCTCGCGGGACACGGCTTCTACTGGTTCCGCCTCCGCAAGGACGCACCGCCGAGCTGACCGGGGACCGGTTGCACAGGCCGCTGGAGAGGCTCTCGTGCGGGGCGGTTTCCGCCGCTCCGCACGGGGCACTCTCCCCCCATATCGAACGCTTCAGGACCCTTCATGGATCCTCCTGGCGTTTCGTTCCCTTCGAGTCGAGTCCGTACGGACCATCCTGACCCGACACGTCCCGCACAGCCGGACAGCCAAAGCCGCAATCCGGGACACTCTTCGCATCCTGTGGTGTGCCCGGGGAAAGGACGCGATGCCATGTCGGAGGCTGCATCCGCTCAGGTCACCCTGGCGAACAGCACAGCCCTGCTCCCGTCTCTCGGACCGCTGCTCCATGAATGGCTGCCCCGGCAGCGGTGGTTCGCGGGCAAGGGACGGCCGGTCACGGCCTTCTCGCTCGTGTCGGCGACCGAGATGCTGCCGGTGGAGAGGTCCGGCGGCACCGCCGCCGGCGCCGGCCCCGGACTCCTGCACCTGCTGGTCCGGGTCCACCAGCCCACCATGCCCGCCCAGCCCCCCATCGACTGCTACCAGTTGCTGCTCGGCGTACGGCCCACGCTGCCGACCCGGCTGGCACCCGCCCTCATCGGCCATGTGAAGGACGGTCCGCTGGCCGGCCTGACCGTCTACGACGCACTGCACGACCCGCGCCTCACCGCCCTGCTGCTGGAGCGGCTGCGCACCCCCGGCGGACTCGGCGTCCTGCGGTTCGGCCGGGGCGCGGCCACCGTCCCCGCCGGGCTCGCGCCCCGGGTGCTGGACACCGAGCAGTCCAACTCCTCCCTCGTCTACGGCAACGCCTACATCCTCAAGATCTTCCGCCGGGTGTTCCCGGGCACCAACCCCGATCTGGAACTGCCTCTCGCGCTCGCCCGCGAGGGGTGCGGGCGCGTGCCGGCCCCCGTCGCCTGGTTCGAGTCCACCGTGCCGGAGCACCTCACGCTCGGGGTGCTCCAGCCGTTCCTGCACGATGCGCAGGACGGCTGGCAGCTCGCGCTGCGGGCACTCGCGGCGGGCCACGACTTCGGACCCGAGGCCCGCGCGCTGGGACGGGCCACCGCCGAGGTGCACACCGCGCTCGCCGCGGCGCTGCCCACCCCCGTGCCGCCCCTCGGCGAGACGGACGAGCAGGCCGCCGGCATGGTGCGGCGGCTGGAGGCGGCCGCCCACGCGGTGCCGGAACTGGTGCCGTACGTCCCCGGGCTGCGCGCCGCCTTCGACGCCGTGACGGCGCTGGGCCACCGGGGGCGGAGCCGGGCCGCCCAGCGGGTGCACGGCGATCTCCATCTCGGCCAGACCCTGCGCGGGGCCGACGGCTTCTGGTCGCTGATCGACTTCGAGGGCGAACCGGCCCGCCCGCTCACGGAGCGCCGCGGCCCGCAGCCACCGGTGCGCGACGTCGCCGGGATGCTCCGCTCCTTCGACTACGCGGCCCGCTCCCACCGGCCCTGGAACGCCGACTGGGCGGCGCGCTGCCGGTCCGCCTACTGCGACGGCTACGCCGAGGCCGCGGGCATCGACCCCCGCGGCGAACCGGAGCTGCTGCGGGCCCACGAGACCGACAAGGCGGTGTACGAGGTGCTGTACGAGGCACGGCACCGGCCCGACTGGCTTCCGGTCCCGATGGCCGCCATCCACCGCCTGGCCGCCGCCACCGGCTGACACCCGCCGCCGCGCACCCCGTACCGCGCGCGGTCCCCGGCGCCCCACCCCTCCCGCCCCCACCCACACCCCCGAGGAGGCTGTCCCTGTGACCGCCCGCAAGCCGTCCCGCAAAGCGCCCGATCCCGCTCCGACCACCCCCGAGGCCCCGCTGTCCGCCGAGCACGCGGACGCCACCGCCGCAGGCCCGGCGACCGGGACCCTCGCACCGGTGGAGGCGAGCGCCCCGCTCCCCGAGCCGGTCACCACGCCGATGCCGATGCCGATGCCTACGCCGACGCCGACGCCGGACGCGACCCCGGTCACCGCACTCGCCCCCACGCCCGCAGCCGCCTCCGCTCCCGCACCCGCTCCCGTCAAGCGGGCGAAGCGGGCGGCGGCACCGCCGCGTCCCCGCCGCGCCGGCGGCGGTCAGGGGGTCCGCCCGGCCCGCGCCCTGGACGACGGGGACCGGGCCCGGCTGCTGGCCGGTGAGCACCACGCCCCGCACGGCCTGCTCGGCGCGCACCAGATCCGCGGCGGGGTGACGTTCCGGGTGCTGCGCCCCTTCGCCCGGTCCGTGACCGTGCTGGCCAAGGGGCTCCGGGCCCAGCTGCACGAGGACGGCGACGGCTTCTTCTCCGGGCTCCTGCCGATGCGGGCGGTCCCCGAGTACCAGCTCCTGGTGGCCTACGAGGACAACGAGATCGAGGTCCAGGACCCGTACCGCTTCCTGCCCGCGCTCGGCGATCTCGATCTGCATCTGATCGGCGAGGGCCGGCACGAGGAGCTGTGGACCGCGCTGGGTGCCCAGCCGATGGAGCACCAGGGCGTCACCGGCACCCGGTTCACCGTCTGGGCCCCCAACGCCCGCGGGGTACGCGTCTCGGGTGACTTCAACTACTGGGACGGCACCGGCTTCCCGATGCGTTCGCTCGGTTCCACCGGGGTGTGGGAGCTGTTCCTGCCCGCGATCGGGGAGGGCGCGCTCTACAAGTTCGACATCTGCCGCCCGGACGGCACGCACACGCTGCGCGCCGACCCGATGGCCCGCCATGCCGAGGTCCCGCCCTCCAACGCCTCGGTCGTGACGGCCGCGCACCACGTCTGGCAGGACCAGGAGTGGATGGCCCGTCGCGGGGACGTCCCGGTGCACGAGGCGCCGCTGTCCGTGTACGAGGTGCACCTGCCGTCCTGGCGGCCCGGCCTCACCTACCGTCAGCTCTCCGAGCAACTCCCCGCGTACGTACGCGATCTGGGGTTCACGCATGTGGAGCTGATGCCGGTCTCCGAGCACCCCTTCGGCGGCTCCTGGGGCTACCAGGTCACCGGTTTCTACGCCCCGACCTCCCGGATGGGCACACCGGACGACTTCCGCTTCCTGGTCGACGCGCTGCACCGGGCCGGGATCGGCGTCATCGTCGACTGGGTGCCCGCGCACTTCCCGCGCGACGAGTGGGCGCTCGCCGAGTTCGACGGCCGGCCGCTGTACGAACCCTCGGACCCGCAGCGGGCGGCGCATCCGGACTGGGGCACCCTCGAATTCGACTTCGGCCGCACCGAGGTGCGCAACTTCCTGGTCGCCAACGCCACTTACTGGTGCGAGGAGTTCCACATCGACGGGCTGAGGGTGGACGCCGTCGCCTCGATGCTCTACCTCGACTACTCGCGCGAGGAGGGCGACTGGTCCCCGAACGAGCACGGCGGCCGGGAGAACCCGGACGCCGTCGCCTTCCTCCAGGAGATGAACGCCACCGTCTACCGGCGCAACCCCGGCGTCGTCACCATCGCCGAGGAGTCCACTGCCTGGGACGGCGTCACCCGCGCCACCCACCATGTCGGCCCCGGCGGTTTCGGCGGGCTCGGCTTCGGGCTGAAGTGGAACATGGGCTGGATGCACGACTCGCTGGAGTACGTGTCCAAGGAGCCGGTGCACCGCAAGTACCACCACAACGAGATGACCTTCTCGATGGTGTACGCGTACAGCGAGAACTACGTGCTGCCGATCTCGCACGACGAGGTCGTGCACGGCAAGCGGTCGCTGGTCAGCAAGATGCCCGGCGACTGGTGGCAGCAGCGCGCCAACCACCGCGCCTACCTCGGCTTCATGTGGTCCCACCCGGGCAAGCAACTCCTCTTCATGGGGCAGGAGTTCGCTCAGGGGGCGGAGTGGTCGGAGGGCCACGGCCCGGACTGGTGGCTGCTCGATCCGTCGTACGCGGCGGAGAGCGACCACCGGGGCGTACGGACCCTGGTGAGCGATCTGAACGCGGTGTACGGGGCGACGCCGGCGCTCTGGCAGCGCGACACGGTCCCGGAGGGGTTCGAATGGGTCGCGGGTGACGCGGCCGAGGACAACGTCTTCGCCTTCCTGCGCTTCGACGCGGACGGCTCACCGCTGCTGTCCGTCTGCAACTTCTCGCCGGTGGTCCGGCACGAATACCGCGTCGGGGTGCCGGACGGCCCGGCGGCCTGGACGGAGGTCCTGAACACGGACGCGGCGCGGTACGGGGGCGGCGACGTGCGCAACGAGGAGCCCCTGAAGCCGGAGGCGGTGGCGGCGCACGGCCGGGAGACGAGTATGACGCTGACGCTCCCGCCGCTCGCGACGGTGTGGCTGCGGCCCGCCTGACGGGGCGTCGACGCCGCCGGCGGCCCCGGGTCGTTTCCCGGGGCCGCCGCGGCGTCTTCCCGTGCCGGTCCTCGCGTCAGTACACCGTGTCCTGCTGGTCGGGTACGACGCTGCCGTCGCCACGCAGCACGGGGCCGAAGCCGCCCTCGGGCTCGGTGTAGGCGGCGGTCGCGCAGGGGTAGGGCGTGGTCCTGCGGGGCAGCGGCTCGATGAACATGGGGTTCACGACCCAGCGGCCGTCGGCGTTGTCGTAGGCGCGGCACATCACCTCGTTCTTGTTGCGGTTGAGCACGAGGTGCGCGCCCGTGGCATCACCGACGAACGTCACATCGGTGTCGGCGTCACCGCCGCCGAGCGTGATCCGCCGGTCCGGGGCCTGCCGGCTCCAGGCGGCCCGGCCCTTGATCCCGTAGATCTCCTGGTTGATCCAGCAACGCTTGCCGTCGATGTACGGGATGGCCTCGCCCTCAGTGACGCCCACCCCGCCGCAGCCCTCGTTCCTGGTCGTGATGCGGCCCTTGTGGTCGAGTACGGAGCGGATGGCGACGGTGTGCGCGCGGTCGATTCCGATGCCGCGCGACCAGACCTCGGTGACCGGCTCGGAACCCGCCGAGACGATCCAGACGTCGAACCCGGCCTTCTGGAGCGTACGGACGAGGTCGCGTTGCTGTTCGTAGTACCGGACGTAGGCCGGAAGGACGTGGGTGCCGACGGTGCGGGTCGCACCGACGGGCGCGGCGAGGGCCTCCGTGCGGGCGGCCTCCGTGTACGCGCGCAGTTCGGGGACGGTGTGTCCGGCGAACAGCTGGGGCACCCACGCGTACTGCGGAACGGTACGCCGGTGGTTCCACTCCCCCGCGAAGGCGGCCTCGCCGCTCATCGTGGTGCCGTCCTCACGGATCTGGAGGATCTCGTCGGCGCAGCGGGCACGGGTGGAGGTGGGCAGGGGCGCTCCCACCCTGACGTCGGTGCCGCAGGCCTTGGTGAGTGCCTTGTCCGCGGTGTCCGTCAGCCATTTGCTGGTGTCCTTCCAGCGGGCGGGCCGGAGGATCTTGTCGTGCCGCAGGGACCAGCTGATGGTGGCGTCGGTGACGTCGTTCTTGGTGATGGTGTTGTCCCAGTCGAACGCCGCGACCGGGCGTGGTCCGCCCCTGCCGTGGCAGGTGCCGCGCTCGTCGATCACGCGCTGCAGCTGGGCGCGGTTGTGGCCGTACCAGGTGAGTTGGCCGGAGAGTTGGGGGCAGCGGGCCGTCGGCGTCACGGACATGCGATCGGCCGGGGCGGCGGCCACGGGGCCGGCTGCGGCCGCGACCGCTAATGCGGCGGTCACGGCTGAGGTCCACGCGAGTACAAGTCGGGTGCGCATGCGAGTGGACCGTACATCAATGTTTCCGCGATGTTGAGGGGGCGCGCTCCACTGCGTGGACGCGGGCCGAGGGGCGTTCCTCCCCTGCCCTTCGCGGTGTTCGGCCGCCCGCCCGCGTCCGCCGCCATCGGCTTCGCGCACCTCAGTGTGCTGCCGGCAGCACGTCCTCCAGCTCCTGGAGCAGCCGGCGCTTCGGCCGGGCGCCGACCATCGACTTCACCGGCTCGCCCGACCGGAACACCATTAGGGTCGGCATCGACAGCACCGCGTACCGGGAGGTGATCCCGGGGTTCCGGTCGACATCGATCTGGACGATCTTGACGCGCTCGCTCTCCTCGGCCGCGATCGCTCCCAGCACGGGGGCGAGCTGGCGGCACGGTCCGCACCAGTCGGCGGTGAACTCGACGAGGACGGGGAGCCCCGCCCCCAGTACCTCCGCGTCGAAGGTCTCGTCGGTGACCTCGGCCACGCCTTCCACCTGGATCATGTGTCGTCCTCCCAGTTCAGTTCACATCGTGGTTCGGGGCCGCCGGGCAGCTCGGCGGAAGCCTCCAGTTCGGCGCGGGCCAGCTGGGCGCCCACCTCCGTGCGGACCGACTGGAGCTGGCCGATGAGCGCGTCCAGCTCGCCGAGCTTGCGCCGGTAGACGGCCAGCGAGGCCGGGCAGGAGTCACCGGCCGGATGGCCGGCCCGCAGACACTCGACGAAGGGCCGGGTCTCCTCCAGGTCGAACCCGAAGTCCTGGAGGGTCCGGATCTGCTGGAGCAGCCGCAGATCAGCCTCGTCGTACGTGCGGTACCCGTTCTCCGCCCGCCGCGTCGGCAGCAGCCCGCGCGACTCGTAGTAGCGCAGCGTCCGCGTCGTCGTTCCGGCCCGCTCGGCCAGCTCCCCGATTCGCATGGAACGACCGTAAGCCTTGACGCCGACGTCAAGGCAAGGGTGACGGGGCTCGGGGGCGAGTGCGCGGACACACGCCGGGCCGGTACGGAAGCTCCGTACCGGCCCGGCGTGCATGGGGGTGTTTACACCTTCGCGAGCGAGGGCTGCTCCTCGCCGCCGTCCCTGGCCTCGGGGACGTGCGGCTCATCGGCGGGGCCCTCGTCCGCGAGCATCGCCTCGTCGAACGGCAGCGCTCCGGAGAGGACCTGGTCCACCCGCTCCCGGTCGATCTCCTTGGTCCAGGTGCCGACGAGCACCGTGGCGACGGCGTTGCCCGCGAAGTTCGTCAGGGCGCGGGCCTCGCTCATGAAGCGGTCGATGCCGACGATCAGACCGACACCGTCCACCAGCTCGGGGCGGTGCGACTGGAGGCCTCCCGCGAGAGTGGCCAGTCCGGCGCCGGTGACGCCCGCCGCGCCCTTGGAGGCGATCACCATGAAGACCAGCAGCGAGATCTGCTCGCTGATGCTCAGCGGGTCACCCGTCGCGTTGGCGATGAAGAGCGACGACATCGTGAGGTAGATCGCGGTGCCGTCCAGGTTGAACGAGTAGCCGGTCGGCACGGTGATGCCGACGACGGGCTTGCTGACACCCAGGTGCTCCATCTTCGCGATCAGCCGCGGCAGGGCCGACTCGGACGAGGAGGTGGAGAGGATGAGCAGGAACTCCCGGGCGAGATACTTCAGCAGGGAGAGGATGTTGAGCCCGGCCACCAGGCGCAGGATCGTGCCCAGGATCAGGAACACGAAGAGCCCGCAGGTGATGTAGAAGCCGACCATGATGACCGCGAGGGACTTCAGCGCGTCCACGCCGGTCTCGCCGACCACCGCGGCCATGGCGCCGAACGCACCGACCGGGGCCAGCCACATGATCATGGCGAGGACACGGAAGACGAGGCGCTGGATGTGGCCGATGCCGCGCAGGACCGGCTCGCCGGCCGACCCCAGGGCCTGGAGCGCGAAGCCCGAGAGCAGGGCGATGAGCAGGGTCTGGAGGACCTGGCCCGAGGTGAAGGACGACACCATGGTGTCGGGGATGATGCCGAGCAGGAAGTCCGCGGTGGACTCGCTGTCCCCCGCCTGCGCCGCACCCGCGGCGCGGGTCGCCTCGGTGATGTGGAGGCTGGAGCCGGGCTCCAGGATGTTGCCGACGACCAGGCCGATGGCCAGGGCGACGGTCGACATCACCAGGAAATAGCCGAGGGCCAGACCGCCGACGGCGCCGACCTTGGCGGCCTTTCGTACGGAGCCGACCCCCAGCACGATCGTGCAGAAGATGATCGGCGAGATCATCATCTTGATGAGATTGACGAAGCCGGTTCCGATCGGCTTGAGCTCAACGGCGGCATCCGGGGCCACGAGGCCCACGAGGATGCCGAGCCCCACCGCCACGATCACGGCGATATACAGATACTTCGTACGGTCCCGCTTGGCGGCGGCCACTCCCACGGGGGTCTCCTCGGCTCGTCCTTGTCCCTCCCCCGTCCCTGGGGGCCCCGGCGACTATTCCGGTCCCTGTGACCCCGGTCACCGTTACGTGCATTTCGTTCACAAGAGGGGCCGGCCCCCAGTGGCCGGCCCCTCTTGGGTTTTCGGCCAGGCAGACTGTGGCTATGCGCTTTCTCCGCCCCCGTCCGCGCAGTCTCGCCGGACAGCTCTTCGCCATGCAGGTGGTGCTGGTGGCGGCCGTCGTGGCGGGGTGCGCCTTCTTCTCGTACGCGTCCGGCAGCGCACAGGCCCGGGAGACGGCGACCCGGCAGGCCAGGGCGGTGGCCCTGTCGGTGGCCGATTCACCGTCGGTACGGGAGGCGATCCGCACCCCGGACCCGTCGGCCGTCCTCCAGCCGTACGCGGATGCGGCCCGCCGGGACACCGGGATCGCCTTCGTCACGATCATGGACCCGCACCGGGTCCGCTGGACGCACCCGGACACCGACCGGATCGGCGAGACCTTCCTCGGGCACACGGCGCAGGCCCTGCGCGGCGAGACGTTCTCGGAGACGTACACCGGCACGCTCGGCCCCTCGATCCGGGTCGTCACGCCGGTCCGGGACGGCGGCCGGATCGTCGGCCTGGTCAGTGCGGGCATCACGGTCGAGCGGGTCTCCTCCCAGGTGCGGGCGCAACTGGGCGCGCTCGGGCTCGCGGCGGGGGGTGCACTGGCGCTCGGCGGCATCGGCACCTATGTGATCAACGCCCGGCTGCGGCGGCACACCCACGGGATGAACGCCGCAGAGCTGAGCCGGCTGCACGACTACCACGAGGCCGCGCTGCACGCGGTACGCGAGGGGCTCCTGATGCTCGACGGGCAGCGCAGGATCGCCCTGATCAACGACGCGGGCCGGGAGCTGCTGGGCCTTGCGCCGGGTACGGTCGGGCGCCTGGTCGCCGAACTCGATCTGCCGGCGCCCCTGACCGGGGCGCTGCTCGCCTCCGAGGAGCGGGTCGACGAGGTGCATCTGACGGCGGACCGGGTGATCGTGGTCAACACCCGCCCGGTGGTGGGCGGCGAGCGGCGCGGCACGGTCGTCACCTTGCGCGATCACACGGAACTCCAGGCGCTGTCCGGCGAACTGGACTCGGAGCGCGGCTTCACGCAGGCGCTGCGCTCGCAGGCCCACGAGGCGGCGAACCGGCTGCACACGGTGGTGTCGCTGATCGAGCTGGACCGGGCCGAGGAGGCCGTCGGCTTCGCCACGGCGGAGCTGGAACTGGCGCAGGCCCTGACCGACCGCGTCGTCGGCGCGGTCGCCGAACCGGTGCTGGCGGCCCTGCTGCTGGGCAAGGCGGCGCAGGCGAACGAGCGGGGGGTGGAGCTGGTGCTGGCGGACGACAGCCTGATCGACGACGGGGTCCTGCCCGCGTCGCTGCCGCAGCGCGATCTGGTCACCGTCCTCGGCAATCTGATCGACAACGCGGTGGACGCGGCGTCGGAGGCGGTGGCGGGCCCGCCCGGTGCCGTGGACGACTCGGTGGACGGTCCGGGAGACGCCCCGGTGGACGGCTCGGGGGACGGCTCCGTCCCCGCCCAGCGCGGCCCGTCGCCGCACCGCCCCGCACGCGCCCGGGTCACCGTCACCGCACTCGCCGGGGACGGCGAACTCCTGCTGCGGGTCGCCGACAACGGGACCGGCGTCGACCCGGCCGATGCCGCGGAGGTGTTCCGGCGCGGCTGGTCGACGCACGGCGCCGGCCGCGGGATCGGCCTGGCGCTCGTACAGCAGGCCGCGCACCGCAACGGCGGCGTGGTCACGCTGGAGCGGGGGCCGGACGGCGGCGCGGAGTTCACCGTACGGCTGCCGCTGCCCGAGGGCAGCGGCGCACGGAAGGGCAGGGCCACATGAACCCGGTGATCAGGGTGCTGGTCGTCGAGGACGATCCGGTCGCCGCCGCCGCCCACCGGCTCTACGTGGACCGGGTCGCGGGATTCGAGGTGGCCGCGGTCGCGCACTCGCGCGCCGAGGCGGTGC
Source organism: Streptomyces sp. NPDC048671 (assembly GCF_055587045.1). Classification (NCBI taxonomy): domain Bacteria; kingdom Bacillati; phylum Actinomycetota; class Actinomycetes; order Kitasatosporales; family Streptomycetaceae; genus Streptomyces; species Streptomyces sp. NPDC048671. The sequence goes on along the minus strand of NZ_JBVJHB010000007.1, from coordinate 232,493 downwards.
GGGCGCTGGAGCGCACGCCGGTCGATCTGCTGCTCCTGGACCTGTACCTGCCGGACGGGCACGGTCTGCACCTGCTGCGCTCGCTGCGGGCGGCCGGTCATGCCGCCGATGTGATCGCCGTGACCTCGGCGCGCGATCTGGCCGTGGTCCGGGAAGGGGTGTCGCTCGGCGTCGTCCAGTACGTGCTGAAGCCGTTCACCTTCGCCACCCTGCGCGACCGGCTGGTCCGCTACGCGGAGTTCCGGGCGGCGGCCGGCGAGGCCAGCGGACAGGACGAGGTCGACCGCGCGCTCGCCACCCTGCGCTCCCCGCAGCCCGCCCGGCTGCCCAAGGGCCTGAGCGGTCCGACGCTGGAGGCGGTGACCCGGGTGCTGCGCTCGGCCCCGGACGGGGTGACGGCGGCCGCCACGGGCGTGGAGCTGGGGATCTCCCGCATCACCGCGCGCCGCTACCTGGAACATCTGGTGACCACGGGGCGGACTGTGCGCAGTCCACAGTACGGACAGATAGGACGCCCGGAACTGCATTACCGGTGGGTGGCCGAGGCCCGCTGAGCGGGCTCCCGGGCCGTCCCTGGGCCCCCGCAGGGGTGCCCGACCGCCCGGATTTCGCCCTAGGAGCTTCCTACGAGCCGTGGCCTCGGCAGAACACACCGTAGTCATACCGCCTCTGACCTCCTACGGTAGGGCCGTGCACCCCACCCCGCCTTTCAATGCCCCCGCCGCGCGCAGACTGCGCGAGGCCCTGGGAATGGCTCCCGGTCATGTCGCCTACGGCCTCGGCGCCCAGTACGGACTCCGGATCAGCGCCGAGACCGTAGCCGCTTGGGAGCGTGGACTCGCTCTGCCGACCGAGTACGAACTCACGGCGCTCGCGGGGGTGCTGTGGTGCGCCCCCGGTGAACTCCTGACCGCCGCCCGGACCCTGCGCGAGCACCGGGTCGCCCGGGACCTCGCGCCGGACGAGCTGGCGGGGCTGCTGGGGATGGCCACGTCCGCGTATCTGCGCATGGAGGAGTCCGGACGGTGGCGGGGCAACGAGCGCCAGTCCGCGGCGCTCACCGAGGCGCTGGGGCTGACGGCCGCCGGCTTCGTGACGGCGGCCGGACGGGACGAGGAGCTGGCCGAGCTGCTGCGCAGCGCCGTGACGACGCGCTGGCAGGCGTATGTGCGGCCGGTCTCGAAGGTGGTGCCGGTGGACCGGAAGGTGCTCCAGGGCGTACTGGAACAGCTGCACTCCGAGTACCAGGCGGTGATGGTGTCCACGCTGAGCTGGGGCAGCACCGGTGGCGAGCGGGAGAGTGCGACGGGCGACGCGGGCCGGGCGTTCCTGGCGGGGATCGTGGACCGGTTCTGGCAGACCGCCGAGGAGTGAGACCCGCCGCAGGGTCCGCCGCAGGGTCCGCCGCACGACGATGAGCGGGGCCGTGACCGTCCAGGGTGGACGGTCACGGCCCCGCTCGCCGTTGCTGCCGTTGCTGCCGTTGCTCAATGAAGCTCGCCGGGGCCGGCCGGCCCGGTCAGAAGACCGACTCGGCCTCGTGCATCCGGTCCAGCGGGACGCGCTTGAGCTGGGTCACCGCGTCGGCGAGCGGCACCATCTCGATGTCGTTGCCGCGCAGGGCCGTCATCCGCCCGAAGTCACCCCGGTGCGCCGCCTCCACCGCGTGCCAGCCGAAGCGGGTGGCGAGCACCCGGTCGTACGCGGTCGGCGTGCCGCCGCGCTGCACATGGCCGAGGATGACCGGCCGGGCCTCCTTGCCGAGCCTGGTCTCCAGCTCGACGGCCAGGCGGTTGCCGATGCCCTGGAAGCGCTCGTGGCCGAACTGGTCGATCGCGCCCTTGGCGTACGGCATCGAGCCCTCGGCCGGGTGCGCGCCCTCGGCGACGCAGATGACCGCGAACTTCTTGCCGCGTGCGAAGCGTTCCTCGACCATCTTGACCAGGTCCTCGACCTGGAACTTCCGCTCGGGCAGGCAGATGCCGTGGGCCCCGCCGGCCATTCCGGACTCCAGCGCGATCCAGCCCGCGTGGCGGCCCATCACCTCGACGACCATGACGCGCTGGTGGGACTCGGCGGTGGTCTTCAGCCGGTCTATCGCCTCGGTGGCGACGCCGACCGCCGTGTCGAAGCCGAAGGTGCGGTCGGTGGCCGAGATGTCGTTGTCGATGGTCTTCGGTACGCCGACCACGGGCATCCCGGCGTCCGAGAGCATCCGGGCGGCGGTGAGGGTGCCCTCGCCGCCGATCGGGATCAGCGCGTCCATGCCGTAACGGCGGCTCAGCTCGGCGCAGTTCTCGGCCGCCTCGCGCAGCCGGTCACGCTCCAGCCGGGCGGAGCCGAGGATCGTTCCGCCGCGGGCGAGGATGCCGCTGACCGCGTTGAGGTCGAGGGGGCGGAAGTGACCGTCGAGGAGGCCCTTGAACCCGTCCTCGAACCCGATGACCTCGTCGCCGTGCCCCACCACGGCACGGTGCACGACCGAGCGGATCACTGCGTTCAGGCCTGGGCAGTCGCCGCCTGCGGTGAGAACTCCGATGCGCATCGTGCTTTATCTCCTGCTCGCTAGGGCCTGTCCGCCGGTAACTACAGAATCCCCCGTACCGTGAGCCACGGTGATTGTCCCATGCCTGGTACGTACCTCGCGCTCTCGGCCTGCTCCGGGGGCCGCCGGCCGCTCGCGGCGGCGGCGCCGGCGGCCTCGGAGAGGGGCTTTCGCCCGGCGGGCGGCCCCTCGGCCCCCGCAGGTATCGTCAAACAGGCGATACCACCCAAATCTGCCAGGCAAGGACGGGAGAGCACGCGTGACGCGCAGCGTGTACGTGACGGGGATCGACCGGGGAGACGGCCGCCAGGTCGTCGATCTGGGAGTCATGGAGCTCCTGACGCGTCAGGTGGACCGGGTCGGGGTGTTCCGCCCGCTGGTCCACGACGACCCCGACCGGCTGTTCGAGCTGCTGCGGGCCCGCTACCGGCTCTCCCAGGACCCGGGGACGGTCTACGGCCTCGACTACCACGAGGCCTCCGCGATCCAGGCGGAGCAGGGGACCGACGAACTGGTCTCCCGGCTCGTCGACCGCTTCCACCGGGTGGCCCAGAAGTACGAGGTGGTCCTCGTGCTCGGCACCGACTTCGCCGCCACCCAGCTCCCCGACGAGCTGGCCCTCAACGCCCGCCTCGCCAACGAGTTCGGCGCCTCGGTGATCGCGGTGGTCGGCGGCCAGGACCAGAACGCGGAGTCCGTGCGGGCCGAGACGCGCAACGCCTACCGCGCGTACGCCGGTCTGGGCTGCGATGTCGTCGCGATGGTGGTGAACCGGGTGGCCTCCGCGGACCGCGAGGCCATCGCGGACCGGCTCTCGGCCACGCTGCCCGTCCCCTGCTCGGTGCTGCCCGACGATCCGGCCCTCTCGGCGCCGACGGTCGCCCAGATCACCGCGGCGCTGGACGGGACGGTGCTGCTCGGCGACGACGCGGGTCTCGCCAGGGACGTGCTGGACTTCGTGTTCGGCGGCGCGATGCTGCCGAACCTGCTGAAGGCGCTGACGCCGGGCTGCATGGTGGTGACCCCCGGGGACCGCTCGGACCTGGTCGTCGGCTCGCTCGCCGCGCACAGCGCGGGCACCCCGCCCATCGCGGGCCTGCTGCTGACGCTGAACGAGCGGCCCGGCGAGGAGATACTCAAGCTGGCCGCACGGCTCGCACCGGGCACCCCGGTCGTCGCGGTGGTCGACGGTTCCTTCCCCACCGCCGGGAAACTCTTCGCCCTGGAGGGCAAGCTGAACGCGGCGACGCCGCGCAAGGCCGAGACCGCGCTGGGACTCTTCGAGCGCCATGTCGACACGGGCGCGCTCCTCGACCGGATCTCGGTCGCCCGCAGCGGCCGGGTCACGCCGATGATGTTCGAGCACGAACTGCTGGAGCAGGCCCGCGCGGACCGGCGCCGGGTGGTACTGCCGGAGGGCACCGAGGAACGGGTGCTGCGCGCGGCCGACGTACTGCTGCGCCGCGACGTCTGCGACCTCACGCTGCTCGGCGACCCCGACATCATCCGTAAGAAGGCCGCCGACCTCGGCATCGATCTGGCCGGCACCCAGCTCATCGACCCGCAGACCTCCGAGCTGCGCCAGACCTTCGCGGAGCGGTACGCGCAGTTGCGCGCCCACCGAGGGGTGACGGTCGAGCTCGCGTACGACGTCGTCTCGGACGTCAACTACTTCGGCACCCTGATGGTCCAGGAGGGGTTCGCGGACGGCATGGTCTCCGGGGCCGTGCACTCCACGGCGGCGACGATCCGCCCCGCGTTCGAGATCATCAAGACCAAACCCGACGCCTCGATCGTCTCCTCGGTCTTCTTCATGTGCCTCGCGGACAAGGTCCTGGTGTACGGGGACTGCGCGGTCAACCCGGACCCGGACGCGGAGCAGCTCGCGGACATCGCCGTGCAGTCCGCGGTGACCGCCGCCCGCTTCGGCGTGGAGCCCCGGATCGCGATGCTCTCGTACTCGACGGGGACCTCGGGCACGGGAGCCGATGTCGACAAGGTCCGCGAGGCGACGGACCGGGTGCGCGCGAGCCACCCGGACCTGATGATCGAGGGCCCGATCCAGTACGACGCGGCGGTGGAGCCGAGCGTCGCGGCGACGAAGCTGCCCGGCTCCGAGGTGGCGGGCCAGGCGACGGTCCTGATCTTCCCGGACCTGAACACCGGCAACAACACGTACAAGGCCGTGCAGCGCTCGGCGGGAGCGGTGGCCGTCGGCCCGGTTCTCCAGGGGCTGCGCAAGCCCGTCAACGACCTGTCCCGGGGCGCGCTGGTGCAGGACATCGTCAACACCGTGGCGATCACGGCGATCCAGGCACAGGGCGAGGAGCGACCCGCATGACCACCCCGACCGAAGGTGCCGAGACAGCCGAGGGGGCGAGCCGGGTGCTCGTCCTCAACTCCGGCTCCTCCTCCCTGAAGTACCAGCTCCTGGACATGCGCGACCACTCCCGGCTCGCGTCCGGTCTGGTCGAGCGGATCGGCGAGGAGACCTCCCGGCTCGCCCACACCCCGCTGACCGGCGGCGGTGGCGAGAGCCGGGAGCGCGCGGGCCGGATCGCCGACCACGACGCGGCGCTCAGGGCGGCCGCCGAGGAGCTGGCCGCCGACGGGCTCGGCCTGGACTCCCCCGAGCTGGCGGCGATCGGCCACCGGGTGGTGCACGGCGGGCTGCGGTTCACCGAGCCGACCGTGATCACCGACGAGGTGCTGACGGAGATCGAGCGCCTGGTCCCGGTGGCGCCGCTGCACAACCCGGCGAACATCACCGGCATCCGCACCGCCCAGGCGCTGCGCCCCGACCTGCCGCAGGTGGCGGTCTTCGACACCGCGTTCCACACGACGATGCCGGAGTACGCGGCCCGGTACGCGATCGACGTGGAGACCGCCGACGCGCACCGGATCAGGCGCTACGGATTCCACGGCACCTCGCACGCGTACGTCTCGCGCAAGACGGCCGAGCTGCTGGGCCACGCCCCCGAGGACGTCAACGTCATCGTGCTCCACCTGGGCAACGGCGCCTCGGCCTCCGCGGTGGCGGCCGGCCGGTGCGTGGAGACGTCGATGGGACTGACCCCCTTGGAGGGGCTGGTCATGGGTACACGCTCGGGAGACATCGATCCGGCCGTCACCTTCCACCTCAAGCGGGTGGCGGGGATGTCGGCGGACGAGATCGACGAACTGCTCAACAAGAAAAGTGGTCTGGTCGGCCTCTGCGGCGACAACGACATGCGGGAGATCCGGCGCCGGATCGACGAGGGCGACGAACGTGCCGCACTCGCCTTCGACATCTACGTCCACCGGCTGAAGAAGTACATCGGCGCCTATTCGGCGGTCCTCGGGCGGGTGGACGCCGTGGTGTTCACGGCGGGGGTCGGCGAGAACTCGGCACCGGTACGGGAGGCTGCGATCGCCGGTCTGGAGGAGCTCGGCCTGGTGGTGGACGCGGATCTCAACGCCGTACGGTCCGGCGCACCGCGGCTGATCTCGCCGGATTACGCACGGGTCGCGGTCGCCGTGGTGCCGACGGACGAGGAGCTGGAGATCGCGGACCAGACCTTCGCGCTGGTCGACAACTGAGCACCCCCGCGCCCCTTTGTATCTTCCACCAGCCGGAATATTCCGCAGCTAAACAAACCGATAGGATCCGCCTCATGCGCCGTTCCAAAATCGTCTGCACCCTCGGTCCCGCCGTCGACTCCCATGAGCAGCTCGTCGCTCTGATCGAGGCCGGCATGAGCGTGGCCCGATTCAACTTCAGTCACGGTTCCCACGCGGAGCACCAGGGTCGTTACGACCGGGTCCGCGAGGCCGCCGCCGAGACCGGCCGGGCGGTCGGCGTACTCGCCGACCTCCAGGGCCCGAAGATCCGCCTGGCGAAGTTCGCCGAGGGCCCTGTCGAACTGGTCCGGGGGGACGAGTTCGTCATCACCTCCGAGGACGTCCCCGGGGACAAGTCGATCTGCGGCACCACCTACAAGGGCCTGCCCGGAGACGTCGCCAAGGGCGACCCGATCCTGATCAACGACGGCAACGTCGAGCTGAAGGTCGTCTCCGTGGACGGCCCCCGGGTCCACACCATCGTCATCGAGGGCGGGGTGATCTCCGACCACAAGGGGATCAACCTGCCGGGTGCGGCGGTCAACGTCCCCGCCCTGTCCGAGAAGGACATCGACGACCTCCGCTTCGCCCTGAAGATGGGCTGCGACCTGGTCGCGCTCTCCTTCGTCCGGGACGCCGGTGACGTCAAGGACGTCCACAAGATCATGGACGAGGAGGGCCGCCGGGTCCCCGTCATCGCCAAGGTCGAGAAGCCGCAGGCCGTCGAGAACATGGAGGGCGTCGTCATGGCGTTCGACGGTGTGATGGTCGCCCGTGGCGACCTCGCCGTCGAGTATCCGCTGGAGAAGGTCCCGATGGTGCAGAAGCGCCTGGTGGAGCTCTGCCGCCGGAACGCCAAGCCGGTGATCGTGGCGACCCAGATGATGGAGTCGATGATCACCAACTCCCGTCCGACCCGCGCCGAGGCGTCCGACGTCGCCAACGCGATCCTGGACGGCGCGGACGCGGTCATGCTCTCCGCGGAGTCCTCCGTGGGCGCGTACCCGATCGAGACGGTCAAGACGATGTCGAAGATCGTCGTCGCCGCCGAGGAGGAGCTGCTCTCCAAGGGCCTCCAGCCGCTGGTGCCGGGCAAGAAGCCCCGCACCCAGGGTGGTTCGGTGGCCCGCGCGGCCTGCGAGATCGCGGACTTCCTGGACGGTGCGGCCCTGGTCGCGTTCACCCAGTCCGGCGACACCGCCCGCCGTCTCTCCCGCTACCGCGCGGCCCAGCCGATCCTGGCCTTCACCACGGACGAGTCCACCCGCAACCAGCTGGCCCTCAGCTGGGGCGTCGAGGCCCATGTGGTCCCGCACGTGGACAACACGGACGCGATGGTGGACCTGGTCGACGCGGAGCTGCTGAAGCTGAGCGGCTACAACGCCGGCGACACGATGGTCATCACGGCCGGCTCGCCCCCCGGCGTCCCCGGCACGACCAACATGGTGCGCGTGCACCACGTGGGCGGCCAGGGCCGCGACTGACCGCACGGCGGTCCCGTACACGACACGAGGGCGGTGCCCCGGTTCGAATTGAACCGGGGCACCGCCCTCGGCGGTTGGGCGGGCCTCACGCCGCACGCATAACGAAAGACCCTAGCTGTCGCTGCCCGTGAAGTAGTTCTGCAGTCCCGGCACCGTCAGCGTGCCGCCGAACTGACCTGCCTGCGTCACCTTCACCTTGGTGAAGAAGGCGAACGGCACGTTCAGCGGGGGCGGGGTCTGCGGGCTGAACGTGATCGGGATGAGGCCGAAGAGGTTGCCCTTCAGCTCCTCCGTGTACATCGTCACCGTGCCGTCGCGGATGGTGGAGGTCGAACCCTTCCGCGCCTTCACATGACCGGTGACGTCCGACTGCGGGCCGACCGTCAGCTGGTGGAGGTCCTTGATGTCGACGGAGGAGGCGGTGAACTTCAGCACCTTCTTCGTGCTGCCGTCGCCCTTCTCCACCTCCACGATGCCCTTGTAGTCGAGCCCGCTCAGGGTGAGCAGCGAACTCTCCAGGATCCACGGGTCGTTCGGGACCCGGGGAATGCCCTGCTCCAGACCGGCCGCGGCCAGTGCCTCCGGGTCGGCGGTCGGGCACGGGAAGGAGGGCTTGGCGCCGTCCGGGATGTCCTCGTCCTTCTTGGGGTCGAGTCCCTTGACGTCCTTGTCCAGCTCCTCGACCGGCTTGCCCGCCTTGCCGGCCGCCTCGCGGATGGCGTCGGCGGTCTTGTCGACCGTGTCCTTCGCCGCGTCCGTGGCCTTGTCGACGGGCTTGTCGGTCTTGCCCGTCGTCGCCTTGTCGCCGGCGCTCGCGGACGGCTTCGGGGACGCGGTGGTGGCGCTCGGGGACGGACTGGCCGTCTCCTTGTCCGGTCCGTCGAAGAGGTCCTTGAGGGCGTCGCCCAGTCCCAGCGGGTCGAGCGGGTTCTTCGACTTGGTGGGCGAAGGGGTCGCGCTCGGCTTCGCGGCCGGGGCGTCGGTGCTCTTCTTCGCCGAGTCGGCCGCGTTGTCGCCCGCTGTGCCGGCCGCCTTGTCGCCCGAAGCGCTCGCCGACGGGGTGGCCGAGGGCTTCGGGGTGGCCCCGTCGCTCTTGTCCGGCGTGGCCTTGCCGCTCGCGGTGGCGGACGGGGACGGCGACTTCGTCTCCGACGCGGAGGGCGACGGCGACTCGCTCGGCTCGTCGGAACGGGTCACGCAGGGGCCCGGCGCGAAGGGGATGTCCGCACTGTCGTCGGCCATCGCCAGCTTCGGGGTGAGCCCCATGCCGACGAACACCGCGGTCGGCATCGCGGCGAGCGCGAACGCCTTCTTGCCCGCGGGCATGTGGAGCTTCGTCAGCAGGGACTTCCTGGGGGCGGCGTGGCGGGGCCCTCTTCGCTCCTGGGGCCCGCTCTCGCCCGCGGCGTCCGCCTGATTGTCGTCACCCCGCACGATGGCTCCCGCCGTCGACCTCGACTGTCGTGTCGTACTGCGCCGCCTCCTGCTGGGGAACGGCGCTCCCGTAGAGCTCGCCCCCGGAAGGTGCGGGGGTCTGCTCGTCCTTCGTGAACGAGAGGCCCTCCGGTGCCGCTTCGGCGGGAACTCCCGCCGCGGGCGCGGCCTCTTCCGTCCCCGGCTCACCAGGAGCCCAGGAGAGGGAGAGCGCGCCACCGAGCATGGCGAGCAGGAAGCCGATCAGGAAGCCGCCGATGTTGGCGACGGGGATCGAGATCAGCGCGAGGAGGATCGCCGCGACGCCCGCGAACACCCTGACGATGCTGTGGAACCACATCGTCAGGCCCAGCGTGATGAGCAGGACTCCGATGATGAGCGACCCGGCGCCCGCGGTGGTGGACATGGCCAGCGTCACGTTGCCGAGGTGCATGTTCGCGTACGGGAAGTACGCGATGGGTACTCCGCCCAACATGGTGAACAGACCCGCCCAGAACGGCCGGTTACCCCGCCAGGTGCGGAACATCCGCCGGAAGACGCTGAGGTAGTGCTCGTTCTGCCCTTGGGATTCGGGGCTCATGGAAAACAGCTCCCTGGAACCGGTACTGCCGTGAGAAAGAGAAGGGTGGGTGGCCGGAAGGCGGTGCGTCCCCCGGCCACCCTGGCGGGTGCCTAGTGGTAGCACTCCATGTCGGTGCCCTTGTGCAGGCGCAGCTTCAGACCGCTGAGGTTGAAGGTGCCGGCCGTCGTGGCCCACGCCTTCTGCTTGACGTCGGTCAGCACGGCCTTCTCGGCGCGCTGGGAGAACCCGTTGGGGTCGGCCTTGGTGCCAGGCTGGATGCCCGTGCCCTTGTCCGTGCGTGGCAGCGAACCCGCGGCCACACCGATGTCGATGTTCTTGAACTTGGCGTCGGCGTCAAGCTCCGACACATCGAGGTAGAGGTCCTTGGCGTAGACACGCTTGCCCCCGCCACCCGCCTCCAGCCTCATGGTGATGGTGCCGAGGCCGAACGGCAGGTTGGGCGTGGCGACGGACTGGCACATGTTCGTGATGTAGGCCTCGCTGAAGCCCGACACGGCCACGGCGTGTCCCTTGCCCTCGACCTTGGGGTCGGCGCCGGCTTCGGTGGCCACGTTGCCGTACTGCACGAAGTCGGAGCCTTCGAGCTTCTTCGCGCTGACCTTGAACTCCTGCCCGGACACGCTGAACGACGCGGCGAGCGCGCCCTGTGCCAGACCCACACCCACCGCGGCGGTGGCTATGACGCTCGGCACCATGACGACAGCGAAACGCTTCCATCTCGTGCCACCGCGAACCTGGGAACTCATACTTTTCCTCCTTCTCGGACGTACATCTCCGGTCTGGCATCCTGCCCGACCTGGGATGGGAGAAGTGCTACGTCCTCGGAAAGGAGAGCGCCCGCGAACGGGGACGTGAACCGTGCCCGAATCACCGGCGATCACCCCCGAGCGACAACCACTGGCCACGCGTTCGCGCAACCTCTTCGGACAGGCCCTGCGAATCAGCAGGAACCCCCCTGTCCGGAGCCGGCACCACTTGCCGCCGGCCCACCCGGTGGGGACCCAACGGAGCCGCCGCACCGACTGGCAGCCGGACTGGCGTTATTGGACCGAGCGTGGCCGATCGTGGTCCATTCGCGGCCGTGACACAAGGGGGCTCGTTACTCACTGGTAACGGCGCGATAACCCGCCTACGACCGGGCGGCACCGACCGGCCACACAGGGTTGCCCAGGACCCGCAGACGAACCACGGCATTGGCGCGCGAAATCGGACAGATCCCAGTGGGTGATTTACTCGGAGTAACAGCCCGTGCTTTTATCAAGATTTGGTAAAGCGCGGGCTTCTCTTATCGTCCCGACGCGAAAACGGCCGCGACTCCCGGAAGGAGTCGCGGCCGTATTGTCAGATCAGAACAAGACGCGCGCGAGGGCGGTACGCGCGGCGCCCACGCGGGGATCATCGGGGCCGATCACCTCGAACAGCTCCAGCAGCCGCACCCGTACCCGGTCGCGGTCGTCACCGAACGTCCGGCGGACCGTCTCGACGAGGCGCCCGAACGCGTCCTCAACATGACCGCCCACCAGATCCAAGTCTGCCGCGGCGAGCTGGGCCGGCACATCGGCCGGGTTCTCGGCGGCGTCCTGGCGGACCTGCTGCGGGTCCGTCTTCTGGACCCGGGCCAGGAGTTCCGCCTGGGCCAGGCCGAGCTTGGCCTCGCTGTTGGCGGGCTCGTCCGAGAGGACGTTCTTGTACGCCTGGACGGCGCCCGCGAAGTCACTGGCGTCCAGCGCCTGCGCGGCCGCCTCCAGCAGGGCGTCGTACGGGCCGGCGGGCACCGGTGCGGGCTCCTGCGCGGCCGCGTCGGGAGCCGCCGCGTCCTGGTCGACCACGATGCCGGTGAGTCCGAACCGCTCCTCGCCGACCTGGATCAGCTGATCCAGGGTCTGGCGGATCTGGGATTCGGGGGCCGCGCCCTGGAAGAGCGGGAGCGCCTGGCCGGCGACGACCGCGAAGACCGCAGGGATGCCCTGGATCCCGAACTGCTGCATCAGCATCTGGTTGGCGTCGACATCGACCTTGGCCAGCACGAAGCGGCCGCTGTACTCATGGGCCAGCCGCTCCAGGAGCGGCCCCAACTGCTTGCATGGCTCGCACCACTCGGCCCAGAAGTCGATGACGACGGGGACTTCGGCCGAGCGCTGCAGGACGTCGCTCTCGAAGCCCGCCTCATCGACGTCGAACACGAGGGAGGAAACGGGTACGGCGGCGGGGCCACCCTGACGGGCGGACTCGGCACGGGCCTGCTCCGCCTTCACCTTGGCCTCACCGGCCGCCTTCACCGCGGCGAGGTCGACGACGCCGCTCATGGACATGTTCCTAGGCTGCATACGTACATCCTCCCCCCTTGGCGCACCGATCCGGAAAGCAATGTGTGAACCGCGCCCGTCCGCGCCCCCCGCCGGTGTGCGAGGTGTACGGACAGACACGGTCCGAGGGCCCCTGAAAGACCCGGTTCGGCACCCGGTCCCCACCCGGTGCCTGTGGCTGTCGTTCGCCCGTGGCGCCACAACGGCCGGACCGTTGTTCTTACGCTACGACCCGTAGCGTAACTGGCCACCACCCTTGCTGAACAGGACTGCCCGGTGATCTGTCTCACGGCGAACGGGACCGGTCGGTACTAGCTACTGACGGGTATGGTCGCGTCATGCTGAGCCACAGCCACCCCAAACCCTCACGAAGGGGACGTCCGCGCAATGCCGCGGCCGATGAGGCGATCCTTGAGGCGACCAGAGCATCGCTGGTCGATCTCGGCTGGTCGAAGCTGACGATGGGCGATGTGGCGACGCGGGCCGGGGTCGCCAAGACGACGCTGTACCGGCGCTGGGCGGGCAAGAACGAGCTGGTCGTGGACGCGGTCGCGGTTCTCTTCGACGAGCTGGAGCTGCCGGATCTGGGCAGCCTGTCCGCCGATGTGCAGGCGGTGGTGCTCCAGTTCGCCGCGCTGCTGGAGCGGCCGGAGACCCAGACCGCGCTGATGGCGGTGGTCGCGGAGTCGACCCGCGACGAGGCGCTGCGGACCCGGATCCGCGACTCGATCGTGGACCGGCAGAAGCGGCTGGTGCTGCGGGGACGTCAACGGGCGCAGGACCGGGGCGAGTTGCCGGAGGAGCAGGACGAGGTCACGGCGGCCCTGACGGCGGATCTGGTCTTCGACGTGATCGCCGGCGCGGTGGTGCACCGGGTGCTGGTGAGCGCCGAGCCCGTCGATGCCGACTGGGCCCGGCGCTTCACCCTGCTGCTCCTGGCGGGGCTGGGCGCGGCCGCCGCGGAACAGTAGCCCTCGGGCTACTTCTGCCAGGCGCAGCTGCCCAGCGTGGCCTTGTCCGCGGAGACCAGCCGGTCCGCCCGCTTCGGCGCCATCAGCTTGGTGCGGTCGTTGTGGCAGACGACGGTGCGGTCGCCCTGTCCGGCCAGGTCCACCAGGATCTGGTCCCAGTGGCGGTACTGGACGTCATGGCCGGAGTCGGCGTACGTACGGACCACCGGGGTGACCGGCAGCACCTTGCGCCAGGTGGCGAGGCTGGCCGGCGGCACGGTGGTGTCCTTGTCGCCGCCGTACAGGTAGACGGGTGCCTTCAGCTTCGACAGGTCGGGGCCGGGGCGCTCGCAGTAGAGCCGCTGCTCGTGCACCTGCGGGGCCGGATCGGACTTCTGGCCGCGCTGGTTGTACGTGCGGGCGCCCTCCTCGTACGCGGTGTCGGCGAAGCCCGGGATGGACTTGACGGCACTGTCGTCGGGGAACGCCCACCAGGAGCGCGGGTCGGCGATCGAGTCCTTGACCGCGTCGGCCAGGGCGTCGTCGCTCAGGCCGCAGTACGCGGCCTTCTCGCCGTACGGCGGGAGCGCGGCGGCCAGATGGAGGGCCTTGACCCGGCCGGGGGCGCGGGCGGCCAGCTCGGCGGCGTACGGTCCGCCGCCGGAGATCGCGATCACCGAGACCTTCTTGACGCCGAGCCGGTCCAGGACCTCCAGGGCGTCCTTCGCGAAGTCGGCCTTGCCGAGGGAGGGGTCGTACTCCGTGTCTCCGAAGCCGTTGCGCTCCACGGAGATCAGCCGGAGGCCGAAGGACTCCCGGGTGGAGCGGAAGAAGTCCGTCATGTGCGCGGCGCGCGCGCTGGTTCCGGTGCCGCCGATGTAGAGGACCGGGGTACCGCCGCGGCGCCCCTCGTCGATGTAGTGCGCGGTCCGGCCGGTGGACAGCTTCGCGGCCTTCACGTCCGGGCCGAGCGAGTCGAAGGTGTCCTGCACCCTCGGCTTCGGTGCCGGTGCGGCGCTGACCGCCGTCGAACCGCTGACCAGCAGCGTTCCGAGTACGGCGAGTGCGGCGCCCGCGGCCGCTGTCATTCTCCCGGACAGTCTCACTGTGTTCCTCCAGAGGCGTTACGAGTATCGCGGCTGCGCCTACCCGGACCCCTGGAGGTGACACCTGTAACTACCAACTGTCTGTCAGAAGCCGGGCGGCTCCGTGTAGGTGCCCCATTCCTCGCGCAGTACCCCGCAGATCTCACCGAGGGTCGCCTCGGCCCGTACGGCGTCGAGCATCGGGGCGATCATGTTGGAGCCGTCGCGGGCGGCGGCCAGCATCGCGTCCAGCGCGGCACCCACCCGGGCGTCGTCGCGGGCGCCCTTGCGGCCGGCGAGCTCGCTGACCTGGTCGCGCTCGACCTCGTGGCTGACCCGCAGGATCTCCAGGTCCCCGGTCACCGAGCCGTGGTGGACGTTGACGCCGACGACCCGCTTGTCGCCCTTCTCCAGCGACTGCTGGTAGCGGAAGGCGGATTCGGCGATCTCGCCGGTGAACCAGCCGTCCTCGATGCCACGCAGGATGCCGGAGGTCATCGGGCCGATCGGGTGCTGCCCGTCCGGGTGGGCCCGGGTGCCGCGCTCCCTGATCTGCTCGAAGATCTTCTCGGCGTCCGCCTCGATCCGGTCGGTGAGCTGCTCCACGTACCAGGAACCGCCCAGCGGGTCGGCCACATTGGCGACGCCGGTCTCCTCCATCAGCACCTGCTGGGTGCGCAGGGCGATCTCGGCGGCCTGCTCGGAGGGGAGCGCGAGGGTCTCGTCGAGGGCGTTGGTGTGCAGGGAGTTGGTGCCGCCGAGGACGGCGGACAGGGCCTCGACCGCGGTCCGTACGACGTTGTTGTACGGCTGCTGCGCGGTGAGCGAGACACCGGCGGTCTGGGTGTGGAAGCGGAGCCACTGCGCCTTGTCGGTCTTCGCGCCGTACGTCTCCTTCATCCAGCGGGCCCAGATCCGCCGGGCCGCGCGGAACTTGGCGATCTCCTCGAAGAAGTCGAGGTGCGCGTCGAAGAAGAAGGAGAGGCCGGGCGCGAAGGTGTCGACGTCCATCCCGCGGGAGAGGCCGAGCTCCACGTAGCCGAAGCCGTCGGCGAGGGTGTACGCCAGCTCCTGCGCGGCCGTCGCTCCGGCCTCGCGGATGTGGTAGCCGGAGACGGAGATCGGCTTGTAGGCGGGGATGTCGCGGGCGCAGTGCTCCATCAGGTCGCCGATGAGACGCAGATGGGGCTCGGGCTGGAAGAGCCACTCCTTCTGCGCGATGTACTCCTTGAAGATGTCCGTCTGGAGCGTGCCGTTGAGTACGGCCGGGTCGACGCCCTGGCGCTCGGCGGCGACCAGGTACATGCAGAAGACGGGCACGGCGGGGCCGCTGATCGTCATCGACGTCGTGACGTCACCGAGCGGGATGTCCCCGAAGAGGACCTCCATGTCGGCGGCGGAGTCGATGGCCACACCGCAGTGGCCGACCTCACCGAGCGCGCGGGGGTCGTCCGAGTCGCGCCCCATCAGGGTCGGCATGTCGAAGGCGACGCTCAGCCCGCCGCCGCCCGCGGCCAGGATCATCTTGTAGCGCTCGTTGGTCTGCTCGGCGTTGCCGAAGCCGGCGAACTGGCGGATCGTCCAGGTGCGGCCGCGGTAGCCGGTCGGGTGGAGCCCGCGCGTGAAGGGGTACTCGCCGGGCCAGCCGATCCGCTCGAAGCCCTCGTACGCGTCCCCGGGGCGGGGGCCGTACGCGGGCTCGACCGGGTCTCCGGAGAGCGTGGTGAAGTCCGCGTCACGCTTGCGGGCCTTGTCGTAACGAGCCTGCCAGCGTTGGCGGCCTTCCTCGATCGCATCAGCGTTCATACGTACAAATTTACTAGGACGTCCTAGTAAATGTCGATGGCAAACCGCCCGGTGCTTTGCACGGGGCGGTCCGGACCGGACTTCGCTCAGGCCTTCGCGGGGACCGGGACGGCGTCCGTGAGCAGCGGCTCGACCTCGCGGACGACCTTGCGCTCGACGAAGAACGCGGCCGTCGGGATCGTGCCGGCGATCAGCACCCAGAGCAGCTTGCCCATCGGCCACTTCGCCTTGGAGCCGAGGTCGAAGGCGAAGATCAGGTAGATGATGTAGAGCACGCCGTGGATCTGCGAGACGACGAGCGTCAGGCCCTCGCCGGTGTCGAAGCCGTACTTGAAGATCATGCAGGTGCAGAGCACCAGCAACATGACGGCGGTGACGTAAGCCATCACCCGGTACCGGGTCAGCACGCTGCGTTTCATGCCGTCGAGCCTAGCCGGACACCCGGGGCGATCTTGCAGCGGGCCGGGGCCCGGAACCCCGTCTCTCAGATCTCCTCGAAGTCCTGGGCCGCGATGCGCAGCGGCCGCAGCAGCGCGAAGATCTCGCCGCACTCCTCGGCGTCGTACGTCCCGAGCCCGAACTCCATCGCGACCAGGTCCCCGGTGGCCGCCTCGACGACCTCACGGCCCTTGTCCGTGATGGAGGCGAGCGTGCCGCGGCCGTCGTTCGGGTTGGGGCGCTTGTCGACCAGGCCGGAGCGCACCAGCCGGTCCACGGTGTTCGTGACGGAGGTGGGGTGGACCATCAGCCGCTCGCCGATCTTGGACATCGGCAGCTCACCGGCCTTGGAGAAGGTGAGCAGGACCAGCGCCTCGTAGCGGGCGAAGGTCAGCCCGTACGGTTTGACCACCGCGTCGACCTCCGCGAGCAGGATCTGCTGCGCACGCATGATCGAGGTGATCGCACCCATGGAGGGCACCGGACCCCAGCGCTGCTGCCAGAGTTCGTCGGCGCGGGCGATGGGATCGAAGGGGAGACTGAGCGGCTTGGGCACGGCATCGACCTTACCCATTGGTCACATGCTGGTCCTCCCCGTCTCGAACTTCGGTCCGAATACGGTGAGTGGGTGCGGTTCTGCGGACCTCCGCCACGAGCAGCAGCAGGCACAGGGTGCCCAGGACTCCGGACCCGGCGACCACCTGGTGCACCGGGAAGAACTCGGCGGCCAGGCCCGCGAGGGCCATGCCCACGCCCTGGAGCGTCATCAGTCCGGCGGTGAGCAGGGTCATCGCCCGGCCGCGCAGCTCGTCCGGGACCGCTTCGACGAACCACTGGTCGAGCCCGATGATGTACGCCGAGCCCGCACCGGCCAGCACCAGGGCGGCGGCGATCGGCACGATGCCGGGGCTGACCCCGTACAGCAGGAAGGGCAGCAGCCCCACCGCCGCGACCGGCAGCACGAGCCGGGAGCGGACGCGCGGGCTCAGCACCGCGCCCACGTACAGCTCGGCGGCGATCTGGCCGGCCGGCATCGCGCACATCAGCAGCCCGAGCGCGACGGTGCCCGCGCCGATCTCCTCGGCGTACGGGGCGGCCAGCGCCTCCGGGGCGACGACGAACACCGGGGGCAGCCAGAAGAGCAGCAGCAGCGCGCGGATCCGGCGGTCGCCGAGGACGAGGCGGGCCCCGGAGAGCGACTCCCCGAGCAGCGTGCCGCCCTGACCGCCGCCGGTCCGGGCGGGCCGGTCCCGGGTGCCGAGGCGCAGGAGGGCGGCCGAGCACAGGAAGGTGACGACGGTGATCGTGATCGCGCCGCGCGGCGAGACCACCGCCAGCAGCAGCCCGCCCACGCCGAAGCCCGCGAGCAGCGCGCTCTGCGAGACGATCCGCAGGAGCGAGCGGCCCAGTACGTACAGGTCGTCCTCGCCGAGGATGTCGGCGAGCGCGGCCATCCTCGTGCCGGTGAAGACCGGCGACACCGCGGCCACCAGGCAGCGCAGCACGAGCAGTCCCGCGACGGGGGTGCCCGGCAGCACCATCACGGCGACGCAGCCCGCGCAGATCAGGTCGCAGGTGACCAGGACCCGGCGGGCGGGGTAGCGGTCGGCGATCCCGCTGAAGAGGGTGCCGCCGACGAGGTACGGCAGCATGCCGAGCGCGAAGGTGAGGGCGCTGAGCAGCGGCGAGCCGGTGAGGTCGTACACGAGGACGGTGAGCGCCAGCTCGCTGACCACGACGCCGAGCAGCGAGAGCAGATGCGCGGCGAAGACGGCCCGGAACTCACGGACGGCGAAGACGGCACGGTAGCCGCGGGACGGTTCCCCGGCGGGCGGGGACGGGGGTGCGGGAGCCGGCGGGGCGGTGGCCGCGGGCGGGGGCGCGGCGGCCGTGGGGGCGGTGGCCCGGAGCGCGGGCGGTCCGCTCGGGTCAGGGGGACCGGCGCGCTCCGGGTGCGGTGCCGGGAGAGGGGCCGCTCCGGTGCGGGTGGGGCTCGCGGGGCGCGGGACGGGCGGCCGGGCCCGGTGCGGGAGCGGCCGTTCGCGGGGTGTGTCCGGCGCGTCGCGGGGTCCGCCCGCCAGGGGATCGTTGTCTCTCGGCATGGGCGCAGCCTGCGGGAGAGCGGTACCCGCTCCGTAGACTTTCGGTCCACACCGAATCTTCCGAGGCCCGCGTATGCCGTTCCATCTGCATTTCGAGGAGAGCGATCTGCTCCGCTGCCGGTTCGCGCTCTCCCCGCTCGGGGAGACCCAGGCCGCCGTGCGGGTGCTGGCCGCGCCGGAGCGGCAGGGCTACCACCTGCCGTGGCTGCGCCGGATCCGGCACGCGGCCGCCGGGCTCGATCTCGGGCCGCTGTGGCTGCTGATGAACGAGCGCGGTCACAGCCCGGACTTCTTCTGCCCGCCGCCGCTGGGGCCGCTCGCCTCGTTCGAGGAGGAGATCGCGGGGGTGCGGGCGGTCGATCCCCAGCTGGCCCGGGAGGACATGGCCTGGGCGCTGTCCGACCGGCCCGGAGCGCTGGACTCCCCCGCCGGTCAGGCGCTGCTGGCCGATCCCGCGCGGACCGTGCGGGAGCTGGCCGATCTGCTGGAGCAGGCCTGGCGGGTGCTGATCGAGCCGCACTGGCCGCGGCTGCGGGCCCTGCTGGAGGCGGATGTGGCGTATCACTCGCGGCGGCTCGCCGCGGTCGGCTTCGAGCGGCTGCTGGGTGAGCTGAGCGGGCAGCTGAGCTGGTCGGAGTCGACGCTCACCATCTCGCGCACGGCCGGCCGGCACTCCCGCGTGCTCGGCGGGCAGGGCCTCGTGCTGATGCCCAGCGTCTTCGCCTGGCCGAACGTGGTCGGCGGGTTCGAGGCGCCCTGGCTGCCCGCGGTCATCTATCCGGCACGCGGCATCGGCGGACTCTGGACGGAGCCGGGTGACAGCACTCCGCAGGTGCTCGCGCGGCTGCTCGGCCGGGCCCGCGCCGACGTGCTGTGCGCGCTGGACGAGCCGGCGGGCACGGGCGCGCTCGCCCACCGGCTCGGCCTCGCGCCGTCCTCCGTGTCGGAGCATCTGTCGGTGCTGCGGGCCGCGGGGCTGCTGACGTCGCGCAGATACGGCCACCAGGTGCTGTACGAGCGGACGCCGCTCGGGATCGCCCTGGCGGTGCCCCAGGACCAGCCGGCCCGATGACGGGAGCGGCCAGGGGTCACGGGACCGGGCCCGGAGCGGCGGCAGGTTACCCAACCCGCCGCTCGCCCAGGAGTGCCCGGCGTCAGCCGGCCAGGTAGCGCTCGACCGTCTCGACCTTGGAGGTGAGACCGTCGGTCACACCGGGGCGGATGTCGGCCTTCAGGACGAGGGAGACCCGTCCGGCCCGCGCCTCGACGGCTTCGACGGCGCGCTTGACGACGTCCATGACCTCGTCCCACTCCCCCTCGACGGAGGTGAACATGGCGTCCGTGCGGTTGGGCAGCCCGGACTCGCGGACGACCCGTACGGCGTCGGCGACGTACTCGCCGACGTCCTCGCCGACACCCAGCGGGCTGACGGAGAAGGCGACGATCATGCGCTGACCGTGCCTTCCCGGCGGGCGCGGGCGGCGATGAGGCCGTCGGCCTCGTAGCGCTTCAGCACCTTGTCGCCGTACAGCCCGCCGAACGGCAGCACGCAGAGCAGGAAGAAGAACGCGACGCGCTTGAACGGCCACTTGGTCTTGGACCAGACATCCAGCAGCGCCACGACGTAGATCACGAAGAGCACGCCGTGCAGCATGCCGAGCGGCATCATCAGGAAGTCGATGTCCGAGATCCGGCTCAGCACCGAGCCGAAGAGGATCAGCGCCGGGAACGAGAGCGCCTCGGGAATCGAGATGAGGCGCAGCCGGTGCAGGGCGGTAGCGGTCTTGATGTCCACGTGGGCACCTTCGGTGGGAGGACGGCGAGGGCTTGTGAACGCAGGCACAAGCGCCACCATTGTGGCACCGGTCCCGGCCGGACGGAGTGGCGGGGGGCGTTTCGCGCCTTTCAGGCACTTCTTGTCCTCCAATCGCCGGACGGGCTCCTTTTCCGGCGGCTACCGTCGCACCGTGGCAATGTTCCGACTCCAAGGCAGCAAGACGCTCGCCGTCGACCTGACCGGCGACGCCGTCAAGGCGAAGAACGGTTCGATGGTCGCGTACGACGGCCGGATGGCGTTCAAGAAGATGACCGGCGGCGGTGAGGGCCTGCGCGGCATGGTGACCCGCCGGCTGACCGGCGAGCAGATGGCCGTGATGGAGGTGAAGGGGGAGGGCACCTGCTTCTTCGCCGACCGGGCGAGCGAGATCAGCCTCGTCTCGCTGCGCGGCGAGAAGCTGTACGTCGAGGCGAGCAATCTGCTCTGCACCGACGCCGCTCTGCGCACCGGCACCACCTTCACCGGGCTGCGCGGCGGCGCGTCGGGCAACGGCCTGTTCACCACCACCGTGGAGGGGAGCGGCCAGGCGGCGATCATGTCGGACGGCTCGGCCGTGGTGCTGCGGGTCTCCGCCCAGTACCCGCTCTTCGTCGACCCTGGGGCCTACATCGCTCACCAGGGCAACCTCCAGCAGCACCTCCAGTCCGGGGTGAACTTCCGGACGCTGATCGGCGAGGGATCGGGCGAGTCCTTCCAGATCCGCTTCGAGGGCGAGGGGCTCGTCTACGTCCAGCCCAGCGAGCGGAACACGATCGGGGGCGATGTCTGATGCCGTTCCGTGAGATCAACTCGAAGATGGTCGAGGCGACGGTGCTGCCCGGCCAGAAGATGTTCAGCCAGCGCGGCGCGATGCTGGCCTACCGCGGCGAGGTGTCGTTCACCCCGAACATCCAGGGCGGCCAGGGCGGGGTGATGTCGATGATCGGCCGCCGGATGGCGAACGAGGCGACCCCGCTGATGACCGTCGAGGGAAGCGGCACGGTGATGTTCGGTCACGGCGGCCACCACATCCAGGTGATCAACCTCGCCGGGGACACCCTCTACGTGGAGGCCGACCGGCTGCTCGCCTTCGACGGCGCGCTCCAGCAGGGCACGATGTTCATGGGCTCGCAGGGCGGTGTGATGGGCATGGTGCGCGGCCAGGTGAGCGGGCAGGGCCTGTTCACCACGACGCTCAAGGGGCACGGCGCGGTGGCGGTGATGGCGCACGGCGGGGTGATCGAGCTGCCGATCACGCCGGGCCGCGAGGTGCATGTGGATCCGCAGGCGTACGTCGCCCACCACGGCGACGTGCGCAACAAGCTCTCCACCGCGCTCGGCTGGCGCGAGATGGTGGGGCGCGGCTCCGGCGAGGCGTTCCAGCTGGAGCTCAGCGGCAGTGGTGCGGTGTACGTCCAGGCGTCGGAGGAGAAGCTGTGAGCACGCCCGTGGTCTTCGATCCGATGACGCTGCCGTCGGACGACAACGTCAACTCGTACACCTTCTGCGTGGAGCTCAAGGGGAGCCAGTGGTTCCTGCAGAAGGGCAAGATGATCGCCTACTACGGGCGGATCGAGTTCAACGGCATCGGGCACGGCCGCTTCGAGCGGCTGGTGCGTACGAGCTTCCACTCGCCGCTGCACGCGAGCGACTGGGTGGTGGCCGAGGGCAGCGGGAAGATGCTGCTCGCGGACCGGGCCTTCGATGTGAACTCCTACGACCTGGAGGACGGGAACCTCACGATCCGCTCCGGCAATCTGCTTGCCTACCAGCCGACCCTGGCGCTGAAGCAGTCGATCGTGCCGGGGTTCCTGACGCTGATCGGCACCGGGAAGTTCGTCGCGGCTTCCAACGGTCCGGTGGTCTTCATGGAGCCGCCGCTGCGGGTCGACCCGCAGGCGCTGGTGGGCTGGGCGGACTGCCCCTCGCCGTGCCACCACTACGACCACGGCTACATGACGGGCGTACTGGGCGGGCTGCGCGCGTTCACCGGGATCGGGGGCGCCTCGGGCGAGGAGCACCAGTTCGAGTTCGTGGGCGCGGGTACGGTGCTGCTCCAGTCCACCGAGGTGCTGATGGCCGAGCAGCCGACGGGGGCGACACCGCGGCAGGCGGGGGTTCCGGGCGGTGGCGGTCAACCTGGGTCCACCCCCCGCACCCCCGGCCGCCAGGGGGACCTCCAGCGGCACTTCGGGTTGTGAACGGTACTCTGCGCAGTGTGACGCCGAACGTCCGCACCCGGCTCGTAAGCGCGTGCCGGGCGTCACATCAACTGACTTCGTCCGGATTTCAACTTCTTAGGTAGAATCCATATATGGAGACCGAGACGGCCACTCGCTGGCTGAGCAACGCGGAGCAGTGCGCCTGGCGCACCCATCTGGACGTCAGCAGGCTGCTGATGCACCAGCTGGAGAAAGATCTCCAGCCGTTCGGCCTGACCAATAACGACTACGAGATTCTCGTCAACCTCTCGGAGGCCGAGGAGCAGCGCCTGCGGATGAGTGACCTCGCCACCGCCACTCTGCAGTCCAAGAGCAGGCTCTCGCACCAGATCACCCGCATGGAGGGCGCGGGCCTGGTCCGCCGGGAGAACTGCGAGTCCGACCGGCGCGGGCTGTACGCGGTCCTCACCGAGGCCGGCGCGGAGATGATGCGGAAGGTGGCACCGCACCATGTGGCATCGGTGCGCAAGCACTTCATGGATCTGCTGACCCCGGAGGCGCTGGAGCAGTTGCACGCGGCCCTCGCCCCGGTCGCCGACCATCTGCGCGCACGCCGCGTCTGACAGGGATCCGGACCACCGGGGGCGGCGCTCAGCGAGAGCCGGGCAGCCACAGCTCGAACCGGGCGCCGCGCTCCCCCGCACCGGCCACGGTCAGCCGGCCCCCGTGCCGGCCGGCCACATCACGGGCGATGGCGAGGCCCAGACCGGCCCCGCCGTCGTCGCGGGCGCGGGCGTCGTCCAGGCGCACGAAGCGCTCGAAGATCCGCTCGCGCTCCGCCGCCGGCACCCCGGCCCCGTCGTCCGTGACCGCCACGGCCACCCCGCCGCGTTCCGCGCGCACCTCGACGGCCACCGAACTCTCCGCGTGCCGCTCGGCGTTGTCCAGCAGATTGCCGATCACCCGGGCCAGCTGCCCACGTGAACCGGTCACTTCCAGCCCGCCGGGTTCCGGCACGGACACCGTCACCGGGATCCGGTCGCCGATGCGCTGCGAGACTTCCTCCCGCACCAGTGCGCCGAGGTCCAGCCGCGTGTTCCCGTGCCGCTCCCCCGCGTCCAGCCGGGCCAGCAGCAGCAGATCGGCGGCCAGCGTCTGGAGCCGTACGGTGTCGGCGACCGCGCCCGCCACGTCCAGCAGCTCCGGGTGCGCGGCGCCCACCTCCAACTGGGTGCGGAGCGAGGCGATCGGGGAGCGCAGTTCGTGCGAGGCGTCCGCGACGAACCGCCGCTGACGGTCGACGGAGGCCTCCAGGGCGGTCAGCGTCTCGTTGGTGGTACGGGCCAGCCGGGCGATCTCGTCGCGCGAAGCGGGCTCCGGCACCCGCCTGCTCAGATCCTCGGACGCGGTGATCGCCGCCATCTCGCGCCGGATGCCCTCGACCGGACGGAGCGCCCGCCGGGTCACCAGCCAGGTCACCCCGGCGACGACGAGCAGCACGACGGGCAGCCCGGCCAGCATCGCACCGCGCACACTCGCGACGGCCCGCTGCTCCGCGGCGAGCGGGGCACCGGCGTGGACGGTCAGGGTCAGTCCGGCGGAGTTCGTCGCCTCGACGGAGGCGAACCGGTATTCGGCGCGGTCGCCGTCGACGGTGGCGGTGCCGTTGCTGAAGTGCGGTTCGTCGGTGGAGACCTCGCCGCGTCCGGGGTCGGCGCTCGCGCCGTCGTCATCGTCGTCGTCGCGGTCCCCGTCGTCGTCGCCCTTCTCCGGGGCGGTGGGCGAGGGCTGCGGGGTGACCCGGTCCGTGCCGGTGCCGGAGATCGCGTCCAGGTCCTCGGAGACGGCGACCACCCGCCCGTCCTCGTCGGTCACCTGGACCGGATGTTCCTCCTCGTCGCCCATCTCCAGCTTGGTGTACGGAACGTCGAGGGCCAGCTGCCCGGCGGTCTCGCGGGCCGCCACCTCGGCCTGGAGGCCCGCCTGGTCGGTGAGGTTGGCGCGCAGGACCAGCAGGACGCCGAGCCCGGCGGCGACGACCGCGAGGGCGACCACCACCGTGGCACCGAGCGCCGCCCTGGCCCGTACCGATCTCACGGCGTCTCCAGCCGGTAGCCGGCGCCGCGCACCGTACGGATGGCGGCCGCGCCGAGCTTGCGGCGCAGCGTGCTCACGTACACCTCGACGATGTTCGGGTCGCCGTCGTAGGCGAAGTCCCAGACGTGCTCCAGGATCTCCGCCTTGCTGACCACCTGCCCGGCGCGCAGCGCGAGCTGTTCGAGCACGGCGAACTCCTTGGTGGTGAGGACGATCTCGTCCTCACCGAGATGCACCCGGCGGGCGGCGGTGTCCATCCGCAGGGAGCCGACGGTGACCACCGGCGAGGCGGAACCGCCGCGCCGGCGCAGCAGCGCGCGGACCCGGGCCACCAGCACCACGTAGCTGAACGGCTTGGTCAGATAGTCGTCCGCGCCGGTGTCGAGGCCCTCCGCCTCGTCGTACTCCCCGTCCTTCGCCGTCAGCATCAGGATGGGCACCTCGTGGCCGGCGGCGCGCAGCGCGGCGCAGACCCGGTAGCCGTTCATCCCCGGCAGCATGATGTCGAGGACCACGAGGTCGTACGCGCCCTCGGAGGCCCGGTGCAGTCCTTCGAGCCCGTCGTGCACGACATCCACGGCGAATCCCTCGGCGGTGAGCCCCCTGGCCAGGGAGATCGCCAGCCGCTTCTCGTCCTCCACGATCAACAGGCGCATGTGCTCAGCCTCCCAAACCGAAGCTGAAGACGGCTTCAGGTGGCTTCAGGCTGCGTTCAGCATCACCCCGGCAGTGTGGGCCGCGTCGCAACGGACCATCCGATCGGGGAGGACCCCTCATGAAGCGAAAGATCGTCATCGCAACCGTCACCGCGGCCGTACTCGTCGGTGGCGGGACCGCCACGGCCGTCGCCCTCGCGGGCGGCGACAGCCACGGCCCGGCGGGCAGCAGCAGCACCGCGAGCAACGGCTCGGCCCGCATCGCGGTCGGCGACGCGGTCAGGGCCGCCGACGGGGCCGTTCCGGGCACGGTGACCGAGGCCGAGCTCGACAACGAGGACGGCCGGCTCGTCTGGGAGCTGGACGTGTACGGCTCCGACAAGTCCTGGCACGACGTGACGGTGGACCCGGGCAACGGCAAGGTGCTCGGCGAGCATGTCGACAACGACGACGACGGCGACCGGCACGCGCCCCGCAAGACCGCCGTCACGCTCGACGAGGCGGTCGGCGCCGCGCTCCGCTCGGCGCCGGGCACGGTGACCTCCATCGAGCTGGAGGACCACGACGGCCGCAGCGGCCGGGCGGTGCACTGGGAGGTCGACGTCCGGGGCAAGGACGGCAAGAAGCACGAGCTCGACGTGGACGCGAAGACGGCGAAGGTCACGGTGGACCGGTCGGACGACGGCCACGGGGACGACGACGGGGACGACGGCGACGACGACTGAGGAAGCCGCCGCCGGGGTCACTCCTCGGAGGTCGCCGGGCGGGCGGGGGAGAGCCGCTCAGGCCTCCCCGGTCAGCCCCGCCACCAGTTCGTCGGCCGCCGTGTACGGGTCGAGCCGGCCCGCCACGATGCGCTCCGCGAGAGCGCCGAGGCGGCGGTCGCCGTGCAGGTCGCCGATGCGTTCACGCAGGCGGGTGACCGCGATCGTCTCGACCTCGTGGGCGGCGCGGGACGCGCGCCGCTCGGCGAGCACCCCGTGCTCCTCCATCCACGCCCGGTGCTTCTCCAGCGCCTCGACGACCTCGTCGATGCCCTCGCCACGGGCCGCGACCGTCTTCACGATCGGCGGCCGCCAGTCGCCGGGGCCACGGGACGCCCCGAGGCCCAGCATGTGGTTGAGCTCGCGGGCGGTGGCGTCCGCACCGTCCCGGTCGGCCTTGTTGACCACGTACACGTCACCGATCTCCAGGATTCCGGCCTTGGCCGCCTGGATGCCGTCGCCCATGCCGGGGGCGAGGAGGACGACGGAGGTGTCGGCCTGGGAGGCGATCTCCACCTCCGACTGGCCGACGCCCACGGTCTCCACCAGGATCACGTCGCAGCCCGCCGCGTCCAGCACCCGGATCGCCTGCGGGGCCGACCAGGCGAGGCCGCCCAGATGTCCGCGGGTGGCCATGGAGCGGATGTAGACGCCCGGGTCGGACGCGTGGTCCGACATCCGGACCCGGTCACCGAGGAGCGCGCCGCCGGAGAACGGCGACGACGGGTCGACGGCGAGCACGGCGACCCGCTTGCCCTGCCTCCGGTACGCGGAGACGAGCGCCGATGTCGATGTCGACTTGCCGACACCGGGCGACCCGGTCAGGCCGACGACGTAGGCGTTGCCGGCCAGCGGCGCCAGGGCCGCCATCACCTCGCGCAGCTGCGGCGACGCCCCCTCCACCAGGGAGATGAGCCGGGCCACGGCCCGCGGCCTGCCCTCGCGGGCCTGCTCCACCAGGGTGGGGACGTCCACCATCACCGCTCGTCTCCTCGCTCGCTGCCTGTTCCGCGTACTACGTGCTACTTGCTACGTGCTACCTGCTACTTGCCCGGAACGCGGAGGATCAGCGCGTCGCCCTGACCGCCGCCGCCGCACAGCGCCGCCGCTCCGGTGCCGCCGCCGCGCCGCTTCAGCTCCAGCGCCAGGTGGAGCACCACCCGGGCGCCGGACATCCCGATGGGGTGGCCGAGCGCGATGGCGCCGCCGTTGACGTTGACCTTGTCAGAGGTCACGCCGAGGTCCTTCATCGACTGGACGGCGACGGCCGCGAACGCCTCGTTGATCTCGATGAGGTCGAGGTCCCCGACGCCGATGCCCTCCTTCTTGAGGGCGTGCCGGATCGCGTTGGACGGCTGGGACTGGAGCGAGTTGTCCGGGCCGGCCACATTGCCGTGGGCGCCGATCTCGGCGATCCAGTCCAGGCCCAGCGCCTCGGCCCTGGCCTTGCTCATGACGACGACCGCGGCGGCGCCGTCGGAGATCTGCGAGGAGGTGCCCGCGGTGATCGTGCCGTCCTTGGCGAAGGCGGGGCGCAGCCTGCCGAGCGACTCGGCGGTCGTCTCGGGGCGGATGCCCTCGTCCTTGGAGAAGAGGACCGGGTCGCCCTTGCGCTGCGGGATCTCGACCGGGGTGATCTCGGCCTCGAAGAGCCCGTTCTTCTGGGCGGCGGCGGCCCGCTGGTGGGACTGGGCGCCGATCTCGTCCTGGGCGGCGCGGTCCAGGCCGAGGCGGGTGTTGTGCTTCTCGGTCGACTCACCCATCGGGATGTTCTCGTAGGCGTCGGTCAGGCCGTCGTACGCCATGGAGTCGAGCATCTCGATCGCGCCGTACTTGTGGCCCTCGCGCGACTTCGGGAGCAGGTGCGGGGCGTTCGTCATGGACTCCTGGCCGCCGGCCACGACGATCTCGAACTCACCCGCACGGATCAGCTGGTCGGCCAGCGCGATGGCGTCGAGCCCGGAGAGGCACACCTTGTTGACGGTGAGCGCCGGGACGTTCATCGGGATGCCCGCCTTGACCGCGGCCTGCCGTGCCGGGATCTGCCCTGCCCCGGCCTGCAGCACCTGGCCCATGATCACGTACTCGACCTGGTCGCCGCCGATGCCGGCCCGCTCCAGCGCCGCCTTGATGGCGAAGCCTCCGAGGTCGGCCCCGGAGAAGCTCTTCAGCGAGCCGAGGAGGCGGCCCATGGGCGTACGGGCGCCCGCGACGATCACAGAAGTCGTACCGGTCGTTCCTGACATGAGGCGCAGCCCCTTGGATTAGAAGTGAACGAGGGTTTACTTGAATGTACTGAGCGGTACCCAGCCCGTCATCCGGCAGCGGGTGTGATCGCGCGCACGTTGCGTAACCAACCGCGGAGCGCTGCACTGTTCCCATGCTGACGCGAATCGACCACATCGGGATCGCCTGTTTCGACCTCGACGCCACCGTCGAGTTCTACCGCTCGACCTACGGGTTCGAGGTCTTCCACTCCGAGATCAACGAGGAGCAGGGCGTACGCGAGGCCATGCTCAAGATCAACGAGACGTCGGACGGCGGCGCCTCCTACCTCCAGCTGCTGGAACCGACCCGTGAGGACTCCGCCGTCGGGAAGTGGCTGGCCAAGAACGGGGAGGGCGTGCACCACATCGCCTTCGGTACGGCAGACGTGGACGCGGACGCCGCGGACATCCGGGAGAAGGGTGTCAGGGTGCTGTACGAGGAGCCCAGGACGGGTTCGATGGGGTCGCGGATCACCTTCCTGCACCCCAAGGACTGCCACGGCGTCCTCACCGAACTCGTCACGTCCCGGACGGAGCACTGACCTGAGGCATACCCGGCCCGGTAGAGTGGGCTGTTCCGGGCCGGGGCCGGGTCGGGGCCGCGCCGCGTCCTCAGCCGTTGATCTGTCACCATTCCCCGGGGGGACCGTTCGCCGGCGAACGGTACTCGTTCGGAGTTTGCGACCAGGGTTGGGGTCTCCCCTGTTCGAACCACGTTGAGAGCTCGGGGAAGGATGGGACCGCGCAGTGCGGGGCTACGAACGCCAGGAGAGCCACCGAGCTGAAGACGACCATCTCTCGCGGTTCGAAGCCGAGATGGACCGGCTGAAGACCGACCGGGAGAAGGCCGTCCAGCACGCCGAGGACCTCGGTTACCAGGTCGAGGTCTTGCGTGCCAAGCTGCACGAGGCCCGCCGCAGTCTGGCGACCCGTCCCGCCTACGACAGCGCGGACATCGGCTACCAGGCGGAGCAGTTGCTCCGTAACGCCCAGGTCCAGGCCGAGCAGCTGCGCAACGACGCCGAACGCGAACTGCGCGACGCCCGTGCGCAGACGCAGCGGATCCTTCAGGAGCACGCGGAGCATCAGGCCCGGCTCCAGGCCGAGCTGCACAACGAGGCCGTGCAGCGGCGCCAGCGGCTCGACCAGGAGCTGGCGGAGCGCCGCCAGACCGTCGAGTCCCATGTCAACGAGAACGTCGCGTGGGCCGAGCAGTTGCGGGCCAGGACCGAGTCCCAGGCCCGCCGGCTGCTGGAGGAGTCACGGGCCGAGGCCGAGCAGGCGCTGACCGCCGCACGCGCCGAGGCCGGCCGGCTGGCGGACGAGACGCGCCAGCGGCTCGGTTCCGAGGCGGAGTCCGCCCGGTCCGAGGCCGAGTCGATGCTGCTGCGGGCCCGCAAGGACGCCGAGCGGATGCTGAACGCCGCGTCCAGCCAGGCGCAGGAGGCCACCGCTCACGCCGAGCAGCTGCGTACCTCGACGACGGCCGAGACCGAGCAGACCAGGCAGCAGACCGCCGAGCTGAACCGGACCGCCGAGCAGCGCATGCAGGAGGCCGAGACGCAGCTGCGCGAGGCCCGCGTGGAGGCCGAGAAGGTCCTGTCCGAGGCGAAGGAGGCCGCGGTCAAGCGGCTGGCCGGCGCCGAGTCGCAGAACGAGCAGCGCACCCGTACCGCCAAGTCGGAGATCGCCCGGCTGGTCGGCGAGGCCACCAAGGACGCCGAATCGCTGAAGGCGGAGGCCGAGCAGTCGCTCGCCGACGCCCGCGCCGAGGCGGACCGGCTCCGTTCCGAGGCGGCCGACGCCGCGCGCACCGCCGCCGCCGAGGACGCCGCGGCCCAGCTCGCCAAGGCGGCCCGTGCCGCCGAGGAGGTGCTGACCAAGGCGTCGGACGACGCGAAGTCGACCACCCGGGCAGCGGGCGAGGAGGCCGACCGGATCCGCCACGAGGCGGAGGCCGAGGCGGACCGGCTGCGCGGCGAGGCCGCCGAGCAGGCCGACCAGCTCAAGGGCGCGGCCAAGGACGACACCAAGGAGTACCGGGCCAAGACGGTCGAGCTCCAGGAGGAGGCCCGCAGGCTGCGCGGCGAGGCCGAGCAGCTGCGCTCCGAGGCGGTCGCCGAGGGCGAGCGGATCCGCGGCGAGGCCCGCCGGGAGGCCGTCCAGCAGATCGAGGAGGGCGCGAAGACCGCCGAGGAGCTGCTGTCCAAGGCGAAGGCCGACGCGGAGGAGCTGCGCGGCGCCGCGGGCACCGAGAGCGAACGGGTCCGCACCGAGGCCACCGAGCGGGCCGGCACGCTGCGCAAGCAGGCCGAAGAGGCCCTGGAGCGGGCCCGCGCCGAGGCCGAGACGCTGCGCACCGAGTCCGAGGAGCAGGCGGAGTCGACGACGTCGGCGGCCGAGCAGGCGGCGGCGGAGCTGCGCGAGGAGACCGAGCGCGCGGTAGCGGCGCGGCAGGCCGAGGCGGCCGACGAGCTGACCCGGCTGCACACCGAGGCCGAGACCAGGGTCACCGCGGCCGAGCAGACGCTCGGCGAGGCGCGCACCGACGCGGAGCGCGTCCGGCGCGAGACGAACGAGGAGTCCGAGCGGCTGCGCACCGAGGCCGCCGAGCGGCTGCGCACCCTCCAGGAGCAGGCCGAGGCCGAGGCCCAGCGGCTGCGCGACGAGGCGGCGGCCGATGCCTCGCAGTCCCGTGCGGAGGGCGAGAGCGTCGCCGTACGGCTGCGCTCCGAGGCGGCCGCCGAGGCGGAGCGGCTGAAGACCGAGGCGCAGGAGAGCGCCGACCGGGTGCGGTCGGAGGCCGCGGCCGCCGCCGAGCGGGTGGGCACGGAGGCCGCCGAGGCGCTGGCCGCCGCCCAGGAGGAGGCGAACCGGCGCCGCCGCGAGGCGCAGGAGACCCTCGACGCGGCACGTGCCGAGGCGGACCAGGAGCGCGAGCGGGCCCGCGAGCAGAGCGAGGAGCTCCTCGCCTCCGCCCGCAAGCGGGTCGAGGAGGCGCAGGCCGAGGCGCAGCGTCTGGTCGAGGAGGCGGACAGCCGGGCGACCGAGATGGTCTCCGCGGCCGAGCAGACCGCCCAGCAGGTACGGGACGCGGTCAGCGGGCTTCAGGAGCAGGCCGAGGCGGAGATCGCCGGGCTGCGCTCCACCGCCGAGCATGTCGCGGAGCGGACGAAGTCCGAGGCGCAGGGCGAGGCGGACCGGGTCCGCGCCGACGCCTACGCCGAGCGGGAGCGGGCCGGCGAGGACGCGGCCCGGATCCGCTCCGTCGCGAAGGAGGAGACCGAGGCCGCGAAGGCGATGGCCGAGCGGACGGTCTCCGACGCGATCGCGGAGTCGGAGAAGCTGCGGGCCGACACCGCGGAGTACAGCCAGCGGATGCGTACCGACGCGTCCGACGCCCTGGCCTCCGCCGAGCAGGACGCCTCGCGCAGCCGTGCCGAGGCCCGCGAGGACGCCAACCGGATGCGGTCGGAGGCGGCGGTCCAGGCCGACCGTCTGATGTCCGAGGCGACCGCCGAAAGCGAACGCCTCGTGACGGAGGCCGCGCAGCAGGCGGCGCGGACCGGTGACGAGGCGGCGGGCGAGGCGGAGCGGCTGCGGGCGGAGGCGGCGGCGACCGTCGGTTCCGCGCAGGAGCACGCGGCCCGGACCCGCGAGGAGTCGGAGCGGCTGCGGAGCGATGCCGAGGCCGCGGCCGAACAGATGCGTGCCGAGGCCCGCCAGGAGGCGGACCGGCTGCTCGACGAGGCGCGCGAATCGGCCTCGAAGCGCCGGGCCGACGCCGCGGAGCAGGCCGACCAGCTGATCAACAAGGCTCAGGAGGAGGCGCTGCGCGCCGCCACCGAGGCCGAGGAGCAGGCCGACACGATGGTCGGGGCGGCCCGGAACGAGGCCGTCCGGATCACCTCCGACGCGACGGTCGAGGGCAACTCCCTGGTCGAGCGGGCCCGGACTGACGCGGACGAACTGCTGGTCGGCGCGCGGCGGGACGCCACCGCCATCCGGGAGCGGGCCGAGGAGCTCAGGACCCGCCTGGAGGGCGAGATCGAGGAGCTGCACGACCGTGCCCGGCGCGAGACCTCCGAGCAGATGAAGACGGCCGGCGAGCGCGTCGACAACCTGATGAGGGCGGCGACCGAGCAGCGCGAGGAGGCCGCGGCGAAGGCCAAGGAGCTTCTGTCCGACGCCGGTTCGGAGGCGAGCAAGGTCCGGATCGCCGCCGTGAAGCGGGCCGAGTCGCTGCTGAAGGAGGCCGAGCAGAAGAAGGCCAGCCTGGTGCGCGAGGCCGAGAAGCTGCGCTCCGACGCCGAGTCCGAGGCCAAGCGGACGGTGGACGAGGGCCGGCGGGAACTCGATGTCCTGGTGCGCCGGCGGGCGGACATCAACACGGAGATCTCCCGAGTCCAGGACGTACTGGAGGCGTTGGAGTCGTTCGAGACCCCCGCGGCGGGCGGTAAGGGCGCCGAAAGCGTCAAGGCCGGGGCCGCGGCAGGTACTCGTTCGAGTGGCAAGCCGTCCGATGGGTAGGTCCCGTCCGCGGGGGCTCCCGCGGTCCCGCAACGACATTCAGCCCCCCGAGTGGCAAGGGTTGCGGGGGTTAGCCACTCAAAAGGGGTGTCATTCTCCAGATCAAACGGGCATCTGCTCGATGACACGCCGTCCGGGCCCCTAGGATTCCCCCTATCACCTCACCGGTCTTACTTCGACAGGAAACCCATGAGTGACCCTTCCTCCCCCTTCGGCTTCGAGCTCGTGCGGCGTGGTTACGACCGCGGTCAGGTGGATGACCGCATTACCAAGCTCGTCGCCGACCGTGATAGTGCTCTCGCCCGCATCACGTCTCTGGAAAAGCGCATCGAGGAACTGCACCTCGAAACGCAGAACGCCCAGGCCCAGGTGAGCGACGCGGAGCCGTCGTACGCCGGTCTCGGCGCGCGTGTGGAGAAGATTCTCCGCCTCGCCGAGGAGGAGGCGAAGGACCTGCGAGAAGAGGCCCGTCGCGCCGCCGAGCAGCACCGCGAGCTGGCCGAGTCCGCAGCCCAGCAGGTGCGCAACGACGCCGAGGCGTTCGCCGCCGAGCGCAAGTCCAAGGCCGAGGAAGACGGCGTCCGCATCGTCGACAAGGCCAAGGGCGAGGCCACCACGCTTCGCACGGACGCCCAGAAGGACGCCGCCCAGAAGCGCGAGGAGGCCGACGCCCTCTTCGAGGAGACCCGCGCCAAGGCCGCCCAGGCCGCCGCGGACTTCGAGACGAACCTCGCCAAGCGCCGCGACCAGTCGGAGCGCGACCTCGCGTCCCGTCAGGCCAAGGCCGAGAAGCGTCTGGCCGAGATCGAGCACCGCGCCGAGCAGCTCCGCCTGGAGGCCGAGAAGCTCCGTACGGACGCCGAGCGCCGGGCCCGTCAGACGGTGGAGACCGCGCAGCGCCAGTCCGAGGACATCGTGGCGGACGCCAACGCGAAGGCCGACCGGATCCGCAGCGAGTCTGAGCGCGAGCTCGCGGCACTCACCAACCGCCGCGACTCGATCAACGCGCAGCTGACCAACGTCCGCGAGATGCTGGCGACGCTGACCGGCGCCGCCGTGGCCGCCGCCGGCACCCCCGCCGACGAGGAGCCCGCCTCCCGCGGCGTCCCGGCCCAGCAGACCCGCTGACGCCAGGGAACAACACGGTAACGACCGGTGGTCCCCCGACGCACCGGCCGGTCCGACACCGACGCGCCCGGTTCCGCCCTTGTGGTGGCGCCGGGCGCGCGGCCGTTCTAGCGTGAACGCATGATCGAGCTCGATGGCCTCACCAAGCGTTTCGGCAGCAAGGTTGCCGTCGACCAGTTGTCGTGCCGGATCAGGCCGGGGATGGTGACGGGTTTTCTGGGACCCAACGGGGCGGGCAAGTCCACCACGATGCGGATGATGCTCGATCTCGACAACCCCACCAGCGGATCGGTACGCATCGACGGCAAGCACTACCACGAGCTGGAAGAACCGCTGAAGTACATCGGCGCGCTGCTCGACGCCAAGTCGATGCACGGCGGTCGCAGCGCGTACAACAACCTGCTCTGTCTCGCGCAGAGCAACCGGATCCCGCGGAGCCGGGTGGCGGAGGTCCTGGACACCGTCGGTCTGACCGCGGTGGCGAACAAGAAGTCCAAGGGTTTCTCCCTCGGCATGGGGCAACGGCTGGGCATCGCCTCGGCACTGCTCGGTGATCCCGAGATCCTGATGTTCGACGAACCCGTCAACGGTCTGGACCCCGAGGGAATCCACTGGATCCGGAATCTGATGAAGGCGCTCGCATCGGAGGGCCGGACGATCTTCGTCTCCTCGCACCTGATGAGCGAAATGGCGCTCACCGCGGATCACTTGATCGTGATCGGCCAGGGCAGGCTGCTGGCCGACACCTCGATGGCCGACTTCATCCACCAGAACTCCCGCAGTTACGTACGGCTGCGCTCGCCGCAGCAGGAGCGGCTGCGCGACGTACTGCACGCGGAGGGCATCATCGCGGTCGAGTCGGGCAACGGCACGCTGGAGATCGACGGCGCCACCACCGAGGACCTGGGCGAGCTCGCCGCCCGGCACACCATCGTGCTGCACGAGCTGAGTTCCCAGCGGGCCTCGCTGGAGGACGCCTTCATGCAGATGACGGCGGACTCCGTGGAGTACCACGCGCACTCCGAGCGGGGACCCGAGCCGCCGCCGGTGGGACCGCACTGGGGCGACCAGTGGGGGCAGCCGCCCGGCGCCGATCCCGGCCCTCCCGACGGCACTCCCGACGGCACTCCCGGGGCCCCCGGCGGGTCCGGCACCGGCAAGGGGGCGTGACGCGATGGCATCGGTACCCGCGGTCCTGACCTCCGAATGGACCAAGATCCGTACGGTCTCCTCGACCACCTGGACGCTGATCTCCGCGTTCGTCGTCACCGTCGCGATGGGCGCAGCGCTCTGCGCCGTGATGAACTCCCAGTTCAACAGCCTCTCCGACGCGGAGCGGGCCACGTTCGACCCCACCTACGTCAGCTTCTCCGGGATGATCCTCGGTCAGCTGGCGATGGTGGTCTTCGGTGTGCTGGTGGTCGGTACGGAGTACAGCTCCGGCATGATCCGCACCTCGCTGGCGGCCGTGCCGCAGCGCGCCACGTTCCTCTTCAGCAAGATGCTGGTGGCCGGTGTGCTGGCCCTGGTGGTCGGCCTCGCCACCAGCTTCGTCACCTTCTTCCTCGGCCAGGCCCTGCTCGGTGACCACAGCACCGGCATCGGCGCGGACAACGTGCTGCGGGCGGTCTTCGGCGGCGGCATCTACATGGGGCTCATCGCGGTCTTCTCCATGGCGGTGGCGGCGATGCTGCGCAGCTCGATGCTGTCGCTCGGCATCCTGATGCCGTTCTTCTTCCTGGTCTCCCAGATCCTGTCGGCCGTACCGGGCGCCAAGAGCGTCGCCCGGTACTTCCCCGACCAGGCCGGGTCCAAGATCATGCAGGTGGTGCCCGACGCGATGAACAGCAGTCCGGCTCCCTACGGGCCGTGGGCCGGGCTGCTGATCATGGTCGCCTGGGTGGCGGCCGCGGTGATCGGCGGCTTCCTCGTACTCAAGAAGCGGGACGCCTGAACCGGGGCCCGTCCGGGGGCCGTCCGGGGGCCGTCCGGGGGCCGTCCGGGGGCCGTGGACCCCGGTCCACGGCCTTCACCCGGGGGCGCGCCGCCGCAACGACTTGGCCGGAACCGTAAAGGCCTGGTTATCCTCCTAACTCTTACGGGGGCGTGCGGCCGGACGGCCTGGGCCCCGAGAGCAGATAAGTCGATGGGGCTGGAGCATGATCGAGGCAGTCGGCCTGACCAAGCGCTATGGCGCGAAGACGGCCGTGCACAATCTTTCCTTCCAGGTGCGGCCGGGCACCGTCACCGGGTTCCTCGGTCCCAACGGGTCGGGCAAGTCGACGACCATGCGGATGATGCTCGGCCTGGACCGGCCGACCGCCGGCCATGTGACGATCGGCGGCCACGCCTACCGCAGCCTGCCGAACGCCCCGCGCCAGGTGGGCGCGCTGCTGGACGCCAAGGCGGTGCACGGCGGCCGCAGCGCCCGCAACCACCTGCTCTCGCTGGCCCAGCTCGCCGGCATCCCCGCCGCCCGGGTCGATGAGGTGCTCGGTGTCGTCGGCCTCCAGGACGTCGCCCGGAAGCGGTCCAGGGGCTTCTCGCTCGGCATGGGGCAGCGGCTGGGCATCGCGGCCGCGCTGCTGGGCGACCCGCAGGTGCTGCTCTTCGACGAGCCGGTCAACGGGCTCGACCCGGAGGGCATCCTCTGGGTCCGCAACCTGATGAAGATGCTGGCGTCCGAGGGCCGCACGGTCTTCGTCTCCAGCCACCTGATGAGTGAGATGGCACTCACCGCCGACCATCTGATCGTGATCGGCCGCGGCCAGCTGATGGCCGATATGAGCATCACGGACTTCATCTCGGCCAACTCGGCCGACTTCGCCCGGGTCCGGGTCCAGGACAACGGGTCCGAGCAGCGGGAGAAGCTCACCGCCACCCTCATCGAGGCGGGCGGCCAGGTCATGTCGGAGCCGGACGGCGCCCTGCGGATCACCGGGCTGAAGCTGCCCCGGATCAGCGATCTGGCCCATGACTGCGACGTACGGCTGTGGGAGCTCTCGCCGCACCAGGCCTCGCTTGAGGAGGCGTACATGCGGATGACGCAGGGCGCCGTGGACTACCGCTCGACGGCGGACCAGAAGGCCGGACTGCAGCAGCCCTTCCCGGACGGCGGATACGGGCAGCAGCACCCCGGGTACGCGCCGCCCCCGCTGGCCGTCCCGGAGGTGCCGCAGCAGGGCTGGTACGCCCCGCCGCCGCCCGGGGACAACCCGTACGCGACAGCCCCCGGACCGGGCGGGCAGGCGGCCGCGGCCCCGGTAGCGCCTCCCGCCGCCCCGGCCCCCGCCACTCCCCCGGCTCCCGCCCCCACCGCTCCCGCCCCGGCAGCGCCCGCCGCGACTGCCGCGGACCCGACCGCGCGCGACACCAGCGAGGACCCCCGATGACAACGCCGTCCACGCCGCCGACGCCGTACCAGCCGCAGGCGTACCAGCAGCCGCCCGCACCGCGGGGGAACGCGCAGGCCGGCTTCTACACCTCGCCGATCCCGGTGCGCCGGGCCACCCTCGGCGACGCGATCGCCTCCGAGTGGACCAAGATCCGTTCGGTGCGCTCCACGATGTGGACGCTCGGCGTCCTGGTCGTGCTGCTGCTCGTCATCGGTCTGCTCTCGGCGATCGCGGTCGACGCGTCCGACACCGACCTGGGCTCCACCCCGGTGCTCAGCCTCGGCTTCTTCGGCGTACTGCTCGGCTCGATCTGTGTGATCACGCTCGGCGTGATGACGATCGCCTCGGAGTACGGCACCGGGATGATCCGTACGACGATGACGGCCTGCCCCAGCCCCGGCCGGGTGCTCGGCGCGAAGGCCATCGTCTTCTTCCTCCTCACCTTCGTCCTGACGACGGTGATGACCTCGGTCGTCGCGGTACTCCAGGCGGCCATCCTGGACGCCGATACGCCCAGCGGCGCGGACTGGCTGCGCAGCACGGTCGGCGTCGGCCTCTACATCGCGACGCTGGGGCTGCTCTCGCTGGCGATCGGCGCGCTGATCCGGCACTCGGCCGGTGCGATCACCGTCATGATCGGTGTGGTGCTGCTGCCGCTCGTGCTGGCGATCTTCATGTTCGCCGAGTCGCTCGCGAAGCTCCAGGAGTGGCTCCTGGAGTACTCGATCCCCAACCAGCTCAGCAACTTCTACGACGCCTCGGTCACCGAGTCGGGGCCGTCCGGCTGGGAACCGCTGTGGATCATGCTCGGGGTGACCGCCGTGGCCATGGGCGGCGCCTATCTCGCGATGAGCCGCCGGGACGTCTGACCGGCCGCCGCCCCGGCGCCGCCGGGGGGGGCGTTCAGTACCGAGGCGCGTTCCTGGACCGCTGCACCCGTGTGGTGCGGCGGTCCCTCGCGTTCCAGCACGCCTTGTGCCAGTGCCTGCGGTCGTCGATCCCGCCGTACTGGGGCCAGGCCACCAGGTGCGGGACGCCGGACGGGATCTCCTGGTCGCAGCCGGGGCACCGGTAGCGCTTGCCCGCCGCGCTCGCGCCGCTCACCGGGCGGACGGACCAGTCCTCGCCCTGCCACTCCTCCGCGCGGCCGCCACCCCCGTACCGGTCCCCCACCGCGCCGGCGCTTTCGGTGGGACTCTCGCCGCCTCGGGGGCGGTTGCGGCGCGGGGACACGTGACACCTCACGGGGCAGGGCTGGGCAGTTCCCGACCAGCGTAGGGCCATTCGGCCGGGGCAGATGTCCCGCACCGCGCACCACCGGGCCCAGGGCGGGACGGGTTACCGGAAAATCGCAACAACTTCACCCCCGACCGTGCCTTTGGCACGTGTCAGACGTTGTTGCCACTAGGGGAAAGCCGCGTCGGCCGCAAGGAGGCAATAGGCGATGCGTGTGGGAACGTTTGTACTGGCAGCCCAGTTTCCGGGGCAGGGGCCGGGGGAAGCGCTGCATCGCGCGATCCGGTCCGCCGAGGTCGCGGAGGAGTCCGGCCTCGACTCGGTCTGGCTGGCTGAACACCACTTCGTGCCGTACGGGGTCTGCCCGTCCGCCGTGACGCTGGCCGCCCTGCTGCTCGGCCGCACCCGCAGAATCCGGGTGGGCACGGCGGTGAGCGTGCTGCCGACGCAGCATCCGGTCGCGCTCGGCGAGCAGGCGGCGCTGCTCCACCTCACCAGCGGCGGCCGGTTCAGCCTCGGCGTCGGCCGGGGCGGCCCCTGGATCGACCTGGAGGTGTTCGGCGGCGGCCTGGAGGCGTACGAGAGGGGCTTCCCGGAGTCCCTGGGGCTGTTGCTCGACTGGCTGCGCGAACCGCGCGTGGCGGGCCGCGGGGAGCGTTACGACTTCCCCGAGGTGGCGGTGGTGCCCCGGGCCGACGAGCTGTTCGACGGGGAGAGCGGCGAGAGCCCCGGCGGTCCCGAGGTGGTCGTCGCGTGCACCTCGCCGAAGAGTGTGCGGCTCGCGGCCGAGAACGGCCTGCCGATGCTGCTCGGCATGCACTGCGGGGACGAGGAGAAGGCCGAGATGGTCGGCCTCTGGCGGACCGCCGCGCTGGCCGCCGGCCGTTCGCCGGAGAGTGTGCGGCAGGCCGGGCACGTGTCGGCGGGAGTGGCCCAGATCGCGGACCGCGCCGAGGATGCCACCGAGACGCTCGTGAAGGCGATGCCCGGCTGGCTGCGGCAGGGGCTGGACGCCCATGTGACGGTCGACGGCCGGCACCGGGTGATGCGCGACCCGGTCGGCTATACGGAGATGCTGAGCGGTATTCACCCGGTGGGCCCGCCCCGGCTCGCGGCGGACCGGCTCGCGGCCACGGCGGAGCGCACGGGTATCACCCGCTTCGCGCTCCTGGTCGAGGGCTCAGGAGATCTCGTGGCCACGGAGGAGAACGTAGCGCGCCTGGGCACCGAGGTGCTGCCGCTCCTGAAATGATGCGCCGGAACCGCTGTTCCGCCGTACGAACGGGAGCTGCCGCCCCGGACCAGTGGCACCTCCCGCGGCCCGGAGCGACAGCAAAGGTGTTCAGCAGTCCCGTAGTTCGGGCGACTGGTTGAGCAACTGGCCCCTCACCGAGGTGAAGCGGGCCAGCCGGTCGTCGACCGAGGCGTCCAGCGGGAACACCGCGACACGGTGGCAGTTCTGGAATGCCAGACGCACCCCGAAGTGCCGCTGCAGCGCGCCGCGGATGGCATCACTCGCGAGCGCACGCAGCAGCTGGCCACGTGCCTGCTCGTCCGGCGGCGGCGTCTGGTTGTCGGCGAACTCGCCGCCGTCGACCTTCAGCTGAGCCACCAGCGAGCTGATCATCTCCCACGCGAAGGGCAGGGAGGTCCGGACGCAGTCGACGAAGTCGGCTTCGTCGACCTCGCCTCGCTCGGCCTGTTCCAACAGCGCCGGTGAGACGTCGAGCGACATGGGTTCTCCTCTCGCGACCCCGACGGAGGGCCGGGGCCTTACGGGCAGGGAAGGAGGACGGCGACGCAGCGTGCACAGACGGCGACCTCCTGCATCCACGGTAAGGGTGCAGTCCGGGCCGCACCAGGAGATTGGGAACACAACCGGCCAATAACGAAGGGGTTCAAAGGCGGACAAGACAGATTCGGTCAGGTCGGGGCGGGGATGGAGTGACGGGTGGGTGAATCGCGTCGACCGCCCGTCGTCGAGTAGCGTGGCCCACCATGCGTCTCGTCATCGCCCGCTGCTCCGTGGACTACGCGGGCCGGCTCACGGCCCACCTGCCCTCCGCTCCCCGTCTGATCCTGGTGAAGGCGGACGGGAGCGTGTCGATTCACGCCGACGACCGGGCGTACAAACCGCTCAACTGGATGTCGCCGCCCTGCACCCTGAAGGAGGGCGCCGACGACACCGCGGGCGTCTGGACCGTGGTGAACAAGGCGGGCGAAAAACTGATCATCACGATGGAGGAGATCCTCCATGACTCGTCCCACGAGCTGGGCGTCGATCCCGGCCTGATCAAGGACGGCGTGGAGGCACACCTCCAGGAACTGCTCGCTGACCGGATCGAGACCCTCGGCGAGGGCTACACCCTGATCCGCCGCGAGTACTTCACCGCCATCGGCCCGGTCGACATCCTGTGCCGCGACGCCGACGGTCAGACCGTGGCCGTCGAGCTCAAGCGACGCGGCGACATCGACGGCGTGGAACAGCTGACCCGCTACCTGGAGCTGCTCAACCGCGATCCGCACCTCGCGCCGGTGAAGGGCATCTTCGCCGCCCAGGAGATCAAGCCCCAGGCCCGCGTGCTGGCGACGGACCGCGGGATCGGCTGCGTGGTCCTCGACTACAACGCGATGCGCGGCATCGAGGACGACAAACTCAGGCTGTTCTGACCCCGGCCACCTCAAGCCCGTCCGGCGATTGAGGACGGAACCCTCGTCCCGGATTCCGGGACCCCGCCGGACGGGCGCGCACTTCAAGCCCGTCCGGCGATTGAGGACAAGGCGCCAAGCGGGGGGCGCGCCCCCGCTCAGGCCACCGACGCGCTTTCCGACGGCACCGCGGACGCGTCCGCGCTCGTCACCCCCGACGGCCCACTCGCGGAGTCCGACGAGTCGGGCAGCCCCGGCCCGTCCGTCTCGCTCTCCGTGGGCGGCGGGGTCTCACTCGCCGGCGGAGGGCTCGTCGAGGGGGTCGTCGGCGGCGGATCCGACTTCGTCGGCTTCGGCGACTTGGACGTGGAGTGCGACGGACTCGGCTCCTCGCTCGACGGCTTCCCCGAAGGGGACGGGGTGTCCTGCGGGGCGCTCGTGTCCGGGGACGGGCTCCCGCTCCCGGTCGGCGCGGCCGTGCTCCCCGTCGGTCCGGGCGTCGACGACGTGGAGCTCGGCGCCGGAGCGGGCGGAACCGCGTCGTCGGTCGTCTCGTCGGCCGGCGGCTCGTTCTCGCTGCCGTCGTCCTCGCTCACCGACTGCTCGGTCGGGGCGGCGGGGTCGTCCTGCGCGTCGCTGTTCGACGTCAGGCCGAGCGTCACCACCGTGCCGAGCACACCCGCCAGCAGCACGCCCGCACCCGCGGCGACCAGGTTGCGCCGCGCACCGCCCAGTACCGAGAAGCGGCCGTCCGCGCCGCTCCCGGCGCCCTTCGCAGCGGTCTGCCGGGGCAGGACTGCGGTCTCGTCCGCGTACGACCGCGGCATCGTGACCGGTATGCCGGCCGTCGGGCCGCCGGGCGAGGACGCCTCGAAGCGGCCGGCCGGTATCTCGTCGTTCAGGGGCACGCCGCCCGCCGTCTGCGCGCCGGAGAGGTCCTCGACCAGGGCGAGCGCCCGGCGCCCCGCCACCGCACCCGGCTTGTCGGCCAGCGCCCCGCGCATGCTGATGGAGGTCTCCAGCTCGGCCCTGGCCCGGTCCGGATTGCCGGTGCAGAGCGCGAGTACGCCCAACTCGTGGTGGAAGTAAGCCTCTTCGGCGACCTCGCCGGCGATCCGGGCCGCCTCCTGGCCGATCCGCAGGGACTTCTCCCAGGCGCTCCAGTGCAGCCCGGCCGCGAAGGCGGGCGAGGCGCTGCGGGCCAGCAGCACGGCGACGCTGGTCTGCCCGGCGCCGTCCCCCGGCACCAGCTGCGTCATCGCCGCGAGGATCGCGTCGGCCTCGGCGACCGCCCGTGCGGGGGTGACGGAGGGGTGGCCGGCCCACCAGGCGTAGTGCTGGGCCGCCGTACGGGCCCGGCCCGTGGCGTCGTCCCCGTAGCCGGCGGCCTCCAGCTGGGCGAGAACACCGGCGGCCAGCCGGTAGCGGGGCCCGGCCGGGGAGAGCAGCCCGCAGGCCGCCAGTTCACCGAGCGCGGCATCGGCGTGGGTGTCCCCCACGAGCGCCGGCAGATGCGCCTGGTGCGGCACCTCGCCGCCCAGCGCGACCGCGAAGCGCAGGGTGTCGCGCGCGGCCTCGCTGAGCCGTGAGGCGAGCAGTGCGGCGGGCGCCGCGCCCTCGCCGAGGCTGGGCAGCGGCAGTTCGAGTGCCTCGGCCGGCAGCGGCGCCTCGGCGGGCCGGCTGTCGAGGTAGCCGTACTCGTCGTACGCCGTGGGGTCGGCCCGCAGCAGGTCGCGCTGGCGCAGCAGGGCGCCCGCCTGGACGAAGCGCAGCGGAAGGCCCTCGGACTCGAACCAGAGGTCGCCCGCCCAGTTGTTCTCCTCCTCGGTGAGCGGCCGTTCGACCACCCGCTCCATCAGTGCGACCGAGGCCTCGCCGTCCAGCCCGGCGAGGAAGACCTCTTCGAGGTGGGAGTCGGGGCCGGGCGCGGTGACATCGGGTGTCGCGGCGAGCAGGAAGGCGCATTCGGGCGTCGCGTCGAGCAGTTCGTCCAGCGCGGCGCCGCCGAACTCCAGGTCGTCCAGGACGACGACGGCACCGGTGGCGCGTAGCTTCGCCAGCAGCAGTGCCCGGTCCGGGCGGTGCAGCGGTGCGTCGTGGACGGCGTCGAAGAGTCCGTGCAGCAGGTCGGTGACGGTCCGCTTGTGGCCGCTGAGCCTTACGACTCCGTCCGGTGCGAGCTGAGCGCAGTCGGCGGCGACGGCGTCGAGGAGCGCGGTTCGGCCGGATCCGGCCGGTCCGGTGAGCCGTACCGAGCGTCCGCGGGCCAGCAGGCGTACCAGCCGCTCGCGTTCGTCGTCGCGCTCCAGGAGGGGCAGCTGGAGGACGGGCGGGCCGGGCGGCACGGGGGGCGCGGCGGACCGTTCGCGGTCGGCGCGCTCGGCGGGGGTGCGCCGGACCGGTTCGGCGGGCCGCTCGCCCGGCCGGCACGGTTCGACCTCGCTGCCGTCGACCGGGTTGATCGTGAGCAGGAGGTCGCCCGATATCAGCGGGACGACACGTGCCTGTTGCGGTGTTTGCTGACCGAAATCAGGGGTCAGTGGATCGCGGGAGGGACGCCGTCGGCCGGCGTCCTGCGCGGAGCCGTTATTGTCGTGGCCGAACTCATCCGGCCCCCGGTGTGTCGGGTCCATCGCCAAAGCCCCCAAGACGCGTCGAGCACGGTTGCCCCTCCCGGCCTCGCACGTCCAGCTGTCGCTTCCGGTCCGGTGTCAGCCAGGTGGGTCCGTCAATCGGCAGACGGCCGAACCCTAAACCTCCGCACAGTATCTACGAACATCCGGGGTGCCGTGCCGCCCGACAGATCACGGTCTCGTGAGGATTGTGCGGCTTCGGCCGCGGGGTGCGGACGGGGGTCCGCCGCCGCCCTGGGCCTCAGACACGCGGCAGCGATTCTGCCGCGATCCCGCCCTCGATGGCCAGGATGCGGTGCAGTCTGGTAGCCACCAGAAGGCGTTGCATCTGCG
This sequence comes from Streptomyces sp. NPDC048671, assembly GCF_055587045.1. Taxonomy (NCBI): domain Bacteria; kingdom Bacillati; phylum Actinomycetota; class Actinomycetes; order Kitasatosporales; family Streptomycetaceae; genus Streptomyces; species Streptomyces sp. NPDC048671. The sequence goes on along the minus strand of NZ_JBVJHB010000007.1, from coordinate 188,494 downwards.
GCGGCACACTGCGGAGCACCAGCCGCCGTCCGGCCCGTCCGGCCCGTCTGTGCGCGCCCATGATGACACCGAGTCCGGTGGCATCCCATGAATCCAGCTCGGTCAGGTCCAGCACCAGATCGCCGACTCCGTCGTCGAGGGCCGAGTGCAGGACCGTACGGGCGTCCGCCGCGCTTCGGACGTCGAGGCGGCCCCCGACGACCAGCTCGGCGTGGTCGCCCCTGATGTGCATATGCGCTCCCCTGGAATGCTCCGTGGCAAGGTCCGTCTGTCTGAAACTGCCTCTGCCCCAACTGACTGCGGCAGCGACAGGGAAGTTGCCGTCTGTAAGCGAACCGATACCGAATTCACTCCGTGGAGTGACTGAGGCCCGCCATGGATCCGGTGCGGATCCATGGTCCCGGGAGGCGACCCCCGGTGCCCCCGAGCCTGATTGACGGCAGATCAGGCAACGAAGGACCAAGAACGATCAGTAGGTGTAAAAGCCCTGCCCGCTCTTGCGGCCGATGTCACCTGCATCGACCATCCGGCGCATCAGCTCCGGAGCGGCGAACTTCTCGTCCTGGGACTCGGTGTAGATGTTGCCGGTGGCGTGCAGCAGGATGTCGACGCCGGTCAGGTCCGCGGTCGCGAGCGGGCCCATGGCGTGGCCGAATCCCAGCTTGCACGCGATATCGATGTCCTCGGCCGAGGCGACGCCCGATTCGTACAGCTTGGCGGCCTCGACGACCAGCGCCGAGATCAGCCGGGTGGTGACGAAGCCGGCCACGTCCCGGTTGACCACGATGCAGGTCTTGCCGACCGACTCGGCGAACTCCCGCGCGGTGGCGAGGGTTTCGTCGCTCGTCTTGTAGCCGCGTACGAGCTCGCAGAGCTGCATCATCGGGACCGGCGAGAAGAAGTGCACACCGACGACGCGCTCCGGGCGCTCCGTCACGGCCGCGATCTTGGTGATCGGGATCGCGGAGGTGTTGGAGGCGAGCACGGCGTCGTCCCGGACGATCCTGTCGAGGGCCCGGAAGATCTCGTGCTTCACCTCCAGCTTCTCGAAGACCGCCTCGACGACGACATCCGCGTCGGCGACCGCGTCGAGATCGGTGGTCGTGGTGATGCGGGCGAGCGCGGACTCGGCGTCGGACGCCGCGAGCTTGCCCTTGGCGACGAACCTGTCGAAGGAAGCCTTGATGCCGTCACGGCCACGGGTCAGGGCCTCGTCGGTGACATCGCGCAGCACGACGTCCCAGCCCGCCTGGGCGGACACCTGCGCGATGCCGGACCCCATGAGTCCGGCTCCGATGACGGCGAGCTTCCTGGCCACGTTGGCACCCCTGCTTTCCATACGGTTCTCGTCCATGCTCTCCGGCGGAGGTTAGTACCCGTGAGGGGCGCTGGGGTCGCTAAGAGATGCGCGTCACGTCTCAAATGACGGACATCACACCGGAGAGCGTCATTCGGGGGCGCGCCGGGCGTAGTTGAGGACCTTTTCGCTCAGCAGGTCCTCCATGTCGTCGAGCAGGCACAGGGCTTCACGGGAGACCTCGGCCGGCGAACGGCCGGCCACCATCTCGCGCCCGATGAGAGCCAGCAGCGTGGTGTGCACCCAGCTGATCTGCCCGGCCATGAGCGACGGCGTCAGGTCCTCGGGGCGCGCTCCGGTCTCCTCGCGCAGGGTCTCCTCAAGGAGCACCAGGCTCTGCTGCTGCATGTGCCACAGCCGGGCCCGGAGCCCGGCCGCGCTCTCCACAACCTTCATGAAGCGGTCGTAGCCGGCCATGAGGCCCACCTGGGCCGACACCGCCTCCACCTCCGCCCGCAGCTCGCGCAGCACCGCCGCGGCGGCGGACTCACCCCGGTCGCGGGCACGCACGAAACGCGACAGCCGCGCGACGCTGCCCTTGGCCCGGTCGAGGAAGAGATCCTCCTTGGCCTGGAAGTAGTTGTAGACCGTGTTGACGGAGACATCGGCCGCCTCGGCGACCTCGGCGATCGTCACCTCGTCGAAACCGCGCTTCTGCAGGACACCGCGCTGATCTTCGGGCGCTACGCCCGCCAGACCGTGCGCTCCAGGTTCCACCCATGCCGTCGATGCTGCTGTCGGGCCTGATGCTGCCGATGGCCCTCGCACCGGGCTGGCTGAACGTCCTCTCCCACTTCATGCCGCTCCGCTATCTGGTGGACGCGATCCGGGACGGGTACACCGGCCGCTATGCCACCGCCTCCGTGCTGTACGGCGTGCTGGTCGCCCTCGGCTTCGCGGCACTCGCCGTGACAGTGGGCACACGTGTCTTCCGCAGAGCGGGCGCGTAACTAGGCTGACCGCATGGTCAATCTGACACGTATCTACACCCGCACCGGCGACCAGGGCACCACCGCCCTCGGCGACATGAGCCGGACCGCCAAGACCGATCTGCGGATCTCCGCGTACGCCGACACCAACGAGGCCAACGCGGTCATCGGGACGGCGATCGCGCTCGGGCAGCTCACCGACGACATCGTGAAGGTCCTCGTCCGGGTGCAGAACGACCTGTTCGACGTGGGCGCGGACCTCTCGACGCCGGTCGTCGAGGAACCGAAGTACCCGCCGCTGCGGGTCGAGCAGTCCTACGTCGACAAGCTGGAGGCGGACTGCGACCACTTCCTGGAGCAGACGGAGAAGCTCCGCAGCTTCATCCTGCCGGGCGGCACACCGGGCGCGGCACTGCTGCACCAGGCGTGCACGGTGGTCCGGCGCGCGGAGCGGTCCACCTGGGCGGCGTTCGAGGTGCACGGCGAGGTGATGAACGCCACCACGGCGACGTATCTCAACCGGCTCTCCGACCTGCTGTTCATCCTCGCGCGGGTGGCGAACAAGAAACTCGGCGACGTGCTGTGGGTACCGGGCGGCGAGCGGTAGAAGGACAGGCCCGCCCGGCACCCCCCAGCCCGTCCGGCACCCCCCAGTCTGCCCGGCGCCCCCAGCCCGTCCGGCGATTGAGGACAAGATCTCAGCCGGGCGGGCCCCGCGCCTACTCCGAGTCCCGCTTCGGATCCCGCTTCGGGAACACCGTGTAGCTCGCCGCGATCACCAGGTTGATCCCGATCACGAACAGCATCGTCTGCTGCCAGGACCGCAGCGACGCCACGTCCCCGTCGCCCCCCACGTACCAGACCGCCCCCTGGAGCAGCGCCAGCGCCGTCGCCGCGGCCAGCGTCCACCGCCCGGCCACCCGCCACTCGTGCACCGCCCGCGCCATCCCGTACTTCGGCGGCCTCACCGGTGGCGGGCCGCCGGCGAAGCGGTGGGCGACGCGGGCGTCGACCCAGCGGATCGTGGAGTGACCCAGGCCCACCGTGAAGCCGATGTACACGGCGGCGAGGCCGTGCTTCCAGTCCGGAGCGGCACCGTTCTTCAGGTCCACGGCCGTCACCACCAGCAGGATCACCTCCAGCAGCGGCTCGCACAGCAGCAGCGCGCCACCGAGCCGCGGCTTCTTCGCCACGTACCGCAGCGTGAGTCCCCCGGCCAGCAGCACCCAGAAGGCGATCTCGCAGAGAACGATCAGTGTGACGATCACGGTCCTGCTCCTTGTCTCTCCCCTCCAGCGTCCCCGCCGGGGCGCGCCCGATCGTCGACCGGAGTGACGAACCGGCGCTGCATCCTTCGATGTAGTCGCGGCTCACCCCCGGTACGGACGTCCGGCGACGGCCCGCCGTGTTGGATGGGAGGGTGTTCTCTCATCCCCGCCCCCACCGGGACGACGTCCTCATCGCGGTCAGCGGACTGCTCGGCGGATTGGTGCTGTGGCTGCTCGGTCTGCACATGCAGAACGGCCGGCCACTCGACGCCCCCGGGATCGAGCTGGTCCCGCTCGCCGTGATGTCGGTGCTGGCGCTGCTGCGCAGAAGCGCGCCGCAGACCGCCCTGATCATCGGCACCCTCGCGCTGATCATGGACCAGTTCACGGCCGGGAACCTGGCGACCGTACTGCTGTACACCGACGTCATGTACGCCGCCGTGCTGTACGGCACCCCGGCGGCCGCCCGGCGGATCCCGGTGACCACCTTCCTGATCACGGTCACGGTCACCATCGGCTTCCTGGCCTGGTTCCGCAGTGCCGAGGCGCTGCTCATCGGCATCATCACCGGACTGGTCTCGTTCGTGCCCGCCCTCACCGGGGTCAGTGTGCGCAACCACCGCGACGCCGCCGAGACCGAGCGGCTGCGCGCCGATCAGACGGCTCTGCTGGCCGAGATGGACCGGGCGCAGGCGGTGGCCGTCGAACGGGCCCGGATGGCGCGCGAGCTGCACGACATGGTGGCCAACCATCTCTCCGCGATCGCCATCCACTCCACCGCGGCGCTCTCCATCGACAACCCGGAGACGTCCCGGAACGCCCTGGGAGTCATCCGGGAGAACAGCGTCGACGGTCTGGCCGAAATGCGCCGTCTGATCGGACTGTTACGCACGAACGGACCGGATCCCGGCCCCAGCAGCTCCCCGACTCTCGGCTCGCTGGACGCCCTGGTCGAGCAGCACCGCACGAACGCCGCGTCCAGCGGGCTGACGTGCGTGCTGGAGGACTCCCGCGGCGAGCCCGGTCCGCTGCCGGCGCCGGTCGAGCTGGCCGCGTACCGCATCGTCCAGGAGTCCCTCACGAACGCGCTCAAGCATGCCGGGCCCGGCCCGGTCACGGTCCGGCTGGGGCAGTCGGGGCGGCGGCTGACGGTGGAGGTCACCAGCGTCCTCGGGGACCGGCCGGGACCGCGTGCGCCCGGTTCGGGGGCCGGACTGATCGGGATGCGGGAGCGGGTGGCGCTGCTCGGCGGGGAGATCGAGGCGGGACCGGTGTCCACCGGGAGCGGGAGAAAGATCTGGCGTGTACGGGCTGAACTGCCCGTCGGGGACGGGAGCGTGAGGGCATGACCATCCGGGTTCTGGTGGCCGAGGACCAGTCGGCGGTGCGTGCGGGGCTGGTGCTCATCCTGGGCAGCGCACCGGACATCGAGGTCGTCGGGGAGGCCGGCGACGGGGAGGCGGCGGTGCGGCTGGCCCGCGAGCTGCGCCCCGACCTGGTGCTGATGGATGTGCAGATGCCCAGGCTTGACGGGGTGTCGGCGACGAAGCAGGTGGTCGCGGAGCGGCTGGCGGATGTGCTGGTGCTGACGACGTTCGACCTGGACGAGTACGTCTTCGGCGCGCTGCGGGCCGGGGCGTCGGGCTTTCTGCTGAAGGACACCGAGGCGCACGGCCTGCTCGAAGCGGTGCGCACGGTGGCGCGCGGCGAGGGCCTGATCGCCCCGGCGGTGACGCGCCGGCTGATCGCGGAGTTCGCCGGGTCCGTCCCCGTACCGCCGGACGCTCCGGACAGAGCGGTGCTGGACTCCCTCACCCGGCGCGAACGCGAAGTGCTGGGCTGCCTGGGCGAGGGCCTGTCGAACGCCGAGGTCGCGGTGCGGCTGTCGATGGCGGAGGCGACGGTGAAGACGCACGTCAGCAGGCTGCTGGGGAAGCTCGGTCTGCGCAGCCGGGTACAGGCGGCGGTGCTGGCACAGGAGTTGGGCGTCTGAGGTTTGGGGAGATCGCGCTCCGATCTTTGGTCTGGACCTCTTGACGATTGGTCCAGACCTTCCTAATCTCACCGAACACACTGCGGTGAGCCCGCCATGACAAGACGGGCTCGGGGCGGCGCAGGGTTGCAGTTCACGGACCACCCCCGTTTGTCCGGACCTCACCCGAGGAGCACCGTTGAGCACTGAGACCCCCCGCCGGACCCGATTCAGATTCGGGGCCGGGAAAGCCACCAGATCAAGAGCCGTCGCGGGCCTCACCGCACTGCTCCTTCCGCTCGCCGCGATGGTCGGCATGGCGTCCCCGGCCGAAGCAGCGACCTCGGCAACCGCCACGTACCTCAAGAAGTCCGACTGGGGCAGCGGCTTCGAGGGCCAGTGGACGGTGAAGAACACCGGCACCACCGCCCTCAGCTCCTGGACCATCGAGTGGGACTTCCCCTCCGGTACCGGCGTCGGTTCCGCCTGGGACGCCGCCGTCACCAGCTCCGGGAACCACTGGACCGCCAAGAACCTCAGCTGGAACGGCTCGGTCGCACCGGGCGCCAGCGTCTCCTTCGGCTTCAACGGCACCGGCTCCGGCTCCGGGGCCGCCACCGGCTGCAAGCTGAACGGCGCCTCCTGCGACGGCGGCAGCGTCCCCGGTGACAACGCCCCCTCCGCGCCCGGAACCCCCACCGCGAGCGCCATCACCGACACCTCGGCGAAGCTGAGCTGGAGCGCGGCCACCGACGACCACGGCATCAAGAACTACGACGTCCTGCGGGACGGCGCGGTCGTCGCCACGGTCACCGGCACCACGTACACCAACACCGGCCTCACCGCCGGCACCGACTACTCGTACACCGTGCAGGCCCGCGACACCGCCGACCAGACCGGTCCGGCCAGCGGCGCGGTCAAGGTGCACACCACCGGCGGCGGGGGCACCGATCCCGGCGGCCCGGGTACCGGCGACAAGGTCAACCTCGGCTACTTCGCCGAGTGGGGCGTCTACGGCCGGAACTACCACGTCAAGAACCTGGACACCTCCGGTTCGGCCGCGAAGATCACCCACATCAACTACGCCTTCGGCAACGTGACCGGCGGCAAGTGCACCATCGGTGACTCCTACGCCGACTACGACAAGGCGTACACCGCCGACCAGTCGGTCGACGGCGTCGCCGACACCTGGGACCAGCCCCTGCGCGGCAGCTTCAACCAGCTGCGCAAGCTCAAGGCGAAGTACCCGAACATCAAGGTCCTCTGGTCCTTCGGCGGCTGGACCTGGTCCGGCGGCTTCGGCCAGGCGGCGCAGAACCCGGCCGCGTTCGCCCAGTCCTGCTACGACCTGGTGGAGGACCCCCGCTGGGCCGATGTCTTCGACGGCATCGACGTCGACTGGGAGTACCCCAACGCCTGCGGTCTGACCTGTGACACCAGCGGCCCGGCCGCGCTGAAGTCCATCACGTCCGCGCTGCGCACCAAGTTCGGCAGCAACAACCTGGTGACCGCCGCCATCACGGCCGACGGCTCCGACGGCGGCAAGATCGACGTCGCCGACTACGCGGGCGCCGCGCAGTCGCTGGACTGGTACAACGTGATGACGTACGACTTCTTCGGCGCCTGGGACGCGAAGGGCCCGACGGCTCCGCACTCCCCGCTCACCCCGTACACCGGCATCCCGAAGGCCGGCTTCAGCTCCTCCGAGGCCATCGCCAAGCTGAAGGCCCAGGGCGTCCCCGCGTCGAAGCTGCTGCTCGGCATCGGCTTCTACGGCCGCGGCTGGACCGGCGTCACCCAGGACGCGCCCGGCGGCACCGCCACCGGCGCCGCCCCGGGCACGTACGAGGCGGGCATCGAGGACTACAAGGTCCTCAAGAACAGCTGCCCCACCACCGGCACCATCGCCGGCACCGCCTACGCGCACTGCGGCACCAACTGGTGGAGCTACGACACCCCGGCCACCATCTCGTCCAAGATGGCCTGGGCGAAGAACCAGGGCCTGGGAGGCGCGTTCTTCTGGGAGTTCAGCGGGGACACCAGCAACGGTGAACTCGTGAGCGCGATGAACAGCGGCCTCAAGTAGTCACCGCCGCACCGCATCCCGCGTAACCCCGAAAGCACCGGGGAGACAGGTCCGCCCCCTGTCTCCCCGGTTTTCGTCTGTGTGGTGCGGGGCCTCAGGCCACGTTCACCCTCCCCCGGACTTCGTCCGGGAGGTGCCCCCTTCCAGCGAGGCCCCTGTTTAAGCCACATTGACTCGCTGGCCGGGCGGTGCCGCCTCCAGCCAGGCGAGGAACCCGGTCAGGGCGTCCTCGCTCATCGCCAGCTCCAGGCGGGTCTCCCGGTGGAGACAGCCGAGCACGACGGCGTCGGAGAGCAGTGCGAGCTCCTCCTCGCCCTCGGGCAGCCGACGGGCGACCACCTCGATCGAGGACCGCTCCAGCACCCGGCGCGGGCGCGGGGAGTAGCTGAAGACCCGGAACCAGTCGACCTTATCCCCGTGGTAACGGGCGACCCCGTACACCCAGCCCTTGCCCGAGAGATCGGGCTCCACCGGCACATTCCAGCGCAGGCTGCAGTCGAAGGTCCCGCCGGAGCGCTGAATCAGCCGCCGGCGCAGACCGAAGACGAAGAGACCAACCAGGACCAGTGCGACGACCAGCCCGCCCACCCACAGCGCGAGGAACACCTCCACCGACCTCCTCGCGTCATCGAGTAAACGGATACCGCCCGAACTTCACCTGCACCTGCATCGCCTCAGCCGCGACACGGTCTGGAGAGGTCTCCAGCTCGGGCCGCGGCTGAGGGTAAAGACGTTTCGCGGGGTGGCTAGTGCACCGCCACCGCACGCAGTCGCACATCGGCGCGACGCTCGGCGGCGCCGTCCGTGTCCGACTTCGCACGTTCCAGCGCACGCTCGGCGCGCTGGACATCGATCTCGTCCGCCAGCTCGGCAATCTCCGCCAGCAGCGAGAGCTTGTCGTCGGCGAACGAGATGAAACCGCCGTGCACCGCGGCGATGACAGTGGAGCCATCGCTCGTACGGATCGTCACCGGGCCCGATTCCAGCACACCCAGAAGCGGCTGGTGACCGGGCATGACGCCGATGTCGCCGGACGTGGTGCGCGCGACGACCAGGGTGGCCTCGCCGGACCAGACACTACGGTCCGCCGCGACCAGCTCGACGTGCAGCTCAGCAGCCAAGGGTGGCTCCTCGGGTCACCACCCGGCGGTCATGCCGGGTGTTGGGTCAATTCTACGGGGCGTGGGGAGGGGGACGGGACGCACCCGCCCCCCTCGGTGAGCCGGAGGCTCAGGAGACGCCGAGCTCCTTGGCGTTGGCCTTGAGGTCCTCGATGCCACCGCACATGAAGAACGCCTGCTCGGGGAAGTGGTCGTACTCACCGTCGCAGATCGAGTTGAACGCGGCGATCGACTCGTCGAGCGGCACGTCGGAACCGTCCAGGCCGGTGAACTGCTTGGCGGCGTGGGTGTTCTGCGACAGGAAGCGCTCGACGCGACGGGCACGGTGGACAACGAGCTTGTCCTCCTCGCCCAGCTCGTCGATACCGAGGATCGCGATGATGTCCTGGAGGTCCTTGTACTTCTGCAGGATCCCCTTGACACGGCTGGCCGTGTCGTAGTGGTCCTGCGCGATGTAGCGCGGGTCCAGGATGCGGGACGTGGAGTCCAGCGGGTCCACGGCCGGGTAGATGCCCTTCTCGGAGATCGGACGGGAGAGAACCGTCGTCGCGTCGAGGTGGGCGAACGTGGTGGCCGGGGCCGGGTCGGTCAGGTCGTCCGCGGGGACGTAGATCGCCTGCATCGAGGTGATCGAGTGACCACGCGTCGAGGTGATGCGCTCCTGGAGCACACCCATCTCGTCGGCCAGCGTCGGCTGGTAACCCACCGCGGACGGCATACGGCCGAGCAGCGTGGAGACCTCGGAGCCGGCCTGCGTGAAGCGGAAGATGTTGTCGATGAAGAGCAGCACGTCCTGCTTCTGCACATCGCGGAAGTACTCCGCCATGGTCAGGGCGGACAGTGCGACCCGCAGACGGGTGCCCGGCGGCTCGTCCATCTGGCCGAAGACCAGCGCGGTCTTCTCCAGGACGCCCGACTCGGTCATCTCGTCGATGAGGTCGTTGCCCTCACGGGTGCGCTCGCCGACACCGGCGAACACCGACACACCGTCGTGCAGCTTCGCCACACGCATGATCATTTCCTGGATGAGGACCGTCTTGCCGACGCCCGCACCACCGAACAGACCGATCTTGCCGCCCTTGACGTACGGGGTCAGCAGGTCGACGACCTTCAGGCCGGTCTCGAACATCTCGGTCTTGGACTCGAGCTGGTCGAAGGCCGGGGCCTTGCGGTGGATCGGCCAGCGCTCGGTGATCTGAGCCTCGGCGTCCGGGTCGTTCAGGATCTGACCAAGGGTGTTGAACACCTTGCCCTTGGTGATGTCGCCGACCGGCACCAGGATGCCCGCGCCGGTGTCGGTCACCTTGGCCTGGCGGACCAGACCGTCGGTGGGCTGCATCGAGATCGCACGGACCACGCCGTCACCCAGGTGCTGGGCGACTTCGAGGGTCAGTGTCTTGCGGGCACCGTCCTCGGCCGGGTCCGCCACCTCCACATGCAGGGCGTTGTAGATCTCCGGCATGGCGTCGACGGGGAACTCCACGTCGACGACCGGGCCGATGACCCGGGCGACGCGGCCCGTGGCAGCGGCCGTCTCAACTGTCGTCGTCATTACTTGTCACTCCCCGCGGACGCGTCGGACAGAGCACCTGCACCGCCGACGATCTCGCTGATTTCCTGGGTGATTTCGGCCTGGCGGGCCGCGTTGGCAAGCCGGGAGAGGCTCTTGATGAGATCCCCGGCGTTGTCGGTCGCCGACTTCATCGCGCGGCGGCGGGCAGCGTGCTCGGAAGCGGCTGCCTGCAGCAGTGCGTTGTAGATACGACTCTCGACGTAGCGCGGCAGGAGGGCGTCGAGGACGTCCTCCGCCGACGGCTCGAAGTCGAACAGCGGAAGGATCTCGCCCTTCTCCGTGCTCTCCTGCGCGGCCTTGTCGAGCGAGAGCGGCAGCATCCGGTCGTCGACCGCGTTCTGCGTCATCATCGACACGAACTCGGTGAAGACGATGTGCAGCTCGTCGACGCCGCCCTCGGCCGTGTCCTTCTGGATGGCCTCGATCAGCGGCGCGGCGACCCTCTTGGCATCCGAGTACTCCGGGCTGTCGGTGAAGCCCGTCCAGGACTCCGCGACCTTGCGCTCGCGGAAGCCGTAGTAAGCGACACCCTTACGGCCGACGATGTACACGTCGACCTCCTTGCCCTCCGCCGCGAGCCGCTCCCGGAGCCGCTCCCCCGCCTTGAGGGCGTTGGAGGAGTAGCCGCCGGCCAGACCGCGGTCGCTCGTGATGAGCAGAACCGCGGTCCGGGCCGGGGCCTCGGCCTCGGTGGTGAGCGGGTGCTTGGTGGTGGAGCCGGTCGCGACCGCGGTCACCGCACGGGTGAGCTCGGTCGCGTACGGCATCGACGCCGACACCTTGCGCTGCGCCTTGACGATGCGCGAGGCGGCGATCATCTCCATCGCCTTGGTGATCTTCTTGGTCGCGGTGACGGCTTGGATGCGGCGCTTGTAAACGCGAAGCTGAGCGCCCATCGATCAGCCCTCGCCCAGAAGCTTGCCGTCCGAGGTCTCGAACTGCTGCTTGAAGGCGGCGATCGCGTCGGCGATCGACTGCAGCGTGTCGTCGGACATCTTGGCGCCCTCGGCGATGCTGGTCAGGAGGTCCTTGCGCTCACGGCGCAGGTACTCCAGCAGCTCGCCCTCGAAGCGGCGGATGTCCTCGACCGGGACGTCGTCCATCCTGCCCGTGGTGCCGGCCCAGACCGAGACGACCTGCTCCTCGACCGGGAACGGGGCGTACTGCGGCTGCTTCAGCAGCTCGACCATGCGCTTACCGCGCTCCAGCGAGGCCTTCGAGGCCGCGTCCAGGTCGGAACCGAAGGCGGCGAACGCCTCCAGCTCGCGGTACTGGGCGAGGTCCACGCGGAGCCGGCCGGAGACCTGCCGCATGGCCTTGTGCTGGGCGGAGCCACCGACTCGCGAGACCGAGATACCGACGTTCAGAGCCGGACGCTGGCCGGCGTTGAACAGGTCGGACTCCAGGAAGCACTGGCCGTCGGTGATGGAGATGACGTTGGTCGGGATGAACGCCGACACGTCGTTCGCCTTGGTCTCGACGATCGGGAGGCCCGTCATCGAACCGGCACCCATCTCGTCGGAGAGCTTGGCGCAGCGCTCCAGCAGACGCGAGTGGAGGTAGAAGACGTCGCCCGGGTAGGCCTCGCGGCCCGGCGGACGGCGCAGCAGAAGCGATACGGCGCGGTACGCGTCGGCCTGCTTCGAAAGGTCGTCGAAGATGATCAGGACGTGCTTGCCCTGGTACATCCAGTGCTGGCCGATGGCCGAACCGGTGTACGGCGCCAGGTACTTGAAGCCGGCCGGGTCGGACGCCGGGGCGGCGACGATGGTCGTGTACTCAAGCGCGCCGGCCTCTTCGAGGGCACCGCGCACGGAGGCGATGGTGGAGCCCTTCTGACCGATGGCGACGTAGATGCAGCGCACCTGCTTGTTCACGTCGCCCGAGCGCCAGTTGTCACGCTGGTTGATGATCGTGTCGACAGCCAGCGCGGTCTTACCCGTCTGACGGTCACCGATGATCAGCTGACGCTGGCCGCGGCCGATCGGCACCATGGCGTCGACGGCCTTGTAGCCGGTCTGCATCGGCTCGTGCACCGACTTGCGGACCATGACGCCAGGGGCCTGCAGCTCGAGGGCGCGCCGGCCGTCGGTCGCGATCTCGCCGAGACCGTCGATCGGGGTGCCGAGCGGGTCGACGACGCGGCCGAGGTAGCCCTCGCCGACGCCGACGGAGAGCACCTCACCGGTGCGCTGCACCGGCTGGCCCTCCTCGATTCCGCTGAACTCGCCGAGGACGATCGCACCGATCTCGCGCTCCTCGAGGTTGAGGGCGAGACCGAGGGTGCCGTCCTCGAACTTCAGCAGCTCGTTCGCCATGGCGGAGGGCAGGCCCTCCACCTTCGCGATGCCGTCGCCGGCAACGCTGACCGTACCGACCTCCTCGCGCGAGGCCGCGTCCGGCTTGTACGACTGGACAAAGTTCTCCAGCGCATCCCGGATCTCCTCCGGCCGGATCGTGAGCTCCGCCATCTGGGTTCCCTGCTCTCCTTGTTGGGCCCGAAGTTTCTTAAGGGGGTCTGGGGGCCGACCCCCAGGAATCTTCTGCAATTTCTGCACGGCCCAACCGGGCCGCTGGTCTTGCTCTGTCTCTGTTACTGCGCCTGGCTGGGTCAGCCGGCCATCCGCCGGGTCGCCTCGTCGAGGCGCTCCGCGATGGTGCCGTTGACGATCTCGTCACCGACCCGCACCGTGACTCCGCCGAGGACCTCGGGGTCCACGTCGAGGTTCAGGTGCATCTGCCGGCCGTAGATCTTCGCCAGGGCGGCGCCGAGGCGCTGCTTCTGCCGATCGCTCAGCGGCACTGCCGAGGTGACGATCGCGACCATGCGGTCACGGCGCTCCGCGGCGAGCTTGGACAGGGAGTCCAGTCCCTCTTCCAGGCTACGTCCCCGGGGCTGGGTGACAAGCCGCACGATGAGGCGCTCGGTGACGGGCCGCGCCTTTCCGCCGAGCAGGCTGCGCAGCAGCTCGCCCTTGGCGGCGGGGGGCGCGGTCCGGCTGGTGAGCGCGGCGCGCAGCTCCGGGTCGGAGGCGACGATCCGGCCGAACCGGAACATCTCGTCCTCGACGTCGTCGAGGTCTCCGCCGCGCTGGGCGGCGGTGAGGTCCGCGGTGTTCGCCAGTTCCTCGATCGAGTCGACCAGGTCACGCGACCGCGACCAGCGCGAGCGGACCATGCCGGAGACCAGATCGACGGCTTCGCCGCCCACCTGGCCGCGCAGCAGTCGTCCGGCCAGCTCGGCCCTGGCCTCGCCGGCCTGGGCCGGGTCGGTCAGGACCCGGCGCAGCGACACCTCGCGGTGCAGCAGCGCCGTGACTCCGGCCAGGTCCTCGGCGAGCTTCGCCGCATCGACCGACGTGCTGTCGGTCAGTGCGTCGAGACGCTCGCGTGCGGCAGCCAGTGCCTCGCGGCTCGCGCCGTTCATCGGACGGCCTCGGCCTTCGCCTCGAGCTCGTCGAGGAAACGGTCGACGGTGCCGCTCTGCCGGGCGTGGTCCTCAAGGGACTCGCCGACGAGCTTGCCGGCCAGGTCGGTGGCGAGCTTGCCCACGTCCTGGCGCAGCGCGGACGCCGCGGCCTTGCGGTCGGCCTCGATCTGGGCGTGGCCGGCAGCGACGATCTCCTCGCGCTGCCGCTGGCCTTCCGCCCGCATTTCCTGCAGGATCACGGCGCCCTGCTCCTGCGCCTCCTGGCGCATACGAGCGGCTTCGTGGCGGGCCTCGGCGAGCTGAGCCTTGTACTGCTCAAGAACGCTCTGGGCCTCGGTCTGGGCCGCATCGGCCTTTTCGATACCGCCTTCGATGGCCTCGCGACGCTCTACCAGAACCTTGTTGATGTTCGGGAGGAGCTTCTTGGCGAGGAAGCCGAAAACGATGACGAAAGCGATGAGGCCAATGACGAGCTCAGGGATCGGCGGGATGAGCGGGTTTTCCGCATCCTCCGCCGCGAGCTGAACCAGGGGGTTCACGTCAGTGCCTTCCGTCGAATGGGCTGTTCGCGACCGGTCAGGAGGAGGTCGGGTAGACGAACGGCATGACCAGACCGATCAGGGCGAGCGCCTCACAGAAGGCGAAGCCGAGAATCTGGTTGGCGCGGATGAGACCGGCAGCCTCGGGCTGACGGGCGAGCGCCTGGGTGCCGTTACCGAAGATGATGCCGATGCCGACGCCGGGGCCGATCGCGGCGAGGCCGTAACCGATCGAGCCGAGGTTGCCCTTGATTTCGACGCCGGCGGCGAGGGTCTGGAGAGCGGACATGCCGGTTCTTCCTTCTCTTTCAATGTCCGGTGGGGGTTGGCCACCGGGTGCTTCAGGAGGTGAGGTGCTCAGTGCCCCTTGGCGAGAGCGCCCTGGATGTAGCTGCAGGCCAGCAGCACGAACACGTAGGCCTGGACAGCCTGGATGAAGAGTTCGAAGGCGGTCATCACGATGACCATCACGAACGACACACCTGCGTAGGCGAATCCGATGCCGTTGAGCAGGTACCAGCTGGCGATCGTGAAGAGCAGCAGGAGCGTGTGGCCCGCGAACATGTTGGCGAACAGTCGGACCGCGTGGGTGAACGGCCGGACCAGCAGGTTCGAGAAGAACTCGATGGTCATCGAGAGCGGGAGGACCCCGCCGAGGCTCTTGTCGTAGCCGGAGAAGTTCTTGAAGGCTCCGACGAAGCCGTGCTTCTTGAAGGTCAGGCCGACCCACAGGACGTAGACGATCCCGGCGAGAGCCGCCGGATACGAGATGATCGCCGTCACGGGGAACTGGGCAACCGGAATGATGGACCAGAGGTTCATCATCCAGATGACGAAGAACAGGGAGACCATCAGCGGGACGTACTTCTCGCCGTCGCGCTTGCCGATCGTCTCGTAGACGATGCCGCGGCGGATGAAGTCGTATCCGGCCTCGGCCACCATCTGAAGCTTGCCGGGCACCAACTTCGGCTTGCGGAAGGCGGCCCAGAAGAAGCCAACGATGATGACCGAGCCGAGCAGGGCCAGCAGCATCGTCTTGTTGAAGTACAAGTTGCTGTCCGCGTCACCCCAGAGGGGTTCGAACAGGAACGAGTGCAGGCCGGGTGCCGGAAAACCACAACCGTCGAAGATGTGGCAATCGGACTCGAAGGCGAGCACCTGTGTCGGGTCAGCACTCACCGCGGGCTCCTTCAGCGTGGCGCATAGGTACGGCAACCTCGATGTGTCGGCGCGGCGCGCAGCCGCGGTTCGGCACTGGACTGGTGTTTCGGATGTGTGAGCGGCAGTCAGGCAATGAGCCTCGCGATCGTGCAGGCGTCAGCTCACATGCCCGCGCCCGCAGTGCCGCAGTTGGAACCGGACGATAGCAGGGTCCTGAACCCGCGCTTATTCCGCCCCTACCCTTCACGTCGAGGACCCCGGCTTCTCGGGCTTGTCACCCTTGCCGGACTCGGGTTCCACGTAAAGGATCTTGGCCTTCATGTGCGCACGCGCCTGTGCGCCGATCCACACGAGTGTCGTCACGACCAAGGTGATCGCGAAGGCCTTCGGGTTGAACAGCGAGGTGTTCTTGAACACGGCTACGAAGATGAACAGCAGCAGCAGCTGCGCCGTGTACAGGGCGAGACCCATCGCCTGGAACAGATGAGGCATGGACCGGGCGGTCCGTTCCAGGACCATCAGCCCGATCCCCATGAAGAGGATGACCACGATCGTCGCAACGATCGCGCCCAGGGCTCCCTTGCCACCGGCGACGCCACCGCTGATCGCGGCGGCGACTGCGCCGGCGACAGCGGTGGGGACGGCGGTCTGGAGGAGAGTCCGGACGTCGTTGGACGGCATGGCGGCAGCTCCGCTTGCTGGGGGGTTCGGCAGTGTGTCGTCATGGACGAGCGTAGGCCCGGTCCGAGTCGATGCCTCGAGGCCAAGGGACCGTGCTACTCAGGTCCTTCGGCTCTGTCACCGGGTTCGTGAACGGTATCACAAACTATTTGATGAGGTCTTTACCAAGAAAGTGTGGTCGCCGTCACACGTGAGAGTTACTTGACGCGCGTGAGCAAGGCAGGCCAACATCTTGTCTGGTATTGCCCCTTGATGCCCGAATCAGTGACGGGTCGAATCGGCCTCGCGCCGGTCCGAAAATCGCGAACGGGGGCCGATGGCGGTCGCCCCGTTGACGCCCGAGACTCCTGCGGCGACCGGGGCCCGCTCAGCGGGCTCCTGCCCCTCCGGCCCCATCTGGGCGTCCAGCGCCCCCTGTTCGCCCTCCAGCCCCTCCGCGGACGCCGCCCCGGGCCCCTCTTCGTGGCGCCGCCGCCGGCGGTAGCGGGGCGGCACGATGCGCTGCGCCCACAGCGGGGCACGCGGAGTGAAGCGGGGCATCAGGAGCAGGATCAGGCCGAGCGCGCTCAGGCCCACGATCACCAGGACGATCCACATCGAGGCCGAGTGCACGGAGTAGCCGACCGCGCCGAAGGCGATCAGGGCCGACCAGAAGTACATGATCAGCACCGACCGGCTGTGCGAGTGGCCGATCTCCAGCAGCCGGTGGTGCAGGTGGCCGCGGTCGGCGGCGAACGGCGACTGGCCGTTCCAGGTGCGCCGCACGATCGCCAGCACCAGGTCGGCCGCCGGGATCGCGATGATGGTGAGCGGCAGCAGCAGCGGGATGAAGACCGGCAGCATCGCGTGGGTCGCCTGGCGCTCACTGCCCTCGAAGATCTTCATGGTGTCCGGGTCGACCTGGCCGGTCACCGAGATCGCGCCGGCGGCCAGGACGAGGCCGATCAGCATCGAGCCGGAGTCCCCCATGAAGATCCGGGCCGGGTGCATGTTGTGCGGCAGGAAGCCGAGGCACATGCCCATCAGGATCACCGTGAAGAGCGTCGCGGGGGCGGCCGCCTCGATCGTGTGTCCGTACCAGAGCCGGTAGGTGTAGAGGAAGAACGCGGCCGACGCGATGAGGACCATGCCGGCCGCCAGGCCGTCCAGGCCGTCGACGAAGTTCACCGCGTTGATCGTGATGACGACCAGGGCGACCGTGAGCAGCGTGCCCTGCCACTGAGTGAGGGCGACGGTGCCGACGCCCGGGATCGGCAGCCACAGGATCGTCAGGCCCTGGAGGACCATGACCGCCGCGGCGATCATCTGACCGCCCAGCTTGATCAGGGCGTCGATCTCGAACTTGTCGTCCAGGACGCCGATCAGCCAGATCAGCGCGGCCCCGGAGAGCAGCGCCCGCGGTTCGCTGGAGAGGTCGAAGACGCCGTCGAGGTTGGCCAGGTGATCGGCGACGATCAGACCGGCGCACAGCCCGCCGAACATGGCGATGCCGCCGAGCCTCGGTGTCGGTTCCCGGTGGACGTCACGCGCACGGATCGCGGGCATCGCCCCGACCGCGATGGCGAACTTCCGCACCGGGCCGGTGAGCAGATACGTCACCGCCGCCGTGACACAGAGCGTCAGCAGGTAATCACGCACGGGCTGCCCCACAAATATCGCCGGCCATCTCAGCCCACACCTTAGCCCGACCGGAACACGCGCCGGTCGGGCCGACTACGCCGGCCTCGGGGTTGAGGACACGGAGGTACCCGTGATGGTTGCACGGGCCACCCTCATTCAGGACATAGGACCCGTGTCACCCGGGGTACGGCGGAAATTTCGCCGCCAGTTCCCGCACCTCCGCCAGGACGTCGCCCTCCTCGCGCACCGCCGCACCGAACAGCGCCGCGATCCGTGCCATGGCGGCGTCCCCCATGCCCTGGGTGGTGACGGCCGCGGTGCCCAGCCTGACGCCGCGGGCGTCCCCGTACGGAAGCGCGCAGGTGTCCAGCACCAGGCCGGCGGCCGCCAGCCGGGCGCGGGCGGTGTGGCCGTCCACGCCGAGCGGGGCCGGGTCCGCGACGATCAGGTGGGTGTCCGTGCCGCCGGTGGTGACGTCGAAGCCCTCGGCCTCCAGGCCGGCGGCCAGCACCCGGGCGTGGGACACCACACGGTGGGCGTACGCGGCGAAGGCCGGGGTCGCCGCCTCGTGGAACGCGACGGCCTTCGCGGCCACCGTGTGCATCTGGGCGCCGCCCTGGGTGAAGGGGAAGACCGCGCGGTCGATCCGCTCCGCCAGCTCCGCGCCGCACAGGATCATCCCGCCGCGCGGCCCGCGCAGCACCTTGTGCGTGGTGGCGCAGACGACGTCCGCGTACGGAACGGGGCTCGGCGCCGCTCCCCCGGCGATCAGTCCCATCGGGTGCGCGGCGTCGGCGATGAGGTACGCGCCCACCTCGTCGGCGATCTCGCGGAAGCGCTCGTGGTCCGGGTGGCGCGGGTAGGAGATGGAGCCGCTGACGATCGCCTTGGGGCGGTGGGTGCGGGCCAGGGCGCGGACCTGGTGGTAGTCGATCAGTCCGCTCTCGGAGTCCACCCCGTAGCCGACGAAGTCGAACCAGCGGCCGGAGAAGTTGGCGGGTGAGCCATGGGTGAGGTGTCCGCCGTACGGGAGGCCCATCGCGAGGACCGTGTCACCGGGCTTCAGCAGGGCCGCGTACGCCGCGAGGACGGCCGAGGAGCCGGAGTGCGGCTGGACGTTGGCGTGCTCGGCGCCGAAGAGCGCGGTGGCCCGGCGGACGGCGATGCGTTCGGCGGCGTCCGCCTGTTCGCAGCCGCCGTGGTGCCGCTTGCCGGGGTAGCCCTCGGCGTACTTGTTGGCGAGCGGCGAGCCGAGGGCGGCCAGGACCGCGGGCGAGGTGAAGTTCTCGGCGGCGGTCAGCTGGAGTGTGCCGGACTGCCGGCGCACCTCCCCCAGCAGCACATCGGCGATCTCCGGGTCCTCCCGGAGCAGGGCGCCGAAGTCCTGCGGCAGAGTGGCCGGGGGTGCGGCGGAGGCGGTGACCGGCATCGGGGGCTCCGGGCCTGAGAGGAGTGCGCTGGCGTCAGCTCCAATGTAGGCCCGCGGCGGGCCCGCTGCCCGCTGTCACGGCCCGCGGTGCACCCGTCCGGACCCCGCGCCGCTCAGCGCGGAGTCGATACGCCGGTCAGCGCGGTGACGACCGGCTCCAGGGCCTGGTTGATCTCGTCGCCGATGGACCGGAAGAACGTGATCGGGGCGCCGTACGGGTCGTACACCTCGTCGGCCTCGGCGGTCGGGGCCAGCAGCCAGCCGCGCAGCGCGGCGGCGGCGCGCACCAGCGCGCGGGCGCGCTCGACGACTCCCTCGTCCTTCGCGTCGGGCAGCGTCGCGTGGTCTATCGCCCGGACCAGCCGGGTGAACTCTTTGAGCGTGAAGGTCCGCAGACCGGCCGAGTGACCCATCGAGATCACCTGGGCCCGGTGGTCGCGGGTGGCGGTGAGCACCAGGTCGGCGCGGATCACGTGCTCGTCCAGCAGCTCACGGCCGACGAACCCGGTGGCGTCGGCCCCGAAGTCGGCGAGGACCACCTCGGCGTTGGCCTCCATCGGGGCGCCCTCGTGCCCCCAGGTGCCGGCGCTCTCCACGATCAGGCCGCCCTGGAGCGGGTCACCGAGGCGGTCCACGAGGGCATGGCGGGTCAGCCGCTCGGTGATCGGTGAGCGGCAGACATTGCCGGTGCTGACGTGGAGGATGCGGAAAGTGTCGGTCTGCCCCGCTATGCCACGCCCCTCAGGGGCGGTCAATTGGCCACCTCGAGGTCGGGTACCACCTTGCGCAGCTCCTCCGCGGAGAGCGCGCCGGCGCGCAGCAGGACCGGCACCTTGCCGGTGACGTCGACGATCGAGGACGGGACGATGCCCGGCGTCGGACCGCCGTCGAGGTAGACGGAGACGGAGTCACCGAGCATCTCCTGGGCGGCGTCGCAGTCCTCGGGCGAGGGGTGCCCGGTGAGGTTGGCGCTGGAGACGGCCATCGGGCCGACCTCCGTGAGCAGTTCGATGGCGACCGGGTGCAGCGGCATCCGGATGGCGACGGTGCCGCGGGTGTCACCGAGGTCCCACTGGAGGGACGGCTGGTGCTTGGCGACGAGCGTGAGTGCGCCGGGCCAGAAGGCGTCGACGAGCTCCCACGCCTGCTCGGAGAAGTCGGTGACCAGGCCGTGCAGGGTGTTCGGGGAACCGATCAGGACGGGCGTCGGCATGTTGCGACCGCGGCCCTTGGCGTCCAGCAGGTCGGCGACGCCCTCGGAACTGAAGGCGTCCGCACCGATCCCGTACACCGTGTCGGTGGGCAGCACGACCAGTTCGCCGCGGCGGACGGCGGACGCGGCCTCGCGCAGACCCGTCGTGCGGTCCGTCGCGTCGTTGCAGTCGTATCGCCGTGCCATCAGCCGGCCTCCTCAAGCATGTTCGGGTAGGGCTGGTACGGGTAGGGCTGGTACGGGTCGGGCCGGTGGTGGCCGCCGGTCACGGCATCGCCTTGCGGGCCGTGGCGAACCGGGGGCGGTTGTTCAGGTCGGGGTGGTCGGCCGCGTCGGCCCAGCCCCGCTCCTCGGTGAAGATCCACGGCACCTGGCCGCCCTGGGTGTCGGCGTGCTCGATGACGACGAGGCCGCCGGGGCGCAGCAGGCGGTGCGCGGTGCGCTCGATGCCGCGGATGGTGTCGAGGCCGTCCTCACCGGAGAAGAGCGCCATCTGGGGATCGTGGTCGCGGGCCTCCGGAGCCACGTACTCCCATTCGGTGAGCGGGATGTACGGCGGGTTGGAGATGACCAGGTCGACCTGTCCGTCGAGCTCGGGAAGGGCCGTCAGGGCGTCTCCGCGGTGCACGGTGACCCTGGAGTCCTCGGCGTTCTTCCTGGTCCATTTGAGGGCGTCCTCGGACAGCTCCACGGCGTGCACGCGCGAGCGCGGCACCTCTTGGGCCATGGCGAGGGCGATGGCGCCCGATCCCGTGCACAGGTCGACGATCAGCGGCTCGACCACGTCCATCGCGCGGACGGCGTCTATCGCCCAGCCGACGACCGATTCGGTCTCCGGGCGGGGCACGAAGACACCGGGTCCCACCTGGAGCTCCAGATAGCGGAAGAAGGCGCGTCCGGTGATGTGCTGGAGCGGTTCGCGGGCCTCGCGCCGGGCGATGGTCTCCCAGTAGCGGGCGTCGAAGTCGGTGTCCGGCACGTTGTGCAGCTCGCCCCGCTTGACGCCGTGCACGAACGCGGCGAGTTCCTCCGCGTCGAATCTCGGCGAAGGCACACCGGCGTCGGCCAGCCGCTGGGTGGCCTGGGCCACCTCGGCGAGCAGCAGGTTCATCGCGGTTCTCCGTACAGGTTCACGAGCGGTGCGGGTGGGGAGCTTACGCGGCGGCGAGCTTGGCGGCGGAGTCGGCGTCGACACATGCCTGGATCACGGCGCCCAGTTCACCGTCGAGCACCTGGTCCAAGTTGTACGCCTTGAAGCCGACGCGGTGGTCCGAGATGCGGTTTTCCGGGAAGTTGTAGGTACGGATCTTCTCGGAACGGTCGACCGTACGCACCTGGCTTCGCCGTACGTCCGAGGCTTCCTGCTCGGCGGCCTCCTGGGCGGCGGCGAGGAGCCTGGAGCGCAGGATGCGCATGGCCTGCTCCTTGTTCTGGAGCTGGCTCTTCTCGTTCTGGCAGGAGGCCACGACGCCGGTGGGCAGGTGCGTGATGCGGACGGCGGAGTCCGTGGTGTTGACGGACTGGCCGCCGGGTCCTGACGAGCGGTAGACGTCGACCCGCAGGTCGTTGGCGTGGATCTCGACGTCGACCTCCTCCGCCTCGGGCGTGACCAGCACACCGGCGGCGGAGGTGTGGATGCGACCCTGGGACTCGGTGGAGGGCACCCGCTGCACACGGTGCACGCCGCCCTCGTACTTCATCCGGGCCCAGACGCCCTGGCCGGGTTCGGTGGCCCCGTTGCCGCCCTTGGTCTTCACGGCGACCTGGACGTCCTTGTAGCCGCCGAGCTCGGACTCGGTGGAGTCGATGATCTCGGTCTTCCAGCCGACCCGCTCGGCGTAGCGCAGGTACATGCGCAGCAGGTCCCCGGCGAACAGGGCGGACTCGTCGCCGCCCGCGCCCGCCTTGATCTCAAGGAGCACGTCCTTGTCGTCACTGGGGTCACGGGGTACGAGCAGGAGGCGGAGCTTCTCGGTGAGCTCCTCGCGCTCCTTCTCCAGGTCCTTGACCTCGGCGGCGAAGTCGGGGTCGGAGGCGGCGAACTCGCGGGCCGTCTCGATGTCGTCGCCGGTCTGCTTCCAGGAGCGGTACGTGGCGACGATCGGGGTCAGCTCGGCGTAGCGCTTGTTGAGCTTGCGCGCGTTGGCCTGGTCGGCGTGGACCGACGGGTCCGCGAGCTTCTTCTCAAGATCGGACTGTTCGCCGATCAGTTCCTCGACCGCCTCGAACATCTTCGGGCTCCTGGTTTCTTCGCTCGACGTACTGCGTACTGCCGGCCGGCGGGGTGCCTGCCGGGCGGGATGCGGGGATGCCGTGTCCCGGCCGGAAAAAACGCCGGTCTCGGCGCCCCCGGGAAGAGGGCGCCGAGAACCGGCGCTGTTGGCTCGCTACTTGCTGGCGGAGCCGGCGGCCTTGCCGAAGCGGGCCTCGAAGCGGGCCACACGGCCACCGGTGTCGAGGATCTTCTGCTTGCCCGTGTAGAACGGGTGGCACTCGGAGCAGACGTCCGCACGGATGGCGCCGCTGTCCAGGGTGGACCGGGTGGTGAACGACGCGCCACAGGTGCAGCTGACCTGGGTCTCGACGTACTCGGGGTGGATCTCGCGCTTCAAGGGTGACTCCTAGTTTCGGGAGGGCGCCGGGTCGTACGCGCGGATTGCGCGTGCGTGAACCGGGGCCGACGTACCAGTCTGCCAGGACCGGCCGTATCTCCCAAAACCGGGGTCGGCCCGGAACTATTCCCGGGCACTCCCGGTCACTGCACGATGTCGCCCGCGTCACCCTTGTCGCCCGCCGACTTCTCGGTGGCCGAGGCGGGGATCGGCCGGTCGTGCAGGAGCGCCGTCCAGACCTGCTGTCCGGCCTTCTCCTGCGGTATGACGCGGTTCGGGTCGGCCGGGTCGTACTCGACGGGCAGGGTCACCATGTGGACGTCGTCGGCGCCCAGCCCCTTGAGGCCGTTGGCGAAGCCCGCGAGCTTCTTGACCGAGCCCAGGTCGGAGTCGGTCGTGATGGCCTTGGTCGCCGTGTCCGCGAGGCCGTACAGCTTGGTTCCGTCGAGGACGCCGACGCTCTTCGCCTGCACCATCAGCGCCTTGATGAAGGCCTGCTGGAGCTGGATGCGGCCCAGGTCGCTGCCGTCACCGACGCTCTTGCGGGTGCGGACCAGGCCGAGCGACTGCTCACCGTTCAGGGTGTGGGTGCCCGGCTCCAGGTTCAGATGGCTCTTGGAGTCGTTGATCGCCTGCTTGGTGGTGATCTCGACCCCGCCGAGCTTGTCGATCAGCTTCTTGAAGCCGGTGAAGTCGACTTCGACGTAGTGGTCCATCCGGATCCCGGACATCGACTCGACGGTCTTGACCGCGCAGGCCGGTCCCCCGACCTCGTACGCGGTGTTGAACATCGCGCGCTGTTGGCCCGGGACGTCCGCGCCGCCCTCGTCGCTCTCGCAGTCGGGCCGGGTCACGAGGGTGTCGCGGGGGATGGAGACGACGCTCGCCGTCTTGTGGCCCTTGTTGACGTGGACGACCATCGCGGTGTCCGAACGGGCGCCGCCCTCGTCGGCGCCGTACTGCTGGTTCGCACCGGAGCGGGAGTCGGAACCCAGGACGAGGATGTCCTCGGAGCCGTTGTCGACGTTCTGGGGGCGGTTCTTGCCGAGGGCGTTGTTGATGTCGACGGCCTTGAGGTTGCCGTCGAGCTGGAAGTAGGCGTACCCGAGCCCTCCTGCGCCCACGACGACCAGGCCGGCCAGGCTCCACGCGGCTATGACGGTCGCCCTGCGGCGGCGGGACGGCTTCCTCCGGCGTTTGCCGGTGGCCCGTATTCGGCTGTCGCTCCCGCTCCGCCCGGTCATCCGTCTCCTCGTTCCCTCGGCTGCGCCCGGCTACCCCCTGCTCGGTGTGCGGGTCTCCGTGTGCCGCTTTGTCGCTCTTGGGTACGACGCCACGGCGACAAGAAGGGTTGCACAGGGCACTGTGGCCTCCGGGTAAGCGCAGAGCGGCCTCGCGGAGTGCGGGAACAGCCGGTGACCCGGCGCTCACCTGCGGTTTCTTGCCCGATACAGGCAATGCGGGGCAAGCGCGACGCCCGGTGGCCGTGTGGCGAAGGTCTCGGACGGCGAAGGCCGGGGGCGGCCCTGTCCCGCACCGGCGTACGGCACAGGGCCGCCCCCGGCACCGAAGTGGCGGGGGCGGCCCTGGGTACGGCTGCCGAGCGGCTGCGACTAGTCGTTATTGCCCGGAGCCGGCGTCGTCTTCTGGATCTGGAGCAGGAACTCCGCGTTGGACTGGGTCTTCTTCATCCGGTCCAGGAGGAGCTCGATCGCCTGCTGCTGGTCCAGCGCGTGGAGCACCCGGCGCAGCTTCCAGACAATCGCCAACTCGTCGCTGCCGAGCAGGATTTCTTCCTTACGGGTGCTGGACGCGTCGACGTCCACCGCCGGGAAGATGCGCTTGTCGGAGAGCTTGCGGTCGAGCTTGAGCTCCATGTTGCCGGTGCCCTTGAACTCCTCGAAGATCACCTCGTCCATGCGCGAGCCGGTCTCGACCAGCGCGGTGGCCAGGATGGTCAGCGAGCCGCCGTCCTCGATGTTCCGCGCGGCACCGAAGAAGCGCTTCGGCGGGTACAGCGCGGTCGAGTCGACACCACCGGACAGGATGCGTCCGGAGGCGGGGGCCGCGAGGTTGTACGCGCGGCCCAGGCGGGTGATCGAGTCCAGCAGGACGACCACGTCGTGACCCAGCTCGACGAGACGCTTGGCGCGCTCGATGGCCAGCTCGGCGACGGTGGTGTGGTCCTCGGCGGGACGGTCGAAGGTCGAGGAGATGACCTCGCCCTTCACCGACCGCTGCATGTCGGTGACCTCTTCCGGACGCTCGTCGACCAGGACGACCATCAGGTGGCACTCGGGGCTGTTGACCGTGATCGCGTTGGCGATCGCCTGGAGGATCATGGTCTTACCGGTCTTCGGCGGGGCCACGATCAGGCCTCGCTGGCCCTTGCCGATGGGGGCGACCATGTCGATGATCCGGGTGGTCAGGATGTTGGAGTCGGTCTCCAGACGGAGCCGGTCCTGCGGGTACAGCGGCGTCAGCTTCTGGAACTCGGGCCGGCCGCGGCCGGACTCCATGCCGTTGACCGTGTCGAGGCGGACCAGCGCGTTGAACTTCTCACGGCGCTCGCCGTCCTTGGGCTGGCGCACCGCACCGGTGACGTGGTCACCCTTGCGCAGGCCGCTCTTGCGGACCTGGGCGAGCGACACGTACACGTCGTTCGGGCCCGGCAGGTAGCCGGAGGTCCGGATGAACGCGTAGTTGTCGAGGATGTCCAGGATGCCCGCGACGGGGATCAGGACGTCGTCGTCGGTGACCGGCGGTGCGTCACTCGCGAAGTCGTCGCGGCCACGGCGGCCACGGCGGTCGCGGTAACGGCCGCGCCGGCCGCGCCGGCCGCTCTCGTCGTCGAAGTCGTCCTGCGGTCCGCCGCCGCCCTGCTGACCCTGGTTCTGACCCTGGCCCTGGCCCTGGTTCTGCCCCTGGCCCTGGCTCTGGCGCTGCTGACGCTGGCCGCCCTGGCCACCGCCCTGCTCGTCGCCGCCCTTGCCCCGGCGGTCGCGCTGGCGCTCACGACGGTCACCGCGGTCACCACGGTCACCACGCTCGCCGCGCTGGCCACGGTCCTGGCGGTCGCCCCGGCGGCCCTCGGCGTTGTCCGCGGCGGCCTCGGCCTTGGGCTCGGAGCGGTCCTCGACGGGCGCCTCGCGCTTCGGCTCGTCCTGCGTGCGGTCCTTGGCCTGCGCCTTGGTCTCCGTCTTGGGCTCCGTCTTGGTCTCCGGGCTGCCCGCCTGAGCGGTCGCGCGGCGGCGGCGGCGTTCGCCCGCGGGCTGCTCGTCGCTGGCCGGCTGGCCGGGGATGTCGATCTGCTGCTGGTCCGCGGCCTTGTCGGCGGGAGCGGCGGCCGGGGTCTCGTCCCCTGCGCCGGTGCGCGCCTTGGAGGTGGCCCGGCGCTTCGGCTTGGTCTCGGCCTCTTCGGCGGGGGCCGCGGCGGCGGCCTTGGCCTTGGGCGCGGAGGAGCCGCCGGCCTGGGCCTCCTTGATGACCTCGATCAGCTGGCTCTTGCGCATCCGCGCAGTGCCCTTGATGCCGAGGCCGGACGCGACCTGCTGCAGCTCGGCCAGGACCATGCCGTCAAGGCCGGTGCCGGAGCGGCGGCGCCGTGCGGTGGTGCCAGTGGCAGCACCTTCGGCGGGCGCGGCGCTGTCGACGCTCTTGTCGGCAGTCTCGCCCATCAGATCGGTGGTGTCGCTCACGAAGGGTCCTTCCCTGGAGCGGACGTCGGCCTTCTGGCTCGGCGACCGGTTGTGCTGTCCGACTGCGGTCTTTGGTTGTGCGGACCGTGCCGGGGCGGTGGTCCGCCGGGTAGGTACGGCGGAGAGATGAACGTGTGCATGGGCCCGGCGCGAGCATCCCCCTGCTCGGCCCACTCCTGGACGAGCGAGAGGGTGTCGTGCCGGTTCCGGAGCGTGCTCGAAACTGCTCAGGCAGGCTGCTCAGGCAGTTGGGGAGGCTCCCGGAAGAAATGGTGGTCCCGGAAAGGGACACGAAGCAACGCGCCTCATAGACGTCGATTGCAGACTTGAGGTTAACACTACCGGCTCCAACTACATTCCCCCTCTCACGCACCGGCAATCACTTCTCGGCTACGGGGCGAGCGGCAGCACACTCGCACCCTGGGCGTCGAGAGTCAGCCGGTTGGCCGCCCAACCCTCGCCCGCCAGCTGTGCGACCTTGTCGGCCGCACCGTCCTCGGCCAGTGCCAGCACGGTCGGCCCGGCACCGGAGATGACCGCGGGGACGCCGTCCGCGCGCAGTCGGTTCACGAGTTCCACGCTCTGCGGCATCGCCGGGGAGCGGTATTCCTGGTGCAGCCGGTCCTCGGTGGCGGTGAGCAGCAGCTCGGGGCGCCTGGTCAGGGCCTCGACGAGGAGGGCGGCACGGCCCGCGTTGAAGGCGGCGTCGACATGCGGGACGGAACGCGGCAGCAGTCCGCGGGCGGTCTCGGTGAGCACCGGGTTGCTGGGGACGAAAACCACCGGAACGATGGAATCCGCGGGGTCCATCCTGATGGCGCGGGCCGATCCGCCGTCCATCCAGGCGAGCGTGAACCCGCCGAGGAGACAGGCCGCGACGTTGTCCGGGTGCCCCTCGATCTCGGTGGCGAGCTCCAGCAGGGCCGCGTCGTCGAGCCGGCCGTCACCGCCGGTCGTCACGGCACGGGCGGCGACGATGCCCGCGCAGATGGCGGCGGAGGACGAGCCGAGGCCGCGTCCGTGCGGGATGCGGTTGGCGCAGACGATCTCCAGGCCGCGGGGCTGTCCGCCGAGCAGGTCGAAGGCGGTGCGCAGGGACCGTACGAGCAGGTGGTTCTCGTCGCGGGGCAGCGTGTCCGCACCCTCACCGGCGATGTCGATGTGCAGTCCGGCGTCGGCGACGCGGACGACGACGTCGTCGTACAGCCCCAGCGACAGGCCGAGGGCGTCGAAGCCCGGACCGAGGTTGGCGCTGGTTGCGGGGACGCGCACCCGTACGGCGGCGGCTCGGAAGGCGGGACCGGCCATCGCTCTGACGACTCTCCTTGTGAGGCGGCGGGGAATTTCGAAGTACCGCGAGATATTTGGGGTCTCTATGCGGCTCTTCGGGTTCTTCTGGGCTTCTTCCGGACTTCTTCGGGGTCTGCGGGGTTTTCGGGGATTCGTCAGGGCGATTGCGGCGGCGGGTATTACGTCAGTCCGGGATGGGACCGACGGCCGCAACGGCCTGCGCACCCCGGGCATATGCGGCGGGGTGGGTTTGGGTACAGCTTATCGAAGGAAGGTTCTGTGGCGACATAGGGCGCACAGGAGGCGCACGATGCGTGTCGCAGGCTGCCGGTGCGCTCTCCGTCCCGAAAAGGGCCGTTGAGCCGTCTTTCCCGACGAATCCGCCGCCGCCGCGCCGCCGTGCGGCGCGGCGGCGGGTACTACGCGAGGCCCAGCTTCTCGGCGGCGGCGACCGCGTCGACCGGGACCGTGACCGGCTGGGGGGCGCCGGCGACGGCCCAGTCCGGGTCCTTCAGGCCGTTGCCGGTGACCGTGCAGACGATCCGCTGGCCCCGGTCGACCCTGCCCTCTTCGGCGGCCTTGAGCAGGCCGGCGACCGACGCGGCCGAGGCGGGCTCCACGAAGACGCCCTCCTGGGAGGCCAACAGCCGGTAGGCGGAAAGGATCTGCCGGTCCGTCACCTCGTCGATGAAGCCGCCCGACTCGTCCCGCGCGTCGAGCGCGAACTGCCAGGAGGCCGGGTTGCCGATCCGGATGGCGGTGGCGATGGTCGACGGGTCCTTGACGATCTCGCCGCGCACGATGGGCGCGGAGCCGGAGGCCTGGAAGCCCCACATCCGCGGCTTGTGCGTGGCCAGGCCGTCCAAGGCGTACTCCGTGTAGCCCTTCCAGTACGCGGTGATGTTGCCCGCGTTGCCGACCGGGAGGACGTGGATGTCCGGGGCGTCGCCGAGCGCGTCGACGATCTCGAAGGCCGCGGTCTTCTGGCCCTCGATACGGACCGGGTTGACCGAATTGACCAGCGCCACCGGGTAGTTGTCCGAGAGCGAGCGGGCCAGCGTCAGGCAGTCGTCGAAGTTGCCGTCGACCTGGAGGATCTTGGCGCCGTGCACGAGCGCCTGGCCCATCTTGCCGAGCGCGATCTTGCCCTGCGGCACGAGGACGGCGCAGACCATTCCGGCGCGGACCGCGTAGGCGGCGGCGGAGGCGGAGGTGTTGCCGGTGGAGGCGCAGATGACGGCCTGCGCACCCTCCTCCTTGGCCCGGGTGATCGCCATGGTCATTCCGCGGTCCTTGAAGGACCCGGTGGGGTTGGCGCCCTCGACCTTGAGGTGCACCTCGCAGCCCGTGCGCTCGGAGAGGACCTGAGCGGGGACGAGCGGCGTGCCGCCCTCACGGAGCGTGACGACCTGAGTCGTGCTCGTGACCGGGAGACGGTCCCGGTACTCCTCGATGATGCCGCGCCACTGGTGGGTGCCCTTGGTGGTCATGGGTCCTTACTCCCCTTCAACACGCATGATGCTGGCGACACCGCGTACGGTGTCGAGCTTGCGCAGCGCCTCGACGGTCCCGGAGAGGGCGGCGTCGGGCGCGCGGTGGGTGACGACGACGAGCGAAGCCTCGCCGCTCTTGCCCACCCGTCGCCCGCCGCCACCCTGCTCGATACCGACTTCGTCGACGCTGCCTGAATTTCGGCCTTTCTGGCGGACCGTGTCGATGGATACGCCCTGTTCGGCGAAGACCGTCGCGACCTGGGCGAGAACGCCAGGCTTGTCGGCCACGTCGAGACTGATGTGGTACCGCGTGACGACGTCGCCCATCGGGCTGACCGGCAGGCGCGTGTACGCGGACTCGCCGGGGCCGGGGGCCTCGTTGAGCTTGTTGCGGCAGACCGCGACGAGGTCGCCGAGGACCGCGGACGCGGTCGGCGCGCCACCGGCGCCGGGGCCGTAGAACATCAGCTGCCCGGCGGCCTCGGCCTCGACGAACACCGCGTTGTACGCCTCGCGGACCGAGGCCAGCGGGTGGCTGAGCGGGATCATCGCGGGATGCACGCGGGCCGTGACGGACCGCCCGTCGGCGGCGCGCTCGCAGATGGCGAGGAGCTTGACGGTGCAGCCCATGCGGCGGGCGGAGGCGATGTCGGCGGCGGTGACCTCGGTGATGCCCTCGCGGTGCACGTCACCGATGCGCACCCGGGTGTGGAAGGCGATTCCGGCGAGGATCGCGGCCTTGGCGGCGGCGTCGAATCCCTCGACGTCGGCGGTCGGGTCGGCCTCGGCGTAGCCGAGGGCGGTGGCCTCGTCGAGCGCCTCGGAGTACCCGGCGCCACTCGTGTCCATCTTGTCGAGGATGAAGTTCGTGGTGCCGTTGACGATGCCCAGGACCCGGTTGACCTTGTCGCCGGCGAGGGACTCGCGCAGCGGGCGGACGAGCGGGATGGCGCCGGCCACGGCGGCCTCGTAGTAGAGGTCCCGGCCGTGCTGCTCGGCGGCGGCGTGCAGGGCTGCGCCGTCCTCGGCGAGCAGC
This sequence comes from Streptomyces sp. NPDC048671, assembly GCF_055587045.1. Taxonomy (NCBI): domain Bacteria; kingdom Bacillati; phylum Actinomycetota; class Actinomycetes; order Kitasatosporales; family Streptomycetaceae; genus Streptomyces; species Streptomyces sp. NPDC048671. The sequence continues at coordinate 157,986 of NZ_JBVJHB010000007.1, read as the reverse complement.
GCCTTGTTGGCGGAGACGACGCTCGCGCCGTGCTCGAAGGCGGTGGTGATGAGCGTGCGGGCGGGCTCGATGCCACCGATGACCTCGATGACGACGTCGATGTCACCCCGCTTGACCAGGGCGGTCGCGTCGGTGGTGATCAGTGCGGGGTCGATGCCCTCACGCACCTTGGAGGGCCGGCGCACGGCGACACCGGCGAGCTCCACCGGCGCGCCGATGCGCGCGGCGAGGTCGTCGGCGTGCGTCGTCATGATGCGGGCCACCTCTGAGCCGACCACTCCACAGCCCAGCAGCGCCACCTTCAGCGGACGCGTACGCATCATCCGACCTCGTTTCCTTTACATCTGATGTATGGACCAGTCTCACTCACCGGACGGGCGTTCCTGCCACCCGTCCGGATCCTGAGATGTTTACGGGGGACCGGGGGTGTACCCCGGGAAATACGGCATCAGCCGACATCGAGACGCAGGAGATCTTCCTCCGTCTCGCGCCGGACGATGACCCGCGCCCGCCCGTCGCGCACCGCGACGACGGGCGGGCGCAGGGCGTGGTTGTAGTTGCTCGCCATGGAACGGCAGTACGCGCCGGTGGCGGGGACCGCGATCAGGTCGCCGGGGGCCAGGTCGGAGGGCAGGAAGGCGTCCTTGACCACGATGTCGCCGCTCTCGCAGTGCTTTCCGACGACCCGGACGAGCATCGGCTCGGCGTCGGAGGCGCGCGAGACGAGCGCGACGCTGTACTCGGCGTCGTACAGCGCGGTGCGGATGTTGTCCGACATGCCGCCGTCGACGCTGACGTAGGTGCGCAGCCCCTCCAGGGGCTTGATGGTGCCGACCTCGTACAGGGTGAAGGCGGTCGGTCCGACGATGGCGCGGCCCGGCTCCACGGAGATGCGCGGGGTGGCGAGCCCGGCGGACTCGCACTCACGAGTCACGATGTCGCCGAGCGCCTTGGCGATCTCGTACGGCTCGCGCGGGTCGTCCTCGGAGGTGTACGCGATGCCGAGGCCGCCGCCGAGGTCGATCTCGGGCAGCTCGACGCCGTGCTCGTCGCGCACCTCGGCCAGGAGCTGCACCACGCGCCGGGCGGAGACCTCGAAGCCGGCCATGTCGAAGATCTGCGAGCCGATGTGCGAGTGGATGCCGATCAGTTCGAGCCCGTCGAGGGTCAGCGCCCGCCGGACGGCCTCGGCGGCCTGTCCGCCGGCCAGCGCGATGCCGAACTTCTGGTCCTCGTGCGCGGTGGCGATGAACTCGTGGGTGTGCGCCTCGACGCCCACGGTCACCCGGATCTGCACGGGCTGGCGCCGGCCGAGCCGCTGCGCGATGTGCGCGACCCGGACGATCTCCTGGAAGGAGTCGAGCACGATCCGCCCGACGCCCGCCGTGACGGCCCGCTCGATCTCGTCGACCGTCTTGTTGTTGCCGTGGAAGGCGATGCGCTCGGCGGGCATCCCGGCGTCCAGTGCGGTGGTCAGCTCGCCGCCGGAGCAGACGTCGAGGTTGAGCCCCTCCTCCTGGAGCCAGCGCACGATCGCGCGGGAGAGAAAGGCCTTGCCGGCGTAGAAGACGTCGGCGCCGGGGCCGAAGGCGTCGGACCAGGCGCGGCAGCGGGCCCGGAAGTCGGCTTCGTCGAGGAAGTAGGCCGGGGTGCCGAATTCCTCGGCCAGCCGGGCGACTTCGATCCCGCCGACGGTCAGTGCGCCGTGTTCGTCCCGGGTGACGGTGCGGGACCAGACCTTCTCGTCGAGGACGTTGAGGTCCTCGGCCGGGGCGGAGTAGTGGCCCTCGGTCATGACGTCGGCGTGCCGGGGGCCGGCGGGGTGTGCGGATCGGCTCATCGTGTTGCTCTGCTCTCTCGGGTCTCTCAGAGGTAAGGGGGCGCGCTGATGCCGAGCAGGGACAGGCCGCCTGCCAGCACCGTCCCGGCGGCTTCGGCAAGGGCGAGCCGGGTGCGGTGGGCGGCCGAGGGTTTCTCGTCCCCGGCGGGGAGCGGCGACGCGGCGTCGTGGAAGTCGAGGAACGCGTGCGCGACCGCTTCGAGGTGGCGGGCGAGCCGGTCGGGTGCGCGGTGGTGCGCGGCGGCGGCGAGGACCGCGGGGTGGTCGGCGATGACGGCGAGCAGCGCGGACGCCGCGGGCTCCTCGAAGGCCTCCGCCGAAACCTCGTCCCGCGCGGCGGTGAATCCGAGCCGCTCCGCGCCGCGGCTGAGCGCGTGGGTGCGGGAGTGGGCGTAGCGCACCAGGAACAGGGGGTTGCCCTCGCCCTGGACGAGGAGGTCGTCGCCGAGCCGGGCGCGGTCGTGACCTGCGGGCCGGAGCAGTCCCCAGCGGGTGGCGTCGGGCCCGAGCCGGCCGAGCAGTTCGCGGGCGGTGGCGCCCGCCGGGACCGGCCGTATCGCCGTCAGCGGCGTGGGGGGCCGTCCGTGGGCGTCGGCGGTGATGCCCAGCCGTGCCCAGTCCGGGTCGGATGCCTCGTCTGCCCCGTCGCAGCTGATGCGTACGGGCGCGCCCTGCGCGCGTACGAGCCGGCGCACCGCGTCGGCGGTGACCGCGGCCCGGACCTCGCGGGCGTGGCTGAATTGCAGCGGTGCCCCGGCGAGCGCGTCGCCGTGTCCGTAGCGCAGCCCCTGCTCCCGCACGCGGCGCAGGAGCGCGCGGTGCGCGTCGGCGTCGGCGGAGGCGTCGAGCGTGAAGTTCAGGAAGCCGGGTCCGGTGATCTCGACCCGCCCGATCCCGGGCGCACCGGCCATTCGCTCCCGCAGGATCTCGGCCACCTCGCGCGCGGGCCGCGCGGCGGGTCCGGCGAGCTGGAGGGCGACGGCGCTGGCGTAGTCACCGCGTCCGCCCGGCCGGGTCCTCTCCACTCGCACGCGCGCGGGCACGGGCGCGCGCAAGGCGTCCTCGTCGACCGCGCGGCGCACGGCGCGCAGCACGGTCGTGGAGAGATCGGCGGGGGTCACGGCACAAGCGTATGGGAGGGAGGGGGGCCTTTCGCGAACCGGTTTCGCCATCCGGTCAACCGGCGGCGCTCTCCGCCCGCCCGGCACCCTGTCTGCCGTCGAGTACCGGCGGCCGGCCGCGCTCCATCAACTGCCGTACGACCCGCACCAGCTCGCTCGGCTCGAAGGGCTTGGCGAGGAAGGCGTCGACTCCCGCCGCGACCCCGTTGTCCACCTCGTACGGCGTGCAGGCGCTGACGATCGCCACGGGCAGATGCCGGGTCCTCGGATCGGAGCGCAGTCTGGTGGCCGTCTGCAGACCGTCCAGCCGGGGCATGACGACATCGAGCGTGATCACATCGGGACTGACCCGATGCACCAGATCCAGACACTCGACACCATCGGCCGCGGTCACGACCTCGAAGCCCTCCAGCTCGAGATTGACCCTGATCAACTGCCGGATGACCTTGTTGTCGTCGACAACAAGCACGCGGCCGCAAGCCCCTGACACCCTTCGAGAGTAGGCGGGGCGGAGGGGCTGCGTCCGGGTTTTGCCCACTTCCGTCCCCGGACGGATGGCGGCGAAGGTTGGCCGGATGTGTGTGCGACCTGCCCGGCAGGGCCGGGGGGCGCTCGACGGGGGCGCGAAAATACCTGTTCACGGGCACCGGGCGGAAGCTGGTAGTGTTTCACCCGTCGCAGAGCAGCACAGCGATACGCCCCCGTAGCTCAGGGGATAGAGCATCGGCCTCCGGAGCCGGGAGCGCAGGTTCGAATCCTGCCGGGGGCACCTTGCAGAAGGTGCCGAATAGACCCTCTGATCAGCGGAAACGTTGAACAGAGGGTCTTTTTCATGCCCGCTTGGGGCTATGCGGCAGGGTCCGTCGCACTTCACGTTCCGCAGTGACGCGGGCCGTCCCCGCCGGCAGCCGGGTTTCCCCGATGACCGACATTAGTGTGCGACGCACAGTACCGTGCCACGCGTGGGCACCGAAGAACTGATCCTCAGCCAGGCCCAGGAGCTACGCCGCGGCACGGTCGTCCTGGCCTGTCTGGCGCTGCTGGAGGAGCCGCAGTACGGCTACGCACTCCTGGAGACGCTCGGCGACGCCGGCATCGCCGTCGACGGCAACACCCTCTACCCGCTGCTGCGCCGCCTGGAGAAGCAGGGGCTGCTCATCAGCGAGTGGAACACCGGCCAGTCCAGGCCGCGCAAGTTCTATCGGATCAGCCCCGAGGGCGCCCGGGTCCGCACCGGGCTGCTGCGCGAGTGGCAGACCCTGGACGCCGCGATATCACGACTGACGAAGGGGGAACGTTGAGTATGTTCCAAGCGTCCGACACCGGCACGCTGACCGACCGATACGTGGCGGAGGTCGTCCGGCACATCCCGGCCGACCGGCGCGGCGACGTGGCCGACGAGTTGCGCGCGACGATCGCTGACACCGTCGAGGCCCGCGGTCCTGCCGGCTCAGGGGCCGCCGAGCGCGAGGTGCTCACCGAGATGGGCGACCCGGTCCGGCTCGCCGCCCAGTACGCGGGCCGGCCGCTCGCACTGATCGGGCCCGGGTTCTACCCGACGTACATACGGCTCCTCGCGGCCCTGCTGCTTTCCGTGCTGCCCGTGGTCGTCGCCGTCAGCGCGGCGCTCGACGTCCTGGACGGCCGGGGGGCCGCGGAGGTGATCGGCGGGGCCGCCGGGGCGGTGTTCTCCATCGGCGTCCCGATGGCCGCCTGGCTCACCGTGGTGTTCGTCCTGGTCGAGCGGCCCGGCAAGCGGTCCGCCGCGGCCGGCGGGGCGTGGACGCCCGACGACCTGCCCGACCGCCGCGCACAGAAGAAGCGCGGCGTCACGGCCGGTGCCGGGATGGCGTGGCACGGGCTGCTGATCGCCCTGATCGTCTGGCAGCACACCGCGCAGCCGTACCGGACGGACGGCGGCATACACCTGGACGTGCTCGAACCGGGCCTGTGGTCGGGCTGGATCTGGCCGATCCTGGCCGGCCTCGCCGCACTCGTGACACTCGACGCGATCCGGGCCCTGCGAGCGCCGACGCGCTCGCTCGCGCTCTGGAACATCGCCGCCCAGGCGGCGTTCACACTGCCGATGGCCTGGATCCTGTACCGGCGGGAGTTCTTCAACCCGGCCTTCCTGTCCGACGTCAACGGCGGCTGGCAGGCCCCGGACGCCTTCTACACCGTGGTGGTCCTGGTGGTCCTGGCGGGCGGCGTGCGCGAGGTGGTGAGGCGGCTCCGCGAGGCGTAGTTCCTCCGGAACGGTTCCGGCCGGAACCGCGTTGAAGCCGACGGGCGGCCTGCTCGCGGCCCCCGGGGCGGAAGGGGAGGGACTGTGCACACCAGCACGGTGCCGGACAATCCGGCGCAGCGGCGCGTCGAAGAGGTCCTGGCGGAGTTGACGGGATCGGGCGTCGAGACCGGGGTGCAGGTGGCGGCCTGGCACGACGGCGAGTTGGTGGTCGACGCGTGGGCGGGGGCGGCCGATGTCGCCGAGGGGCGGCCGATGGGGCCGGACACCCTGGTGCCGGCCTGGTCGACCGGCAAGGGCGTGGCGGCGGCCCTGGTCGCGGTCCTGGTGGACCAGGGGGTACTGGCGTACGACGCCCCCGTGGCGCGCTACTGGCCGCGGTTCGGCGCGGCGGGGAAGGAGCGGATCACCCTGGGGCAGGTCCTCGGCCACATGGCCGGCCTGGCCCGGCTGCCGGCGGACCTGACCCCGGAGCGGCTGCTCGACCTGCCGGCCATGGCCGACTGGACGGCCGGGCAGCGGCCGCAGTGGGAGCCCGGCAGCGCGTTCGGCTACCACGCCTGGACCTACGGGGTGCTGCTGGCCGAGATCCTGCACCGCGCCACCGGCCGGACCTGCGACCAGCTACTGCGCGAAGAGCTGGCCGGTCCGCTCGGGATAGGTGACGAGCTGCTGTTCCACGTCCCTGAGCACGCGGCGTCCCGGGTGGCCACCTGTTACGACGGCGGCTGGGCGGCACGGCTGGAGCGGATGCCTCCCGGCGCCCCGTTCTTCGACTGCGTTCCCCACGGGGTGCTGCCGGTGGCCGAGTTGGGCAACCGTGCGGACTTCCGGCGTACGGCTCTGCCGGCCAACGGGATCATGACCGCGCGCGGGGCCGCCCTCCTGTACGCGGTGCTGGCCTGCGGCGGTGAGCTGGAGGGCGTACGGCTGCTGTCGGCGGCGACATTGAAGGAGGCGACCACGGAGCGGATCAGCGGGGTGGACAGGATGATGGGCACCACCTCCGCGATGGGCGCGGGCTTCGTGATCGGGGACAGCGGAGCGAAGCCGATACGCCCGGCGGGCGGCTTCGGCCACAGCGGCTCGGGCGGCAGCACGGCCTTCGCCGACCCCGCGCACCGGTTCTCCTTCGCGCTGGTCAAGAACCGGATGACCGTGCACGGTCTGGACGGGCGGCTGGCAGGGGAGATCCGCGCGGCGCTCGGCATCGCGAGCGGCTGAGTACCCGGTCGAGGTGAGCGGCAGCGGGCAGCCGAGCGAGCGGTGGGCGGTCGTGCGGTTCTGCGGGCGTGCGGGTCGGGCAGGTCGGGCCGGTATGACCCGCACGTCGTACCGCGGAATCCAGCGGTTCCGGGTGGCCAGTGCCATTCCCTCGGCCTGCGGCAACGGCACTGTCCGCTGGAAGCAACGGCACCGCTGAAGTGCCGCGTCTCGAAGTCGCCGACGGCATCCCCCACCTCGCCCCCGCCCGCGACAGCGAGCGTCCCGCCGGCCCCGTAATTACCTTCAGCCCTGACGCCTGGCACGAGTTCATCGGCCACTTGGACTGATTACCGGCATCCGAAACCAGGAAGACTGAGGTCATGGAGAAGGCAGACCTCTACTCGATCGACCCGTCCACACTCCCCTGGCAGAAGAGCAGCTTCACCGCAAACAACGGCGAGTGCTTCGAGCCGGCCTCCCTCCCCGGCGGTGGCGTGGCCGTCCGCGACTCGAAGAACCCTTCCGGCCCGCACCTGTGCTTCACCCCCGGCGAGTGGCGCGCCTTCAAGTCGGGCATGACCGCCGGAGACTTCGACAACCTCTAGGCACGGGAACTCTCGCCAACGGCGCCAGCACGAACAGCGGGCGCCAAAGCACGCCAAACCTCTCAGGAGTCAGACCGGCGCGGCCGAAGGCGCCTGATCGGCGGGCTTCAGGAACTGTCGAGCACCGCGCAGTGTGGTGCGCAGTCGCCGCTGGGTCACCTCGCTGTCGAGGCGGACGTCGAGGGGTCCGGGAACGGCGCTGTCGGCTCGCAGGGCCGCAGGCAGACGGGACGCGTCGAGACCGTCGCGCTCGGCGATGAGGACGCCGAGTTCGTGGCGGCTCAGGGCATGAGGTCCTGCGAGATGGTGGACGCCTGCTGCGCCACTCGACGCCAGTTCCAACAGCGCGGCCGCCAGGTCCGAGACATGGACCGGGCAGCGGATGTCGTCGGTGAACAAGGCGCCGGCGACGGTACCGGCGGCGAGCCGGTGCACCAGGCGCTCGTGCACGGAGCGGCCGTGACCGATGATCAGCGATGTGCGGGCGACGACGGCCTTCGGATGTACCGCAAGGACCCCGGTCTCGGCCGCGGCCTTGGCTGCGCCGTACGGGGTGACGGGGTCCGGGAGACAGGACTCGTCGTAGTGGATCCGGCCGGTACCGGAAAACACCGCGTCGGTGGACACGTGAACCATGCGGATCCCGCGCTTCGCGGCGACTGTCGCGAGCTGGAGCGGGCCCTCTGCCGTAACCGCCCAGTCGGCACGGCCGCTCGATGCGTTGATGACGACGCGCGGGTTCACCTCGGCCAGCGTGGCGTCCAGACTTCCCGCGTCCCGCAGATCGAGGGGGCACCACGCGCTCGGGGAGGCGGTGCCCGGCTTGGTCGCATACGTCGCGACGGTCGTGTGCCCCGCCGCTCTCGCCTGCCGGACCAGCTCGGAGCCCAGGAAGCCGGAACCGCCAACGACCAGAATCGTCATGTCCGTAAACGTAGCCCCGTGGACCCCACGGCGAAGACGGTCACCCCGGTGTTCGTGAGGTAGAGCTGCTTCAACTCCTCGCTTACCGAGGACCACGGATGATGAACGCCTGCGGCATCCGGCCACCGGACGCGAGGGCAGCGTGACGTCTCGTCATATACGCGACGCCGGGGAGCACTTGCGCATCTCAGGGCAGACGGGGCAATTCTGTCCGCAGTGGGAGACGGGCCGGTTGCGCCGGGTAACAAGATGATCAACAAGTGGATCACTTTGCCCACTACTGAATCCTGTGCCCGGTTAGTGAAGATCATTCAACCTTCACGTAAAGGCCCGTCCATGGCACGCTCACGGAGCAAGCGGCAGCGTCGACGTGTGGGGACAGGCGGGCACGCCGGCAGTTGTCGCGCCGCGGGGAGTCCGACCCGGACAGCGGGTCGCCTGTCATGCTCATGCTGAGGTGCTGCCGAACGGTCGAGAGATTGCAAGGCAGACATGTCAATGCTCAGAGACGTCGGCAGACGCCGGCGTCGCATACGCTCCACACTGGCCAGAGCCACCAGTGCGACGGCGCTCGTCACCGCCGCGGCCGTGCTCGCCGGCCTGTTCCAGGCTCCTCCGGCACTGGCCGCCCCGGCACCCGACGAGGACACCGGGCTCATCCGCAACAGCATCGGTGAGGACCCCCGTCGCGACCGCTGTCTCGCCGGTGTGGCGCTGCACGTCGGCGGACCTCAGATGAAGGCCAAGGCCATCGAGGCCCTGACCGGCACCAACGAGCAGCTCAGCGAGGCCATCGGCGACATCGGCTGGATCGGCTACGGCCCCCTGGGCATGGCCGGAATCGCCGACCAGGACGACGGCAACGCCTACCGGGACGCCAGTGACCGGCGTACCGAAGAGCTCGACGAGGCCAACAAGCCCTACGTCGAATCCGCCTGGGCCAGCGATGACATGGAGTGGCACGCGCCGGCCTTCGGCGCGGACGTGAACTACTTCACCGCGATCAACCAGGTCCAGCTCGTCTCCCCGCTCGGGTGGGACGGCCACAGCGAGGCCAGCGACGAGGCGATCGCCCGCGCCCGCGTGATCACCGAAGAGAACCGGGGCAAGGACAGCTGGCACGACGCCGCGGCGGACGTGATGCTGCGGGACGTCGGATACAAGTATTCGGGCGGTACCACCTCCAGCGACATCGCCTCCTACCTGCAGCGTGGCGGATACGCGACCGAGTCACCGGCCGAGGACTCGGCCGAGTACCGCGTCGAGGTCGAGGACCTCAACCAGGCCTGGGCGGCCTGCGACTACCAGAACCCTCTCGACCCCCGGCGCGTGCTCAACGCCCCGGTCATGACCGCGATGGTCGAGTGGGAGTCGGAGTACGCGGGGCAGGCCCCCCAGCGCGCCACGATCATCCAGGCGGAGGCCGACGCCGCCGCGGCGACCCAGGCCGCGACCAATGACATGGTCGAGGCCATCCGCCAGGCCTGGATCGTCGAGCAGATCCTGAGCTGGCGCAAGTACTGGCAGGACGAGCTCGCCAACGATCCCGACACGATCTTCGACAAGCCCGACCAGGCGTTCTACGACAAGGCCACGGCCGACCTGAACGCTGCCCGTACCAAGGTGGCCTCCCTGGTCGTCTCGGCCAAGGAGCAGGCCGGCAAGGGCGCTACGGCCGCGCAGAAGGCCGCGACCGCGCAGCAGGAGGCCTGGGCCGTCGCGGACACCGCCCACCTGCCGCGCGGCCGTGGCCTGATGTACGCCCAGCAGTCGGTCCAGGTGGCCCGCGCCTCGGCGGCCGCCGCCACGGCCGCCGCGAAGGCGACCGAGACCGCACTCTCCGCCGCCAACGCGACGATCGCCGACGCTGATGCCCTGCTCGCCAAGGCACAGACCGACTCGCACGCCATCAGCACCGAGTTCCGCCGCGTCGCCGCCGAGGAGGCCGCCGCCCAGGCGAAGGCCGCCGCCGACAGCGCCGAGTCCAACGCCGGGGCCGCCGCCGACGACGCGAAGACGGCGAAGGACGCCCGCACGACTGCGGAGCAGAAGCGCGACAAGGCCGAGACCGCCGCTGCCACCGCCGCTTCCGAGCGGGCCAAGGCGCAGGCGGAGAAGGCCAACGCGGCCGCCTCCCGCGCGAGCGCCGCCACCGAACGGGCCAAGGCGCAGGAGGCCGAGCAGCGGGCGGCGACCCAGCAGACCACTGCCAGTAGCGCCGATACGGCAGCCGAGACCGCGACCACCGACGCGACGGCGAAGCGCAAGCTCGCCACCGAGAAGGCGAAGGCCGCGCAGACCGCGCGCGAGAAGGCCGTCGCCGCGCTACAGGCGAAGCAGGCCGTCGCGGCCCGCGCCGCCGCACTCGAAGCCGCGGCCACCGCCGCCGAGGGCACCGCGGCCTCCGCCGAAACCCGGGCCGCGGCCACCGCCGCCCGTACGGCGGCGAGCCAGGCGGCCCAGGCCGCCACCGTCGCGCAGACCGCGGCGGACGAGGCGACCACCGCCGCCGTCGGCGCGCGGACCGCCGCGACCACGGCGGAGGGCGCCGCCAAGCGTGCCGAGGCCAACGCGGTCAAGGCGTGGTCGGCCTACCGCACATCCCTCGACGCGGCCTCTTCGGCGTACGCCGCCGCCGCCGTGGCGCTGGACGCGTCGCAGGACGCGGCGCTGCGCGCGGACAACGCCGCCACGGCGTCGGGGAACGCCACGAAACTGGCCAAGAAGGCCGAGCAGGAGTCCGTGGCCGCCGGGGCCGGCGCGACCGCGGCGGTGAAGTCGGCCGCTACCGCGGTCGGCCGCGCCTACGCGGCCGGGCAGGCGGCGCTCGCCGCGCGCGACAGCGCGAAGGAGGCGATCGCCGCCTCCAATGAGGCCGTCGCGGTGGGAACCCCCTACCGGGTGACGGACAGTTCGGCCGCGTTCGCCGTACTCGTCGGGCAGTCGTCGAAGACGATCGCCGAGCAGCAGGCGGCGGCGGCCGAGGCCAAGGCCACCGAGGCGGCAGCGGCGTCCGAGTCCGCGCAGCAGGCTGCCACGCAGGCCACGGGCGACGCCAAGCTCGCCGCCGAGGCCGCCGCACGCGCCGCGAGCGATTCGGTGCGTGCCGTCGGGGCCGTGACCCGCGCCCAGGCGTCCGCCGCCGAAGCGGCAGCCGCCCGCAAGGGTGCCGAGAGCGCTTCCACCGACGCGGCCGGTTACTCCGAGCAGGCGGGTACCGACGCGGCCAGTGCCCTTCTCCTCGCGAACGACGCGAGCGACACCGCCGCCGAGGCGGACCGCGAGGCGACCGACGCCGAGCGGCACGTCGCCGAGGCGAACGAGAAGGCCGGCCGGGCCGGGGAAGCCGCCAAGGGGGCCCAGGACAAGGCGACTCAGGCGGAGAAGGACGCCAAGGACGCCGAGGACAGGGCGTCCGACGCACAGGGCGACAGCACCGCCGCCGAGAACGCGGCGAAGCAGGCCGAGCAGGAACAGCGCGAGAAGAACGAGGCCGCGCACCAGGACGCGCTCGCCGAGGGCGTCACGCCGATCAAGGGGGGCGCCTCCAACTGGCCGGCCCTGGGCGAGCGCGAGGAGAAGATCCTTCTCGACGCGTGCGGCCAGACCTGTGTCGACGACTACCGCGATGGCCTGAAGGCCGTCTCGGTGGACCTCGTGGCCTGGGCCACGGCCAACGGCGGACAGATCCTCTTCGAACAGCTCGACGCGGCCGAGGTGAAGGAGTGTCTGGCCGACTACAACGTCGAGGACTGCCTCTGGGACCTCGTCGACATCGCCTCCTCCGCCGCGATCGTGGGCCTGGTGCCCGCGCTCGCCCAGGCGGTCGAGAAGGTCTCCGAAGGTGTCCGGAAGATCTTCGTCGACGCCGACAACGCCCTGCGCCGGCTCACCGAGCTCACCGCCGTCATCAGTGACGTCCGCTCCACCCCGCGCCTCAACCAGTGCCTCGCCGGAGTCGCCCTGCACGCGGGCGGCGCCAAGATGAAGGCCAAGGCCATCGAGGGCCTGACCGGCACGAACGAGCAGCTGGGCGCAGTCATCGGTGACGTCGGCTGGATCGGGTTCATGCCCCTGGGGCAGGCCCGGGACCAGGACGAGCAGGCCGGCTACGCCTTCAGGGACGCCATGGCCGCCCGCGAGGCCCTCCTGGAGGACGCCAACCGGCCGTACGCGATGAGCTCGTTCGACGACGGGATCACCCTGCACGCGCCGGAGTTCGGCGCGGACATCCTCGGGTTCACCCTGGCCTCCCAGGCCGAGCTGTCCCACCGTCTGGGCTGGGACGACCACACCAACGCCGGCGACGAGGCGGTGGCGAAGGCCCGGGAGATCACCGAGCAGAACCGGGGCAAGGACAGCTGGTACGACGCCGAGGCCGACGTCATGCTGCGGTCTTCCAACGTCAGCGACACCCGGTTCTCCGGCGGTACGACCTCCGCCGACATCGCCACCTACCTGCGGCACGGCGGCTTCCTCGAGAAGAAGGTCACCGAAGGCTCCGTCGAGTACCGCATCGAGGTCGAGAACCTCAAGCAGGCCTGGGCCTCGTGCAACCACCAGGACCCGGTCGACCCGCGCAACTCCCTGAGCGAGGTCGTCTCGCAGGCCTCGGCCGAGTGGGACGCGGAGTACGCCGGCCAGGCGGCCCCGCGCGCGGTCATCATGCAGGCGGAGGCCGACGCCGCCGCCGCGACCCGGTCCGCCGCGGACAACATGGTCGAGGCCATCGGCCAGGCGTGGTTCGCCGACCAGATCCTACGCTGGCAGAAGTACTGGCACGACCAGCTGGAGAACGACCCGGACGACATCCTCAAGCCGAAGCAGGCCCTCTTCGACCAGGCGAAGACGGACCTCGCGAAGGCCCGGGGCAAGGTTCAGGCGCTCGTCACCACCTCCCAGCAGCAGGCCACCGCCGCCAAGACCGCCGCACAGCGCGCGGTGACCGCCCAGCAGCAGGCCTGGACGATCGCGGACGCCGCCGAGGTGCCGCGCGGCCGCGGGCTGCTCTACGCCCAGCAGTCGGTCCAGGTCGCCCGCGCCTCCGGCGCGGCCGCCACGGCCGCAGCGAAGGCGACGGAGACGGCTCTGAACGCGGCGAACGCGACCGTGTCGACGTCCGAGGCGCTGCTCGCCCTGGCGCAGACCGAGGCGCACGCGGTGAACACCGAGTTCCGCCGCATCGCCGCGCAGGAGGCCGCCTCCCAGGCGAAGGCCGCGGCGGACAGCGCCGACGCCTACGCGGCCTCGGCCGCGACGAACGCCGCCACGGCCAAGAAGGCCAAGGAAACCGCTCTGGCGGAGGAGGAGGACGCCCGCAAGGCCGCGGCCGAAGCCCAGCGGACGCGTGCCGTGGCCGAACTGGAGCGCGCCAACGCAGCGGCCTACCGGGCCACCGCGGAGAGCGAGCGGGACAAGGCTGCCGGTCATGAGGCGGACGCGGTCGCGCAGGGCCGGATCGCCGCCGACGCCCGTGCGTCGGCGGAGGCGTCCGGAGTCACGGCTTCGGACCGCAGGGGTGACGCCGAACAGGCGGAGCGCGATGCGGTCGCCGCCCGTGACAGGGCCCTTGAGGCCGAGCAGCGGCGGGACTCGCTGAAGGCGAAGGCGGCGGCACTGGAGGCCCACGCCGCCGCTGTGGACGGTACGGACGCCGCGGAGGCGGCCCGTGCCGCCGCGACCGACGCCCGTAGCGCCGCCAACACCGCGACGACGGCGGCCACCAACGCACGCACGTCGGCGAACGCGGCCACGGCCGCTGCCACCAGCGCCCGCGAGGCCGCCACCAAGGCACAGGGCGCGGCATCGCGCGCCAAGGCGGCGTCCGACGCCACCTGGGCGTCCTACCTGGTGGCGGCCGGTTCCGCCGCGGCGGCCCACGCCGCAGCGGCCGAGGCCATCGACGCCTCCGAGGCGGCGGCGCTCGACGCCAAGGGCGCCAGGGAGGAGTCGGAGAAGGCTTCCGCCGCGGCCAAGACAGCGAAGGAGGAGGCGACCGCCGCTCGCGGTGAGGCGCTCCAGACAGCGACCTGGGCGGCGACCACCGCCGGCAAGGCGTTCGCGGCCGTGCAGTCGTCACTCGCGGCGCGGGACTCCGCGGCAGCGGTGAACAAGCCGGCGAACGAGGCGATCACGCTCGGCGGCCCGTACCAGGAGACCGACAGCTCGGCCGCGTTCGCGACGCTCCTCGGCCAGCAGTCCCTGACGGTCGCGCAGCAGCAGGCGGCCGCGGCCACCGCTACGGCCGACCTGGCCGAGGGGTTCTCCGCGGAGGCGAAGGCCCTCGCCGCCCAGGCCGCGGCGGACATGAAGCTCGCGGCGCAGGCGTCCGCGGCAGCGGCGTCCGACGCGGCCCGCGCCGCCAAGGCGTACCAGCGGGCCCAGGCCTCGGCCACCCAGGCCGCGGCCGACGCGAAGCTCGCCGAGGCCTCGGCGAACCGCGCCGACGGCTACGCGCAGTCGGCGGGCGCGGACGTGGGGAAGGCCTGGACGGCGTCGAACGACGCTCAGGTGGACGCGGCCGCGGCGGACAACGCGGCCACCGAGGCGGAGCACGACGCCGCTTCGGCCCGTACCGCGGCCACCAAGGCCGAGGACGACGCGGCCAGTGCCCGCGACACCGCCACCCGGGCGGAGACCGACGCGACGGCGGCGGAGAAGGCCGCCGAAGGCGCGTGGGACGCGGCGAACGAGGCCCAGGAGGCCGCGGACCGCACGGAGAAGGGCGGCAACAGCGAGCAGATCACGCAGGGTGTCACCACCGGGATCGGCGGGGTGTGGGCGGTCCTCGACCACATCGAGTACATCGGCGAACCCAAGAACGTCGTCAAGGACAACTGCAACCCGATCATCCATATCGGGGATTGCACGATCACGGCCGACGTCACGTACAAGTCGCACGTCGACCTGTTCATGTGTCTGGCCTCGCCGGAGTCCTACTCGGGCAGTTGCCCGGACGCGGACACGGTCTATCTCGGTCCCGAGGTCTCGAAGGCCCAGACCAAGCGGATGTCGTACACGCTGTCCATGGTCGAGTTCAACTCGGGCATCGATCCCATCGACGTCCTGCTCGGCGACTTCATCGGCTGCGCCAAGCTGATCACTCCGGGTGTGTCGGGCGGCAGCTGGGGCGACTGTGCCTGGGCGGCCAGCTGGTTCGTCGCGGGCGCGATCTTCAAGACCGCCAAAACCGCGCTGACGGCGATGGACGCCGCGCTCAAGACAGGCATCGGGTTCACCGACGCCTGGCTGGCGCTCCGTTCCATCGGCCTGACCGAGGCCGCCGCCCAGGGCATCATCAGCCGTATCGTCCGGAAGCTCTCCGAGGCGTGCGAGAAGCTGGGCACCGCGACATTCAAGGTCGCGGCGCTCTCCGTCGCGGCGGCCGGCTCCGGCGGCGTCAACGACTGTGCCGAGAACTTCCTCCGCGACCTGGTGAAGGACGGCGATCACGTCGTCCTCGGGGTCAACCCCGGCTCGGACGAACTGGTCAAGCTGATCGGCGGGCACACGTTCAACGGCAAGGCATACGCCGACGAGCTGTCGGGAGGCCTGGGGATGGGGATCCGTCCCTTGTGGACGGTGGGCGTGGAGAGAGCGGTGTCCAACCCCAAGGTGAAGATCTCGGTGTCCCTGGACGGTGTCAGTGGCGCCAAGAACGCCGACGAGGCGCTGGCTCTGCTTCTCGAACGAGGGGAGACGATCGCGGCCAACGACTGGGCGGTCATCCGGTCATCCGGCTACGGAACCGCGTGGGAGATGATCAAACTCCGTACGGCTGTCCGGCTGGAGCAACGCACCTGGTCGTCCATCGAGTGGCACATGACCAACGATGAGGGCAAGGTCGTGCGCGTCACCCCGCAGCGCTTCAAGTACCCCAACGGAGAGCCGGTGCCCGAGTGATGAGGAGATGGCGGTCATGACGGATTTCGTCCGGGAGGGGCGGCTCTTCAGAGTCAGCGGGTTCGTCCCCTCGCACCGGCAGCTCTTTCTGACCAGTGAGGCCACACTGGTGAACCGGAGCACGACGGTGATCGAGGTCTATTTCGGGCATGTGGAACTGATGTTCCTCAAGCCCCACTACGAGAACGGGCTCCACATCCGGCGGGCGACCGCGTCCGAGTTCGGCGTACTCAGCGAACGGCACGGCATTCCGGCGGAGGACGCCTACTACACCTGGATGCTGGAGCGGGACGGCGGCAGCTTCGTCGTCAGCGGCAAGCCGTCCTGGCGGGAGGCGGAGTACGAGGCGATGGGTGAGCGGCAGTCGTTGTACGACCCGCGTCAGCCCTGGCCGCCGGACTTCCCGGCGGAATGGGGGCAGATCGGCTGACCGTCTCGTCAGCGGCTCCTGGCCACGGCCCGCGCGGACGGGGATGAATTCCCCGTCCGCGCGGGCCGGCTGCGTCAGTCCGTCTGTCCGGCGATCCGGTCGAGCTGCGCCTGGATAAAGCTCGTCGAAATCGACGCCTTCTTCATATCGAGCATATTCACGCCGTAGAACACGGCGACAACACCATCGCTACGCACGACCGTGTACGCCATCGGCACCTTCTGCTTACCGATGTCACTGGTGATCCGGTAATCGACGCTCTCGTCACCGAGCTTGGTCGCGGGAAGCTTCTCGACCTTTCCGTACTTGAGGCCCAGCGTATTGAATCCCTTGGGGCACGCGGTAACCGCGGCGCGGAGGTCCTTCATCACCTGGGTGGCGTTCTTCTCGGAGTGCGAGGCGAGCCACATCGAACCCACGGTCGCGTTGGTCGCCTTGACCGGCTGGAGGGACCGGTGCACCTCGCTCACGGCAGGGATGTGCGTAAAGCCGCCGATGAGGCTGGCGAGGGGCTGACAGGCCTTGTTGTCCGCCTTCATCCCGCGTCCGGCCTCGACCTCCGCCTTGGCCACCTTCTTGGCGTTGATCCCTTTGACCGTTCCCGTGAGGGCCACCTTTTCGAGGTGCTTGGTGTCGAGGGCGCCGACCCGCTCCGCCTCTGCGGATTCCTTCTCCTCAGCGCTCTGCGATCCCTTCGCGCTGGGCGCGGCCTTCTTGGCGTCGGACCCGTCCGCATCGCTGCTGCACGCGGATATCACCAGGAGGGCCGGAAGTACGGCGACGGCCGGCAGGATCCTTCGCAATCTCATTTTATTCCTGACATTTCCACGGAGTAAGTATCGGAGAAAAGATCTTACCGAGGGA
This sequence comes from Streptomyces sp. NPDC048671, assembly GCF_055587045.1. Classification (NCBI taxonomy): domain Bacteria; kingdom Bacillati; phylum Actinomycetota; class Actinomycetes; order Kitasatosporales; family Streptomycetaceae; genus Streptomyces; species Streptomyces sp. NPDC048671. The sequence continues at coordinate 140,849 of NZ_JBVJHB010000007.1, read as the reverse complement.
AAAGCCGTCTTCCTGTCACGTTTTGACTACACCGCGGCGGCGTTCACGCGGCGCTCTGGATGCCCGGACGCGGGACGAGATCGACGATCAGGTCGCGGAGGCGTTCGACGCCTACCTGGCCGACAGGCCGGCCGAACCGGGGCCGCTGCGCGCGTCACCGGGACTGAGGCGCAGCACCGGGCTGGTGCTGGGCACCGTCGGACTGGGTCGCGAGAGCGAAGGCGCACGCACCGGCGATCCCTGCTCGCGGGCGGCCCTTGAAACACATTCCGATATGGGCATATGATTGCTGCCATGGCACGAGCAGCGACGACGTCAGACGTCTTCAACGCCATAGCCGAGCCGCAGCGCCGGAACATACTGGCGCTGCTGCGGGCAGGCGAACGGCCGGTGACGGAGGTCGCCGAGGAGCTGGGAATGACGCAGCCCGGTGCGTCCAAGCACCTGCGGGTGCTCCGCGAAGTAGGGCTGGTGCGGGACCGCAAGGCGGGCAAGCAGCGCCTGTACGACCTGGACGCACGCGGGCTGCGAGCGGTTCATGAGTGGACCGGCGGGTTCGAACAGTTCTGGAACGAGAGCTTCGACCGGCTGGACGCGTACGTGCAGGAACTCAAGCAGGACGGGCAACAGGAGTAGCTGATGAATCCGACTGGACGAGAAGCGCCGGCGCGGTCCGCGACGGCCGACCGCGAGATCGTGATCTCCCGGGACATCGACGCCCCACGAGAACTGGTGTTCAAGGCGTTCACCGAGGTGCGGCACCTGTCGCGCTGGTGGGGGCCGGAGGGGTTCACCACCACCACGCGGGCCTTCGAGTTCCGCGCGGGCGGGGTGTGGGAGTTCGTGATGCACGGGCCGGACGGCACCGACTACAGCGAGTGGATCACCTGGACCGAGATCGTCCCGCCGGAGCGGATCGCGATGCTCCATGGCGAGTACCGCGGCGACCCGAACGCGTTCGAGTCGGTCCTCACGTTCGCGCCCGACGGGGAGACGACCCGGATCGAGATGCTCACGGTGTTCCCCACCAAGGAGCTGCGCGATGAGGCGATCAAGAAGCACGGCGCGATCGAGGGCGGTCAGCAGACCCTCGGCAACCTGGCTGCCTACGTCGCGGAGATCGCCCGGAAGGGAGTTGAGGACTGATGGCCGGCAAGGTGTTCTTCAGTGTGTCGATGTCGCTCGACGGGTTCATCGCGCCCGCGTCCCCCGAAGAACTGATGGGGCGGCAGTGGATGGAACTGCAGCAGTGGGTGTTCCCGCAGCGGTTCTTCCGGGAGAACCTGAAGCTCGGGGAGGGTGGCGAGGAAGGGCGCGACAACGACATCGTGCGGGAGACGTTCGAGCGCACCGGCGCAAGCGTGATGGGCAAGCGCATGTTCGAGGCCGGCGAGCACGCGTGGCCCGAGGATCCACCGTTCCACGCGCCGGTGTTCGTCGTGACGCACGAGAAGCGTGACCCCTGGGTGCGGCAGGGCGGGACCACCTTCCGCTTCGTCAACGACGGCATCGAGTCCGCGCTCGATCAGGCCCGCGAGGCCGCCGGCGACCGGGACGTCCGCGTCGCGGGCGGCGGCGCGACGATCCTGCAGTACGTGAACGCCGGCCTGATCGACGAGTTCACGATCGCGCTCTCGCCCGTGCTGTTCGGCTCCGGAGTCCGCCTGTTCGAGGGCGTCGACGCGAGCCGCGTGGCGCTTGACCTGGTCCGTGCGGAGCCTTCGCCTAGGACGACGCATCTCAGTTACACCGTGCGCCCTCGGTAGGCCGGCGGCTGTCTCAGGCGGCCGCGCCCGCGTACTCCTCCGCGAGGAAGCGGATCGTCTGGTCGACGAAGACCCGCATCTCGCGTGAGAGGTTCTTGCCGCGCCGCCACGCGATCTGGGTGTGCACCTCGAACGGGATGCTCCAGGGGAGGCTGACCAGTGTGCCCGCCTCCAGGGCGTCCGCCACGGTGGCTGCCGGGAGCAGGCTGACGCCCAGGCCCGCGGCGACGCCACGCTTGATGGACTCGGTCGTGCCGAACTCCAGGAAGGGCAGCGGCTCCCCCGTGCCGTCGTTGAGCTCGGCCTCGAACAGTTCCCGGTAGGCGCAGCCCGCCTCGGCGGAGATGACCTGGGTCTGGCGCAGGACGTCGGTGGTGATCTTCTCGGCCCGGGTCAGGGGGTGGTCCGGGGCGGCGACCACGGTGAGGGGTTCCGAGCCGAGCACCTCCGTCTGGACGCCGGGGTGCTGGGTCTCGGCCTCCATCAGGAAGCCCATGTCGAACATGCCCTGGCGCAGTGCGTGGCAGGTCTCGGCGCACAGGCTGGGGCGCAGGACGATCTGGAGGGAGGGGTAGCGGTGGTGGAAGAACTCCAGCAGCGGGGGCATCCGGTAGGAGGTGATGCTCTCCATCGAGCCGACCGTGAGGACGCCGGAGGGCTCCTCCGACGCCCGCGTCGCGCCGCGTGCCTCCCCGGCCAGGGTGACCATCTGCTCGGCGTACGGCAGGAGTCGCTGGCCGGCCTCGGTGAGCTGTATACGGCCTCCGAGGCGGTCGAAGAGATCCACTCCGAGCGACAGCTCCAGGGACTTGATCTGAGCGGTGACGCTGGACTGCGCGTACTTCAGTTCGGATGCGGCCCTAGTGAAGCTGAGCAGCGTCGCCACCTTGTGGAACGTGACCAACTGTCGGATGTCCATAGCCCCTCCTGGGTTCGGCTGACGCCGTACTCAATACTGCTTTCCCAGGAAATCAAGCCGGGCAGACAGAGGCCAGGACATGGGGGTGTCTGATCCAGGACAGCGGTCGTCATGATTCGGACACGTCGATGCCGGCGAATGCGGGAAGATCCGCCTGATCGTCGGGGATCAATCCCTGACGGCCGATCAGGAGACCGGCCTGGAAACGACTGGTCGCGCCAATTTCTTCCATGATTGCGGAAATATGACGGCGGCAGGTTCGTGTGGCCATACCCAGGCGCCGGGCGATCACTTCGTCCTTCACCCCGATGGCCATGAGGCGGAGAATTGACATCCGAAGATCCTCGGCGACCTGTTGGTATTCAATGGTCCGCCCCACGTCGAAGGGCTGACTTCCCTGCCATACGGACTCGAATGAGCGGCACAGGTACGCGACGAGCGTGGGGTCGGAGACAATGGCCGCACCGGGGGGTTCTTTTCCCGTCCGCTCCTTGGGTATGAACGCCAGTTTGCGGTCGTAGATGATGAGGCGCTCGGCGAGTTCCTCGGCGGTGCGGACCTCCGCGCCCTCCTGGCAGATCTGCCGCACATAGGTGCGCGTGGCCAGGCTGGACCGGGCGGTGTGCTGGTAGAGCGTGCGGATACGGATGCCGCGCCGGCGCATCTCCAGCGTCTGCATCAGGTCCTGTTCCAGCATTTCGGCGCTGCGGCCGCCGCCCGGCTGGAGGCTGATCCGCTCCTCGGTGCAGCGGCGGCGTGCGAGGTCGATCTCGCGGCGTACCTCTTCGAAGTCGTCCAGCACCCGGATCGGCGGCAGATCGTCCGTGGCCGCCCTCTCGTGGGTGCGGTAGACCTCCGCCAGGACCCTCAACTGCCGGTGGATACCGGCGATCCGCTGTCTTCGCTGGGCGATCGACACCTCCAGCGGCGTGACGAGCTCGGCCTCGGCCACGTCGGGATTGAGCGGCACCATCGTGGTCCCGGACCCCGTCGGGCCGAGAAGTCGCAGCTCTTGCAGGGTTTCACGGGCCTGCGCGACCAGCTCGGCATCGATCTCCAGACCGGCCGCGATCTCCTTGTCGTCGAAGACCCCCACGCGCAGCGCCCACGCGTAGGCGTCCACGGCCACTCCGTCCAGCAGTAACCGCTCCCCCACTGACCCTCCCCCGCCGCATTCGGTCCGTCCGCCTGTCCACTAGCTGCCGGTCCATCCTAGGACAGTTCCGGGCACTCGAAGTGGATCTCCATAAATGGCACGGTTCTCTTGCGGCCAGAAAATACATCAGCCAAGCAGCGCAGGGGGATACGCAATGATGAACACCCGTCATTCACTTGTCCGGAACATCGCGGCAACCACTCTGGCCTTCGGAGTTCTGTCCTCCGCCATGGCCTTGGCGGCGGTCGGTTCCGGCCACGAAACCGTACAGATAAACACGGTGGCCGATGACAAATGGGACACCGTGCCGGCCCACCCCGGTTCATCGTTCAACAGAGAAATCTCTTGATCTCATTCGCGTATACCCCAGAAGGGCACATCATGACATCAAATCGTCCCGCGGTCCTGACCGGTGCTCAGAACGCGGTTTCCGACACCCTGCACTGGCCGTGAAAAGAGCGGAATCACTGTCTCCGCTCTCCGCTTCAGTAGTGGACACGGCGGTCTCCGGGGGTCACCCGGTAGCGTATGTTCCACAGGCTCCTGCGCACGTAGGCGCGTTGCAGCCAGCGATCCCGGCCGTCGTGCCGGGCCACGAACTCCGAGCGTGCGTGCACCCCTTTGCGGTTGTTGATCAGGAGCGCCTGGCCGGGTTCGAGGCACACGGTGTGCGCCGTCGCCCGGCACACGTCCTGTAGCTCCCCGAACGCCGTCGCGGCCCCCCGTGTGAGCGGGTGTACGCCGTTGGCCGAAATCGCGATCTCCGGGTAATCCGCCGCACCACTGATGACCGGCACGGGATCGGACAGCACCTGTCCTGCGCCCGCGGCACTACGGGTATAGCTTCCCGGCGCGTTGAGCCGGAAGAGCGGACTGCGCAGCGTCTCCAGCGCGCCGTCCGTCAGCTGCCCGCAGATGTCGCGGGCATCCGCGTAATGCGTGGCGGCCGCTCCCGAGCGGTCGCCACGCAGGCAGTTGAGCACCAGGAAGTCCGGGTTGGCGAGGTCGTAGCGCCCGGTGGAGTCGTAGGTGATGTCGCTGTGGAAGTTGAGGAAGACCGCTGATCCCTGGTTGGTCTGGGTCCGCTCGCCGCCGGGCACCGGGACGACGTCGTGGACGAGCCGGCCGTCCTTCTCGGTGAGGACGCCGATGGGCTCACCCAGCAGCCCGGCCAGACCCAGCAGAACGCCCTCGGCGACGAATCCCCGCTTGTCACGGGCGGGCCCGCCGTCCACCGGAGTGAGCGGCAGGTTCCCCTCGACCGGGAGATTGCGCACGAGGGTGGCCCCCGGGGTGTCGATGTGCCGGCCGAAGTCCAGTATCCGCTGGAGCGGTTCGAGGGGCAGTCCCGCGAAGATCCGGTGGTACCGGGTCATGGACCGGTCGATATCGGCGGCCGGGTCCGGCAGCACCGACAGTGCGGCGCCGATCGCGTCGCGCACCATGTCGGGCAGTACCAGCTCCGCGAAGGTCGGCGCCGCGTCCCGGTCCACGGCCCGCAGGATTTCGGTGGTCACTGGGTCACACTCCTACGAGTCGGGGCTCGGGTCCGCGGGCGGCGGTCGGGAAGTCCATCCAGTCATGGAGCCGTTGCGCCAGGTGCAGCGCGTCCTCGCCGCTCTCCGCGAGGTGTGCGGTGACCTTGCTGCCCCGCACCTCGGCGACCGGCACCCCCAGGTAGCGGCCCGGCTCGACGCCGTACGCGCGCTGGACGGCCTCCAGGTCCACATAGCCGCCGACCACCGCGACCCGTGGCCCGCCGTTCTGGCGCACCGTGCCGATCCCCGCCAGGTGAAAGGCGTGGTGCGCGGCGTCGGCCAGGGCGTCATCGGCGTAACCCAGCACCGCGGAGCGCTGGTTGAAGACCACCGCGGACATCTGGTCGCCGCCGGTGCCGATCCTGGTGCCCACCGTGTACGGGGCCCTGTTGTAGCGCAGCACGATCTCGATGCGGTGGCGCAGGGCGAGTTGTACGGCCCGGCGGTGCAGTACCCGCGCACCGTGCAGGGACATCAGGGCCGCCATGTTGTACGAGACGTGCGGCAGCAGCCGTGCCCCGGTGACCAGGTGCGGATCGGAGGTGTAGATGCCGTCGACGTCCGAGTGGATCTCGCAGGTGTCGCTGCGGACCGCGGCGGCGACCGCGAGCGCGGACAGGTCCGAGCTGTTCTTGCCCAGCCAGGTCGGCCGCCCCTGGGCGTCCGCCGCCTGGCCGCCGGGCACCACGACGATCTCGTGGCTCTCCAGGGCCTTGAGCAGCGGGGCGGGGTCCGTGCCGGTGACCCGGGCCCAGAGGAAGGAGGAGTTGGTGGTCAGTCCGACCTGGTGGCCCGCGAGCACCGTCGCGCTGCGGCCCGTGCGGTGCAGGGCGGTGGCCAGCAGATGGGCGCTGAGCAGGTCCGCGGTGGTGAGCAGGCCGGCCGTGGTGGGGTCCTCGGGGTGCGGATTGACCGCGTGCAGCCGCTCGCGCAGCCCCTCCGTCTCCCCCTGCATCGCGCTGACCACGACGACCAGCGAGCGGCCCTCGGCCCGGATCCGGGCGTCGAGGCCGGCCGCCAGGTCCCCGTACGCGGCGGGGGAACGGAACGTGGAGCCGCCGAACTTCAGCACGGCGACCGGGGCGTTCGCGCTCGTCCGGGATTTCATCGGGTGCCTCCTGACATGAAGCCCTGCCGCAGGACGTACTCGGCGATCTGGACGGCGTTCAGGGCGGCGCCCACCCGGAGGTTGTCCGAGACCAGCCACAGCCAGAAGCCGCGTGGATTGTGCGGGGCCACCCGGACCCGGCCGACGTGCACATGGTCGGGGTTGCCCGCGGTGAGCGGGGTGGGGAAGGCCGCCCGGTCCTCCGCGTCGTGCACGGTGACCTCGGGCAGTGCGCTCAGCAGCGTGATCAGTTCCTCGCGGGCCACCGGCGAACCCGCCTCGACCCAGACGGACTCGGCGTGACAGTTGACGACCGGGACGCGCACACAGGTGGCGGTCAGGTCCAGATGCGGAATTCCGAGGATCTTGCGGGACTCCTGGAGCATCTTCTGCTCCTCCAGGGTGAATCCGCTGTCCAGGAGTTCGTCGATGAAGGGGACGACGTTGAAGGCGAGGGCGGGCCGGAAGCTTTCCTCCGGGAGTTCGGCGTCCGGGTCGCGCAGCGCGACCTCGCTGCCTTCGAGGAGTTCCTCGATGCCGCGGTGCCCCTTGCCGGAGGCGGACTGGTAGGTGCTGGTGACCACCTGCCGGATGCCCCACCGGCGCTCGACCGTCTGGAGCAGCCGCACCAGCGGAATGGTCGAGCAGTTGGGGTTGGCGATCAGACCGCCGACCGGACGGGCCTCCAGGACCTGCCCGTTGACCTGCGGTACGACGAGCGGTGTCTTGGGATCCATCCGGAAGGCGTTGGTGTTGTCGATCACCAGGGCGCCCTGGGCGGCCGCCGTTCCCGCCCACTCCCGGCTGACCGAGGTGCCGGCCGAGAAGAAGGCGATGTCGGCCCGGCCGAAGTCGAACTCCTCCAGGGCCTGGACCGCGTACGAGCGGCCGTCGACCGCGAGCCGCCGGCCCGCGCTGCGGGTCGAGGCGACGAGGTGGATCTCGCGGTAGGCCAGCGCCCGCTCCTCGATCAGTTCGATGAGGGTGCTGCCCACCGCTCCTGTCGCACCGACGACTGCGATGCGTGGGGCGGTGGGGTCGGTGACGAGCGTCATCAGGGTTCTCCGATCCGGAGGGGCACGGTTGCGGGTGCGTGAACCGGTCCTGCCGGGCGGTTCCTCGGCAGGACGCGACGGACATGTCCGCCGCCGGGTACGCGGGGCGGTCTCCACCGACGGGCCGGCGGGTGCCGGCCGGGGCGCGGCGGCGTCATCGGCGCACGTCCCGTCGGACCGGGGCCGGGGCCGCGGGTGGTGGATACGGCATCGGTGCTCATGTGCCTCGCGGCTCCTTCCTCTGTCGGTGTCGGGTCAGTTCAGGGGGACGGCGTAGTGGAGCCCGCCACGGGTCCAGAGTTCGTTGGGGCCGCGCGGCACATCGAGGCCGGAGGCGGCGCCCAGATTGCGTGCGTAGACGTCCGCGTAGGTGCCGACGGCTGCCAGCACCCTGGCCGCCCAGCCCTCGTCCACCCCGGCGGACGGGCCGTGCGGCCCCGCCAGTTCCGCCGCGGACCGCCGGTCCGATCCCGACGCCTCCAGGTGTTCCGCGGCGAGCAGCAGTTGGAGCACCCAGCGCACCAGCCGGAACCAGTGCGGATCGGAGTCCCGGACGGCGGCCGCCATGGGCTCGCGGGAGATCGAGGCCGGCAGGATGCGGTGTGCCTCCGGGTCCGGCAGTCCCGCCCGGATACCGGCGAGCGCGGTGCGGTCCAGCACGTACGCGGCGCAGTCCCCGGCGGTGTACGCGGCCACGGCCTCGGCCGGGTCCGCGAAGCCGGCCGGTTCGACGGCCAGGCCGCGGGCGCCGTACCAGGCCGCCAGGTTGGCCGGGGTGGTGCTGCCGGTGTGGACGGCCAGGCGCCGCCCCGCCAGATCCGCCGGGTCCTCGACGCGGTCGGCGGTGCGGACGAGGAAGCCCTCGCCGTCGTAGCAGGTGATTCCGGCGAAGAGCACGGGGTGGGCGGCCTCCCGGCCCATGGTCCAGCTCAGGTTGCACACCGTCAGGTCGGCCTCGTCCGAGGCCAGTACGGCGAGGCGTTCGGTGGCGGGCACCGGGCACCAGTCCACCGCCTCGGGATCGTGGAGCACGGCGGCGGCCACCGCGCGGGCGATGTCGGCGTCCATTCCGGTCCAGCGGCCGTCGGCGGTGCGCAGGGAGAGCCCCCGGATGCCCTGGGAGACGGCGGCGCGTACGGCCCCCCGGGACCGTACGGCTGACAGGGTGGGGCGGGCCGCGGCGGTCATGAGACACCGGCCGGCGTGATCACCGTTCCGGGCGCCGGGCCGCCCGGGTTCCGCACCCGGTGGCCGGGGCCCGCCAGGAGCAGCTGGTGGGAGACGAGGTTCCACGGGTGCGCGTCGGAGGGTACGCCGGAGACGGTGACGCGCCTCCCGGCGGCGGCGATTCCATTCATGGATTTCCTCGGTAGAAATGTGGTGTGGGGCAGTAGAAATCATCCGTGTCGCGTCACCGAGTGGTCCAGGGTGAACGGTTGGAGATAGCCGAACGCGGCAATCGGGATTGTCTATCCCGTACTGTCCGGATCGTCGCCGTCCCCGAACAGGTCCAGCCGGGCGGCCGCCATGCCCAGCTGGAAACGGGTCTCGACGTCGAGCTTCTCGCAGATGCCGGCGAGGTAGCGGCGGAGCGTGCGGGTGGAGATGCCCAGCCGCCTGGACATGAATTCGTCGGACCGGCCGCGCTCCAGGTGGCGCAGGATGGTCAGCTCGATGTCCTCGAACACATCGGCGGCGTAGCCCGCCCCGTCGACCGGCTTGGCGTGGTCCCAGATGTGCTCGAATATCAATTCCAGGAAGCCCACCACGGCCGGGTCGCGGAACAGCGCGCCGCCGCCGTCCTGTCCGGCGGGCACGAGCGCGTAGGCGCTGTCGAGCAGGATCATCCGCCCCGGTATGACCACGGCGGTACGCACCTGGGCGCCCATATCGCCCAGGTGCCGCACGTGCGCGAGTGCCTCCCGCTGGCGGCGCGCGGTGTGCGGCACGACGGTCCGGTAGACGACACCGCGGTCGAGCAGATCGCGGTCCAGGTCGATCGCGGCCCGCAGGGTCGGCCCGCTGCCCAGGGTCGGGTGTGCGGTGAGCACGCTGTGCTGGACGCGCAGCGACAGGCCGGCGAGCCGCTCGCGTACGGCTTCGCCGTCGGTGAGCAGCTCCGTGGTGGTGTCGGCGAGCCGCCGTCGCTGGTGCTCCTCGTACAGCGGGCCGAGCGGGCGCAGGTCGCGCCGGGCGGTGTCGATGCGCCGCATCAGCCGGTGCACCTGCACCTGGAGGGAGGCGGTGAGCTCGGCCGCGGCCAGGCTCGGCGAGACCGCCTCGTACCGGTGGGGGCCGTCCTCCTGGAGCAGGCGGTGCGCCAGCAGCCGGTCGACGGACTCGGCGGACAGCTCTGTTCCCGGTCCGGGCCCGCCGGTCGCCTCGTCGGCGGCGACCGGCGCCTCCAGCAGCCGGCGGTACACATCGATGTCCTCGGGTCTGAGTTCGTCTTCCGACACGTCGGGTCCTCGTGGTCGTGCGCGGCTCACAGCGCGAAGCAGCGCTCCAGGAAGTCGGTCGACACGTCCCCCTTGATGAATTCGGGGTGCCCGAGGATCTCCTGGTGCATCGGAATCGTGGTGTGCATGCCCGGTCCGGAGACCTCGAACTCGGACAGGGCCCGCTGGGTACGCTCGATGCAGCTGCCGCGGTCCGGCCCCCAGACGATGAGCTTGCCGATCATCGAGTCGTAGTAGGGGCTGACCCGGGCGCCGGGCACGTAGTCGGTGTCGACGCGGACCCAGGGGCCGCCGGGGACCCGGTAGGTCTCCAGCGTTCCGGGGGTGGGGGCGAAGCCGCGGGCCGGGTCCTCGGCGTTGATGCGGCACTCGATGGCGTGCCCGCGGATGTCGATGTCCTCCTGTTTGACGGAGAGCGGGCTGCCGGAGGCGACCCGCAGCTGCTCGCTCACCAGGTCGACCCCGGTGACGAGTTCGGTGACCGGGTGCTCCACCTGGATGCGGGCGTTCATCTCCATGAACCAGAACGTGTCCTCGGCCGCGTCGGGGCCGGTCTCCAGGAGGAACTCCACGGTTCCCGCGCCCCGGTAGCCCACCGCGCGCGCTCCGGCCAGTGCCGCTTCGCCGAGCCGGGCGCGCAGCTCGGGCGAGACGGCGGCGGAGGGCGACTCCTCGATGAGCTTCTGGTGGCGCCGCTGTACGGAGCAGTCGCGCTCGCCCAGGTGGACGGCGCCGCCGAAGTCGTCGCAGACCACCTGGATCTCGATGTGCCGGGTCTTCTCCAGATAGCGCTCCATGTAGACGGCGCTGTTGCGGAAGACGGCCTGGGCGCTCGCCCGGGTGGAGACGTAGGCGTCGCGCAGGTCCTGCGGACGGCGTACGACGGTGATGCCGCGGCCTCCCCCGCCCGCCGCGGCCTTGATGATCACCGGGTAGCCGATCTCGGCGGCGACGGCCTCGGCCGCCTCCACGGAGTCGACCGGTTCGACGGTGCCGGGCAGCAGCGGCAGGCCGGCCTCCGTCATCAGCCGGCGGGCGGTGGCCTTGTCTCCGACGTTCTCCATCACGTCCGGCGGCGGGCCGATGAAGGTGATGCCGTCGTCGGCGCAGATCTCCGCGAAGTACGGGTCCTCGGAGAGGAATCCGTAGCCCGGGTGGATGGCCTGGGCGCCGGTCCTGACGGCCGCGCCGATGATGTTGGGGATGTGCAGATAGCTCCGGGCGGGTGCGCCGGGGCCGATGTGCACGGCCTCGTCCGCCGCCTTGACGAACTGGGCGTCCGCGTCGGGGGTGGAGTACACCGCGACCGTACGCACTCCCAGGTCGCGGCAGGTCCGGATGATCCGCAGCGCGATCTCGCCGCGGTTGGCGATGAGTACCTTGTCGAACACGTCTCGGTCCTCCTGTGTGGGTCCGGTGTCTCGCACGCTCTCAGTCGACGGGAACGAGATCGAAGAGCGGCTGGGCGTACTCGACGACCTCACCGTCCTGGGGGTGGATCGCGTGGACCCGTCCCCTGACCTCGGCGGTGATGGAGTTGAGCAGCTTCATGGCCTCGATGATGGCCAGCTGGGCTCCGGACTCGACGATGTCCCCGACCTTCACGAACGGCTCCGAGCCGGGCGAGGACGCCTGGTAGAAGGTGCCGACCAGGGGTGCGGTGACCGTCACCAGACCGGCGGGCGGCGCGTCCTCGGCCGGAGCGTCGGGCGTGGCCGGGGCGGCGGGCGGGGCGGCGACGGGCAGGGCCGCGACGGGCAGGGCGGCGACGGGGGCGGCCGGGGCGTTCTCCCACTCGACGTCCACGCTGATCCCGCCGGCCCGCAGCGTGATCCGCCGCAGGGTGCCGGGCAGTTCGTCCGCGAGCAGCCGGGTCTGTGCCCGCAGCTCCTCCACGGACATGGGCTCCGTGGCGGGCCTGGTCTCAGTACTCATCACTCTTCTCCCAGTCGACTGTCGGCTGCCGTTCGGGGTCTCCGAAGCGGTCGAACCTGTCCCGGCGGATCTCGACGAGCCGATCGCCCGCCAGTTCGAGCAGCGGGGCCATGGTCTGTACGAGGGCTGTTCTGACATTGAGCGCCGTGGGGTACGGGGCGGTGTGCGCGCCGTCCACGGGCTCCGGCACGATCGCGTCCACCACACCCAGGCGCAGCAGGTCGGACGCGGTCAGCCGGAGGGCGTCGGCGGCCCGGCCGGCCTGTTCGGCGGTGCCGAAGAGGATGGTCGAGCAGCCCTCCGGACTGATCACCGAGTAGTAGGCGTTCTGGAGCATCAGCACCGAGTTGGCGACGCCGAGCGCGAGCGCCCCGCCGCTGCCGCCCTCGCCCGTCACGATGGAGACCACCGGCACCCGCACCCTGGAGAGTTCGAGGATGCACTCGGCGATGGCCAGGCTCTGGCCGCGTTCCTCCGCGCCGATGCCGGGGAAGGCGCCGGGGGTGTCGATGAACGCGACGATGGGCAGGCCGAACCGGTCCGCCAGCCGCATCAGGCGCAGCGCCTTGCGGTAGCCCTCGGGGTTCGGCATGCCGAAGTTGCTGCGGACGAGCTCGGTGGTGTCGTGGCCCTTCTGGTGGCCGAGGACCACGACGCTCTGGCCGCCGATCCTGGCGATGCCGCCGGTCAGCGCGCGGTCGTCGGCGAAGGCCCGGTCGCCGTGCAGGCTGACGAAGTCGTCGAAGACGAAGCCGATGTACTCCTGGACGGTGGGCCGTTGGATATTACGGGCCAGCGCCACGGTCTCGCGGGTGGTGCGGACCGCCGGGAACGGCTCGGTGAGCGGGGCGGACCCGGTGCCCTCGGGCAGTTCGGGCACGGAGGGGCCGAGCAGGGTCAGCAGCCGGGCCAGGTACTCGCGCTGGTTCTCGCGGGGCACGACGGCGTCGATCATGCCGTGCTCCAGCAGGAACTCGGCGCTCTGGAAGCCGGCCGGCAGCTCCTCCCGGATGGTGTTGCGGATGACCTGGGGGCCGGCGAAGCCGATCAGGCTGCCGGGCTCGGCCAGGATGACGTCGCCCAGCATCGCGAAGGACGCGCTGGCACCGCCGAAGGTGGGGTCGGTGTTGAGGTTGATCACCGGCAGCGCCGCCTCGCGCAGGGCGGCGATCCACTGCGAGGTCTTGGCCATCTGCATCAGGGACAGGGCGCCCTCCTGCATGCGGGCGCCACCGGAGGCGGCGATCAGCAGCAGCGGGAGCCGTTCGGCGAGCGCGTGGCGGGCCGAGGCGGCGATGCCCTCACCGACGACCGAGCCCATGGAGCCGCCCATGAAGGTGAAGTCGAGGACGGCGACCACGAGGGGGCAGCCCTCGATCGTCATCCGGCCGCAGAGGAGCGCGTCGTTGCGCCCGGTCCTGGCCTGGGCGTCGCGGAGCCGGTCCGGGTAGGGCTTGCTGTCGGTGAAGGAGAGCAGGTCGCGCGGCCGGTACGCGTCGGGCAGCGGCTCGAAGCTGCCGGGATCCGCGAGCTGGTCGATGCGCACCTGCGCGGGTATCCGGAAGTGGAACTGACATTCCGGGCAGACTTTTCGGTTGCGGTCGAGCCGTTTGCCGTAGACGAAGGCTCCGCACGCCCCGCACTTGCGCCACTGGACGTCCTGTCCGGCCCGCACCGGTCCTTGTTGTTGCGCCATGGGTCCCTCTCCCCTCTTATTCGTGGTCCGCCACGGGCGTGGCCGTCCGCTGCGGCCGGCCGGCGGTGGCCTTGGCCATGCCGAACGGCGGCATGTTGCGGTAGACGGTGTGCATCCGGCCGGGGTCGACGACGTACGCCTCGTGGTATATGCCGACGGCTCCGTTGTTGCCTATGCGGCGGTTGAAGCGGGCCCAGGCGGGGCGGTGGGACGCGTCCATGGTGCGGGAGTACGTCATCAGCTCGTCCATGCTGCGCCAGTACTGGAGCACGATCACGGTGCGGTTGATCCAGGTGCGGGAGCCCAGGAATCCGTGCTCCTTGTTCTTGTTGAGCTCCATGAGCATCGGGAACATGGCGATGAAGGAGGGCAGCCAGCGGTGCACCTTCCAGAAGCTGTTGATCCTCATGCCTATGAGGAACACCACCGCTCCCTCCGGCGGATCCGCCACCTGCGGTACGGTCTCGACCTTGTTGGCCACGGGGCTCTCCTCTCTCAGAACGGGTAGCTGCGGGCGGGGCTGCTGACGGTGAGGGTGTGCCAGCGGGTGAAGGCGTCCAGTGCGGCACGGCCGCCGAATCCGGAGCCGTTGCCGGAGGCGCCGACACCGCCGAAGGGCAGCCTGGGGTCGTGGTTGACGGGCTGGTCACCGACGTGGACGACCCCGCAGCGCAGTTGCCCGGCGACGTGCCGGCCGCGGTCGGCGTCGGAGGTGTAGACGGCGGCGGTCAGCCCGTGGTCGGAGGCGTTGGCGAGCGCGACGGCCTCGGCGTCGTCGGCGAACTCGGTGACGGTCGCGACGGGGCCGAATACCTCACGGCGGAAGATGTCCATCCGCGGTGTGACGCCCGCCAGTACGGTCGGCGGGAAGTACGTGCCGTCGGCCCGTCCGCCGGTGACCAGCCGGGCGCCCTGGGCGACGGCGCCCTCCACCGCGGCGGCGATCCTGACGAGCTGCGAGCGGTTGATGACCGGCCCGATCTGGGCGTCCTCGCGGAACGGGTCACCGATCCGCAGCGCGGCGGCGTGCCGGGCGAGGGTCTCGGTGTACTCCTCGGCCCGGTCCCGGTGGACGAGGTGGCGGCGGGCCGCCATGCAGATCTGGCCCTGGTGGAGGAAGGAGCCCCAGGAGCCGGCGGACGCGGCCTGCTCGACATCGGCGTCGGGCAGCACCACGAAGGCGTTCTGCCCGCCGAGTTCGAGGACGACGCGCTTGAGCAGCCGCCCGGCCAGTGCGCCGATCTCCCGGCCCACCTCGGTGGAGCCGGTGAACGACACCATCGCCACGTCGGGCGCCTCGACGAGGGCCCGTCCGGCCTCCGCGTCCCCGTACACCACCTCCAGTACGCCCGGCGGGAGGCCGGCGGCGGCCAGCACCTCCGCGATGACCCGGCCGCCGGAGAGCGGGGTGTGCGGATCGGGCTTGAGCAGC
This sequence comes from Streptomyces sp. NPDC048671, assembly GCF_055587045.1. NCBI lineage: Bacteria > Bacillati > Actinomycetota > Actinomycetes > Kitasatosporales > Streptomycetaceae > Streptomyces > Streptomyces sp. NPDC048671. The sequence continues at coordinate 125,785 of NZ_JBVJHB010000007.1, read as the reverse complement.
ACCGCGTTGCCGAGGCCCAGCGCCGGGGCGACCGAACGCATGGCGAGCAGCAGCGGGAAGTTCCAGGGGACGATGACCCCGACGAGACCGAGCGGCACCCGCCGTACCTCGTCCTGGCGGCCGGGGTCGGAGCCGGGGCCGTGCGGGGTCCCGGGGTCGGTGGCGAGCTCGGCGCCGTGCCGCAGTTCGGCGATGCCCGCGCCCACTTCGAAGAAGGCCTTGCCGGGGATGGAGCCGCCCTCGCGGACCAGCAGCTCCTGGATCTCCGGCGCGCGTTCCCGCATCAGGTCGGCGGCCCGGGTGAGGACCGCCGCCCGGTCGGCCGCGGGCAGCCGGGCCCAGCCGGTCGCGGCGGCGGCCGCACGGCGGGCGGCGGCCGCGACCGCGCCGGCGCCGGAGAGCGGGACCGTGCCCAGCTCCTCGCCCGTGGTGATCTCACGGCTGGTCAGCAGCGCGGTTTCGGTGGCTGTGCTCACCTGCGTACCTCTGTTTCGTCGGCGCCGTCGGCGGCGGATTCGGTGCGGTCGGCCGGGGCGGTGGGGGCCGCGTCCCGGGTCAGTACGGCGTGTGCGGTGATCCGGCCCCGGCCGGTGGTGACGGACACCTGGACGTCGCCGTGCAGCACCGTCCCGGCGAAGCGGGCCACCTCGCCCCTGAAGAGCAGCGTGTAGGGCCCGTCGTCCGGCCCCCGTACATCGATGTCGCCCCAGTGGCAGCCGACCCCGGGCGGTGCGGCCAGCGCCCGCAGCGCCGCCTGGCGCAGCGTCCAGCCGACGGCCGAGGCGCGTCCGGCGGGCAGCCGCAGCGCCTCGGTGCCGTGCCAGGCCACCAGCCGCTCGAAGGATTCGACGCGCATCTCGTAGCTGCCCACCCGCACCACGGTCCGCTCCCCGTCAGGCATGGACCGGTCGCCCCTCGCCGAGCATGTGCTCGACCATCGCGACCAGATTCCCGACGGTCAGCCGGTCGAGCATCCGGTGGAGGGTGAGCCGGCCCGCCCAGATGTCCGGGTCGAGCTGCGGCATGACGGTGTGCAGCCTTTCCAGACCGCGCCGGCTGATGACGCCGTTCTCGTCGCAGAATTCCGCGTCGGGCACCTCCCCCTGCAGATAGCGGCCGCACCGCTCGACCGTGATGATGAGTGGTACACAGCATTCGATACGGAAGAAGACATCCAGCAGGTCCAGCGAATCCAGGCCGAGATCGGCGGAGAACGAGAGATCCTCGGTGTATTTCTCCGGGGCGAGTCCCATCGCCTCCACGATGACGGACCGCACCACTCCTTCGACGTCGTATTCAGACATGTGCGTCACTCCTGTCCGGCCGCGGCTTCGTGGCCTTCGCCAACCAGATCCGCGGGCCGCGGCGGAACGGACACCTCCGCACCCGTGCGCTCCGCCGGGCAGCGGACGCAGGCGGTCGGCGGCAGCCACTCGCCGTCCTCGGCCGCGGCCAGCGCGCGGCGCAGCCTGCGCAGGCAGCGGGTCCGGATCGGGCCGACCGAGCCGACGGTCATGGACAGCGAGGAGGAGATCTCCTCGTAGGAGGCCGGCGGGTCCTCCAGGGCCAGCAGCAGGACGCCGCGGCACTGCTCGGACAGCGTGGAGATGGCCCGCAGGACCTCCTCCTTGCGGTGTGCCCGCAAGGTGATCTGCTCGGGGCTCTCGTGGTGTCCGGACAGCCCTTCGAGGGTCTCGCTGTCCCCGACCATCACCAGTCGCCTGCCGCGGCTGACCACCTTGATCGACTCGCGTCGGGCGACGGTCGCGAGCCAGTCGCCGACCCTTTCCGGATCACGAATACGGCTTACGTTCTGGACGAGCCGGAACCAGGTGAGCTGCCGCACGTCCTCGGCATCCACTTCGTTCATCCGGTATCCGCGAATAACGGACCAGATGAGCCTGCCGAACCGGTCGATCATCTCGTCCCAGGCGGCCTGTTCGCCGCGTTCACACCCCGCCAGAATCTCCGCATTCCCTCTAAGGGCCATTTGGGAGTCCTCCGTGTGGAATTGATCTGTCTTTCGACGGATGTGCATTCCATGCAACCCTTCCCCGACTGCCGGGGGCAAGTTCTCCGGGTGTCAGATAGCGGACTGGCCGGAGGTGGACACCACCGCCCGCGTACCCGGCTCCGGTCCGGGCGCGCGGGGTCATGCCGGTGTCCCCGGCGGCAGGAGTTCGGCCATGGCCGAGCGCAGCCGTACCGGCAGTGGCCCGGCGTCGTCCTCGCTGCCGCGGATGGCCACGCCGAGTGCGAACCGGTCCCACACCTGGAGCACATGGACCTGCCAGAGCGGGCGTTCGGGTTCGGGGATCTCGTCGTCGACGACGGCGAGCCCGCCGTCGCGCAGCCGGTGCACGGAGAAGGCGTCGAAGCCGCGGCACATGCCCATGCCGGTGGCCTTGGTGTAGGCCTCCTTCGCCACCCAGGAGTCCGCGAAGGCGTGGCCGCGCTGGTCCTCCCGGTTGCGGCTCAGCACCTCGTTCTCCAGCGGGGTGAAGACCTTGGGGGCGAACTGCATCGCCTCGGGCCGGGCCGGGGTGGCCTCCGCGTCCACTCCGGCGATCCGGCCGCGTACGACGATGGCGGCGATCAGCCCGTTGGTGTGGGTGATGTTGAAGTCGAGTCCCCAGCTGGCGCCCTCGACCTGCGGCCGGCCGTACTTGCCGGTGCGGAACCGCCAGGAGCCGGGCGGCGCGTCCGTGTAGAGCGACAGGACCTGGCGGGACAGCAGCCTGGCGCCCAGGAAGCGGAGCCGGGCGGCCGGGAACAGCAGCCGGTCGTGCCGGGCGCGTTCTTCGTCGGTGAGGAGTTCGGCGCCGCCCGTCGCGGCGGCGAACCGCTCCACGTCCTCCTCCGCGAGCAGCCATACCTCGGCGCTGTCCGCGAGCGGATCGGGATGCTGCCCCCCGGGGGCCATGGGTGCTGTCTCCATCGTGGGTTCACCCGTTCACGGGGAAGGCGCGGAAGGAGAAGAGCCGGCCCTCGCGGTGCGCGTGCAGCATCGCGTCCGCGACCTCGGCGATCTCCGCGGGGCCCGCGGCCCGCTCGGTGGGCCGGAACTGCTTGAGCAGCCGCTCCAGGCAGACCAGGAGTACGGCCGGGGAGCGCAGTTCCGGGGCGATGCTGTCCCGCCCGTTGAGGTAGAGGTGGACGACAGCCGCCGCGGCGGACACCGTCGTGTACTGCTTGGCCAGGTCGAAGAGCTCGGCCGACTGGGCGACGGCCTTGCCGAGTTCGGCGCTGAGCTTGCGGTGCTCCTCGGCGAGCCGGTCCAGTTCACCGACGATCAGCCCGGCCGCGTCGGCCGCCCCGGCCAGCCGGGCCGCGTCGGGCCCGGAGGCGGCGGCCGCCGCCAGGCGCAGTTCACCGACCGCCGGGCGCAGCGCGACCACCGGGTCGTCCACGCCCCGGCTGAACAGCTGCTGCTCGGACGGCCGGTACGGCTCCATGGGGTGGGCCGGGTCGAAGAGGGGCGCGGTCCGGGCGGTGGCGCCGGCCACCACCTCGGGGACCTGCTCGACGGCGTTGGCGAGCAGCCGTTCCAGTTGCAGGGCGATGTTCTTCAGGTTCACCACGGTGTTGCCGTCGGCGAAGTCGGAGATCACGAAGTCCCGCATGACCTTCTGGAAGATCCCGTGCCGGGGGTGGGACCGCAGATAGTGGCGGGCCCCCAGGACGACGGCGAGCCGGCCGATCGACTGGGAGAGGAAGGTGGGGATGAAGTACTTCACCACGGACGACCAGACGCTGGCCTGGTCCGGACTCAGCTGGAGGCTCCGTACCGCACCGAGGGTCAGCGCGTCGGCGATCAGCAGGTCCGCGTAGCTCTCCACGAGCTGGCGCTGCGAGTACGGGATCTCGGAGACCGGCCCGCCGAAGATCTTCCGCTCCACGGCGAAGTCCAGTGTGGTGCGCAGGGCGGTGTCGACACAGCTCATCGCGATTCCGGAGATCGCGATCCGCACCAGCTGACCGCTCTTCAGGGACACTTCGAGGCCCTTGCCGCGGCCGCCGATGAGGGCGGAGTCCGGTACGAAGCAGTCGCGCAGCCTGACACCGCTCATGTCCAGGCCCCGCAGACCGTGCAGCGGCTCGTCCGGGAGGTGCTCCAGCTGTCCGGCCGGGAGGCCCGCCTTCTCCACCGCGAAGATGGAGTAGCCGCCGGGCCCGCCCTTCTCCGAGGTGCGGGCGAAGACCATCACCGCGTCCGCGACGGTGGCGTTGCCGATGGTCCACTTCTCGCCGTTGAGCAGCCAGCCGCCCTCGGTGCGCCGGGCGGTGGTCTCGTTGGCGAGGATGTCGCTGCCGTGGTTCCGCTCGGAGAGGCCCCAGGCGAGCTTTCCGCCGCCCCTGATCACATCCGCGAAGTGCTGCCGCTGGCGCGGGGTGCCGCCGATCCACACCGGCATGTAGCTGATGCTGGCCAGGACCATCGCGGTGGCCGAGGTCGGATCGCGCCGGGCGACGAGCCGGTAGAGGTTGAAGCCGTCCTCGACGTTGACCGCCTTCCCGCCGTGGGCGGCGGGCACCATCCAGTCGTACAGGCCCCAGCAGGCGACCGTGTTGACGAACTCGTGCGGGTACTCCTGGCGTTCGTCGAGTTCGAGGACACGGGAGAACGGCATGGGCCCGGCGGGGTCGTGTGGATCACCGAGGTGGCGTTCCAGATCGGCCATCAGCGCATGGAGATCAGTCATGTCCTGTCATCCTCCGGAAGCCGTGGTTCCCCGTTCGGGGAGCTGTCGCACAGCCGGACCGGCAGTGCGGTGAAGAGCCGCCGCTCGGTGTCGAGCGCGGTGACCAGACGGCCCAGGGGTGCGAGGTCCGGGCCCGCCCGGCGGGGGTCGCGCCCGGCGGCCAGCGAACGGGCCAGCGTGAGCACGGGGTTGAGCCAGGCGGTGCCGCCCCGGTCCTGGTCGCCGTAGAGGCCGGGCAGGTCGCGGTGGAACCACCAGGTCAGAGCCGCCGTGCCGGCCGCGTACAGCAGGCAGAGGCGGTCGGCGAGATCGAGGGTGTCGGGGGCCGCCTTCGCAGAGCGTGCCCGGTCCCGCTGCGCCTCCACCGCGGTGCCGAGGGTGGCCGCCAGGTCCGCCCGCAGCCCGGCCACCGAGGCGGCGGCGGCCGGGTCGCCCCGCCGGCCGAGCTCGGCGGCGATCTCCCCGGCGTACTCCGCGAAGCCCAGCAGGATGTCGTCCTTGGCCCGTACGCCGAGGTCGAGCGCGGCCGGGTCGAGCGGTGGCAGGCAGGAGTCGTCACCGAGGGCGAGGACCGCGTCGAGCCGGCGCCGGCGTTCCGCGGACTCGCGGCCGCCGGGCTCCGGGGGCGTGCCGTCGCCGTACGCGGCCGCGTAGGACGGCAGGTGCATCGCGATGGCGCGGAGGTTCCCGAGCAGGCTGGTGTCGATGACCTCGACCATCCCGTTGTCCCGGACCGCCTTGTCCAGAACGGCTCCGGGGCCCTCACGCAGGACGGCCCGCGCCCCCGCCATGGCGCGGCAGCGGGCGGCGGAGGCGGCGGTGAGCCGGGTGGCGACGTGCTTGACGACGGAGGAGGCCAGCGCGAACGCGCCGGGCGCCACATGGATGGCGCGGGCGGCGACGAGAGCGGTGAGGTCGGCGGTGCACAACTCCGTTGCCGCCAGGGAAAGTTCGCGGGAGCCGTACGGGGTGTCCGCGACCGGCACCCCGCCGGTGAGGTGGGTACGGGCGAAGCGCAGGGCGGTGCGCAGCGCCGTGTCGGCGGTGGCCAGGCAGCCCGCGGTGCTCATCAGCCGGACCACCTGCTGGGCCCGCATCGCCCCGGCGAGGCCGCTGCCGACCGTGCCGATGACTGCGCTCGGGGGCACCGGGACGCCGGTGAACTCCAGGTCCGCGAAGTCCATGCCGTGCATGCCGGTCGTCCGCCTCGGCGGCAGCCGCCGCACACCGCTGTGCGCCAGCTCCTCGGGGCCGAGCAGCACGGCGGTGAAGGCCGCGGGCCCACGTTCCGCCGTGCGGGCCACGACGACCGCCGCCTCGGCGCTGGAGCCGCGGCCCACCAGCCACTTGGTGCCGGTGAGCCTGCGGTCGTCGTCCAGGCGGCAGGTGTTGGCCAGTACGTCGCTGCCTGCCTGCTCCTCCGAGAGCCCGAACGCGACGGTGCGCCCGTCGCGCACCCAGCCGGCGATGGTCCGGTGCTGTTCGGGCGTGCCCGCGGCCAGCACCGTCATGACGGCGGAGATGCTGAACATCGTGGCCGGCATGACGTTGACGTCGCGGCGGGCGGCGACCCGGACCAGGATCTGGGTGTCCTCCAGCGAGTGGAGCGTCCCGCCCAGCGCTCTGGGCAGGTAGCCGAGGTGGAGGCCGGCCGCGCGCAGCCGGGCCTCGGACTCGGCCGGGTACTCATCGGCGGCGTCCCGTGCGACGCCGGCGGCGAACCCGTGCGGGTTGTCCGTCAGCCACGGGTCGCCCAGCGCGGCGTCCAGCCGTTCGGCACGGGGGTAGGGGACCGCGCCCTCGCCGCCACCGGGCAGCACCCGCAGCCGGTGCGTGGCGGCGGCGGCGCGCGAGGGGGCCGGCCCTTCTCCGGCGGCCGGTGGCGAGGTGGTCATGGGCGTGCCCCCGCCACCGGGCCGACAGCCGCCGCGTCCTCGGGGGACGGACGGGTGCCGAGGCCCGTCGGGAAGGTGACGCCCGCACCGCGCAGCACGGAGAGCCGCTGGTGGAAGGCGGCGCCCGTCATGATCTGCCGTGCCACGTCCGCGACCCGGCGGTGCTCGGGCGCCGCCAGGTACGTGCCGCGGACCCAGGCGTTGAAGCTGCCCATCGCGGGGCCGCACCAGATCTGGTAGTCGACGGCCCGGTCCGCCTCGCCGGTCTTCGCCCAGCGCGACGCCATCCCGAGGTACCAGCGGAAGATCAGCGCGGCCCGCCGCTTGGGGTGGTCGGCGGCGCGGGCGAGCTGGTCGGGGTCGCGGCGCGTGAAGTACTCGACGGTCTCCTCCCAGACGCTGTCCAGGGGGCGGCGGAAGATCTGCTTCTCGACGCGTTCGCGCACGGCCGCCGGAATCTCCTCGATGCCGTCGTGGGCGCGGTAGAGCTCGTACAGCTGCTTGGCCCGCATCGGGAAGAACGTGCCGTGCTTGAGCACCTGGAGCTCGACGCCCATCTCGAACATGTCGGCGGCGGGCGCCATCTCGAAGTCGGCGATGCCCGCCTGCGCGAGCATCTGCTTGACCCGCGGCGAGGTACCCGCCTCCAGGCAGGACTGGTTGACCGATCCGGTGACGATGTAGTCCGCGCCCATCGCGAAGGCGCCGGCCGCCGCCTCGGGCGAGCCGATACCGCCCGCGGCGCCGACCCGGACGCGCTCCGGGTAGCCGTGCTCCTGCATGATCGCGTCGCGCTGGCGCATGATGACGGGCAGCAGCGCGGGCAGCGGACGGCGGTCGGTGTGCCCGCCGGAGTCGGCCTCGACGGTGATGTCGCCGGCGACCGGGACGAGCTTGGAGAGCCGGGCCTGCTCCTCGGTGACGGCGCCCTCCTCGACCAGGGCACGCACCATCGCCTCGGGCGCCGGCCGCATGAAGAGCTCGGCCAGCTCGGGCCGGGACACCTTGGCGATGACCTTGTTCTCGGCGACGACACCGTGCGGGCCGCCGGCGCGGAGACCGGCGAGCCGGTAGCGCACGATGTGCGGGGTGAGCGTGAGGAAGGCGGACGCCTCCACACAGGGCACCCGGTACTTCAGGAAGAGGTCGACGGCCGTGCGCTCCAGCCGTTCCTCGCTGGGGCTGTGGATGAGGTTGCAGGCGTACGGAAGTCCGGGGATCTCGTCCCGGAAGCGGATCAGCGCCTTCTCGATGGCCTCCGGGAGGAGCCCGGCCGCGCCGTACGAGCCGAGCAGCCCGGCCCGCGCCATCGCGATGACCATGTCGGCGGAGGCGATGCCGTTGGCCATGGCCCCGCTCATATAGGCCTGGCGCAGGCCGTGCGCGGCCAGGAACGCGGCGCTGCCGAGCCGTTCGGGCCCGAGCGGGGGCGCGGTGGCGACGATCTCGTGCTCGCCGCCGGCCACGACCGCGCCGCCGGTCACCGCGCCCAGCCCGTAGGGCCCGCGCACGATGTAGACGGGTTCCCCGAGCCGCATCAGGGCTTCGTGCACCCCGGTGTCACCGACCGCGGGCGCCGCGGTCCCGGTCCACCTGGGCCGTTGGTGGTCGCTGGTCATGCTGGGTCTCCTGTCGGGTCGGACGAGGCCTCGGGCCCGGTCGTGGTGGATCTCGATTCCTCGGGCGGGGGACCGGAGGCTGTCGGGTGGCCGCCAGGGCCTCTCGTTTGGATCATGCTGGGCTCGCGGGGTCCGGCACCGCACCTCGCGGCGTTGTCGTCGGTCGCCATGACTCCCTCCTCCGCCTTGCGATGCACGGCACCGGACCCCGCTCCCTGATCCAGCCTGATCCAAACGAAAGTCCCTAGGCCGGCGGCCACCCGGCGGGCTCAGGGCCCGTCGTGGTGGATCTCGATGCCGATGCCGCCCAGCTGGTAGATCCGCAGGGTGGACTTCCAGACGCTCGCGTCGCCGAGCAGCACGATCCGGCCCGGGGTGCGGCGCACCTCCTTGACGTGCACGTCGAACTCCATGTCGGGGTCCTCGCGCAGGATCTGGCCGCGGTAGGACCAGGTCGTCTCGGTGCCGGAGAGCATCGCGAAGCGGGGGTTGACGAGCCCGTCGGTGAGCCCCGTCTCCACCGCGTACACCTGGAGCCCCTGGAGCAGGGCCTCGACGCCCAGGGAGCCGGGCATCACCGGGTCGCGGTGGAAGTGGCAGGAGAAGTACCACTCGTCGGGCTCGATGGAGCGGTGGCCCCGCAGATAGCCCTGGCCGTGCTTGCCGCCGCCGGGCAGGATGTCGACCCACTCGGCGAGGTCGAGGTGGCCGCCGGCCAGCCGGGGTCCGCCGCGTGCGTCCTCGGCGGCCCGGTGGGCGGCGAGTTCGACCCGGCGGATTCCGGCGGGCCTGGCCGGCTGCTGGTCGAGCCACGGCAGGACGTGCTTGCCCTTGTCCAGGCCGACCTGGTTCTCCAGGGCCTTGGCGTTGAAGTAGCCGAAGAGCGATTCCCCGGTGTAGAACACCTCGCCGTCGGCGGAGAGTTCGTAGCGGTAGTTCTGCAGGATCGACCCGGGCATCTGGTCGCTGGAGAGCAGCGTCGAGCGGTGCTGGATGGTCTTGCCCCGCAGGTCGATGTCCTTGACGAGGGTGGCGCGGCCGTCGAGGTTGCGGATGCTGAACTGCTCCTCGGGGAAGGGCAGCGTGGCGCCCAGGTAGTAGCCGAGCAGGATGGCCGCCTGGAGGCTGGACTCCATGTAGACGCAGTTGGGCATGGAGGGCGAGCCGTTGTCGCCGTAGTACCAGGCGTCCTGCGGGGAGTCGTACTCGGTGACCATGACGGCCCCGCGCTTGAGCACCCCGCGGGTGCCTTCGAGCGCCATCACCCGGTCGACGAAGAGGAAGTCGCCGTTGGGGATGTACGGGGCCCGGCTGTCGGCGTAGACCTCGAACTCCGGTCCCATCGCGGTGGCCAGGTCGCCCTTGGCCGCGTGCGCCATGTGGAACTCGCTGAGCAGGGCCCGCTCACCGGTGGCGGGGCTCAGCCGACCCAGGAAGTGCGGCACCTTGCCGCCGGCCTCCGGGCGGTAGGGCGTGCCCGCCTTCTCCACCAGCCGGATGCCGAGTCCGGTGACGCTGATCGACGGCTTGCCGTCGCGCAGCACGATCACGTCAGCGGTGATCGCGGGACGGGGCAGCAGGGTCAGGTCGGTGACGTCGATCCGGTATTCGATGCGCTCGGTGTCCGGAGTGATCTGGCCGCGCACCTTCACCTCGGTCTTCAGCCCGGGGACGGGCTGGAACCGGGCGTCGGGCAGGGACAGGTGCAGGCCCAGGGAGAACGCGTACGTCTCCAGCAGCTGTACGGCGCCCTCCGCGACCAGCGAGCCGGCCAGGACCGGGTCGTCCGGGAAGTGGGAGGTGAAGTACCAGCCGTCCGGCACGAGGTGCTTGACCGCCTCGATCCGTCCGAGGCCGTGCGCACCGCCCTTGCGGTCGAGCAGGGTCACCTCGTCGGCCATGCGCAGTTGTTCGGTGGGCAGCCGGAGCGAGCTGTTGGTCCCCTCGGGCTTGCGGTGGCCGGGGCCGAAGACCTCGTCGAGCCGTCCCTCGGCGAGCAGCGCCAGGTCCTGGGAGGTGAGTGAGGTACGGGCGGTGGGCGCCAGCGGCTTGAATGAGCTGGACCCGGAGAAGGCGGCGTTCTTGGCGGGCGGTACGGCCTTGCCCTGGATGATGCCGAGGGAGCTCTCCAGCTCCTCGTCGGTGAAGAACCCGGCGCAGGCGTTGTTCAGCTTGAGGATCAGCTCGCCGTCGGCGTAGCAGTCGTAGTGGAAGAAGAACAGCATCGTGTCGCCCTGCCGCACGAACTGGTCGATCCAGATGTCGTAGCGCAGGGTCTGGCCGACCTGGGGAAGGTCGCCGACGAAGCTGAGGCTGCTGTCGAGGAGGCGGTACACGCGGTCGCCGCGGTTGGTGAAGTCCGCTCCGAGGTAGCTGATCAGGAGCAGGTCGCACTGTCCGGCCTCGATGGTGACGGCGGGCGGGACCTGTCCGTCCACGGCGTACCAGGCGTCGACCGGCACGTCGTACTCGGTACGGATGAACGAGGGCCTGAACTCCCCGGGTTCGGCCTCCAGCGCGGTGACCCGTGTCGCGAAGTGGTACGGGGGCGCGGGGAGCCGCACCCGGCGGCGGAAGGCGTCGATCTCGGCGTACCGCTCCCCGAAGACGTTGCCGATCTTTCCGGTGGCGAACTCCAGCAGGTCGTGCTCGTCCCAGATGACCCCTTCGGGCTTGGGGGGCCGGGGCGCGGCGGGGGCGGGGAGGGTGGCCGGCGCGGCGGCGACGGGCGTGGCGGGCGCGGCCGGGGTCGAGACGGCCAGCAGCGCCGCGAGCTGTTCGCGCAGGGCCTGCTGGGCGTTCAGCACCTCCTGGTGGGCCTCCAGCATCTCGCTGCGGAGTCCGCGTACCAGGGTGAGGGTCGTCTCCTCGGCGGTCCGGGCGGGGCGGGCGGGCAGTGGCGTTCCGAAGATGGCCGGGCGCGGTGGCTCCTGCGACGGTGCGGCCGGCGGCGCGGTCGCGGCGGTGGCCGGGACCATCGTGATGGGCTCCCGCTCCAGCTCGATTGCTGATGCGGACGGTGGGGCGGCGGGGCGGATCGACATCGCGGAGTCCCATTCCGTGGCGGTTTCGGCGCCCCCTGCAGTTGCGGGGGCGGGAGTGGCGGGAGCCAGGGGCAGCCCGGATCCGGCGGGAGCGGCTGCGGTCGACGCGCCCGCGGCGAAGGAGGCGCCGAGTGCGGCGACGGGCACCTCGGTGGTGGTGACGGTGGCCGTCGCGGTGGCGGTGACGGGGTCGGCCACGGTGGCGGTGACGGTCTCGGTCGCGAGGGGCGTCGCGGTGACGGACGCGGTCGCGACGGGCGTCACGGTGACGGCAGCGACGGGGTCGGCCGGTGCTTCGGGCAGTCCGGCGATCGTGGCCGCCGCGCCCTTGGCGACCAGCGGCGGGACGGGGGCCCCGCCGACGGTGAAGGTGCGCAGCCCCAGGGTGCCCCGGGTGCCCGAGGGCGCGGCGGGCGGTGCGAACGGGGCGAGGTCGACCGGGACGCCGTGGGAGGCGAGCCGGGCCACAAGGCGGGCGATGTCCGTCGCGCCGCGGGCGCCCCGCCGGTCGACGGAGACCGCGAGATGGGGCTCGTCCCCGAGCGTCTCGTGGATCCAGCGCGCACACGTACTGCTCGGACCGACCTCGATGAAGCAGCGGAAGCCGTCCTCGTAGGCGCGTCGCACCAGCCTCGGGAAGTCCACCGTCTCGCGCAGTGTCACGGCGATGTTCCCGGCGACGGTGTCCGCGTCGAAGTCGGTCACCGGTGCGTAGTGCCGGCTGCTGTAGAGCACCAGGTCCCCGACGTCGCCCGTCGGATAGCGGTTGAGGTCGGCGAGGTCGGTCAGCACCCCGTCGACCACGGAGCAGTGCATGACGTGGTTGGCCGGGGAGCGGGCGCTGCGGCAGGCCAGTTCGGCGATGACCTCCTTGCACTGGACCGGGTCACCGGCGACGACCACCTCCAGCGGGGTGTTGACGTGCGTGATGAAGACCCGTTCGAAGCGCTGGACGACAGCCCGTACGTCCGCCGCCGGGGCGAGGAGCACATGGGTGGACCAGACCTCGTTGTCGGGCACCTCGTCGCCGAGTCCCCACAGTTCGCGCACGGTCCGCTTGGGGCCGCGCAGCATGTCGTCGAAGAGCGGCGAGGCGCTGATCTTCTCGTCGCCGCGCGCGCTCTTGATCCAGCCGCCGGTGGCGAAGAGCATGCTGCTCTCACCGAGGCTGTAGCCGAACGCGCCGTCCACCGCGATGCCGAGCACCTCGCGCACCAGGTCCGTCGAGAGCAGCGCGTAACTCGTGCCGGCCGCCAGCATCAGCGGGATGTCCTCGACGAGTTCGGCCTCCCGCCGCATCAGGTCGCGGCGCCCCATCGGGGCGAGCGAGCGCGGGTACAGGGAGGCGCTGCGCAGCAGTTCGGCGGGGAGTTCGGCCTGGGCCTCGAAGCGCGGCAGCAGGCCGGGGAACGAGCGGAAGAGCGAATGCCCGAGCCCCAGGTACGAGTTGAACGCCCCCGGGAAGACCAGGGCCACCTTCCCCTTGGCGCCCAGCGGCCGGGCGGTGAAGTAGCTGCCGGACGGGGAGAGCCACTCGCCGCCGGACTCCCACACACCGGGCAGGTCCTTGAGCGCCTGGTCGATCTGCCGGGCAAGGCCCTCGGTGTCCTCCGCGACGAGCACCGCCTTGAGGGGGGCGGGCCGGTCCTCGGCGAGGACCGCCCAGTCGCCGTCCAGGGCCGTGCGCAGCTCACCGAGCCGGCGCAGCAGCCCGGCGATGTCGTCCGCACCGACGGGGACGACGAGTCCGCCGCCGGACCTGGCCCAGTCGGTCTCGGCGACCTCGCCGCGCACCTGGCCGCCGGTGAGGACGACGTGCGCGTGGCTGCCTGACGTACCGGTGACGCTGACGGATGCTGCCCGCCGTCCGTCGCGGCGGGCCCGCAGCCAGGGCCGGGAGTCGGCGGCGAGGAAGAACGCGGAGCCGCCGAGCCGTTCGGTGTCGACGCCCGCCGGCGCCGCCGGGAAGTAGCCGTGGTGCAGGCAGAGGGCGGCCCGGATGACGGAGGCGAGCGCCGAGGCGCAGCCGCTGTCACCGATGGAGCCGTGGACACCGGACACGGCGGTCCGCAGCTCCCCGCCGGACCGGTCGGCGGTCCAGGTGCGGGCGAGTCCTTCGAGGGTGGCGGGGTCCGCCGCCCCCGTCTCGACGAGTTCGACCTCGCCGGGGGTGAGCCCGGCGGCGGTGAGCGCGTCCTCGGCGGCGGCGGTGACCAGCTCCGCGTCCACACCGGGGGCGACGCCCGCCGAGTGGCGGACGGCGAGGGCCGACACCGTGGCGTACAGGGTCCGTTCCGCCGGCACCGATTCGGGGCGGGTCACGACGACCGCTCCGGCGCCCTCGCCGAGGACGCGGAGTCCGCCGGTGACGGTGCCGGGTTCCAGCAGTTCGCGGGCGAGGGTGCTCTCCGGTCCGGCGGCCAGGTCGACGGCTCCGACGAGGACCGCCTCGACCGTGGGGTCCATCAGCAGGAGCCGGGCGACGTCGAGGGCGTCGACGCCGACCGCGCTGTCGGAGGAGAGGGTGAAGGAGGGGCCGTTGAGGTTCCACAGCGAGGAGACCCGGCTGGCCATGATGTTGCCGATGTAGCTGAGGACCTCGTTGGGTTCGATGGAGTCGTGGATGCCGTTGCGGGCGGCGCGGGTGAGCGCGGCCAGTTGCTCGGGCGAGGGCCGCACACCGGCGCTCGCGCACCACTCGGTGAGCTTGCGGCCCAGTTCGTACCGGGAGCCGTGGCCGTGCGCGCTGGGTTCCATCTCCATGCCGAGGACCACGCCGACCCGGCGCGGGCTCCCGCCGGCTCCGCGGCCGGGGCGGGGCCGTGCGTACCCGGCGTCGAGGAGTGCCTCCTCGGCGACCCGCATCATCAGCAGGTGCTGCTGGTTGAAGTGGTCCAGTTCCTTGGGCGGAATGCGGTACGAGGTCGCGTCGACCTCGAACTCCTCGATGTACGCGGCCCGGGGCACCCCGTCCCTGGCGAGCCCGGCCCGGTCGAGCGGCCCGCCGGTGACGGTCTCGAAGCCGCGCCACCGCTGCTCGGGCAGCTCGCGTACGGCGTCGAGCCCTTCGTATCCGGCGCGTTCGAAGGCGTCCAGGGTGGTGAAGGAGCCGAAGTGGGCGCCCATGCCGATGACGGCGAGCGCGGGCGGGTCGGTGGGGGGCGGGGGGTCGGCCGGGGGCTGCGGCTTCGCGCTGTCGTCCGTGGTGCCGAAGTGCGCGCCGTCCGGTGCCGAGAGCACCACGTGTGCGTTCGTACCGCCGAAGCCGAAGGCCGATACGCCGGCGCGGCGCGGGTTTCCGGCTGCCGGTTCGGGCCAGGGCCGCAGTTCCCGTACGACCCGGTCGGCGACCGTGCCGGGCAGCGGTTCCTCGACGCCGATGGTGGGAGGGATGGTGCCGTGCGCGAGCGACAGGACCACCTTGATGAGGCTGCTCATGCCGGCCACCGTCAGCAGGTGCCCTAGGTTGGCCTTCACCGACCCCAGCAGCGGACCGCGCCCGAAGAACTCCTCCACACTGCCGAGTTCGGTGCTGTCGCCGAGCGGGGTGCCGGTGGCGTGGCACTCCAGGTACTGGATCGCGGACGGGTCGACGCCCGCGTCGCGGTAGGCCAGCTCGTACGCGGCCTGCTGGCCGGCGGCGTTCGGCGCCAGCATGTGCTTGCCGGGGCCGTCGTTGGTCAGGGCGACCGCGTCGATGACCGCGTACACCCGGTCGCCGTCGCGCTCGGCGTCGGCCAGCCGCTTCACCGCGATCATGGCGGCGCCCTGGCCGGTGACGATGCCCCGGGAGCGGGCGTCGAAGGGCTGGCTGAACCCGTCCTGCGGGTAGGCCCGCAGATCGGAGAAGGACAGGTGGACGACGGTGGGGTCGGGGGCGCAGACGCCTCCGGCGAGCATCACGTCGGCGCGGCCGGTCTCCAGGTGGAGGCAGGCCAGCTTGAGCGCGTACAGCGCGGACGAGCAGGCCGCGTCCAGGGTGAGCCGCGGCCCCTCCAGACCGAGCGCCGCGGCCACCACCTGGGCGGGCATGCCGCCCGCCCACAGGTTGTGGGCGGCGGCCGTGCCGTCGGGTGAGCCGTCCCCCTGACCGGCGGCGCTGTCGCCGCCGGCCGGCGGGGTGGGGCCTGCGCCTTCCGGGAAGCCCGCGTCGGTACGGGCACGGTCCGGGAAGCCCGCGTCCACGAGCCCCTCGGCGACCGCCGTGTCCCACAGTTCTCCCACGAGCCGGCCGGAGGCCGGGGTGGGGAACGGATAGTTCCCGAACACCACCCCGGTCCTCCGCCCGCTCCGGCCGTCCGCGGCCGCGGGGGGTTGGCCCGCGTCGGCCAGAGCGTCCCTGGCCACTGCGAGCGCCCAGTGGAACGAGCGGTCGAGACCGGCCAGGTAGTCGGGCGGGAGAAGGTATTCATTCGGTTCACGGAGGGCCCCTGGGCCGCCGCTCCCGGCGGTCCCCGCGGACGGTCCGCCGGTCTCCGCGGACGGAGAACCCGCGGACGCGGAGCTCGCGTCGTGCGCGTCGTGCGCGTCGAGGAATCCGCCCCGCAGGCAGTAGATGCGGTGCCTGTCCTCGGGGTCGGTCTCCCTGGCCTGTGGGGAGTGCCCGAAGATCCGGCTGCCTCCGTCGGTGCGTGAGTCCACGCCGCCGATCAGGTTCCGCCAGTAGTCGTCGGGGGTCCCGGCGCCCGGGAAGAGGCAGGCCAGGCCGACGATCGCGTACTTGCCCATGAGGGGTCAGCCTCCGATTGTCCGAATGGGGCCGGTCGGGAGCCCGGTGAGGGGCGTCCCGGCCGGGCGCCCGGTGAGGGGCGGGGGGAGAGGGAGCACCGGCCGGTGTGTCAGACCGAGACGGTGCCGGCAGCGACGTGCACGGGCTGCCCGAACTTGCCCTCCAGCTGCGGGTCCTCCACCACCGACACCCCGTCCATGACCTGGAGCACACGGCCCTCCCGGTCGAGTGCGGTGACCGAGCAGGTGATGCCGGTACTGACCTCCTCGATGTTCTCCACGGCGATCAGGAACTCCTGGTCGTCGGGGATCTCGGCGAAGAAGCGGGTCCGGGCGATCTCCATCGGCAGGCACGCCCGGCTCCGGTGCTGCCGGACCCAGACCAGCGCGGCCTGGAGCAGCAGATCGGCCAGCACCGGGCTGTGGAGCGTTCCGTGGTACGCGCCGCGTGCCGGCCGTCCGTCGGTGAGCCGGGCGCTCAGCAGCAGGCCCCGCGCGTCCGAGGACAGGACGCGGCGGATGCCGCGCAGGCTCGGTCCGTGGAAGAGCGTGCCGTTGCGGTACAGCGGTCCCGCGTCCGTGCCGCTCGTCCCGCGTGCGGTCCCGGCCAGGTCCGTACGGTCCGCGAGGCCGGCTCCGGCGTCGCTCGTGACCAGGTTGGCGCCGTACGCGGGCCGGCTCTGTCCGGCACCGTCCACGGCGGACGCCAGGACGTCCACCGTGTCCGGCCGGGAGTCCCGGCCCGGCTCCAGGAACAGCCGCAGCCGCGAGGGGGCCTCGCCCTCTCCGTCCAGGACGACTCCCTTGAAGACCCGGAAGCCGCTCACCTCGGTGACCGTCTTCCCCCTCGCCGTCTCGGCCGCACCGATCAGGGCGCCGAGCGCGGCGGTGGCGGGCAGCACCTTCTTGCCGTCGATCGTGTGGTCGCTCAGCAGGGCGTCCGCCGCCAGCTCCGCCAGATCGCGGTCCGCGAGCAGCGAGACCGGGGTGCCCGGTCCTGCGGCGGGCGGGGCGGACAGCGGCTTCAGCGGACCGGCGACGATGACCGTGTCGTGGCCGCGCGCCGCGGTGAACTGCTCGGCGAAGATGCCGGCCCCGGTCCGTACCGGGACGAGCTCCACACCGCGCGAGGCGAACATCCTGCGCAGGTCGTCGGTGACCATCCCGCCGTCCCAGGCACCCCAGTTGACCGAGGTCACCCGTGCCGAGGGCAGTTCGTGCTTCAGCCGGACGGCGAGCCGGTTGAGCGCCTCGTTGGCGACCGCGTAGTCCGACTGGCCCCGGTTGCCGAAGAAGCCGGCGACGGACGAGAAGAACACCAGGTGCCGCAGGTTCGCGGTGCCGCGCAGCGCGTCCAGCACATGGCCGAGGCCGAGGATCTTCGTCCCCAGGACGCGGTGCACCTCCTCCGCGGTCTTCTCCACGATCAGCCGGTCGGCCAGCACACCGGCACCGTGCACCACTCCGGTGACCCGGCCCGCGTACGGTGCCAGCGCGGTCCGTACGGCGGCGGCGTCGGTGATGTCGACGACCACGTACTCGACGGTGGCGCCGCTCGCCCGCAGCCGCCGCAGGTTCTCGGTGATCTCCCGGCTGCCGGCCACCTCCCGGTAGACCGCCTCGACCCCGCGCGGGGTGGGCTTCTCGCCGGTGGCGGCGATCCGCTTGGCGATCGCGCCCTTGAGCCCGGCGCCTTCCAGTCCGGCCGCCCACTCGGGCTCCGGCGCCACCTCGCTGCGGCCCAGGAGCAGCAGCCCCGCCGGCCGTGCGTCGACCAGCGCCTGGAGGCAGTCCGCCGTGATGCCGCGGGCCCCGCCGGTGACCACGAGCAGGTCACTGGCATCGATCTCGGGTACGACGGCCAGGTGCCCGGCGGGGGCCTCGGCCGAGGGGACGACCGTGCGGCGCCCGCGGGCGTCGTGGGCGACGTCCGCGAGGTCCGTGGCCAGGTCGCCGATCTCGCCCAGGAAGCGGTCGGCGACCGTCCGGTCGTCCAGACCCGGTGCGAAGTCGACGGTGCGGGTGAAGAGTTCCGGCACCTCGATGCCCAGGGTCTTCACCAGTCCGGAGACCCCGCCCAGCAGCGCCGACCCGGACTCGCTCCCCCGGTATCCGTTGGCCCCGTCGAGCTGGGTCAGGGCCACGAAGCCGGCTCGGTTGCCGGCCGCGGCGGCCGCCTTCAGCGCGGGCTGTGTCTGCTTCGCCACGAGTACGGTGTGCGCCAGCCGCTGTGCCGCGTCGGCCCACTCCTGTCCGGTGGCGGCCACCAGCTGCACGACCAGGTCGATGCGCGTGGTGGTCACCGCACGGGCCAGCTCGGCCGTGTCCCATGTCCGCAGCTGCTGCACCGAGTCGGCGGCCTCCGTGGTCGCCACCTCACCGGGCAGCCCCACGACCTCGACCCGCCAGCCGTCGGCACGCAGCGCGCCGATCACCGGCCTGGCCAGCGCCGACCCGTCGTCCACGACGAGCGCGGTCCGGTGGTCCGCGTAGGCCTCCACGACCCGGTACGGCGCGGGCAGTTCCTGCACGGAGGCGAAGGTCCGCCCGACACCGGGAGCACTCGGGTAGTCCACCACCAGGGGCGCCTGGGAAGCGGCGGGAACGGGTGCGCTCACGGCGGAGGCAGCGGGGGCGGGTACGGGGGCGGCGGCAGCGCTCAGGAAGCCGGCGACGTCGTCGAGCGTGCGCAGTTCACCGAGCCGCTCCGGGTCGACATCACCCGACACCGGGAACCGCTCCTGCAACGCACCGAGGATCTGGACCCGCTTGATCGAGTCGATCCCAAGGTCCGCCTCAAGGTCCATGCCGGGCTCCAGCATCTCCGCCGGATATCCCGTCTTCTCCGCCACGACACCCAGGAGCGCTTCCAGTAC